>DCWQ01000045.1:16729-67399 GCA_002328185.1 Dehalococcoidia bacterium UBA2158
TAGATTGACAACGCAAAACCGGGCGCGTAACTTTAAGGCCCACACGCCAGGGCCTCGTATTTACGCCCAATATCGTGGCCGAAACTCGAATGATTTAGGAGAACTGACATGGGTAGGATTCCCGCAGCGACCCGAGACACCGTTCCCAGCGACCAAACAGCCGAATTTGACCAGCTTCTAGCTGGCGCAGGCTCTGTTCCCTTGGTCGGACCCGGCTCGATCTTCTGGCACGTTCCCAAGGCCCAGCAAGCGGTCACGGCCTTGAACCAATACCTGCGCAACGATTCCTCTCTGTCCGACAAGACTTTGGAACTCACCATGCTGGTCACAGCCCGCGAAAATGACTGCATGTACGTTTGGAACGCCCATGCCGCCTCCGCCAGGGCCGCCGGAGTGCCCGACGCCGTAGTGGACGCCCTCAGAGACCGCAAGGAACTTCCCCCGCTGGCACCCGATGAAGCAGCCGTCATCAACTACGTCCAGGAGTTCTACCGCACGCACCGGGTGAGCCGCGGCGCCTACCAATCGGCGTTCGAGGTGTTCGGCAAGCAGGGCCTGATAGAACTGTCGCTGGTAATGGGCAACTATGCCCTCATCGCCGTCGCGGTCAACGGATTTGACTCAGAACTACCGGCCAACCGCACCGAGCCGGTTCTGCCCATCTAACCCGGCCCCATTTAACCCGAACTATGAGGGAGTTGTCATGGCGATCGAACCGTTCAAGATAGAGGTTTCCGACTCGGTCCTGGACGACCTGAAGTCCCGGTTAGAGCGCACCCGGTGGCCGGACGAACTGCCAGGCACCGGCTGGGACTACGGTAGCAACCTTGATTACGTCAAGGGGTTGGTTGAATACTGGCGCACCAAGTTTGATTGGCCTGCTCAGGAGAAGCTGATCAATTCCTTCTCCCACTTCAAGACTGAGGTCGACGGCCTAGGCATCCACTTCATCCACGAAAAGGGCAAGGGGCCCAACCCCATGCCGCTGGTGGTTACCCACGGCTGGCCCGGCACCTTCTACGAGATGCACAAGATCATCCCCCTGCTAACGGACCCGGCCAGCCACGGCGGCGACCCGGCGGACTCTTTCGACGTCGTCGTCCCGTCCATGCCCGGCTACGGATATTCTGACCACACAACAGAACGCGGACTGGATGTGCTGAGCATCGGGGACCTCTGGGCCAAGTTGATGTCTGAGAATCTGGGTTACCAGCGGTTTGGGGCCCAGGGGGGCGACTGGGGATCCTCGGTCACCGCCAGGCTCGGCTTCGCCCACAGCGACAAGGTGATTGGCATCCACTCGACTTTGCCTTTCCGGCCGACGCCCTACATGGGCCCGGGATCAAGGGAGCTCTCGAAAGCAGAAGAGGATTTGCTCCAACAGCGACGGGACTGGCAGGCAGCCGAAGGCGGCTATGCCCACATCCAGGGAACCAAACCACAGACTCTCTCTTACGGGTTGAACGACTCCCCCGCGGGACTTGCGGCCTGGATCGTGGAGAAGTACCGGACGTGGAGCGACTGCGGCGGCGATGTAGAGAAAAAGTTCACCAAGGACGAACTGCTCACCACCATCACGATCTACTGGGCAACTCAGACTATCGGCTCGTCAACCAAGATCTACTACGAAACGCAACGGAAGCCATGGGATCTGAAAAAGGACGAACGGATCGAGGTGCCTTGTGGCATCGCGGCGTTCCCAGCCGAGATCAGCGTTCCTCTTCGGGAGTGGGTCGAACGCTCCTTCAACATCCAACAATGGACGGACATGCCCAGTGGAGGCCACTTCGCCGCGTTGGAAGAACCGGTCAGGCTGGTGGAGGATATCCGTAATCTATTCCGGCCTTTACGCTAACCCCCAGTTATCTTCGTGACTCAAACTCTGCGTTCTAGATGAGGCGTTTCAAACAACTCCGTTTCACGCCTGACTGGCTGTTCACTTACACCGGCGTGATTCTGTTGACGGGGATACTAGTCAACTGGGGCTCCGGGTTCACCCAGTTCGCCCACAGCCTGACCCTCCCGTCCATGGAAATCGACCTCGATATCTCCCATACCAAGGCCGGGTTCGTGATAACACTGGCGGCCATGGTCCGCATGGGCAGCACTCTGGTCTCAGGCACCCTGGCCCCCCGCTACGGAAGCCGATTTATCATTGCCGTAGGCACGATGGGCGCTGGTGGGGCCATGATTTTTTTGGGCTCCGCTCAGACCTATGCTCTGGTGCTCTTGGCATCGGCGTTCATGGGCGTGGGCACCGGGATGGCCCTCACACCTATGATGGGGTTGCTGGCCCGCTGGTTCAGTTCCGCGGACAGAGGTCTGGCAGCCGGATTGGCGGCCACGGGTGGGAGCCTCGCCTTCATCTTCGCCGGAGTGGTGGTGCCGTGGCTGGTGGGACGGGATGCCGACGAAGGTTGGCGTCACGCCTGGATGACCTTTGGCACATTGTGCCTGGTGATCGGGGCAGTCGCGCTGGTCTTCTTGCGAGAACGGCCCCGCGACGCTGTAGGAACAAGCCCAGAAGGCAGGCAACCGGCAGCACGGGGCGCCTGGCCGGTGGCCGCCTACAAGAACCGAATGATCTGGCTGGTGACCTTCCTGGCGTTCGCGTCGGGTTGGTCGCAGAACATCTTCACTTCGTTCTTCGGCGTGTACCTGTCCCAAGAGAACGGGATCAGCCTGACCACCGTCGGCCAATTGGTGATCTTGATCGGCCTATTGAGCGTCACCAGCGGCGTCGTTTGGGGCCGGATGTCTGACCAGGTCAGCCGGGGCCAGGCGTTCTTCTACTCGTTCATGCTGCAGGGGATAGCCTTCATTCTGATGGCGGCGCTTCCAAGCATGGGAAGTTTCATCATCGCGGCCGTCTTGCTGGGCTTCACGCTCCGGGCCGCCTACACCATCTGCGCCGCCTGCTCCGGAGACTATGTTGCTGTGCAGTTCTCGGCGGCCGCCTTTGGACTCATGTCCGTTGGGGCCGGGCTGGGTAGCGCCATTTCGCCCACCATCGGCGGTGCCATTGCCGACAACTTCGCCATGAACTGGACCTTCGCATTCGCCTTGGTCAGCTCCATAGCGGGCATGACCGGCTCATTGGTCTTGATCAAGAACCCTCGGACGCCGCTGGCCCTACAGCCAAGCCCGGCAGACTAGGCGCCGGTCCGCCAGGAGACCACCCGTGGCTCCAACTGGACTGCGCCCTTGATCGTGAAATAGCCCTCTTTTTCTTCCAGGACCTCGGGCAGCAGCGCTTCCAGGCGTTCCATCTCCGGAGAGTCAGGCGTGACGTACAGGCGGCGGGCGATCTGTTCCGTCGCTACTTCCAGGCTTTCGAACCCTCGGTTTGGCTCGGTGTGCACCACGTCGACGGTCGGCTCTACTCCGAGCTGTTTCAGCACTTCCAGAAATTCGGGGAGGCTGGGCAGGGGCAGTCTAGGCACGCCATACACCCGTTCCCAGAGTAGATAAACCTGGGACTGCGGAGGCCCTTGAAACATGATGACCAGCACCTGGCCGGCATGCTCTGACAATTTCCTGACGAAGGCGTCGATGTCCTGAATGACATAGACGACATGGGCGCAGATAGCCACGTCGGCCCGGTCGACTTGGGCGTCCAGCCAGCCGGCCTCGACAACGTCGACGTTGGGCACGTTGAACTCTGCGGCCGCCTCGCGTAGTACCCGGCACATGCTGGGCGAAGGCTCAACTGCGATGACCTTCTCTGCGTCGAGGGCCAACGGAAGGGCCAGCCGTCCTCCGCCGGCGCCAACATCGAGCACTGCCTGCCCTGGTGCAATCATCTCCCGGAGATGGTCCACCAGAACGTCGCCGGTGCGCCGGGGGTCGGCCTTGAAATTCTGCGCCAGGTTGCGCCATGAGTCGGCAGGCGGCTCTTCCTTCCGCATGCTGTCCGACTGGACATGCTCGGCCTGGACCATCTCGGTCCAGTGTTCGGTTGCGTTCATGTATCCTCGGAGTACGTTTCAGGAGTAGGTTTCATCGGAGTTCGCCAAATGTCCAATCATACGGCCACATTACTGTCTAGGCAAAATATGTTTCATGCCCATCTTGAGGCCCGAAAACCTCATATCGGTTGCGATCATCGGCATCACTCTAGCCCTGTTTCCGTTCCTACGCGGCTCGGATTCTGATTTCCCGCCCCTCGGGAATCCTCCTCCGGTAAATCGCACAGCAAGCCTGCCTCTGTCTGAGTTACCACCTCTGACCATGGAACGTGTCTTTCCCAACTTGGAATTCAGCCGCCCAACCAATCTGGTCTCGGAGGGCGGCCGGTTGTTCGTGACCGAGCAATCGGGCCGGGTTAGAGAAAAGTCTTTGCTGGTGGATTCCAGTCTCAGAATAACGTCGTTCGGCCAAGACCAACAGGGTGCGCTATACGCCCTCGCCGAAGATTGTGGCATCTACAAGCTGTCCGCTAACCGCTGATAGCTCTCGGCTATCCCGTGATTGACGTGCTTGGTACACGGACTTATAGTCCTTGGCTATGAGCCTGGGGCCACGAACTAATCACCAGGAGCAAGAATGTCCTATTTCCCGTTGACCAAGCATCAGCAAGATTGGCAAGAGCGTGCCCGGGACATCGCCGGTAGAGAATTGGCGGACCGAGCGGCCGAGACCGACCGGTTAGGCCAGTTTCCCACCGAATCCCTGGAAGCGCTGAAGAAAGAGGGCCTGTGGGGCCTGCGAGTGGACAAGGTGCACGGCGGCCTGGGCGAAGACATGGTCACCACCTGCGTGATCGTTGAGGAGCTTTCCAAGAAATGCCCCTCCACCGCCATGTGCTACAAGATGCACCTTGAGGGCGTCGAGATACTCTCGAGAATCCCAACCAAATACCAGGTCAAGAAATTCGTTGAGCCCTTGGCAAGGGGAGAAGTGTTCTCGGCGGCTGCGGGCGGGGAGTCGGCTGGCGCTGGAGACGACTGGACTCCGGTAAATACCCTCGCCGCCATCGCCAAGGTCCCGGGCGGATACCAGCTAGACGGGCTTCGCAAGGCATATGTCACCTCGGCCGGGCACGTCAGCCATATCGAGTTGCGTTGCCGTGTCGGCGAAGACACGCCCCAGGGCAGCGCCTCCAAGCTGTTCATCGAGGAAGACAAGATCGACTGGGAGATCATCGAGCCCTGGGACGGCCTAGGCATGCGGGGCAATAGCAGCTCGCCGGTCAAATACTCGGGTTTCGTTCCCGACGAGAACCTTTTGGGCGCCGAGCACACGATCTTTCAAGACACTGACGCATTCCTACGCCCCATGCTGGGCCTGACTTACGCGGCGGCCTATCTGGGGATAGCTTCGGGCGCCTTTGAAATCGCCTTAGAGGAGATGCCCCGGCAGTACCGCAGCGGTCACCGGAGGCTGGACAACGTCATCTACCAGCGCCGCATGGCTGAGATGAGCACCCAGATCGAGGCGGCTCGTGCCCTGATGCTGGCCACAGCCCTCTATTTCGACCAAGAGCGGGGAACCACCGACCTGCCCTACCTGCAAGCCAAGGTGAACTGCTCCGAGGCTGCCGTCCGGGTCACTTCGGACCTCATGACCTGTTTCACCGGCACGGCCTTCGCCCGCAGGTCGCCCATCGAGCGGTATTTCCGGGACGCCCGGGCCGGCTTGGTGATGGGAATGGCCAACGACGTCGCCTACCAGAGCATGATTCCACATCTTTTCCCGGAGGCCTGAACATGCCAGATAACCTAGTCGGAGTGCAGGTTAGGGGCAACATGATCGCCGAGGTCCAGGGCAACATCCAACGGGCCGAAGACCTGGGGATCCAAGCAGTCTGGATGACCGCCGGTGGGGCCAGCCTGGACAGCATGACCTGCTTCGCTGCAACAGCGGCATCGACGAACAACATCAAGCTGGGCACGTCCATCGTTCCCACCTATCCGCGGCATCCCCTTGTCATGGCCCAGCAGGCCCAGGTGGTGGCGCAATTGGCTCCGGGCCGTTTCCGGTTGGGGATTGGCCCAAGCCATAGACCGACCATCGAGTCCATGGGAATCGATTTCAACGCCCCGTTGGGTCATCTGCGGGAATATATCCAGATACTGAAATCTTTGCTGCAAAACGGGTCTGTGGACTTCGACGGGAAGCACTACAAGGCGCACGCCTCGATCCCCGGTCCATTGGACCTAGATGTCATGGGCTCGGCCTTGGGTAAGGGTTCGTTCGAGCTCTGTGGGGCGTTGGCCGACGGCGCAATAAGTTGGCTCTGCCCAGCGGGTTATCTCAAGCATGTGGCCCTCCCTGCCATGGAGAAGGGCGCCAAAGAGGCCGGACGGCCCTCGCCGCCGCTCATCGCCCATGCCGCTGTCTGCGTGCACGACAATCCGGAAGAGGTCCGGGCTGGGTTGCGGGAGCAATTCGGCCACCCCAGCCTCCCCTTCTACCAAAACATGCTGGTCGCTTCAGGCTTTCCCGAGGCTACACAAGGTGTCTGGAGTGACGCCATGAGCGACGGCGTAGTCATATCCGGCAACGAAGAAACTGTGGCCTTGGGCGTCCAGGAGCTATTCACTGTGGGAGCGACCGAGGTTCTAGCCTCGCCCATACTCGCCGGGGCCGACAAAGGGGCTTCGCTGGAACGGACCATCAAGCTGCTGGGCCAGTCTGCCGCCACGTCCAAATAAGAGAAAACGAGGAACAAATGAAATACGACGTTGTCATCGTTGGCGGAGGTTCGGCCGGTTGCACGCTGGCAACCCGCCTGAGCGAAGACCCCAACCGGTCGGTGCTACTGCTGGAAGCCGGCCCGGAATACACGGACCTGGAATCTCTGCCAGACGAATTGAAGCTGGGCTACCGACAAGAGGCCAGCGACATCGAATCACCTTTCAACTGGGCCTACCGAGGCCAGGGCACGTCTGAACAGAAGGCGTCGATGCAGGTAGCCCGGGGCAAGGTTATGGGCGGTTCGGGCTCGGTCAACGGCCAGGTGTTCCTGCGCGGCGTGCCTGAGGATTACGACGATTGGGCTGCCGAAGGCAACGACCAGTGGAGCTTCGTCAATCTGCTGCCGTTCTTCTGTAAACTTGAGACTGACATGAACGTGAGAGACGACTTTCACGGGACCGACGGGCCAATCCCGGTTTGGCGGCTGCCCAGGGAAGAGTTCATGCCGGTGAACGAGGCATTTCACCAGGCGACGGTCGAAGCCGGGTACCCGGAAGACCCCGATATGAATAACCCGGATTCCACGGGGACGGGCCCGGTGCCCATGAACAACCCCGACGGCATCCGCATGAGCGCCTCGTTGGCCTACCTGAACCCCAGCCGCTACAGGCTCAATCTGACCATCAAGGCTAACGTCCAGGCGCGCCGTGTAGTTTTCGATGGCGACCAGGCGGTTGGCGTGGAAGTGGAGAGCGGCGGCGAGACTTTCACGGTGGAGGGATCGGAGATTATACTCTGCGCCGGCGGTATCGCCACGCCCCAGTTATTGCTGCTCTCAGGCGTGGGACCGGAGGCACACCTGAGCGCACTGGGCATCCCGGTAGTGAAAGACTCGCCCGGTGTGGGGCAGAACCTGCGCGATCATCCGCTGATCACCGTCGAGCTTGAGCCCAGGGACGGGGTCAAGCTGGCCACCATCGAGCCTCGAATACAGAGCGGACTGCGCTACACCGCCGAAGGCTCCGACACTCGAAACGACATGCAACTCTTCCCGTCGTCGTTCACGGGACTACGCGCCGGAGACCCGTTGCAGGGCCGCAGCCCCGACCGCCCCCAGGGCATGAGGATCACCTGCATCCTGAAGTTGGCCGACAGCTCCGGGGAATTGACTCTGACCTCCGCTGACCCCAATGAACCGCCTCATCTGGACTTCCGGTATTTCGAGACTGAGTGGGACCGACGGCGCATGCGGGAAGCCATCCATCTGTCGCTGAAGTTCCTGGAGCACCCGTCATTCGGTCCGCTCATCGAACGGCGGCTCACGCCCACCGACGAGGATGTGGCCTCCGACGATGCGCTGGACACCTGGCTGCGGCAGAACGTGGCTACCACTCAACACACCTCAGGCACCTGCAAGATGGGGCCGGAGTCAGACCCCATGGCGGTGGTTGACCAATACTGCAGCGTGCGGGGGCTGCAAAATTTGCGGGTGGTGGACCTGTCCGTCTGCCCCAACGTCGTGCGGGCCAACACCAACGCCACGGCCATCGTGATCGCAGAGAGGGCCGCCGGCTGGATCAGCTAGGCGCCGATCTCCTAGAATAGCTCCTCAACACTCACTACACGGTGCGCCAGGCCTTGGTTGACGACGTACTGGGCCAGAGCTTCCAACGCCGACCGATTGGACTCCGCGCCGTAGGACCAGTAATCAGACCCAAACGCCCTCCAAGTCTCCTCAATGTGGTCGTCAGGAACTCTGCAAACTCCAGCATGGAGGCTTGTTTGGCCGGCAGTCCGGCGTCGCAGAAGCTCTCGCCTAGTTGCTCGGCTAGTTGCGATTCGAGATCCTCACCACGGAGGGCCTGTGCATGGGCGAGGATTCAATATTGGCACTTGTTGGTCGCCGACATCACAGCCGCGACCATCTCCCGCTCTGCGCGGGACACGTCCGACTCACCAAACATCCCCGAGCCCACGTGGGCCATCAGGGTCTTCATGATGTTGGGCTTGAGGCTGCTCACAGCCTGGACGTTGGGGATGCGCCCCGACGTCTTGATCATCATGTCGTAGGCTTCTGTCAGTTCACCTTGGGATTCCTAGTAGGGAATCGTCCTTACATAGGGCATCTATTTCCTCCGATCGCAGTTCTTGTCACCATGCTTTGATGACAAATCTGGGATAAAGGTTTTGTATCCGGGAAGGTTAGAACCGGCCACAGTCTTCTTCAAGCCATATCTCACCGGGCCATGAGTAGTTGCCGACCAACGGCCGCCCTGGATATACTGGCCTCCAATATCCTACCTGGGCGCGGCCCGAGGAGTAACCATGGGCATACTGACCGACGACATGAAGCGAGTGGTCCGCCAGCAGCGTATGGGATTCATGGCTACTGTGTGCCCAGACGGCTCGCCCAACCTCTCCCCCAAGGGCACCGCCACGGTCTGGGACGACGACCACCTAGTTTTCGCCAACCTCGGGTCTCCGGTCACGATCGAAAACCTGGGCCACAATCCAGCCTGCGAGTTGAATATCTTGGACGCTTTCCTCCGCAAGGGCTACCGGTTCAAAGGGACCGCGCAGGTTGTCGACAGCGGTGAACTCTTCGATGAGATCAAAGAGGCTTACGTCACTGGAAGCCACGGAATCCAGCGTTCAGGGCTGCCGGCCAAGTCCTACGTGTTGATCACGGTGACCAGGGCAGCGCCCTTCATGTCTCCGGGTTACACTCCTGGAAAGACCGAAGAAGACATGCGGAAAGAGTGGACAGGATACTGGGCCGGGGTGCAAGAAACCAATACGTAACCCAGAGCATCTAAAATCCGGACTTAACTTCAACGTCGACCAACTCTAGGAGTAAATCCATGTCCTGGATCAAGGAAGAAAAGGTAGACCTGCCCCCGGTGATTTCTTGCATGTCCATCAACGAGAACGCGATGAAGGCAGTGCAGAACCTAAACGCCAATATCACCTTTGGCTCCTCAGCTCTGACCCGCGTCCAGGAAGAGTGCATCGCCACCGTGGTGGCTGCCGTTAACAGTTGCCGGTATTGAACCATGTCTCACGGAGGGTTCCTCCGTCAGCATTCCGACGACACCGACCTGACCAACCACATGATGCACGACTACACCAAGGCCGACTTGGACGACCAGACCCGGGGCATGTTGGATTTCGCAGTCAAGCTCACCAAGAACCCGGCTGGCAACAAGAAGGCCGATCTTCAAAAGCTCCGTGACCTGGGCCTGGACGAGCAGCAGGTGTTGTCGACCGTCCTGATAACGTGCAACTTCAACTTTATGACCCGGTTGGCCGACGGCCTGGGCGTGGAGGTCACTGAGAACCGGTTCGAGGATTTCAAGCGCTGGATGTCGCCCGAAGTTCAGGCGATATCCTGGCTGATGGACCGCAAAGAAGTCTAATTCACGTCTAGCGGTACAGACGGTTCAGGTTGGCGTGGTTGTCCGGGTTGAGGTTCTTGCCGGCAAATGCCGGGTGGTCTTCTGCGTACCGGTGAGCACGGAACACGGCGTTCGCAAAGCCAAACCTGGAGCCGCCGGCGGTGGGCGGGTTTGCCACGAAGAACGGACTAATGTACTCCCAAACGATCTCGCCGCCTTGGGTAACCTCCAGTACTCGCCCAGGCGCTCCCTCGCAGATCAGGGTGTTGCCGTTGGGAAACCGCTCTGCGCTGCTGATGTTGTAGCTGTAGAACGATAACGGCGGGTCGCCCTGGTATTCCCAGGCGATCTCGTTGGTCTTCGGGTCGATCTCTATGACTCTGGAGAAATTCATCCCCCGGCGGTGGGCGCCGTTATCGAACAAAAGTATGTTTCCGTTATCCAGCATGGTGGGATGGTGCTGGTGGGAAACGTCGCCTGGGCCCCATTTCCAAGTGAATTTCCCAGTTTTGCGGTCGACGATGCCTATGGTGCTGGTCTGCCTGAAGCTGATGAGGAAATCTCCGTCCGGCGTCAGGCTGATGGAATTGGCGTGGGTCCACTCTTTCCGGTTCTCAAGGGGGCAGATCACGTCTAGGGCCGGGTCCAGGTGCTCCCAGGCGTTCCAGGTGTTCATGGTCTTGCCGTCTTGGGAGACTTCGATCACGTTGTCGCCGAACATTCCCGGACCAACTCCGTCGTCAAGAAAGCCACCTCCAACCGAGTCCGCAAGTTCTTGCGGCAGCAGCTCCCAGACCAATGCGATCGTAGACCCTGATTCCGTGCGATGGAAGTCGTGGTGCAGGAGTGGATTTTTGTACCCCCAGACGACGTTCCCGTCCCAGTCTAGTTCGATCAGGGATTTGGCTGAACCTCCCATTCCCTGACCATCTGGCGCAGACCCGGTCCTAGCCAGGAGGTTACCGTTGGGGAGCAGGAAGCCGTAGTTGATCTGCTCCGCGCTGTACCACCGATGGCAGACCTGCCCTTGCATGTCCAGCAGGTTGGCGTAATTACCGCCCCTGGTCGCCGTCAACGTGTAGCCGGGCCACGACCGCTGGGGCGAGTTGTGGATCAAACCGTTTTTGTGGTGCCTGGACCAACCCATATTTATCCCTCATCAAACCGCTTCTGGAAACCGTTTCCGGTCACGAGTATACAGGCACTGGTAAGCGTGCGCGATATGACCGGTAGAGGGTTCTTGGGCGTGGCTCCCTGCATGCTAAACTTGTGTCTCGACAGATTCTTGGTTCGTCATTCATGACATGCGAAAAACAGGAGCCGGTATGGTCCGTTGGGCAGATATCCCTGCAGGTTTGCAAGAAAATTTCGACAGAAGGCAGTTCAAGCCCTTCGGGAATGCCCAGTGGGTGGAAGCGCCGAGATTGACCGATGCCCGGGTTGCTGTAATCACGACAGCGGCGATCCACCGCGCTGACGACCGGCCATTTACCGGTCACGAGGGTGACTACCGCATCATCCCGGGCGACATCGACTACGCCGACTTAAACATGACCCACTCAAGCATCAACTTCGACCGCAGCGCCTATCAGCAGGATGTAAATGTCTGTTTTCCCCTTGAGCACCTTCAATCGCTGGAAGAATCTGGGGAGATCGGCTCAGTCTCGGATTGGCATTACTCGTTCATGGGATCTACAGCTCCGGAACGAATGGAGGCAGCCGCCAGAGAGGTCGCCGAAATGCTTCGGGGTGACCACGTCAACCTTGTTCTACTCATCCCGATTTGACCCGGTTGCACGCGCGCCGTAGGCGTGTTGTCGCAGATGATCGAACGGCCGGAATCGGAGGGCGGGGCCGACATCGCAACGGTCCAGATCAGCCTCATTCGGCCAGTCACTGAGGCGACCGAACCGCCCCGTGCGCTGTGGGTGCCGTTCCCGTTTGGACGCCCACTTGGTCCGCCGAATCGTCCTGATATCCAGTTTGACGTTTTACGGCGTACCTTGGCACTGGTAGACCAAACCGCTGGACCTGCGTTGATCGACTACGACGGACCTGAAGGCGACGAGCAAGTCGAAAATACGGCGTGGTCTTGCCCTGTGACTTTCCCTACGGCCGCGCCCGAGAGCGAGTCCGACGCGCTGACGGCCCAACTACGGCGGGAAGCGCAGTTACTCAGGCCGTGGTTCGATGAAGGATTGAGCGCACGGGGCCGTACTTCGGTCGGAACCAGCGGCAAGGGCGTCGATTCAATCGAAGAGATGCTCGAGATTCTAGTGCGCTTCTCGGCAGAGGCTGACATGGCGGTGCCGGATGGTTACATCCACCCGATGCCCCAGTTGCTGCGTTATATCACCGACGACATCCGAGATTTCTACTACGAGGCGGCAATATCGAAGCCCGGCGCGGCGTTTCCTTCGCCACAGGACCTGCTGGAGTGGTTCTTCCTGCAGACGGTTGCGGGTGACGTTTTCTACCAGGTACGCGAGAGGCTGTTGGCCGCGGACGTGCTGGTGCTCATGGCCAAGGGCCTTGACGATGATGAGATCGATGTCCGTTTGTCCCTGCTGGCCGGAACGTCCGTTGCCGTGTCCGGCGATATCCTCCGTCAATCCAGCATCAGCCGCGAGTTGCTGGGAGATTCGGCCAAGGTGTTCCAAGCCGATCAGCCGAACCGTCTCTCGTGGACCATCGTTCCGGTTTCCATGCGTGACCGGCGCAGCGAACGCACGGGAAGCAAAACCGCCGTCCGAGCATAGGCCCCAGTCACAAGCGATTATATCGTTTCCTGGCTGTGCATCGGGCGTTTCACAGATATATACTGTGTTCACCCTCAATCACGAGCGGGCGTAACTCAGGGGTAGAGTGCTTGCTTCCCAAGCAAGATGTCGTGGGTTCGAATCCCATCGCCCGCTCCACACCGTTTTGTTCCTGGGAAGGCGATATTCCCTCCCCGATTTCTACCACGTGCTCTGTGCTTCCAGTGTAAATCCACTGCTGCCCTCCAACAGTTCTCGTCTCAAAACCCATGCCCCGAAGGAGTTGGCCTACTTGCCAGGAGTTGAGTTGGACCCTTTGTTAATCCGAATATTTGACACCCGACGAATCCCGAATTACACTCACTCCGACTGTGTCGGTACCCAATCAATCAGGTTCTTAATATAAGTTTTTGGTAGCAAAATTCGTTATTGGCCAGCGAATTAACTAAGGGAGCGGAATTTTGATGGCAGAAAACAACCAGGAGTCTCAAGGACTCGACGGTAACACGCAGCCAGAGGCGTCAGGCGACAAGCAATCGATGCTGCTCAAGCTAGCCGAGCGGACCGTTGTCCAGGCCGAAGCTTTGGCCCAGGAGATTACCGACCACGCCAGGCAAGAAAGTGAAGCGGCAGGCGCCATGATCATAGCGGAAGCCTCAGAGAAGGCGAAAGCCGAGGCCCAGCAGACCATTGATAGCGCGAAGCGCCACAGCGAGACCATGGCCAGTGAGGCCGCCTCCGAGGCCCTTGCCGAGAGCGAAAAGACGCTGGGCAACGCCCGGTCAGAAAGCGAGAAGATGCTGAGCAGGGCTCAATCAGATAGCGAAAAGCTGGTCAACAAAGCCAAAGAGGACAGCGAAAAGCTGCTGACGAATGCCAAATCCGATAGCGAAGCGGACCTCAGGTCTGCCAACAACCAAGCACAGGAGATTCTCGCAAAGGCCCGGCAGGAAGCGCAGTCCATCATCAGCGCCTCCCAGACGCGATCCGCCAGCGCCGAGTCCAAAGCCCGGTTGCAAGCCGAGTTCATCATCAGGCAGACGACCCAGAACGTTTCCGAGGGGATTCGGGCCTCGGTCTTGGAAATCTGCAACAATCTTCTGCCGACTGTGGAGGGAATGGGCACAAGCGCTCCTGCAGTGCTGAACGCTGACGAAGCCGACTCCGCCGTGGCCACCGAGACTCCGATGCTGGAAAGCGCCGACTCCGACGACGAGCACTCTCCGGCCACCAACGGTGTGGATTCTCGGTCTTCAGACAAGCCCAAGTCCAAGTCCAAGGCATCCAAAAAGGGTATCGCAGCTTAATACCACTTAAACTGCTCCGGTCTGGAGAGCTCCTTCTCCAGAGGCATAACTGGTAAAGCAAAAATGGCCCCCACGTTGTGGGGGTCATTTTTGCCTGGTCATAATCATAGCTACAAGTGTCACCTGTTGATTTTGTCACTCCGAAGGGCTCTCGCCGTCAGACGCGTCGTTTTCAGCTTTCGCACGCAGTTCGCCTACCGTTGCCAAGTCTCTCTCCGAATCTTCATACAAACCGAGACGATGATACGCGATTCTACGGTTGTGGTACGCCTCTGAATAATTTCTGTTGATGCGTATGGCTTGAGAGTAATCCTCGATCGCGCGTTCGAATTCATCCATCCCGGAAAGCATGTTTCCCCGGTTGATGTAAACGTCAGGGTCTTTGGGGTCGAGGCGGATGGCCTCGTCGTAGTCTTCGAAGGCTCGTTCGTGCTGGTCCATGTCGTTGTAGGCGTTGCCCCGGTTGTTATAGGCGGCAGCGTAGTCAGGGTTTATTCGGATAACTTCATCGTAGTCCTCGATGGCCCGCTGGTTCTCGCCCAGGGAGTGGTAGGCGGTTCCTCGGTTGCTGTAGGCCGCTACATTTTCAGGGTCCAGAGCGACGGCCTCGTCATAATCTTCTATGGCCCGAGCGTGTTCACCCACGGCCAGGTAGGCATTTCCACGGTTATTGAGGGCCACCACGTATTCGGGATTGATCCGAATGGCTTCGTCGTAGTCGTTGATGGCGCGCCAGTGTTCGCCCAGGTCATAGTAGGCGATCGCACGGTTATTGTAGGCTGCGGAATACTCGGGGTTGTGCTCGATGGCCCGGTCGTAGTCCTTGATGGCACGCTCGTTCTGGCCCATGTCGTGGTAGACGTTTCCCCGGTTGTGGTAGGCCTCGGAGTACTCCGGGTTGATGCGAACGGCCTCGTCATATCCTTCTATCGCGCTGTCGAATTGGCCAAGCGCATAGTAGGCAATTCCCAGATTGTAGTAGAACTCGGCACGTTCGGGTTTAGACTGGTTCGTCGACATTTTCACCACACGCTCAGTAAGGCCCTGGCCTCCGGGAACCACACGCTCAATCCGGCTCTGGGGCTCCGGTCATAAGATGCCCGATTCACCGATTTTCAACGCCCCAACGCCAAAATCCGAGTATAACATTCCTGCCGCACGGATTAGCAAAATCCCACAGGCCGAGAAACTCGAATGTTAATCCACGGGATGAGCCGGGGAATCCGTGGCCGGTGCGATTTTCGTATCAGTATCCGTACATTAGGGACGAATAGTCTTAGTTTCAAGTCCCGAGCCCTTGGTGCGGTAACATATATTCCGCAAGCCCCAGGTATTTACCCGTTCGATCAGACGGTTGAGGATAATCAGGAATGTCGCGACTACTAGCCCTGCCTTTAATGGCAGTTGTAATTGGATTACTGGGCTGTGGAACCTCTGCGGCGGAGGCCCTCCCGGCCTCAAGCCCTACCTCGACGGTTGAGGCCGCGCCTGTCGCGCCGCTGAAACTTGCATCAGATTCCACTATTGTTCCGGCGATGACAGCCTTGTCCAAACCGACGTCCGTGCCTGATTCGACCGCGGGTCCCGTCGCCACCGCGCTGCCACTCCCAAGAGCGGCGTCCGCACCAACTACCGCACCCGGGAAAGCCGGGATAATCGTCGAGCAGCCTGGGATCGGGACGGACGTGGGCCAGACCTTGCCTCACTTTGGATTCGCGCTTTTCGATGGGGCCCAGCGGAATACTGCACAGCTATCGAGTCAGGGCCGGCCAGTGTTCTTATTCTTCTTCGCCACTTGGTGATCGGTCTGCCGCTCCGAGTTACGGAGCATGAAGGACGTCTACCCAGAGTTCGCGGACAACGTAGATTTTTACGCGATCGGCCAGAGCCCCTTCGAGAGTATCGACCTGTTGGAGTCGTACCGGATCAAAGAGAGCTACCCCTGGCCCGTAGCTGAGGTAGACCCGAACATCCTGAGGTCCTTGCGAGTGTTGCAGCAATCGACCAAGATCGTCCTGGACCATCAGGGAATCATCACCTACCGTGGCGGATACGCCGACGGACGCGTAGATAAGTGGCGCAAAGTATTTTCTGACCTGGTTGAGAGGGCCGGAGGCTGAGAAACTTCGCCTAACCCTACCTAGTTTGACACTATCCATCGCGGTGGTAGATTCCAGTGAGCTGATTTAGGCAGTTCTTGCTGAGGTAAATCCAGCCAGAAACGGGGAATGCCATGCTGGTTAAGTTGTTCTTCACGACCTTCGACCTGCCACAACTTCCATTCGTGTTCAGGCTGATTTGGCCCTTGCTGACCAGAAGTAGCCGGTTCGCGCCGGAGGAGTTGGATGCGGCGGGTCTGGTGTTGGGTCCCAAGGCCGTCCGGTGCTCGTAGGTTAGGGTGGCGGAGGGCCGGTTGCTGCGCCTGATATTCAAGTTGAACGAGAATCGGGCGCTCACGACCTTCCGGACCGTCAACCTCCCCTCCGAGGTGCGTCACTCCAGGGGCAATTTCGACCTATTTGTGCACGAGATGGTCCATGTGTACCAATTCGAGAAGATCGGCAGCATCTATATCTAGCAGACTTTGGCGGAGCAGCGGTCCGAGGAAGGCTGCAGATACGGAGGCTGGAAAAGCTGGCTGAAGACCGTCAAAACGGCCAGCGCCTCGGCAACTACAACCGCGAGCAACAAGGCCAGATCGCCCAAGACTATTACGACGACGTGCCGACGCCCGATCTGTCTATCGACAACCCAACCCAGTTGGCGTTCCAGCCTTTCATAGATGATTTGCAGGCAGGGGCACTATAGTCCTGTTTCAGTCATGAACGCGCTGATTGCTTCACTGAACCGGAGGTGCTCCTCGATGATGCCCAGGTGTTTGGCTCCCTTGATTATTCTTGCTTCTGCGTTGGGCATCGCGCGCGCCATCTCATTGGCCATCCGAGGCGTTGAGCCGGGGTCGCCGTTCCCGGTGAGGATCAATGCCGGCATGGAGAACGCACCATAGTCCACGGGATGGTCTTCCGCGTTGGAGAGTAGCTCGTAGCTCTCAAGAAACTTGGCCGGGTCGTTGTTCCGCAGGCGAGACGTGATCTGACGCTCCACGGCCGGGTTGGCCGCTAGGAACTCAGGATTGAAGAATCTTTGCAGCGCCTGCGCCTCCAAACCCTGCTGGTCTCCGTCCTTGGCTTGTTGGAGTCTGAGAACCATGGCAGCCCGCTCCTCGTCTGTACGTTGGTAGGTGGTGCTGACCAAGACCAACGCTCGCACAGCCTTCGGGTGGGTCGAGGCGAAATGCTTGGCCACCTGGCCGCCCAGGGAAAACCCGGCCAGCACGATCTCTGAGATCCCGAGTTCTTTGAGCAGTTCGTGCAATTGGGCTACAAAAGGCTGGAAATTCTGTGCGTCCAGCGGTTCGGTGGTCTCGCCGTGGCCCAACAGGTCATAAGTCAGCGTGGAGCGGCCGGTTATGTCATCCAGCATCGCTTCCCAGATGCTTTGGTCGAGGCCGACGCCGTGGACCAACACGACGGGAATCGTGCTTGGCACTTCAGAGTATTCATACCTGGTCCCGCGGGCATCTATGCTCATGGAAAAACAGTTCTAATCTCCACTCAGAATGTTCCGCATCAAATTGACACGTCCCTAAGGCGGTGCTAGCGTCTAGTCCGCTGGGGAACGTTCCCTGGCGATTACCCGAGGAGACGCGGAAACACCATGAAGTTTAGCAACTTCTTATTCCCGGAGAGCAAAACCCCTGACGGCGATTTCGACGTTATCGAAGAATCCCTACGCGAGGCGGAACTGTCCGAGGAACTTGGCTACGACGTTATCTGGCTGGCGGAGCACCATTTTGACGGGGGCTGCGCCTACGTCGACCCCACAACCTTCGCCGCCGCAATCGCCGCCCGGACCAAGAACATCAAGATCGGGTTTGCCGTGGCCCAGATGGCCCTGCATCACCCAATTCGCTTTGCTGAGCAGATCGCGCTGGTGGACAACATCAGCAAGGGCCGGATGATCGTGGGCGTGGGCCGGGGCACGGCCTACAACTTCTACGAGTTCCGTGGGTTCGGCGTCGACCCCGACGAAGCCCATGACATGCTCTTGGAGGTAGAAGATATCCTGGTCAAGGCCTGGACTACCGAGAACTACAAGCACGACGGTAAGTATTGGCAGGTGGAATTGCCGGTGCTGAGGCCCCAGGTGTACCAGAAGCCGCATCCACCCATGATCCGCGCCTGCTCCGGGCTGGAATCGACCCTAGAGATGGCCCGCGAGGGACGCCCGTTCATGATGAACGTCCAGAGCGACGAGACCACTGTGGAACGGCTGCAACAATACCAGAGCGCGATGTCCAAAGCCGGACATAGCGACGAAACAGTGGCCCGTAGCATGGCGGATTCCTGGGTCTGGCGCAACATCTTCGTTGCAGACACTGACGCCGAGGCTGAAAAGGTGGGTATACCCTACTTCAAAGAGATGCGTGCGTATCTGCAGACCAACCGCGACAAGATGAACACGACGGCCGAGCTTCGGGCCCAGGCGACCGGAGCCGTTGGAGCCGCTCGCAATTCGTTGGAACACGGAATAATCGTCGGTTCACCGGAAACGGTCACCGAGAGGCTTCAAAAAGTACATGAAAGCGGCGTGGGCGGTGTGATAATACATTTCCGCCTGGGCGCCATGCCCTACGAAGCCAACGCCAACAGCCTGAAGCTATTCGCGGAGAAGGTAGCGCCGAATTTCAAGGGTTCGGTCGCCGTTTAGCACCTAGGTTCGGTGAAACCGCGATAGCCACCCGTTCGTCCTGAGGCTCTCGAAGGGCGTCGGCGCAACCGTTATTTCTGGTCTAGGAACTCAACTTCGAACTTGAGGGTGGCGTTGGAGGGAATCACTCCGCCGGCGCCGGAAGGACCGTAGGCTAGGCCCGGGGGTATGATCAGCTCCACCTTGCCGCCGATGTTCATAGTCGCCACGCCCTCGTCCCAGCCCTTGATGACGCGGCCCGCGCCCAGTGGAAACTCGAATGGCGTGCCCCGGTCCACGGAGCTGTCAAACTTGGTGCCGTCAAGTAGCCATCCAGTGTAATGGACGACTGCGGTCTTGCCCGGTTCCGCCTTGTCGCCGGTCCCAACTACGATCGTCTTGATCTGAAGCCCGGATGCTGTGGTGATTGTTTCTTCTGCCATTTCTACCCCTGAATTAGAATCGGTGTTGGAATCAGAATCGGAGGACGATCCGCATGCAATTCCCAAGATTGCCACAAACGACAAAACAAAGAGCCACCGCATGTTTCTTGACCTCCAACTTCATGTGAATCGCGCCTGTTCCCGCCCAAAGATGGTAGCACACCAAATGCTTGGATGAGGCACTGGCTGTTTCCGGTGCGCGGCATTTAGCATGGATGGATGAAGCGCTACCAGTTTCAGGTGCAACGCATTTAGTCTATGATGTCACCTACTTTGGTATAGGAGATAACATCGATGACCGATGAATTTAGGCAACGGGTAGAGGCCGCTAAGGCCAAGACCAAGGCCGTTAGCGTTACAGACTCGAAACGGCAGCTAGACGAAAAGCCCGAGATCCTTCTGATAGAGACTCGGCTGAAAGAGAACGTCCCCCTCAGCGAGCAGGCTGACAACGTAGTGTTCATGTCCGTGGAAGACCTGGACGCTGCGGCCGAAGACTCTTCCAAAATGGACCCGCGCTTGTCGAACCCCAACGTACAGATCATCACCACTTGAAAACTTGGACTTAGGGCCGCCGTGGGCGCCCAGATACTCCAGGAAATGGGATTCAACAACGTGACCTACATGGAAGGCGGGATGGTGGCCTGGAACGAAGCCGGCTTCCCAACCAAGGAATAGACCCTAGTAACTGAACAAATAAGCGGTGAAATCATGGCTGATCGAGTCTGGGACAAGTTTCTTACTGACCAGGACAGGGACCATGTGGCGATGGGCGAGAATAAGCATGTGGGTTTCGGTGCAAAGCCGGCTTTGCTGCTGATCGACCTCTACCGGTGGGTGTTCGGCGACCGGCCTCAGCCCATCTTGGAGGCGACCAAGGAGTGGCCCGCCAGTTGCGGACTGGCCGCCTGGGACGCCATCCCGCCTATCCAGACGCTGTTGAAGGCCGCCCGGGACGCCGGAATACCGGTGATCCATGCCACGGGCCGCGACGACGACGGCCTGGCCGGGTGGAGCACGGGACGCCAGGTCTACGGGAATGCGGACCGCAGCCCCGAGGCCCTGGAACGCCGCAACCGCCGTAATGACATCATCGACGAAGTGGCGCCCATCGACGGCGAACCGGTCATGCACAAAGACTCGCCCAGCGCCTTCTGGGGAACCCCGCTGATCGGCCACCTAACGGCCCACAACGTGGATACCATCATCGCAGTGGGCGAGACCACCAGCGGCTGCGTCCGGGCCAGCGTGTTGGACGGCTGCACCAACCGCTTCCGCATGATCGTGGTTGAGGAGGGTGTGTTCGACCGCCATGAAGCCGCCCACGCCATCAACCTGTTCGACATGAACCAGAAGTACGCCGACGTGCTGCCCCTGGCGGACGTGCTGGAGTACCTGGGAGAGATCGGAGCCAGACAAGGCACGGCAGTCTGATCTCAATCCTGCCGGCGAGATTCAACCCCCCCGCGGTCAAAGCGACGCGGGGGGTTCTTTTCCTCACCGGGATGTCCTGTTCCGCGGGGTGTCCGGTTCTCAACGGCGTTTCATATTCTGAATAGAGGCGCTTGTCCTTTTACGCTGTTGCAACTACCAGGCCCGACACCGGCAGGTCAATGGTGAAAGTGGTGTCCGGCATCTGGCCTGCGGATTCTTCGACGATCAGAATCTCGAAGTTCAGCCTGCCACCATGTCCTTTGACGATTTCCTTGGCCACGTCTAAACCCAGGCCTGTCCCGTGTGATTGCCCCAGGGTGACGAATGGCTCAAAGACCCGTGGGCGAAGTCCAACAGGAATCCCAAATCCGGTGTCTCCGGCCCCGAGGCGCCAACGGTCGTCCGCATGGCCCGAGCCAACCGTCAACACCCAGCCGTCCGGCATGGCATCAACCGCGTTGGCCACCAGGTTTTGCATCGAACTAACAGGCCAGTTCGCCTGGAAGATGGTCCCGATCTGTTGGCCGAACCTGTCTTGGTCGCACTCAACGCCGTAGCCGTTCACTATCTGCTCTCATCTTCTGGTGCTTGTGCCTCGGGGTCTTCCCGGCTGGTTGATTGGGTAACACGCCTGTGTTAAATTAGCTTCAATTAGCAGACTCATATGGTCTGCAAGACTTGGAGGCTCAAATGGCATATGTGACTCCCCGCGAGGGCGAGAACCCCGAGAGCCTGGTCAACCGGTTCCGGGCGTCGGTACAACATTCCGGGATTCTGCGTGAGCTCAAGGACCGCCGGTTCTTCCGCTCCAAGGCCCAGAAAGAGCGATTGGCCGCCCAAAGAGCAGCCCGCCGCCGTCGCCGCCAGAACCGCCGTTAGGCTTTCATGCGCTCCCCAGTCCCAGGGCCTTGTCCTGTGTACGTCTGGTGGCTGAGAGATTATTTATTAAAAAATGCTATCACTTGGCGGCCTTGAAAACCGCCCGCTTGCCAAAAAGGCCGGTCAGTGGCCTTTTTTCTTTGCTAGGGCCA
Organism: Dehalococcoidia bacterium UBA2158; assembly: GCA_002328185.1. Lineage (GTDB taxonomy): Bacteria > Chloroflexota > Dehalococcoidia > Lucifugimonadales > UBA3495 > UBA9611. The sequence continues at coordinate 38,487 of DCWQ01000045.1, forward strand.
CTTGATGTGGCTCGTGCAGGCGCGTTGACAGCTATTAAGTGCCACTGGTAAATTGGATTAGTTGCCCTTAGCACTTCACCCCAACAACTGCTAACGGGTAAGCCCCATTCAGGAGAGAGTCCGTGCCCAGATACGATTACCGCTGCGAAAACTGCCGAGAAGAATTTGAACTGGTGCAGACCTTCGCAGAAGCTGGAAAAGGCTCTTGTCCCGCATGTTCCGGAGCGGGCCAACGCGTCTACCATGCAGTACCTGTCATCTATAAAGGCAGCGGGTTCTACACCACCGACTACGGCCGGCCCAAGCCTCCCACGGAGAGCAAGAACGGCTCCAGCAGCGACAGCTCTTCCTCATCCGACTCCAAACCTTCGGATTCAAGTTCTTCGGGTGACTCAAAGTCGTCCTCGGATTCGAAGTCGGACACTACTGCCAAGTCTTCCAGTGATAGCTCGGCAAAGTCCTCCTCCGAGTCCGGCAGCAGCGCTTCCTCCACTCCCGCCAGTTCCAGCTAGTCGGAAGTGGCCCACCAGGCGTACCGCCCACTATAACCGCGCGTGATTTTCCGGTAGGCTGATAGGCATGCGAGCACTGGTTCAGAGAGTGACAAAAGCATCTGTCTCTATCGAAGACGATACCGCTGGAGAGATCGGCGGAGGCTTGGTCGTCTTTTTAGGGGTCGCCAAAGAAGATGACGAAGCCGATGCGCAATATCTGGTGGAGAAGATCGCCAACCTCAGGATATTCGCCGACGATGAAAACCGGTTCTACTTCTCGGCCCTAGACATGGGCGCCGAACTTCTAGTGGTGAGCCAGTTCACCCTTTACGCCGACACCCGCAAGGGCCGGCGTCCCGACTTCAACCAGGCAGCGAGCGGAGAGGATGCCAAACGCCTCTATGAGCACGCGGTGGAGCTATTTCGAGAAGCGGGACTGACTGTAGCCACGGGCGTGTTCCAAGAGCACATGCTCGTCTGGCTGGAAAACGACGGCCCGGTGACCATAATGCTGGACAGCGCCGACCGTCAGCGGTCGAGGCGTCTTTCGACAGGCTCAGGATGAGCGGATAGGGAACTTTTGCCTAACGATGACTCATCTGTCGGGACGCCGGAATTCCCCCTAAATCCGCCCTTGCAAAGGGGAGCTTGAACTTTCCCTCCTGGTTTGAATCGGGATAACGGCGGACTGAAGGGGATTTTGTCCTCGATTTCGCTGAATCAATCCCTAGCCGAACCAGCCCATGCAGATGAAGAATCCCCGCAGGTAGGCTATCTGTCCGCCGTGGGCCACGGTGTCCCAGGCCATCTGGCCCATGCACACCTCCACTGGCCGGGGCTCGGTCACCGGTCCCATGACTATCTCCTGCTCGAGTTCCTCGGCGGTGATGTCGGCCCGGAATTCCCTGGCGTGGTTCTTGACCGCCTCGTAATGAGTTACCTGCACTTCCCGGAAAGGCGGGTTCCATGCTGCGACTTGGGCGGCGTTCCAGCCCACATCCCGGTCTTCTGAGTCGGCGGGCATGCCAAATCGTGCCACTCCTCGGAGATCGGCACCTAAGTCAGGTCCCGGAGCCGTGTGTGGATGAACATGTCGGTCACCTGGGTCAGGTGCCACCGAATCCAGGCCACCGAATTGCACTGGTCGGTGGGTTGGCGGACCATCGCGGCCTTGTCCAGACCCTCAAGGACCCCGTCGATCATCTCCCAAATACGTTCCATCGCGAAAAGACCCGGTCAACTGGGCTCACCATGGGCTCGTCCAATAAGTTTCCGGAATGACTAATCGAATTCCAGGTCTAGGCTGATATCGAGGGCGTCCACCGAATGGGTCAGCCCACCAATAGAGATGAGATCCACGCCTGTCTCCGCCACCGCCCGCACGGTGTCGTAGATGATGCCGCCCGAAGCCTCAACAATCGCCTGGTCGCCAATGACCTTCATGGCGTCGGCCATCTCAGGCACCGACATGTTGTCCAGCATGATGATGTGGGCCCCAGCTTCCAGGGCTACTTCCACCTGCTCCATGTTCTCAACCTCGACCTCAACCTTGATGGTGTGCGAGGCGCGAGCCAAGGCCAGTTGAATCACATCTTTCAGGCCCATCTCCCGGAAGGCGTTGGCCTGGATGTGGTTGTCTTTGATCAGGATGCCGTCGGCCAGGTTTAGCCGGTGGTTGTAGCCGCCGCCCATGCGCACCGAGTACTTGTCCAAGTAGCGGTGGCCGGGAGCGGTCTTGCGGGTGTCGACTATCCGGGTATTCAGTCCCTTGACAGCCTCAACATAGCGGTTGGTGTCACTGGCGATGCCGCTCATCCGCTGCATGAAATTCAAGGCGATGCGCTCGGCCCTGAGTATGCCGGCGGCCGAACCTCGGACCACGACGATGTCAGATCCGGGAGCCAGCGGGGCGCCGTCCTGCAAGATTGCTTTGACGTCTAGGGTGGGGTCCACGCGCAGAAAGACGGCCATGGCCACATCAACCCCAGCCAGCACTCCATGCGCCTTGGCGCGCAACATACCGGTGCCTTGGATCTCCGGCGGGACCACCGCCTGGGTCGTAGGGTCGTTGAAGGTCTGGTCCTCAGCGACCGCGGCATCGATCAACGCGTAAACATCTGGTGGAAACTGAGTCATGGCACGCCTTCCTTATTCTCTAGAAGAGCTTCTAAAACGGCAGGCACAATTGTACTCCAACTGCCGAAGCTGGGCCATATGGATAGGGTATGGGGAAACCGAGCGGGCACAGGTGGGCCGGCTAGCTGAGCGAGAGCATCCGTTCCAGGGCGATCTTGGAGCTCTTTTTTATGTCTTCCGGCACGGTGATCTCGTTGTTAACCTTGCCTCCCAGCAGCCCGTCCAGCATCCAAAGCACGTAGGCGGGATGGATGCGGTACATCGTGGAACACGGGCAGGTCACCGGGTCCAAGCAGAAGACTGTCTTGTCGGGGTTGTTGATGGCCAGGCGGTTGACCAAGCTGACCTCCGTGCCGATGCCCCACTTGCTGCCGGCCGGGGCGGCGTTGACCTGATCTCGGATGAACTCGGTGGAACCAACCATGTCCGCTGCCTGGACGGTCTCCATGGGACATTCTGGGTGGACCACGATGTTGATGCCGGGATGCAGGGTCCTCGCGGCTTCTATCTGACTGACCGTGAACCGGGTGTGGACCGAGCAATGCCCTTGCCACAGAACCATCTTGGCCCTGCGGAGCTGCTCCGGCGTGTTGCCGCCCAAAGGGCGGTGCGGGTTCCAGACCACCATCTCGTCCAGGGGCACGGCTAGATCAAGGGCCGTGTTGCGGCCTAGGTGCTGGTCGGGCAGGAAGAAGACTTGCTCGCCCTGTTCAAAGGCCCATTTCAGGACTGCCTTGGCGTTGGATGAGGTACAGACGGTGCCGCCATTCCGGCCGCAAAGGGCCTTGATCCCGGCGATGGAGTTCATATAAGTAACGGGCACGATAGTGTTGGGGCCTAGGACTTCTGCCAGGTCAGCCCAGGCGTCTTCAACGTCATCCATGGGCGCCATGTCAGCCATGGAACAGCCGGCGGTGATATTGGGCAGGATGACTTTCTGGTGGGGCGCAGCCAGGATGCCGGCGGTCTCGGCCATGAAATGGACGCCACAGAAGATGATGTAGTCGGCGTCCGGGCGGGTCGCGGCTTCACGGGAGAGCAGGTAGGAGTCACCTTGGAAGTCGGCGTACTTAATCACCTCTTCCCGTTGGTAATGGTGGCCCAAGATGGTGACTTTGCTGCCCAGTTTCTCGCGGGCTTCCCCTATGCGGAAGTCGAGCTTATCGACGGTGTAGTGGAGGTATTCTGGGGGTATTTGCTGCCACCGCACGTTGACGGCCATCTCTTCGGCCAAGGGTTTGGAGGGAAGTTCGTCTTCAGTTCTGCAGAATGCCGAGTGTTCAAGTTCGGTGATCGGCACTGTGGGCCGCCGGCTAGCTAAAGCCATTAAACGTCGCCTCTAAGAACCTGTATTTTCGCTTCTACAGCCAACGATCCTTGTAGGGACCACGGGCTGGAGCGTTCAATCTTCACTATGACCAACTCACCCTGATGATACGCCTCATCCTCGAAGAATACCAGCTTGTGGGAGCGTGTCCGTCCTTGCCACTTTCCCCTCTGGCGGCCCTCCACCAAAATCTCCAAGTACTGGCCCACCAACCGGGCGTTGATCTCAGTCTGGACTTCCTTCTGCAGGCGGTCCACTCTTTGACGGCGGCTGGTCTTCTCTTCTTCGGGAACAGCGTCGTCCATGGTTCGTGAGGCGATGGTCCCCGGCCGCGTCGAGTAAGCGGCGCAATGGACCTTGTCCAGCTTGAGTTCCGCCACTAGGTCCAGGGTCTGCTGGAACTGTTCCTCGGTCTCCCCTGGGAATCCCACGATGATATCGGTGTTCAGCGCGACCCCGGGCATGGCTTCCCTGATCCGGCCCACCAGGTCCACGTAATCGGCGCGGTTGTACCGGCGGTGCATCTCATCCAAGATGCCGTCGTCGCCCGCCTGCACCGGCAAGTTAATGTGCTCGCAAACCTTGGGCACGTCGGCCACGGCTTGGATTATCTCTTGGGTCATGAACCTGGGGTGGGAGGTCAGGAAGCGTATGCGCTCGATGCCGTTGATCTCGTTGAGCCTGGCAAAGAGTTGGGCCAGATTGGGTTGGTCCGGCAGGTCATGGCCATAGGCATCGACGGTCTGACCCAGCAGGGTGACCTCTTTCACGCCTCTTGATGCCAGAGTCTCCACTTCCAGGGCCACTTCGGGAATGGGACGGCTCACCTGGCGGCCACGGCGGTAGGGGATGATGCAGAAGGTGCACATAAGGTCACAACCGTGGATGATGGGGACGTTGCAGGTGACGTCGGGACGGTTGGGTGTCAGCGGGCCAACACAGCCTTCCCAGTCAACGCCAAGCCGCTCGCCGACCATCTCAAGTAGCGGTTCGAACTGCTGAGGACGCATGAATACGTCAACGTAGGGGAAGCGGCGGGCCAGATCGTCTGACTTGGGCCCAACCATGCATCCCATGAGGGCCACGATACGTTGGGGTTGTTCTTTCTTCAGGGGCGCCATCCAGGCCAGGTTGCTGACAACTTTGTCTTCAGCGCCTTGGCGGACGACACAGGAATTGAGCACGATGACGTCGGCGTCGGCGGGTTTGTCCACCGGTTGCACTCCCATCTGCTCCAAAGCGGCGCCCAGCCGGTCGGAATCCGCGGCGTTCATCTGGCAGCCGATGGTCCAGAGATAGTAACTGTTCATGAGCGAAGGGCCGAGGTTAGTGGCTAGATTCCTAGCGGTTAGATACGTAATCCGTATAATATAAAGGAATATTACTTAAGAAACCGGGAAATAGTGGCGGAAAGAGAGGGATTCGAACCCTCGGAACCTTTGCAGGCTCACGCGATTAGCAGTCGCGCACAATCGTCCACTCTGTCATCTTTCCTTACACTGAGTAAATGTTACCAAATGTGCCTATGCCCATCAATACCCGCCTGCTAGCAACTGGTCGTGAGCCCGCGAAAGAATTCATGGGCGTATTGCCTCTGCACGTTTCACACATAATGCACACCTCCGGCTCAACTTTGGTCGAGATTCGATTATTTACGTCAGTATTTGATACGATTTCGGTGTTGACACCCCTTAAACCCGGCCATATGATTATGCGGGACTTTTCTAATATCGCCGACGGGAAAGAGCCAACCGGACAGATCCAGCGCAACGAATCCGGCGGGTATAGTCAAACCAACAGGCGCCTAAACCACGGAGAGTGACACCGATGGACGAACTAGACCGAAAGATCATCGCCCTGCTGCAGTTAGACGGGCGGGCCTCCAACGCCAAGATTGCCCGAGAAGTTGGCGTTAGTGAAGGGACAGTCCGGCGCCGTTTGCGCCGCCTGGTCACCGACGATGTAGTAAAGATCATCGCCGTCCCCAACCTGGAAAAACTTGGTTATGCCACCACCGCACTCATCGGCTTACAGACCGGTCCCGGCAAATCAGACTCGGTAGCCGAACAGATCGCCAAACTGGATGAAGCCCATTACGTAGCCATCACCACCGGCGCCTATGACGTGTTCATCTGGGCCGGGCTGGAATCGGCCGAAGGACTGGGGGCCTTCCTGAGGACCAAGGTAGGCGTCATCGACGGCGTCCAGCGCACCGAGACTTTCGTGAACCTCTCCATTAAAAAACGCACTTACGGCCTAATACTTTAACCGACTAACGGGCAAAAAGCGCACTTACGGCCTAGTCCCCTTGACACACAGTGCCGCCACCGGTATTCAAGTAATAACCGTCGCCTTACCAGCGGTGGTTATTTTTTGGCCCAGCTGCCTTGCATTGGCATCTCGCTATGCTATAATCTCCGTGATATTCTTGCCGGATGCACCCAGGCGTGAACGCGCCGATGCGGGCTGACGCCGATATTGAACAAGAGGAGCCTCCCACAATGACCTACATCATCGCCGAACCTTGCGTTGGACTTAAGGATTCGGCTTGCGTCGATGTTTGCCCAGTAGATTGTATCTACACCCGCGACCAAGACGACATGTACTACATCAGCCCCGACGAGTGCATCGACTGCGCGGCCTGCGAACCAGTCTGCCCGGTGACGGCCATCTTCGCCGAGGACGCGGTTCCCGCCCAATGGCAAGAGTACATCGCGAAGAACTACGATTACTTCAAGAATGTTGACCCCTCTGAGATGAAGCGCAAGTAAAACCGGCCTCGCCGGTCTCGATTTAATCTCCGGCGGTCTCTGGCGGATATTAGCGCTCCCTAGGCCAACTCCCTGGGACCGAACTCACAAAACCTTTAAAGGGTCGCCCTTTAAAGGTTTTATATCGTCAACCCCGTCCGGTAAATCAAACGATCAACCGGGAAGTGATTTCTTGGCTTCAACCCGGTGTACCCGAGAATCTCGGGTTGGGAGGCGTGCTGTAGGCCGCCTGTATTGCCACGGATAGAACCAGATATTACGGCTAGGAGCCATCATATGAACGTCGACTCAACCCCTCAATTCGTTGAAGAAGCCTACAAGAAGATGGAGCGTAACCTGGAAGTTGTCCGGGCGCGCTACAACCGGCCGTTGACCCTGGCCGAGAAATTGCTTCTTGGTCACCTAGACGACGCCCAAGGCGCCGAACTAGACCCCGGCGAAAGCTACATCATGCTGAACCCGGACCGGGTTGCCCACCAAGACGTGACCGGTCAGATGGCCATCCTTCAGTTCATGCAATCCGGCCGCACTGAAGTCGCCGTGCCCACCACCGTCCACTGCGACCACCTGGTGCAAGCCCGGGTCGGCGCATCATCCGACCTCCAAGACGCCCTCAACGAAAGTAGCGAAGTCTACCAGTTCCTCGAGTCCTCCTGCCGCAAGTACGGCATGGGCTTCTGGAAGCCTGGTTCCGGCATCATCCACCAGGTCAACCTGGAGAACTACGCCTTCCCCGGATGCCTGGTCATCGGCACCGACTCCCACACTCCCAATGCCGGTGGCCTGGGCTGCCTGGCCATCGGAGTGGGCGGGGCCGACGCCGCCGATGTGATGGCCGGTTTACCCTGGGAGGTCAAGTACCCCACCCTGGTGGGCGTGCACCTCACCGGCGAACTCAGCGGCTGGACCGCTCCCAAAGATGTGATTATCTATCTGGCCGGTGTCTTGACCGTTGCGGGCGGCACCAATGCCATCATCGAGTACTTCGGCCCCGGCGTGAACTCCATCAGTTGCACCGGCAAGGCCACCATCACCAACATGGGCGCCGAGCTTGGCGCGACAGGCGACGTTTTCCCCTTCGACGAGCGCATGGCCACCTACCTGAAGGCCACCCGCCGTCCGGAACTGGCCGAGCTGGCTGAGAAGTACAAGCACCTGCTCACCGCCGACCCGGAAGTCGAAAAAGACCCGGCCCAATATTACGACCGCATCGTGGAGATTGACCTCTCCAAACTGGAGCCCCACATCACCGGGCCCCACTCCCCGGACCGCGCCCGACCCATCTCCGCCATGGCCAAAGAGGTCGAGGAACAGGGCTTCCCCGACAAGGTCTCCGCGGCGTTGGTCGGCAGTTGCACCAACTCATCCTACGAAGACATGAGCCGCTGCGCCGACGTGGCCCAACAGGCTGCTGCCCACGGCCTCAAGTCGGTTTCCAATTTCATGATCACCCCCGGTTCGGAGCAGGTGCGGGCGACCATCGCCCGGGACGGCCAACAGGCTGCCTTGGAAGAGCTTGGCGGCGTGGTGCTGGCCAACGCCTGCGGCCCGTGCATCGGCCAGTGGCGGCGCGACGAGATGCCCGAGGGCGAGCCCAACTCCATCGTCACGTCCTACAACCGTAACTTCCCCAAGAGGAACGACGCCAACTCAGGCACGATGAACTTCATCTCCAGTCCTGAATTGGCCGTGGCGTTAAGCCTGGGCGGTAGTCTGAGCTTCAACCCGATGACCGACACTCTAACCGGCGCCGACGGCAAAGAATTCATGCTGGAAGCCCCCAAACCCGCCCCGGAGGTCCCCGCCAGCGGGTTCGACTCCGGTGAAGAAACTTACATTGCCCCTCCCGCGGACGGCAGCGGCGTCAACGTCAATGTCGCCTCAAGCAGTACCCGGCTGCAGATCTTGGAGCCGTGGCCTGCTTGGGACGGTGAGGATTTCAAGGACATGCCGGTGCTGGTCAAGGCAGCCGGTAAATGCACCACCGACCACATCTCTCCGGCCGGGGCCTGGCTCCGCTTCCGGGGACACCTGGACAACCTCAGCGACAACATGTTCTTGGGCGCGGTTAACGCCTTCACCGACGACCCCGGCACCGGAAGGAACCAACTTTCTGGCGAGCAGGTCCAGCCGATCCCCGAGATCGCCCGGGAGTACAAGGCCCAGGGTATGCAGTGGATCGCCATCGGCGATAACAACTACGGAGAGGGCAGCAGCCGTGAACACGCCGCCATGTCTCCCCGGATGTTGGGCGCCGCCGCGGTCATCACACGCAGCTTCGCCAGAATCCACGAGGCCAACCTCAAGAAGCAGGGAGTGTTGCCCCTGACCTTTGAGGACCCCGGCGACTACGAGCGCATTCGGGCCGACGACCGACTCAGCATCATCGGCCTGACCAATATAACTCCAGGGCAGCCGCTAGTCTGCGTGGTGTCTCACGAGGACGGGGAAGAGGAGCGCATCAACCTGCGCCACACCATGAACCCCGGCCAGATCGATTGGTTCAAAGCCGGCTCAGCCATGAACCACATGAAGAACATGGCTGGGTAGGGTTAGCACAAAATCGCCCTCACCCTGTCCTCCTTCGGCGGAAGGAGGACAGGGTGAGGGCGATGGCTTTCGAGAGACCAATCTTGCCTCGGAAAGGTGGTTCGACGGGTCCGATTTCATCGAGACTCTCGACCTTCGGTCGGAGCTCACCATGAGCGGCAGAGTTGACCGCTCACCCTGGGTTGAGCAATTGCCACCTCCATTCCTACTCTGATAGCAGATAAGAAAAGTGGCTTCCCGATACTCGGGAGGCCACTTTTTGCAGAAATCCTTAAGGAACCCCTTATCCTAAATCATCCAAACAGGCCTCGACCGGCTTGCTAAGGCAGGAGAAGATTGGGGTGTCGACCAGAGTGAAGGGCCGGGCTTTGGATTCCCTGAGGTCCATCACCAGATCCAGGAAATGGGATGGGTCGTCGGTCTCGAACCCCAGCACGAACTCTTGGTCGTCAAGGCCGAACGAATACGCGGTGCTGATCTTCACGTCGGGGTATTTATGCCCGATGACGAAGTGCTCATTCATCAGTTCCTGGCGCTCTTCCTTGGGCAATTGGTACCACTCGTGGGTCTTGATGAACGGGTAGATGAACAGGTACTTTCGGCCGATGATGCGCATGGTCGCCGTGCCCGTTCCTTCTTGGCCTTCGTGCTTGTGGTCGTCGATATACGGCGACCGGCGGGTCATGGCAAGGTAGGAATGAGGCATGGTCAGGTACCGGGCCAACTCCGTGTGGTTGACCCGGGCCATCAGCTCGTTGATGGCCTCAATCTCCTCGCTGACCTTCCAGAGCATGAAATCAGCGTCGCCGCGAGTGCCCACCAGACTGTAGCTGTTCATGGACACACGGTCGGAAAACTCGTTTAGGACTTCGGCAAACTGGGCCTTGCTGTCCTGGCGTTCTTTCTCTGGGAGGCGGCGCCAGTCGGGGTCAACCTTGAAGAATGAGTACTTCACGAAATCTCGCCTGGCTTGTTCTGTCATCTAACCCTACTTCGCGGTGTTTTGGGGTAACCCGCAGACTTCTGTGGATTGGGGGTATCTGGATAATCATAGCAACGGCTAACTGCTTGTGGCAATGTAAAGCTCGCAGAATGCCACTTCTCTGATAATTAGACCGTATCTCTTAAATTTATCAACTTATTCAAAAGTTGCGTGTCTTTATTGAATAACCCGGAATAACCCACGTTGCCGTTGCTTTCCCAAGCAGCGGTGCTACAATCTCCGGGTGCCCCTTTCGGGGGCTAAAATCACCCGAACAACGGCATTATCGAGGTTGTAGCAATGGTTACTCTAGGCTCAGGCTCCTTCACCTATGAGGTAGAAGAGGGTTGGGGTGAGCTCCCCGACGGTTGGTCCTTCAAAGAGTGTGCCGCAGTGGGCGTGGACTCTTCGGACAACGTGTACGTATTCAACCGGGGCGAACACCCCATGATCGTCTTCGATAAAGACGGCAAATTCCTCAGCTCTTGGGGAGAGGGTTTGTATCCCCGGGCCCACGGCATCACCATGGGGCCAGACGACAGCATCTACCTGACGGACGACGGCGACCACACCGTGCGCAAGTGCAAGCTGGACGGCACAGTGATCTTCACCCTGGGCGTCGCGGGGACGCCGGCCCTGTTCATGAGCGGCGACCCCTTCAACCGCTGCACTCACGTCGCACTGGACCCCCAGACAGCCGAATTCTATGTGTCGGACGGCTATGGCAACGCCAGAGTCCATAAATACTCGCCGGACGGCAAGCTGCTCTTCTCCTGGGGCGAGTCGGGCACCGGACCGGGACAGTTCAACATCGCCCACAATGTGTGCACCGACAAGGACGGCTGGGTCTACGTGGCCGATCGGGAAAATCAGCGGGTGCAAGTCTTCGACAAGAACGGCAAGTTCGAGACCCAGTGGAAGGACATGGCCCGTCCCTGCGGCCTGTTCATCGACACCAGCGGCGACCAAAGGGTCTACGTGGGTGAGTTGGGCTGCTACATCGGCCCCAACAGCCAGGCCTCCGGACTTGGCCCTCGAATCGGCATCATGGACCTCAAGGGCAATTATCTGGCCAAGCTGGGCGATATCCCGGAGAGCGACCAGCCCGGCAGCTTCATGGCCCCACACGGAGTGACCATCAACTCCAGGGGGGACATCTTCGTGGGCGAGGTCGCTTGGACCCACACCCGAAACTACCCCAACCCGCCCAGCGAGATACGGTCTTTGCAGAAGCTGGCTAAGAAGTAGAGCTTGGTTGGCGGCCTACCGAAAACGCCCTCATCCTAACCTTCTGCCGTGCGCGGGAGAAGGGACTAAATTCACGGGGCAGACAACCACATGGAAATAAGACTCGGCAGCTTGTCGCGTGACGCCCAGGAAGCTCAGGGTACGGCGATCATCATTGACGTATTTCGGGCGTTTACCACGGCGGCCATCGCCTTTGACCATGGGGCCAAAGAAATCATTCTATTTGCCGAACCGGATGACGCCTTGGCCCTGCACAAGAAGGGCGTTGGCGACTTTCTCATGGGGGAGGTTGGCGGGAAGAAACCTGATGGCTTCGACTTCGGAAATTCACCCTACGAGATTTCCCAGGTAGACCTGACTGGCAAAACCCTGATTCAGTCCACTAGGGCCGGCACGGTGGGTGTTGAAGCAGCCTCGAACGCGTCAGAGATATTCCTGGGATCGTTCGTGGTCGCCCAGGCCACGGTGTACGCCATCAAACGGGAAGGACCGGAGTTGGTGTCGATAATCGCGATGGGAGACCAAGGGGTAAACCGCGCCGACGAAGACGAGCACTGCGGAATCTATCTGCGCAACATCATGGAAGACCGGAAGCCCGACTTCGAAGCGGTGAAGTCGCTGATCATGGCCGGCGGGGCAACCCAGAAATTCTTCGACCCAGGACAGCCCCAGTTCCATCCCGAAGATGTGACTCTGGCGTTGGAGGCTGACCGCTACGACTTCGCCATGAAGATTAGCCGGGAGGACGGCTTACTGGTGGCCCGGAAGCACGCAGGTTAGACCTTAGCCGGGAACCGGTCCAACTTGAAATGCTCGGCTCCGGGCACATCGGGTTTTCCATCGGCGATCAAGTCGCATAACACCTGGGCCATGCCGGTGCTCCAGAGGATGCCCTTGCGGCCCGCCCCGGTGGCGACATACAGGTTGTCCCAGCCGTTGATCTTGTCCACTATGGGCATACCGTCGCCTGACAGGGGCCGGAGACAGGCGGTCTGCTGTAGTAGTTCGGCGTCGGTCATGCCTGGGATCATCTTTAAGAAGTCGGCCATGATGCTGTCCCGGGCTGCCGGATTGGGACTGTTATCGAAGCCCGACTCTTCCTCGGTTGTGCCAGCCCAGATGAGCCCGTCTGGCTTAGTGGCCACGTAGCTGTGGGAGTAATTCACGGCCAGCTTGAGGGGGTCGTGGGATGTTCGCAGCCGTAGTATCTGACCCTTGAGGGGCGTCACGGGGATATCCACGCCGCACCACTCCGAGGCCAGCCCAGTCCAAGGACCCATTGCCAGCACGACGATTCCGGCGTTGATGATCCCGTTTTCCAACTGAACACCTGTGACCCGTTCGCCGTCGGTGATCAGACCCGTGGCACGGCGCTGAAGCATCTCCGCCTTATACCGCTCTCCAGCCCGCATGGCTGCAAGGATGAACCGGTAGGGCTCAACGGCCCCTGGGCTTTGTTCAAAGAGCGCCCCGGCGATCTCTTGGCTTACCTGAGGCTCTTGTTCCCTGGCTTGGAAGTTATCCAACCATTCGACGTGAAACCCACCGACGTCTTTCATCCACTCGATATCAGCTTTGGCCGAGCGGACCTCATCGTCGGTAAACGCCAGGTGCAGCCGGTCCCGCACCTCAAAGCCCACGTCGATGCCAGAGGCGTCGTGGAGCTCTCTGGCCAGACCCCGGTGGCGGCCGTAGCACCACAAACTGAACTCAAGCAACGGCTCCGGCATGCCGACTCCGGTCAGTGGGTCCAGTCCGCCGAACGCGAACCCTGAAGCATGTGAGCCCAGGGAGTCTGCTTCCAAGATCGTTACATTATAGCCCCGTCGGCTCAGGAGATACCCGCTGAGGCAGGCGACGATCCCTCCGCCAACGAAGACCACGTCACTTGATCCAGTGGTCAATTTATTTCTCTCTCTTTTCCCGCGCGAATGTCCAATCAAACAGACGACTCGGGCTGGATGTTATGTCTGGTACCGAGCTTACCACAGGCGCGGCACGAGTGTAATCAGTCCTGTTCACAACCCCTTGAACCAGACTTCAAATTGGTCCAGGTGGGCAGTGTCGCCTAAAACCTTCAGCTTACCGGATGCGATGCCCTCGGCGCCGGTCAACCGGCCGTAGGTGAATAGAAGATACTGCTCGCCAGTTGCTGAGAGAGCAAGATCTGCCCGGGGCGTCTCGCCGAGGTCAATCTGGAAGTCTTCACCGGTGACGGTCATCTTGTAGATGCCGGCACCCATGTCGAAGCGGTAGACCACCGGCTTGGGCAGCCGGTCCGATGGCCGGAAGCACATGCCGAGCCACCGGGGAGACATGTCTATGAGCACCGGCACACACTCGGGGTCGAGCCCGGCGTTGGGCTGAAACGCGGAGCGAATATCATAGTCGTGGATGGCCAGTTCCTGGATCCGAAGTTCGACGTAGGCCGCTCCGGTCATGGCCCCTCGGCGGACGTGCCAAGCCAGCGTGTCCCATGAGCCTTTGCCAAACTCATCGAACTCGTGGTGGAGTTCCTCGTAGCTGGCGTCGAAGAACTCCAAGAAGTGGCCGGCCATTTCGTTTCGACGGTCGATGTCCCGCTGGGCGTTGGTGGCCGATAGCGCTGCCGGTTCCGGGGGCACAAACCCGGCCGGAGGGTTGGAGTCGCCCCCCCGGCCCCGCTCCATGCTCTCGGCCTGCCTTTCCGCGCCGCCGATCAGGTGGCTCACCACGTCCTGAACCTGCCACTCGGCGCAGGCGCTGGGCAACTCCCACTGCTCTGGGGTCAGCTCACCCAGGTATTTTCTGATGTTTGTGGCCAGCCGCTTGGCCACCTCTACGCGATGTTCAATCTCAGCTATTTCGCCAGCCATTTCTTCCGCTCCTGTGTTGTCGTTCTGGGTCGGTGGCATCGGCATCGGCGTTCTTGTACAATCTCAGGCATCCGCGCCCAGACAATCAGTGCCCCTGGCTTTCAGCTTCAAACCTTTGAGCCTTAAAAAGGAATCCCAACCATGAAATTGTGTTACTTCCACCTGATGCCTTACCAGGACCTTCCCGATAGCTTTGAGAAAGATTATCACAGCGTATGGGTGGACGCACCAAACTCCCTTTTCGATCCGAACAAAGCCGAGCATATGTACAACGATTTTCTCGACGAGTTGGAGTATGCCGAGACCATGGGTTTCGATGCGATCTGCGTTAATGAACACCACAATAATGCCTACGGGATGATGCCCTCACCGAACCTGATGGCGTCGGCCATGGTCCGGGCCACCTCCAAGGTTGCCGTGGTGGTCTTGGGCAACAGCCTGGCCCTCTACAACCCGCCCATCCGTGTGGCCGAAGAGATGGCCATGCTGGACGTTATGAGCGGCGGACGGCTGATAGCCGGGTTCCCCCTGGGCACGGCCATGGATACCATCTTCGGTTATGGCCAGGTCCCAGCCACCCTGCGGGAGAAGTACACCGAGGCCCACGATCTGGTGATGAAGGCCTGGAAAAAGCGTGAGCCCTTCGCTTTCAACGGAAAATACACTCAACTTCGCTACGTGAACATCTGGCCACGGCCCTACCAGCAACCGCACCCGCCCATCTGGGTGCCCGGCAGCGGCAGCCTGGAGACCTGGGATTGGACCATCGATAACGATTACGTCTATTGCTACCTCAGCTATTCGGGATACAAGGTCGGCAAGACCATCCTGGACGGATTCTGGGACGAGATGGAGCGGAAGGGCAAAGAGTTCAATCCTTACCATGCCGGGTTCCTGCAAATTGTCGCGGTGTCCGAGACCGACGAACAGGCCCAGGAGTACAAGGACTCCATCGAGTATTTCTTCAAGAAAAGCCTGCATATCCCCGCCGGGTTCGGCAACCCGCCCGGCTATCGAACGGCCAAGACCAACGCCTCGCAGGCAGGTTCTGCCACCACGGAATCACGCACGAAACAGCTCAGTGATTTCACTTGGACCGACTATCTGGAGGCCGGGAACGTCATCGTGGGCAGTCCGAAGACAGTCGTTGAAGAACTGACCCACGCCGTCAAGGAACTACGGGTGGGCAACCTGATGCTGCTGCTCCAGTTCGGTGATATGCCCAAAGAATTGGCCATGAAGAACACCACGCTGTTCGCCAACGAGGTTATGCCCCACATGAAAGATATCTGGTCTGAGTATGAGACCCGCTGGTGGCCGGAGAAACTGACCGACGCCGCCACCGGCGCAGGCCGGTGAGGGAAGATGCCAGCTTTGAGCCAAGAATCGATCTCGGTAAACGACTCCCACCCGCGCAAGCGCATCACCGCTGGTGGAGTTGATATCTCGTACGTGGATACCGGCAGTGGAAACCCCATCGTCTTCCTGCACGGGAATCCCACGTCGTCGTATCTGTGGCGGAACATCATTCCCCACCTGGAGTTCTCGGGCAGGTGTCTGGCCCCGGACCTGATGGGCATGGGCGAGTCGGGAAGTTCGCCCAACGGCTCCTACCGGTTCGCCGACCACAGCGCTCTTCTGGACCAATGGTTCGAGGACATGGGACTAACCAGCAACGTGACCTTGGTGATCCACGACTGGGGCTCTGCACTGGGGTTCCACTGGGCTAAACGACATTCGGAGCGGGTCAAGGGCCTGGTATACATGGAAGCCATCGTCCGGCCCGTTACCTGGGAGGAGTGGCCGGACGCCGCCCGTCAGGTCTTCCAGGGTTTCCGCTCTCCCGCAGGCGAAGACATGGTTCTGGAAAAGAACATCTTCGTGGAGCGGGTGCTGCCAGGCAGCGTGCTCCGGGGACTGACTGAAGAAGAGATGGAGGTCTACCGCCGACCCTACTTGGAAGTGGGGGAGTCGCGGCGGCCCACACTGACTTGGCCTCGGGAGATTCCCGTGGGCGGCGAGCCTGCCGATGTGGTGCAGATAGTATCCGAATACGCCGAGTGGCTAGCCGGAAGCGACGTGCCCAAGTTGTTCATCAACGCCGAGCCGGGCGCCATCCTCACCGGGCCGCAGCGGGAGTTCTGCCGGACCTGGCCCAACCAGCAAGAAGTGACGGTCAAGGGAGTCCACTTTATCCAAGAAGATTCGCCGGCTGAGATTGGGCAGTCCATCGCCGGGTGGTACGGCGGGTTGTAAGTCGACAATCAGACTTTTACCAGCTCATGGTAAGGTCGTAGAGCCATCATTTTCGCGTAGATGTCCTTCGACAGGCTCAGGATGAGCGGTTAGACGCCGACAGATTCGTGATTACATTGGACCCTGAATCAACAGATCATTAAGTGACGGAGTACACATGCCGGAGACCATGAACATACCCTTGAGGGGCGGCGATTTCGAAGCCGAGGTGCTTAAGGACGGCAGCGGACCTCCTCTGCTTTACCTGCACGGGGCTGTCGGGCAGAAGGGCTGGGCCCCGTTTCTGAACGCCCTAGCCCAAAAGTTCACGGTCTACGCCCCCTACATGCCCGGCTATTCCAAGTCCGACGGCCTGGAGAAGCTGGACGACGTCACCGACCTAACCCTCTATCAGTTTGAACTCTTGGACGCCCTCGGGGTATCCAAAGTTCACGTAGTGGGCCATTTTCTAGGCGGGATGATCGCCGCCGAGATGGCCGCGCTATCGCCCAGCTACGTCGACCGGCTGGTATTGGCTGCGCCTGCCGGAACCTGGCGCGACGCCGACCCGGTGGCCGACCTGTTGGCCATGACCGCCAACGAGCTGCAGGACAACCTCTGGTCGTCGGCCACCAGTTCCATGAGTCTCTCTCCCGCCGATTTCGAGGCCAACGCGCGACTGAAAGCCGATCTGGCCGCCGACCGGATGCAGGACCTGACCGCTGCCGGGAAGTTCCTCTGGCCCATACCCGACCGGGGCCTGAAGCGCCGGGCCTATCGCATCAAGGCGCCGACGCTAGTTCTGTGGGGCGAGAACGACCGCATCATTCCGCCGGTCTACGCAGAAGACTTCACCCGGCTCATATCCGGCGCCCAGGTATCGGTCATGCCCAACGCAGGCCATCTGTTAATGATCGAGCGGGCCGAGGTTTTCGCCGCCGCCGTATCTGATTTCCTGAGCTAACTGCCCGTGGTGGACGCCTTGACCTGATGGCATATATCATGGTTATGCCAAATGCGTAGTCCATATGGCGCGGCACCCAGAGGTAATCATGGCGTCACCAACCAATCCGCGATTATCGGCCTTAGAGGCTATCCTTCGGGATATGGGCTCGGTGGTTGTCGCTTTCTCGGGGGGCGTTGATAGCACGCTGGTCGCGGTTGCGGCCCACCGGGTGCTCGGTCCAAAGGCCCAGGCCGTGACTGCGGCTTCCCCCGCGCTGGCCAAAAGAGAACTGGAAGAAACAGTCAGTCTGGCTGAGAGAATGGGGTTCGCCCACCGCGTCATCCACACCAACGAGATGGACCGGGAAGGCTACGTTGCCAACTCCCCCCAGCGGTGCTATTTCTGCAAGACCGAGCTTTACACCCAACTCACCGAGTTGGCCGATGCGGAGGCCATCCAATGGGTGGTCAACGGCGCCAACACCGACGACCAGGGAGACTACCGTCCCGGCATGGTAGCAGCGTCCGAGCACCGGGTCCGCAGCCCGATGGTGGAGGCCGGACTGACGAAATCGGACGTGCGGGCCATCGCCAAGTCCCTGGATATCCCCATCTGGGACAAGCCGGCCCAACCCTGCCTGTCGTCCCGCATCCCCTACGGAACGCCCGTAACTGCCGAGAACCTGGCGAAGATCGAGCAGGCCGAAGAATTTCTCAAGGGCCTTGGGCTCAAAGAGATTAGAGCCAGGCACCATGACAAACTGTGCCGCATCGAGGTTGGCGAGGATGAGATCGACTTCGCCTTCGGACACCGCAAGGAGATTGTCGCGGCCGTCAAGAAGATCGGCTACCTGTGGGTGTCTATGGACATGTTGGGGCTTCGCTCCGGCAGCCTGAACGACGGGTTGAATCTCCTGGAAAGGAATTATGGCGCCGTGCTGAAGGCCTGAGCATGAGGATCGCTTTCATCCAGCCCGTCGGAGGCGCCAGCGGCGATATGATGCTGGGCGCATTGACTGACCTGGGGATGCCCATCGAACACCTGGAAGACCAACTGGGCAAGTTGAACGTCGGCGGCTACCGGCTTGAGGCTCGCCAAGAGACCCGCTGCGAGATGCGGGGCACCTACTTGAAGGTCGACCTGGAAGACCAGACTCGCTACTCCCCCAAGCAACTCTTGGAGACTGTCGAGGGCAGCAGCCTGTCCGACGCTGTAAAGTCCCAGTCCAGCCAGGTCTTGAAGGCGTTATGGGAGGCAGAGTGCCGGGTCCACGGCGAGACACAAGATATCCTGGAGCTAGACGAACTGGGCAGTGTCGACACATTGGTCGACGTTGTCGGTTCCGCCATCGGGTTCGGATACCTGGAAGTCGCGGGTATCCACGCCGCGCCGTTAGTGATTGGGAACGCCATGCCACCGCGCTGGGTGGGAGGCTATTCCAACCCGGCCCCGGCCACTCTGGAGTTGATAGCGTCCGCGGGAGCCCCGGTCATCGGAGACAAGCCGATGTACGAAGAGGCCGGCGAACTGACCACGCCCACCGGAGCAGCCCTGATCACGACTTTAGCCGCCTTTGGCCGGCCCGCCTTCGCGGTGGACCGCGTCGGTCTGGGACTGGGCACCAAAGACCCGGCCGGATTCCCCAACGCCCTCCGGGTGTGGCTGGGCGAGACCGACCTAGCCGAGGCTGATTCATCTGCTCAGCAGGGCCAGGTGGTGCTGTTGGAGACCAACTTGGACGATGTCTCAGGTCTGGTCTTGGGATACGCCCAGGAACGGCTGTTTGCCATCGGCGCCCTGGATGTTTGGAACACGCCCATCCAGATGAAGAAGAACCGCCCCGGCACTGTGCTGTCAGCCCTGGTGCCCATCGATAAAGAACGGGAAGCGTCGGAGTTGATACTGCATGAGACGCCCACCTTGGGTATCCGCACCCGCCAGGTCGACCGGTATGTGGCCGGCCGGCAGATAGCCAAGGTGGAAACCGGATTTGGTCCGATCAGCGTAAAGATTAAGATTCTAGACGGCAAAGCGGTCAGCGTGGCCCCGGAACCCGATGAGGTGCGTCAGATCGCCTTGGAAACCGGCAGGCCGTTCCAAGAGGTCTACCAGATGGCCACCGAAGAAGCCAGTCGCCAATTGCTCTAGCGTCTAGTCCCATTAAACTCAGGAGAAACACCATCCAGGAAGAACGGATAAGGGACCTGCTGGCCCGGTTCAAAAAGAACGGTATGTCCGTGGATACCGCCTTGGAACACTTGCGCGACCTGCCGTACCAGGACCTGGATTTCGCTAAGCTGGACCACCACCGGCCCCTGCGGACCGGCTGGCCCGAGGTTGTCTTCGGGAAGGGCAAGACCCCAGAGCAAGTGGCCCAGATCGTGAGCGCCATGAAAGGACGTGGCCATCCGGTATTGGTGACCAAGTCTGACCAAGAAGCCTACCAAGCAGTGCTCCAAGACACCCCTGACGCCGAGTACCACGAACTGTCCAGGGCCATCGTCGTCCGCGCGCCCCAGACCGCACTGCTCAAAGACGGCATAACTGTGGTCACCGCCGGGACCGCCGACCTGCCCGCGGCCGAAGAAGCGGTGCTGACCGCAACCCTGATGGGCAACGATGTCACTCTGGTGAGCGACGTCGGGGTAGCCGGCCTACACCGGCTTTTGGACCAACTCCCGGCGCTCCAGAAAGCGCATGTTCTAGTGGTCGTGGCGGGCATGGATGCTGCCCTGGTGGGAGTGGTGTCCGGGTTGGTGTCTGTCCCAGTGATCGCAGTGCCCACCAGCACCGGCTACGGCGCCAGCTTCGACGGTCTGGCCCCTCTGCTGAGCATGCTGAATAGCTGCGCCCCGGGCGTGTCGGTGGTCAACATAGACAACGGCTTCGGCGCCGGCCACCAAGCCGCCCTAACGAATGCAATTCGATTTGATACCTCCGGCGGCGAAGACAGCCTCGGCAGATGAGCGTAGCCCTACCTGAACATGGCTGTTAGACTGCTTCTGTGAACGCTCGATGGGGCTGTATGCTTCTGGCTTTTTTCCTGACTGCGGTTATGCTGTTGATCCTGATTTCGCTGCGTGTTTCCGGAGGGCCTTTTTAGAGGTGTTACTCCTACTCCCTCTCACTCTTACACCGCGTTCTCCAAGTGGCTCACCCTAAGCAGCTTTCCTTACTCGTCCAGGTGGACGCTGACCACGTCAATGCGCCATTACGCCTGCTCAAGGTTGTTTTTTGAAGGTAGTCTTGGGCGGTGGCGATGAGGCGTTGTGACTTCGTGGCGGTGATTGATTCCCCAGGGGTGCCGAAGGCGGAGCCACGGCGGGTCTTGACCTCGACGAAGATGTATTCATCGCCCAACCGGGCCACTATGTCGACTTCGCCCCAGCGGCTACAGTAATCGGTGGCCGTGATTGAATAGCCTTTGCCCTCCAGGTGGCGGCGGGCATGGTCTTCTCCCCACCGGCCCAATCGGCCCTGAGGCGTGGCCACGTTCAGCCGTCGCCGCTGAACTGCATGCAGGCCTGAGCCACCGGTGCGAATGACCGGCGGTGGATGGGGCAGGGACCTAGCTCGTTCAGCCGTTCGAAGTGGGCTTTGGTGGGGTAGCCTTTGTGCCTAGCGAAGTGGTAGCCGGGGTAGATTTCTTCCGCCTCCACCATCAGTCGGTCGCGGGTGACCTTGGCAACATTGGAGGCGGCAGCGATTGAGTAGCTGCGGCTGTCCCCCTTGACGATGGTGTCGTAGGTGTAGGCGCACTCACGGACGTAGATGAAGTCCAAGAGGAGGTGTCCCGGCTTTAGAGGAAGCTGGTCCACGGCCCGGAGCATGGCCGCCAAAGCCGCCTGTCCGATGCCCATACGGTCGATGTCTTCAGGGCCGACCAATCCCACGCCAACGGCCAAAGCGTGTTTGTGAACGATATCCGCCGCGTGTTCCCGCCGCGTGTGAGACAGCTTCTTGGAATCGTCCAGATATTGGAGCCAGAGTTCGGAGCCGGTAAGGCCCGGGGGAAGTATCACGGCGGCGGCAACCACCGGCCCAGCTAAAGGCCCGCGTCCCGCCTCGTCGACGCCGGCAACCAACTGGATACCACGCCTACGTACTGAAAATTCCAGGGATAGGTCCGGCATTGGCCGCCTCGCTAGATGCTAGACAGTGGCCGTGGACTGGTCCTCTGGCGTCCCGGCTTCTATACCGGGCTCTATCGTCCCACCGCCCAACAGCACATCACCTTGATAGAATACCGCAGCTTGGCCGGGAGTTACCGACCTCTGGGCTTTGGAAAACCGGATTATCGCGCCGTCGCCCGTGGGGTGCAGCACGGCTACGGCCTCGCTGGAGTTGTACCGGATCTTGACGTTGACGTCCACCGGCCCCTGGGGCGAGAACCCCAGCGGATAATTAATGGCCGAAACCACCATCTCATCCCGCATCAGCGCTTCTTCCGGGCCGACCACCACACGGTGGGACTCGGGCTCTATACGCACCACGTAACGGGGCTCTACTTCGGCGATGCCCAGGCCGCGGCGCTGTCCGATGGTGAAGTGCTCGATGCCCTCGTGGCGGCGCAGCACCGTCCCATCAAGCTCGACGATGTCGCCGGGCGTGGTCTCTAGACGCTTCTTGAGAAACGACTTGTAGTCTCCCATGGGGATGAAGCAGATATCCTGGCTGTCGGGCTTGGCCGCGTTCAGCAGTTTGGCATCCTCGGCCATTTGACGTATCTCGCTCTTGGGGTAGGCGCCCACAGGCATCAGCGTGCGCACTAGTTGTTCTTGCCCCATGCCAAACAACACGTAGGACTGGTCCTTGGAGGCGTCAACGGCCTTCTTCAACACTACGCCGTCGGGGCTGCGCTCGATCTGTGCGTAGTGGCCGGTGGCGACGTAATCGGCCTCCAGCACGGCGGCGCGTTCCATCAGGTGGCTGAATTTGATCTTGTCGTTGCAAGCGATGCAGGGGTGGGGCGTCCGGCCTCGTTGGTACTCGGACGTGAAATAGTCGACCACCTGCGACTGAAACTCCCGCTGGGTGTTCAAAACATAGTGGGGGATACCTAATCTGCGGCAAACCGAGCGTGCGTCTTCAACGTCGTCCAACGTACAGCAGCCCTGATAATTGGGCGGGAGGTCCTCACTGTCCAGGTTGTAGAGCTTCATGGTGACGCCCACAATGTCGTAGCCCCGCTGTTGCAACAGCAGAGCGGCCACGGAGGAATCGACGCCTCCGCTCATGGCAACGACCACCTTTTTGGGCATATTTTCAAGCTCTCCAAAAACCCTCTGAGATCTCAGACTAGCACAGGCGATACAAGGGGTACAACCGCGCCCTGATACATCCGAAATGCGGGATTCGTAGTAGTCTATAAACGGGGCGATGGGGCGTGTAACATCCAGAGCCTCGGAGACATCTTTAACTGGGAAGGCAGATGGCGGAGATAGACCCCAACGAAAATTTCGGAACCCGGTTCTGCGGCAACTGCGGCTCGGCGGTTGTGCCCGGCGCCACGACGTGCGCTCATTGCGGCACATTAACACCGCTAGAGCCCACAACCATCGAATTAGACGTCGATTATATTCCCTACTGCCGGGCCTGCGGAGTGCCGGTGGCCAGGGAAGAAGCCCTGCATTGCACCAAATGCGGCGTCACCCCCCTCTGCCGAGAACATTTCTACCCTTCCACCCGCTCCTGCTCGCTATGCCCGTCCGTTGAATCGGCCGGGCGGGAGCCCACAGCCTTTTTGGCCCGGCCCAACGGTCCGTGGGCCCAGCCCACCGTCAGCATCCCTTGCCCTCAGTGCGGCGCCCGCATCCACCAGGGCGTGGATTATTGTCCCAATTGCGGCGTGGAGCAAGAGGGCGCCGGGCAGTCTCAATACGCCGGTTTCTTGATCAGGCTGTTCGCCTTCGTCATTGACCAATTGATGACCGGTTTCTTGATCAGGCTGTTCACCTTCGTCATCGACAACTTGATAACCGGGGTCCCAGTGAATCAGATCACCATTTTCAATGACATCTCAGCCCTCGGCATTGTCGTCTCCTTCGCCTACTACGTGTTGTTCACCTACTACAGAGGGCAGACCCCCGGCAAGATGCTATTGGGCCTCTACGTAGAGGACGAAGACGGCAAGACGCCCAGCCTGAAACAGGTCCTGCTGCGCGAGGTGATCGGCAAGGCTATATCCGCGTTGGTGCTCTTGATCGGATACCTCTGGATATTCTGGGACCCCAAGAAGCGGGGCTGGCACGACCATATCGGCGGTACCTACGTGGTAAAGCGGAACCGCAACTAGCCGAGGCTCGTGTCTGCTACACTGCCTCCAAACTTAACCCAAACAATATTTGGAGGACCTTGATGGCAGTCACCTTTGGCACCAATTTACCCAGCCGTGGCGAGATGGCTGGCCCGGAACAGCTCCGCAGCGTGGCTCAACGGGCCGAGGACCTGGGCTACGACCACGTTTGGGTCAGTGACCATATAATCTTGCCCAAAAAGGTAGACTCCTTCTACCCCTACGCCACCGACGGTGTGCCGACGTTCCGTCCGGATGAGCCGTACTACGAACCGCTGGCGGCCCTGAATTTCATCGCCGGTTGCACCCAGCGGATACGCCTCGGCACCCACGTATTGATCATTCCCTACCGCAACCCGGTGCTAACCGCCAAGATTCTCTCCACTCTTGATGTATTGTCCGGCGGCCGGGTGATCCTGGGCGCGGGCGTTGGATGGATGGAAGAGGAATTCCAGGCGATGGGCTTGGACACCTATAAGGAGCGCGGAGCGGTCACCGACGAATACCTACAGCTCTACAGGGAATTCTGGACCAAAGAGAGCCCATCTTTCCAGGGCAAGTACTACCAGATATCCGACAGCGGGTTCGAGCCCAAACCGCTGCAGAAACCCCTGCCCATCTGGATCGGCGGACACACCGGCGCTGCCATCCGCCGCGCCGCCAAGTACGGCGACGGCTGGATGCCAATCGGCCTGCGTCCCCCTGCCATCCTAGACCCCGAGGAGCTGAGCGGAAAGATTGCCCGTCTGCGGAAGCTGACTGTGGAAGCAGGCCGGCCTGAGGACGCGGTGTCGCTGACCTTCAGCACCGGTATCGTCTTCAACGACTCCGCAGGAAGCTCCCGGGAGATGATGCAGGGCCGACCGGAGCAGATCGCCGCCGACCTGCGTCAGTACCAGGACCTAGGCGTGTCCAACTTCATCGTCGGATTCCAGGGAGGCACGGTTCCGGAGCTCCAGGAGAACATGGAGCGGTTCTCCAGAGAGGTCATGACCCTGGTTCCGGATTAGGCAGTTCCGTCATTCCGGCTGCCGCGGAATGGGAGTCCGGCTAGAGACCGTCTGATGCTAAGCTAGGCGGGTTGAAAACCCGCGCCTACGGTGAGTGGCTTTGGACGGCGATTCTTTGCGCCACCCCTGTCATTCCGGCGAAGGCCGGAATCCATGTAGCCCGGGGAAGACAAGTTGCACTTCTTGAGAGCGGACACCCTCACCCTAGCCCTCTCCCAGGCACGGGAGAGGGGATAATCCCTTCGTCATTCCTGGAAGAACTGCCTATTGTCCGGGCGCGCGGTACGTGATCTCTTTGGCTTTTTGGGCTGCTGCGACCGCGTCGGCAGTCGGGATCGACGCTGTTGTCCTCAGATTGGTCACTGCGCCTGATGCTCCTACGGCCATCGACAAACTCGCCATAGCGATATCGTCAGGCGCTTCCAGGATGAACTCAACGTCGAATTCGCCGAAGCAGTAATCTACGGAATGAACTTTGCCGCCTACGGCCTCCACCAAAGATACGAGCCCGCCCGTTCGATATTCGGGACTGGAGACCAACCCGGCTACACCCTATTATGTATAATTTGCCTAAATTAGATAACGGGCCATGTTGCCCCCTAACACTCGTAGCATTGGAGTCCGGGGCATCCAAGCACACCATTTCGGTCTAGGCCACCGGCGCTTGGGTCTAAGCCACCGGAGCTTCTGTCACTCCATACTTCTGCTCAAGCTCGTAGACGGCGTCCAGGCCCATCAGTCCGGCCACGTCCCAGCGGGTGCCGTAGCGCTCTGGATTCACGGCCCCTTCTTCCATCAACTCGGTGAACGAGTCCTTGAGCTGCTTGTAGATCAGCCAAATGGTGCTGCCGCAAATCATGACCTTGTAGCCGAGGGCGTCCATCTCCTTGGTGTTGGCCAGGTCACCGTTGTACATCCGCGGCAGAGTGTCCATGTCTCTGGCGTAGTTCTTGATGTCTTCCCGGCTCTTGATGCCGTCCACGAACACCAAGTCCGCTCCAGCGTCAATGTAGGCGTGGGAGCGCTTGATGGTGTCCTCCCATCCGGTGACTGCGTAGGCGTCACAGCGGGCGATGACCACGAAATCGGGGTCGGTGCGGGCGTCCAGCGCGGCCTTGATCTTCTGCACCGCTTCTTCTTGGGGAATGACCTGTTTCCCAGCGAAGAAGCCGCATTTCTTGGGGAACAACTGGTCTTCGATGTGCACCCCGGCCACTCCGGCGGCCTCGTATTCGCGGATAGTGCGCTGCACATTAAGGGGGTTACCGTAGCCGGTGTCGGCGTCGCAGATCACGGGGATGTCTACCGCTCCGGCGATGTACTTGGCGTTGGACACCATCTCAGTCATGGTCAGCAGGCCAACATCGGGGAAACCGCGCTCGGCGGAAGTCCCGGCCCCGGTCATGTAGACGGCCTGGAATCCCACCGACTCGGCGATTTTGGCGTGGAAGGCGTTGAGCACGAACGGCGCGACGGTCAGGTTGTCCGAATTAATCATCTGGCTTAACTTGGTGGTGGTTTTCATTACCTGGTCTCCTCTCGCAAAACGGGGCCATATACGCTGGCACCCATGAATTGAGAGCATGATAACCCAGGCGTTGGTTGGGTGCCAGAGTGGGGCGAATTCCCCCTCCCCATTGCGACGAGGGAAGGGACAAGTCCTCCTTTGCAAAGGGGGATTTTCAGTTCACGGCCTATAGAACGTAGCTAGAAAGGTGCTCCCAGCGGATATCGGAGGCCCAACTGCCGTGGCCCCAATCGTCGCCGGCAGCCTCCGAGTGGTATCGCAGCAACACCAACCGCCAGGCATGGGCCACGGAAGGGACTCCCACGTCGATGGCCACGCCCTTGGCGAATTCGGCGGCGTCAACCATGACCGGCGCCGGGAGGTCGGCGTACTCCATGAGGTTGATCTTTGGGTGGAAATCTTCTTGCTGCGGAGGCAAGACCGCTCCGGGCAGTTCGTCCAACATCTTCAGCGCGTTGCAGCGCAGCAAGGTCAGAGCATGATTGGGGTCCGTCTGCTTGAAGTCCAGGTAGATGCTGTCGCGCTCGCCGTTCCAGCCGCTGGCGCTACGGCCGTCGTCCACACCGCGGCAATTGATGGAAAACCGAGGGCTGCGTTGCCTACTCTCTTCAGCCAACCTCCCAGCGCCGTGGGCCAGGTGGTCCAGCACAGAGTCTGAACACTCGAAATAACCGACAACGCTCAAACGCAACATGTGCATCTCAGCCGCCCATGAAGCGTACTGACCGCAGATTATATTCCGGGTGCGATAGGCCCTTGCGGTGAACGCGGGCTCCACCGTTAGCTCAATGCCCAACCTTGTAGACACTTCTTCCTCCTCACGCCGGGCACATCCGCCCGGAGCCCCGGCTGCCGGGGTCTTGGTTTTTTTGAGATTCTAGGTCTGGGTTAGCTCGTCCGCCAACTCCGCCGAACCGGGCACTTCCAGGCCGGCTTGGGAGCCGTCGGCGTCGACGTAGGGAATATCGTAGCGGTTGATGTAGGCTCCAGCCGTGCCAGCGGCCCTGGCGCCCCGGATATCCCAGGCCTGGGCGGCAACGTGGAACACCTGCTCCCCCGGCAGGCCAAGTTCTTTGATGGCATGTTAGTACACCCCGGCGTAGGGCTTGTAGTAGCCTGCCTGCTCGGCCGAGATGGCGCGGTGGACGGGAAAGCCTAATCCGCTGACCGCCCGGTCCAGCGACGGCAGGTCTCCGTTGGAAAGCACCGACAGATTATATTTGCCCAGGGATTGGATCCGAGTCAGGTTCTCTTTCACGTCGGGAAACAGGGTCGGGGTGGCCTTGGTGGTGACCAGTTGCTGGATGTCGTCCATGGTGTGGGCAATCTTGAACTCATAAAAAACCTGGCTGAGGGTCACGCGTCGGACGATCCCGAAAGGAGTGCGGGGGCCGCCCAACAGGGGGTTCACATTGCTCTCGTGGAGGTAAGTGCCTGGGAGGCCACGACCACATCATCAGCGCTGCCGGAATAACCTTTGGCCTTTAGGAATTCTTCAAAGCCTGCCGCAAAGCTGGTGACCAGGTCCAGCAAAGTGCCATACATGTTGAAAGTGATGGCGCGCACGGGTCCAACGGGTATTTTCTGCATGGAGAATGCCTACAACAATTAGATTTCGCTCCCTGCAGCGTCGGCTAAATGCCGACCGCCTTGGGGGCGTGTATGAGATGCGTTTACCGGACCGTACGATTAGCGATGACCACGGTCAGGGCTATGAATGCCGCGATGACCACGATTGTTGCAGTGACCATCCACTGGGGCATCAGCGGG
The DNA here is from genome assembly GCA_002328185.1 of Dehalococcoidia bacterium UBA2158. GTDB lineage: Bacteria > Chloroflexota > Dehalococcoidia > Lucifugimonadales > UBA3495 > UBA9611. The sequence goes on from DCWQ01000045.1 coordinate 66,634, forward strand.
GCGAGACTTTCGCGTTGTTCCTCCCGATCACGCTCTAATATCTCTTGGGGCACGTATTGCAGGACCTCTCGGGCCAGGTCCTCATTGCCCTCGTAAACCAGGAGATCGTGGGGCAGATTGTAGGCCGTTCCCCAGAGGCCGGGGCCGCCGCGCAATGAACGAACTAAGCAGGGGATTCCTTCCATCTGGAGGCGTTGCTCTGCCATCCGGGCGGTGGGCTCGTTATCAAAGACCCTGAGACTTACCTGTTTGCGGCGCGGTTCCCGGGACATTGGTCTATTATAGAGGTTAGATTGCGTAGCTGTTGACAGTATCAGGCTGGGTGTGTTCCCAGGCTTAATTATGGGTGCCGCCATGCCTAAGAGGTGATATAATACCGGCTCGCACGGCTGGGCCGAGGTGGTGGAACTGGTAGACACGCGGTCTTGAGGGGGCCGTGGGCGTAAGCTCGTGTGGGTTCAAATCCCACCCTCGGCACCAATTAGGTTGATCCGACCGTGGAGCAAATCGGGGCGACGTAGCCAAGTGGTTAAGGCGGAGGTCTGCAAAACCTCTATTCGGCGGTTCGAATCCGCCCGTCGCCTCCAAAAACTTCCCCCTCCCCTCCTAGATTCGCTCCCACGAGCAGATATTCCCAGCCAGAATTCCAGAAGGTGCAGTCGGTGTAACCCTGCCCACAATGCCGGGATGGCGGAATGGCAGACGCGGCGGACTTAAAATCCGTTGCCAGCAATGGCGTGTGGGTTCGAGTCCCACCCCCGGCACC
>DCWQ01000043.1:0-3281 GCA_002328185.1 Dehalococcoidia bacterium UBA2158
GTCAATGCGGCCAGAGGCAGGGTGGTCAGTTCCAAGGATACATAAATGGTGATCAACTCAGTGGCGGCCGCCAAGAGCATCATGCCCGTGGCAGCGAACAAGATCAGTCCGAAATACTCGCCCTGGAACCGCTGCATGGACTTCACGTAGTCGGTGGAAGCCAGCACCACCAGTGCGACTGACCCGATGATCAAGAAGTTGAAGAATAGAGCGAATCGGTCTAACGATATGGCGCTCAGGAGAATGCTCGGGTCCTCAGTGGCGAACGCCTCGGCGCCCTTGAGCAGATTAATGCCCCCGCCAAGGTCGTAGAACTGGATCAAGCTCATCACGAAGGGACCGGCCAACGCCGCGAAGGCGAAGTATGGCAGCAGACTTTTGGAACGCTGGGGCAAGATAAGGTCCAGCAGGATCACGAAGACCGCGGCTCCGGCCATAGCTAGGTAGGGCGATATGACGTAAAAATCGTGAACTGACATTACGGGTTGATCACCCCATTAAGGACATCCACCATGGGGTTAAGTCCGGACTCGAAAACATCGGTCAACAATGCAGGCCAGACACCCACTCCGATGATGGTAACTAGCATCAAAGCCAAGGGCGCGGCCTCCACCAACGAGGCGTCAGTCAGGTCGTCGAATATCTCCCGCCGGACTCCAAAGAAGGTGCGCTCCATCATCCAGAGGATGTAACCCGCGGCCAGCACGATTCCCAACACCGCCAGGACCGTCGGCCAATCGTAAGCCTGGTAGGCGCCCAGGAACACCAATAGTTCGGAGACGAATCCGCTCAGCCCCGGCAGTCCCAAAGACGCCAGTCCGGCGATTAGCATGGCCACGGCTACCACCGGCATCCGTCCGGCCAGGCCGCCCAGGTCAGGTATGTAGCGGGTGTGGGTCTTCTCATAGACCAGCCCCACCGCCAGGAACAACAGGCCGGTCACTGTGCCGTGGGTGAATAGCTGCATCGCCGCGCCGTTCAGTCCGGTAACGGTCAGCGTTCCCTGGGATATCCCCACGGAGCCGATGCCAACCAGCACCAAGCCCATGTGGCTGATACTCGAGTACGCTATGAGCCGTTTCAGGTCGGTCTGCCGCATGGTGACCACCGCGCCGTAGAGCACACTGACCACGCCCAGCACCACCAGGGCCCAGGCGAAGCGGTCGGTCTGTGAGGGGAACATGCCCACGTTGATGCGGAGCAGGCCGTACCCGCCCATCTTCAGCAGCACCCCCGCCAGCATGACACTGGCCGCGGTCGGGGCGTCGGTATGTGCGTCGGGCAGCCAGGTATGCAGCGGCCAGGTAGGCAGCTTGATGGCGAACCCGACGAAGAAGAGCCAGAACAGTCCGGACAGGGGTATCAACAGTCCGAGGGAGGTCAACATCGTCGCTTCGGTGGACAGCTCCACCATATTAAATGTGCCGATATCCGCCGTGAGGAACACCGCCACTATGCCAACCAGCATGAAGGCGCTGCCCAGGATGGTGAAGATCAGGAACTTCATGGCCGAGTATTCTTTCCGGCCGCTGCCCCACACGGATATGAGCATGAACATGGGGATGATCTCCACTTCCCAGAAAAGGAAGAAGAGCAACAGATCCATCGCGGTGAAGACCCCCATCACCGCCGCCTGCAGCACCAGCAGCCAGATGAAATATTCTTTGACCCGAAAGCCGACGTGCCAGGACGCCAACACGGCGCACATACCCAGCAGCCCCGTCAACGCCACCAAGGGCGCACTGAGGCCGTCAACGGTCAGCAAATAATTGGCGTTCAGACCCACGTCTGGGATCCAGGTCATCTGGTCAACGAACTGGAACCGGTCAGCCCCGTCGCCCCGGTCGAAGAACCCGAAGACCAACAGAGAAAGGACCAGGTCGGCCAGGGTGATCAGCACGGCGAAGTTCCGCACGTTCTTGTCGCCTTTGACCACCAACAGCAAGACCAGCGCTCCCACCGCAGGCAGGAACACCGTCGCTGTCAAAAGTCCGTTGAAGCCGTCTACCATTTGATCCTTATGCCAACAACAAAGCTAAGATTATTGCCAGGACGCCGAAGGCTATCCCGGTCGCGTAAGCCTGCACCTGGCCGGTCTGGAACTTCCCGATGGCCGTGCCAATGTTCCTGAAGAACCATCCAATCAGGTCCACGATGCCGTCCACCAGGTTGCGGTCTATCCAGTCCGTGAACCCGGCGACGATCTTGTAGAACCCTTTCCGCACAATCAGGTTCTCGTACAGGGAGTCCATGTAATATTTCTGAGACAGCAGGGTGTGGACTGGCCTCACCCGCTCCACGAGGTCGGTCCGCTGATCGCGCCGTCGCTGGTAAAGGAGCACTGCCAGCCCGATCCCCGAAAGTGCCGCCACGGTCGATACGATGGCCATCCAACGGCTGAAATCGAGGGTCCCCCCGTGTTCGTGGATGTCTCTGGCTGCCTGTAATCCGTCGCCCAAGAACCCGGTTATCCAGTGCCTGGGGATGCCGATCTCTTCCGTCCATTGGGGATTGGCCAGGTAACCCACCAGCACCGCAATCACTCCCAACACCAACATGGGCAGCAGCATCACCCAGGGCGACTCGGCCAGGTGCACTCCGCCGTTGTGCGACGCGCCGACTGGAGCTGCCTGGGCCTTTTCTTCCAGTTCTCGGTCGATACCGCCCCGGAACTCGCCGTGAAAGGTCAGGATAATCATCCTGATGGTGTAGAAAGCGGTGAGGATCACACCGGCCAATAAGGCGGAGAAGGTCACCCTGCTGACCCAGGTGTCGACCAAACCAGTGCCGCCCCAGGCGCCCAGCAAAATCTCATCCTTGCTCCAGAACCCGGCCAGGGGAATGATTCCCACCAAGGCCAGCCCTGCGATCAATACCAATACATAGGTGACGGGCATGACTTTTCGCAGTCCGCCCATGTAGCGCATATCGAAGGTGCCCGTGGCGTGGTTAACGCTGCCTGCGCCCAGGAACAGAAGCGCTTTGAAGGCCGCGTGGGTCACCAGGTGGAAGATGGCTGGCGCATAGAGTCCCAGCCCCAGGGCCGCCATCATGTAGCCAAGTTGGCTGACCGTTGAATAGGCCATGACGCGCTTGATGTCGTTCATCACCAGGCCCATGGACGCCGCGAACACGGCCGTGAATGCTCCCACCAACGCCACCACGGTCATTGCATCAGTGGAGTGCTCGAAGACCGGGAAGAACCGGGCCACCAGGAAGACACCCGCCGCAACCATGGTCGCGGCATGGATCAGGGCGCTGACCGGCGTGGGGCCTTCCAT
>DCWQ01000043.1:3669-18056 GCA_002328185.1 Dehalococcoidia bacterium UBA2158
CCCAGGGCCACCCAGGTCAATACCCCACCGCTCAATAACGCGCCGGCGGCGATGGCTTCGGGTTGGGCCGCCTCCCAGATGTCCGGTATATGGAATGCGTTCAACCCAGCGGCGGCAAAGGAGTCGGCCTGGGTGAACAGGTACAAGATGGCGATGAGGAATCCAACGTCGCCGATGCGGGTGATGATGAAGGCCTTTTTGGCTGCGGCTGCCGCGGCGGGACGCTCGTGCCAGAACCCTATCAACAGATAAGACGACACGCCCACCAGCTCCCAGAACACGTAGAGCTGGATGATGTTTGAAGCTAGCACCAACCCCAGCATGGCGGCAGTGAACAGCGACATATAGGCGTAATACCGGGAGAAACTGGCGTCGCCCTTCATGTAGCCCAGGGAATATATCTGCACCAGCAGGCTCACCCCGGTAACCACGATCAGCATCACGGCGGTCAATGGGTCGATCAACAGGCCGAAGTCGATAGATGCCCCGCCGACTTCCAACCATTCGATGGGCTCGAACTCCGAGTCGTGGCCCAAGATCACCGAGCGCAATGTCCAGATGGAGAAGCCCAGCGCCGTGCCCAGGCCGGCGATGGTGGCCAGTCCGCTGATCAGGGAAAAGCGGTTGAAGAAAGGCCGCACTACCAATGCAGCGAAGGCAAAGGAGCCGAGAGGCAACAGGAAGATGGCCCAGATGATTGCTTCGTTAACCATCTATAGTTTCCGCAGAATCTCTTCAGCGACGTGTTCCCGGCCCTTTGGAACGTAAATCTTGAACGGGACCCGCTCGGCCCAGTCCAATATGTCGCCTTCCGGCAGGATGCGGGTGGGCAGGCCTTCTCCCTCGAGGACTTCCTTCCACATCTCGGCCAGCATCAGATTCGGCGCTTGTTTGAATTCAACCCACATTTATTAGTGTCGCAACTGGGTGGCTTCCGTGAGGTCCACCGATTCGTTGGTCCGGTACATGGCGAAGACTATGCCCAGGCCCAGGGCAATCTCAGCGGCGGCCACGGTGATGATGAACACCGCAAACACTTGCCCAGTCAGCACAGAGCTTATGTCGTCTTGAAGGGCCGCGGGCGCCAGGTATTTGGCCATGGTAACCAGTGTCACGTTGACCGCGTTGAACATCAGCTCTATGGACATCAAAACGGCCAATACGTTACGCCGGGCCAGGGAGCCATAAAGCCCGATGCAAAAAAGCACTGCCGAGACGATCATGAACGCTTCGAATGACATGCCTAGCTAGAGCCCCTCCCCGTCCCAGGATTGGGGCGCACCAGCACCAACGCACCGATTAGCGCAGCCAACAGCAGCGCCGAAACAGCCTCAAAGGGCAGCACATAGTCGCTGATCAAAAGGTCGGCCAGACCCGATTCTTGGATCTCGGCCTGGTCATCGGGACTGGTGATGCCTTCATCAGTCAGAACTTCGCCGGTCAGGGTTGTCACCGCGCTGGTCTGGACCAATTCCACGCGTGCTTGCTGGTCGGCGGGCAGGAACTCCCACTGAGTGTCCACCGCTGCCGCAACCAGGGCGGAAAACAATAGGACAGCGAGAACCACCGCCGGTACCTGCAAGCGGTTGGGCAGATTGCCGCGCTGGACGTCCCTGGTCAGCATGACGGCGAAGATTATCAGGATGGCGATGGCCCCGACATAGATCAGGACTTGGACCACCGCCAAGAACTCGGCGCTGAGAAGGATGAAGAACCCGGCTACCGCGATGAAGACCACTATCAAGAGTAGGGCGGCGCGGAACAGGTCCGGCACCATCACAACCCCCAACGCTCCGCCGACGGCCATCACGCTCAGTAACCAGAAGACGATGTCGTGAAACAGCATCTACTCGGTTTCCTCATCGGCAGTAGGTGTAGGCGCGGCTTCGCTGTCGTCCATGAAAGACGAGTCTACCGGTGGGTCTTGGGGCGCCAGGTCTGACGGCAAGGGCCGATTGATTCTCATGCCGGCCTTTTCCTTCTCATGCCACTGCCAGGACTCGCGGCCAACCTCCTGCCAGTGGAGCGGCCGGCCGCCCCGGGGGTCGTAGCTGGTGTCCTCTAGTTGCGGGCGGAAGAATGTGCTGGGGTGCTTGTCGGCCTGGCGCAGATGGTCGATGTCGATGACCATGTTCTTCCTGGAATATTGCCCCTGCTCGAACCCGCTGCCCATGAAGAGCGCATCGTAGGGGCAGGCCTCCACGCACAAGCCGCAGAACATACACCTGTTGATTGAGATGTCGAAGACTTCCAGCTTGTACTTGTCGCCCTGGGCCGGAGCGGTCTCGCTGGGCGTGGTCACTATCTTAATGATCCCCAGCGGGCAGTACTTGGCACAGGAGGCGCAGCCGGTGCAGCGCTCCTCATACCAGACGAATTCCTCGCCCCGGAACCGGGGGTGTTGCTTGACCCGTTGCTCAGGATATTGAACAGTGAAAGGCTTCTTGGTCAGGTTCTTCAGCGTGACCATCAGCCCCTTGGCCATGTTTATTCCGTACATATTAATCAGCCTCCCCGGTAGAGAAGGTTGCTCCGGTGATGGGTCCCTCTGGGCGGACTTTTTCCTTGATCAATGTCCCGAACACCAGCAGACAAGCGAACGCCACCCCAAAGTTGATCCCGGCCATAATCCAGAGGTCGGTGGTGGCCAAAACACCCGCGTCGCTGCGCAGTAAGAAGACCTCCAACGCGGTGGCGAACAGGTTGATGATGCTGAGGGGCAGCAGGAACTTCCACGCGAAGGCCAGCAGTTGGTCTACCCGTAGCCGTGGGAAGGTGGCCCGGATCCAACTGAATATGAAAGCCAAAACGCCAATCTTCATTAGGAACCAGGCCCAGCCAAGGTAATCGGAGACGGGGCCGGACCAGCCGCTCAGGAACAACGTGACCATCACGGCGGACGATGTCAGGACCGCGCCGAACTCGGCAGCCTGGATCAGGGCGAATTTCACCCCGCTGTATTCGATGTGGTATCCGGCAATGATCTCCGACTCGGCCTCGGCAAGGTCGAAGGGGGTGCGGTTCAACTCCGCCGATGTTCCCGCAAAGAAGACGAAGAAGGCCAAGGGCTGCACCAGCAGGAATGGCACCGTCTGGGCGGAGACCACGTCCGATAGAGACATGGACCCGGCCAGCAGCACCACGCCCAAGAGGGACATGACCACCGGGACTTCGTAGCTGATCAGGATCGCCACGCCGCGGGACGCGCCCCACATGGCGTAACGGTTATCGGAAGCCCACCCCGCCATGAAGATGGCGATGGACGTTATGGACGTGACGGCCAAAATGTACAGCACACCCACGTTCAGGTTGGCTAGGGCCGTGTCTTTGGCGAAGGGCACCACGGCCATCATCAGCACCACCGGCGCTAACATGGCCACCGGGACGATGGTGAAGACGATGCGGTCCGCGCCCTTGGGGGTCAGGTCTTCTTTGACCAGCAGCTTTACTAGGTCGGCCAGGGGTTGGAGCGAGCCGAAGGGCCCCCAGCGGTTAGGTCCGATACGGTTGTGGAACCTTCCTATCAGTCGTCGCTCGACCCAGGAGAAAAGACCGGCGCCCAGCAGCACGCCGTTCACCAAGATCAGCATTATGGCGATACCGGCCGTGGCGTAGGACAGGCCACAGGGCAAAACGTGGCCCACGCCCTCGTAGATCACGCGGAACAAGACGGTGTCGTTCAGGATGTTGTCGGGGCCTAGGACACAGTTCATCGGTCCACTTCACCCAGGTTGATGTCCAAACTGCCCAGCGTCACGATCATGTCCGCCAATTTCCAGCCAACTAGGAGATGCTCGATCGCAGTCAGGTTCATCAGGGACGGCGAGCGGACCTTACACCGGTAGGGGCTGATGCCGCCATCTGAGACCAGATAGAAGGCCAATTCGCCCTTGGAAGCCTCCACCCGCCCGTAAGCCTCGGCGCCAACCGGGGGACGCAGGATCAGCGGGACGTCGGCCCGGGTTGGGCCTGGCTCGATCTGCTCGATGCATTGCTTCACGATGCGGATGCTCTGGTGTATCTCCTGGATACGCACCCAGAACCGGTCATAGTTGTCGCCACCGGTGGCCGTCGGGACGTCGAATTCCATACGGTTATAGGCATCATAGGGGGCCATCTTGCGCCAATCCCAGTCCAGTCCGCTGGCCCGGAGCACCGGTCCGCTGGCTGAGCAGTTGATGGCCACGTCCAGAGGCAGCAGGCTGACCCCACGGGTGCGGACCATGACAATCTCGTTCTCCAATATCAATTGCTCGATCTCGGCGTACTCGGTCTCAAAGTCCTTCAAGAACTGGTCTAGGGCCGGCCAGAAGTCGTCCGGGGCGTCGAAGAACACGCCGCCGGGACGGCTGTAACTCAGGGTGATCCGCGCTCCGCAGAGCATCTCGAACAGGTCTAGAATCCGCTCTCGGGAACGGAAGGCGTACATCAGTGGTGTACCCAGAGTGCCAAGGTCTTGGAGGAAGAAGCCGATGCCCATCAGGTGGCTGGCCACCCGCTGCAGCTCAGCGGTCAGGGTTCTCAGGTACTTGGCCCGCTGTGGCACTTCAACGCCCAGCAGTTCTTCCACCGCCAGACAATAGGCCTGATTATTGATCATTGACGAGACGTAGTCGAGCCGGTCGGTCAGGGTGACTATCTGGATGTAATTGCGCTCTTCGGCCAGCTTCTCAGTGCCCCGGTGGAGGTAGCCAAATATTGGCTCGACTTCCAGTATTTCCTCGCCGTCAAAGGTAACGCGCAGCCGGAACACCCCATGTGTGCTGGGGTGCTGCGGCCCAATATTCACTGTCATCGGCTCGGTTTGGATAGGCATGGTGGAGCAGTCAGCTCTCAGCGGTCAGCGATCAGCTAGCTATTAGCTGCATACTGATGGCTGATTGCTACAGATAGTCCTTTCGCAGCGGGTGGCCTTCGAAGCCCTCCCACAGCATTATTCTTTTCATATTTGGGTGTCCTGAGAAACTGACCCCCATCAGGTCCCAGATCTCCCTTTCTTGGAAATCAGCTCCGCGCCACAGGTGGTAGACCGAGGGTAGGGACAGATCTTCACGGCCGTCCAGGCGTGTCTTGACGATGGCTGTGTGGCGTTTGTTCAACGAGGTCAAATGGTAGACGAGTTCGAAATGGTTGATGTAATCGACGGCGGAGATGGAGTTCAGGAAATTGAAGTCCAGCCCCGCGTCCGATTTCATAAAGCCGCAAACATCGGCGATCTTGGGAGCCTTGACCCAAAGGACGCCGTCTTCTTGCCTTTCGACGGAATCCGGAACACCGGCGCCGACCAGGGAAGATAAATCCGAGCCGCTCAACTGTTGAACGGCCATCTAGGAGCCGTCCTGTTTGGGGCCGCTCCGAAACGGGTTGAGGTTGGGGCCTTGGGGCAGGTTGTGGTACTTCTTGATCTTCTCGTGAAGCTCCATGATGCCGTAGAGCAGGGCGTCGGGGCGGGGCGGGCAACCCGGCACATAGACGTCCACTGGGACTATGTGGTCCACGCCTGGCACAACGCTATAGGAGCCGTAGTAGGGGCCGCCGCTGGTGGCGCAAACGCCCATTGAGATGACCCATTTGGGTTCGGCCATCTGGTCATAGATGCGCTTGATCGCCGGGGACATCTTCCAGGTCACCGTGCCGGCCACGATCATCAAATCAGCCTGTCTGGGCGAGGCCCTGAACGCTTCCATGCCGAAGCGGGCGATGTCAAAGCGGCCCATGGCGCTGGCAATCATCTCAAACGCGCAGCAGGCAAGCCCGAAGGTCACTGGCCACAAAGCCGACTTCCTACCCCAGTTCACCAAGGCGTCGACCGAAGTGATCATGAGGTTGTTCTTAAGGTCGTCGGGGACCTCGATGGTGGGTTCGGCCAGAGGTTCTATCGAGGCGTCCTTGAGTTCTTGGACCAACGAGCCTTCATAACGGTCCAAATCCCAAGTTCGTGACTGTAGGGGACCGCCCCCCGGTGTTAGCTCCAACGACATCGGCGTGCCTAACTCCACTCTAGATCATTCTTGCGCCAGGCATAGGCCAGACCAACGACCAATATCCCAACAAACACGGCCATCTCAATCAGCGCGAACAGTTCCAGTTGCAGGAACTTGGCCGCCCAGGGATAAAGGAACACAACCTCAACGTCAAAGATGACAAAGAGGATGGCGAACATGTAATAGCGGAAGTTGAACAACTCCCAGCGTCCGCCGATGGACTCCACTCCACACTCGTATGTTTCGGATTTGACGGCCGTCGGCTTGTTGGGCCGAAGACCGATGCGGCCAGCCATGTGGGACATCATCAGCATGCTGATTGGGACACCGATGGCCACCACCACGAAGATGGCAATGAGCCCATATTCCCTGAAATAATTATCTAACATAGCCTATTGTTTGCTTTGGGCCGCTTGGGGTTGCAAATCCGGCTGAAGAAAGATGGCCCCGGAATCGTTCCAGATTATAGCAGAGACCCCCACCCGGATACAGGCTAGATTCGGTAATTATGGACGGCCTTGCGCCCGCCTTTTCCAGCCACCGGGCGGCTGTTAGTATTAACCCATTCTTATCGGGCCAAATCCGAGGCCTAAAAACACGTCGAAACGGGGGTAGATTTGACCACAGCCCAAGGACCTCTCGCGGGCCTGAAAGTCCTGGACCTTTCCATCATCGTCGCCGGGGGCACCGCCAGCAGCCTGCTGGCCGACTTCGGTGCCGAGGTTGTAAAGGTGGAACGCCCCGGCTCGGGGGACCCACTGCGCAACTGGGGGCCCTTCGCCAACGGCGTCTCGCTATGGTGGAAGGTCCATTCCCGGAATAAGAAGTCCATCACACTAAACCTGGGCACGCCCGAAGGCCAGGGCGTCCTCAAAAAGCTGGCGGCCCAGGCCGACGTTTTGATCGAAGGGTTCCGGCCCGGCGCTATGGAGAACTGGGGACTGGGGCCCGATGATCTCCACAAAGTGAACCCAAAACTGGTGATGCTGCGTTATTCCGGATTCGGCCAGACCGGCCCATACAAGGACCGGCCCGGCTTCGGCACCATCGCCGAGTGCATGAGCGGCTACATCAACATGACCGGGTTCCCGGGCACTGCGCCCAACCTGCCGCCAATACCTCTGGCTGACGAGATCGCTGGGGTGTTCGGGGCGATGGCCGGCATGATGGCCCTTTATCACCGCGACGCCTCAGGAAATCCGGACGCGAAGGGCCAGGTGGTGGACGTGAGCCTCTTCGAGCCCCTTTTCCGGCTCTGCATCCCCCACATCACCATGTTCGACATGCTGGGTATCAACCGAGAGCGGGTGGGCAATAATTTCCCCGACGCCGCGCCCCGCAGCTTGTACCAGACCTCCGATAACCGCTGGCTTGGACTCTCCGCAACATCTCAGAGCACCTTTGAGAGTCTGGCCCAGGCGATAGGCATGCCAGACCTGATCACGCGGCCGGAGTTCAAGGACAACGCCGCCCGCCTGGAGAACCGCGATGAACTGAACGTCGAACTGCAAGGATGGCTGGGGCAGCGGGACTTGAAGGAGACAATTGACAACCTTGTGCCTGCCGGAGCGGTCGTGGGCCCGGTCTACGACGCCCCTCAGATCATGAACGACCCCCACTACCAGGCCCGCGAGGACATCATCGAAATCGACGACCCTGAGCTGGGCAAGACTAAGATGCTGGGAGTAATCCCCAAGTTCAGCGAGACTCCCGGCGCGGTGGAGCACGCCGGCCCCACCGTTGGCGAGCACAACCAACACATCTACAGCTCGTGGCTGGGCCTGGACAAAGGCGAACTAGCTGAGATGTCCGAGCAGGGGACGATCTAGAGTGGCTACCCAACTCCTCATCGCCACCGGCAACATCGGCAAGATGCATGAGTATATCGACCTGCTCCAAGGGATACCCTTTGAGCTGGTCTCGTTTCGGGATTTGGGTATCACCCACGAGGTCGAGGAGACCGGGGAGACTTTTAAGGAGAATGCCTGGCTGAAGGCCTCGGAGTACGCGGCCATCTCAGGGCTGCTGACGCTGGCTGACGACTCGGGTCTGGAAGTCGACGCCCTCTCCGGCGAACCCGGTGTCCGCTCGGCCCGCTACGGCGGCGACTCGTGTATCAGCGACGACGACCGCATTCAGTTGCTGTTGAAGAACCTCCAGGAAGTGCCGTGGGAGGAGCGGGGGGCGCGGTTTCGGTGCGTGATTACAGTGGCGAAACCTACCTCTCAGCAGCCCACCCTCGCCGCCCAGGCGGAGGGTTTCGTGGCCGGAGTGATACAATACGACGTCCAGGGGGACGACGGTTTTGGCTACGACCCGGTGTTCTATCTGCCCTCGTGTGACAAGACCATGGCCCAACTACCCCTGGAAGTCAAAAACAAGATCAGCCACCGGGCCAACGCCGCCCAAAAAGCGGTGGAATCCCTGAAAAAGCTGATAGTTGATAGGTGAATGCTCACTGACAAATTCAGCAGGCCCATGCGGGACCTGCGCATCTCCGTTACCGACCGATGCAACTTCCGTTGCCCCTATTGCATGCCCGCCGAGATCTACGGAGAGGCCTACGAGTTCCTGCCCAGGGCCGACATCCTCACCTTTGAGGAGTTGACCCGGCTGGTGGGCTTCTTCGCCGAGTTGGGCGTCGAGAAGCTGCGCGTCACCGGCGGCGAGCCGCTGTTGCGCAACGACCTACCCCAACTGCTGGGCATGCTGAACGCCATCGATGGCATCGACGACCTCACTCTGACCACCAACGGTTACCTGCTCAGCCAGTTTGCCCAAAAATTGAAGGACTCCGGCCTGGACCGCATCACCGTCAGCTTGGACAGCCTAGACGACGAGGTCTTCAAGGCCATGAACGGCCGCGGCTTCACCACCGAGCGGGTTTTGCAGGCCATCCAGACCGCCTCTGAAGTCGGCCTTTCGCCCATCAAGATCAACTGTGTGGTGCAAAAGGGCGTCAACGACCACACCATCGTCGACCTGGCCCGCTACTTCCATGGAACCGGCCACATCGTCCGCTACATCGAATACATGGACGTCGGAAACGTGAACGGCTGGCGTTCGGAACACGTTTTGTCCGCCGAAGAGATCATTGCCCGCCTCGACGCCGAAATGCCCCTGGAACCCACAGAAAGCAACTATCAAGGCGAGGTGGCGACAAGGTACCGTTATAGGGACGGCAGCGGTGAGATTGGAATCATCGCCTCGGTGACCAAGCCCTTCTGCGGCGACTGCGCCCGGGTACGGCTGTCTACCGACGGCAAGATCTTCACTTGCCTCTTCGCTAGCGAGGGAGTTTCCCTCATGGATCCAATGCGCGCCGGCGCCACCGACGACGATCTGAGGGAGCTGATCACGGGCATCTGGACCGTCCGCTCCGACCGCTATTCGGAGGAACGGGCCGCCTCACCCAACGGCAAGGGTTCGCCGAGAAAGATAGAGATGTACCAGATAGGGGGATAACGAGCTTTCAGCAGTCAGCGGTCAGCAGTCAGGAAAAGCTGAGGGCTGAGGGCTGAGGGCTGATAGCATCGATGCAAAGCAACGATATAATCATCCACACGGACGGCGCCTGTAAGGGCAATCCCGGCCCTGGCGGCTGGGGCACCGTTATCGAACAGAATGGCAACCAGCAGAAACTATCGGGAAGCGAGCCGCAGACCACTAACAACCGCATGGAGATGACCGCCGTCATCAAAGGACTGGAGGCCGTCGACCCATTGGTCAAGGTGCTAATCAGCTCAGATAGCACCTACGTGATCAACACCATGACCAAAGGCTGGAAACGCAAGGCCAACCACGACCTTTGGGACCAACTGGACCGGCTGGTCAAGAATCGAGACATCTCCTGGCTCTGGGTCCGGGGCCATAACGGCGACCGTGGCAATGAACTGGCCGATGCCTTGGCCACCAAAGAGGCCGGCACAGCGAAGTAGCCGCCCGGCTCGGAGCATTAATACATTATGTCCACCACTAACAACGACCCTAACCTTCATCTGACGCATCTGGACGAACACGGAAACGCCAAGATGGTCGACGTGGGCGACAAAGACGTCACCAGCCGGGAGGCCGTAGCCCGGGGTCACGTGTCCACCGAGCCTGAGACGCTGCGGCTGATCAAAGAGGGGCTGATGAAGAAGGGCGATGTACTGACCATCGCCCAACTGGCCGGAATCATGGGCGCCAAGAAGACTTCAGAGCTTATCCCGCTATGTCATCCCCTGCCTTTAGACCGGGTGGACGTTGACCTGAAACTAAACGAGGCGGAATACCGGATAGAGATCACCGCCACCGCCAAGACCGCCGCCCGCACCGGCGTCGAGATGGAAGCTCTCACCGCTGTATCGGTTGCTGCCTTGACCCTCTATGACATGTGCAAGTCTGTGGACCGTGGCATGCGCATCGAAGCAGTGCGTCTAGTCAAGAAAAGCGGCGGCCGCAGCGGCGACATCAACCTCGAAGATTAAGCGGCTCGCCGTGTTTTCTTGGGGCTGGGTTTTGTCCCACCACGTCGTAGCCAAACCACCAACTCCCCGCTAGAAATTCCCCTCAGGCTCCATCCCCATGTAGAACTGGCCTGCGGTCTCGAAGTGCGTGGCCCTTCCCTGGATGTGCTGCGAAGCCACACTTATATCCTGGAATTGGCGTTGGACGGGGTTGGTCTGCAGTATGGCGTTGGAGCCGCACAGTTCATAGGCCATCCGCACCACATCGTTGGCCTTCCGGATTCCGAACGTGCAGGCCAGCCTTAGCTTGACCCGCTGCTCTATCGTCAACGGCTCTTTCGATTGAGCACTCTCCCAGACCGACGCGTGGGCTTCACGGAGAAAGGCCTTGGCTGAGTGCCAGATCGCCTCGCCTTCACCGATTATTCTTTGGGTCGTGGTCTCGTCCTGCAACAGCCTGGTCGCCCGCCCCGGTATCTTGATCACCGCCAGGTCCATGGCGGTTTGCAGGCTCGATTTGGCGATCCCCAGTGCCGTAGTCGAGAACCCCGACGCAAACAATAATGTGGTCGGGATCGCGTACACGGGGCCGTCCTCGCGGGGTTGACTGGTTGGGTCATAGGTCCTGGATTGGGGCACGAACATATCGTCGACTTCAAAGCTAAAGCTGGCGGTACCCCTGAGACCGTGGACCGGCCAGAAGTCAACGAACGTCACGTCTTTCTTGGGCATCAGCAGTATGATTGCTCCTTGCCGGTTGAAGAACGCCTCGCGCTCCTGCCCCTCCGGCACAATGGGGGCCAGGGCCGCGATCCAGGTCGCGTGAGTGAACCCGCTGCTGAAATCCCACCGCCCACTGAGCCGGTAGCCCCCGTCGCAGGGGACCGCTTTTACGGACGCAGTGGGCGGTCCGTTGGTCACCACCGCCCGGTATTCCGCGTAGATCTCCTCCGCCGTTTTCAGCGGCATTCGAAGCCCGTTGGTAGCATGGACGTTGTTCTGGTTGATGCACCAGCCCATGCTGCCATCCAAGGCCGCGAAGATCTCCACGATCTTCAGGAAATCGGTGTGGCCCAGTTGTGCGCCGCCCAGTGATTCGGGCAGGAGCAGCCGGAAGAATCCCTTATCGGCAATCTCGCCCGCCAGCTCCGGGGGAATCTGCCGTTCTTCGTCGATCTGGTCAGCCTGGGCCGCTACGCGCTCGGCGAGCTCATGGGCGGTTTCGAAGTAATATTCAAGGTCATGCTGAGGAAATTGCGTCATATTCTCACATTCTAAAATTTGTAACCGGCCATCAGTCCACCTGTTTAGGCGTGCACAGGTGAGGCCGCCAGCAAATCTAAGGCTAACGCCGCCCCATGTCAATCGTGGCCTCTTTATTTACGTAACTGAGCCCCGCAGTCTTCTCCATTTTGCTATCATGTGCGCAAATACGACAAGCCCAGACTTTTGAAAGCCGTTTTTGCATGAGGAGGCAGGCATGAGCGAATACTTACCCAGCCCCAGAGATTGGGTCAAGGACCAAGTGGAATTGTACGAAGGGAGCGGTGGCACCGATGGCCTGACCTTAAGGGACACGGGCCTGCCAGTCATCATCGTGACCAACAAAGGGTTAAAAACTGGCGCGGTCCGCAAGACCCCTCTGATGAAGGTCGTGGACGGAAATAGCTATATCCTGGTGGCTTCACAGGGCGGAGCGCCCAAACATCCGCTGTGGTACCACAACCTCATAGCTGAGCCGAACGTTAAGATTCAGGACGAGACACAGGTTCAGTCGATGCGGGTCCGGGAGATCAGGCAATCAGCCGAGAGAGTCCGGCTCTGGGATATCGCCGTCGCCGCGTTCCCACCCTACCAGGAGTACCAGGACAAGACCGACCGCTTGATCCCGGTCTTCCTCGCAGAACCCACCTCTTAGTCGGAAAAGCTCCGACTTTTTCCAAATCATACCCAGCACTTAGGAAGATTCATGTTTGATCAGGTTTTGGCCCCGGAGGAGTTGCTCAGAAGAGCCTCGGAATTGGTCCCGGTCCTCAGGGGGCGGGCAGATCAGACGGAGGAACTCCGCCGTATTCCCGATGAATCGGTCCGAGATCTACTGGCGTCGGAGCTTCACCTGATCGGCGTGCCCCGCCGGTTCGGCGGCCTCGATGTCGATTATGGACTGATGCTGGAAGTCGCGGCTCTACTGGGCAGCGGCTGCGCCTCCACTTCCTGGTGCTACAGTCTCTGGGCGGCCCATTCTTGGCTGGTGGGCTATTGGCCCCTCGAGGCTCAGCAGGATGTCTTCGGGGAGAGCCCCGATGTTCTGCTCTCTAGCTCTTTGAATCCGGGCAGGTCAACACTGGAGAAGACGGACGGCGGGTTCCGTCTTTCCGGACAGTGGGAGTTCTCCAGCGGTAGTAACGCCGCCAGTTGGGTAATGGTGGGCGCCAACCTTCCTGAAGGACTGGTCTGGCTGCTTCTTCCACGCTCCGATTACAAGGTCGTCGACACTTGGTTCGTTTCAGGGCTTCGGGGCACCGGGAGCAACGACATCGTGATCAAAGACGCCTTCGTCCCTCATCACCGGGGCTTGAATCGGGATAGGGCCGGCGGAGAGGACCAGAATGGGTGGGTGGTCCACCAGCAAGGCCGTTACCGTCTGCCGGCGCTAGTATTGCTTGGCTGGGACTTGGTCGCCCCGATGATCGGCATCGCCCAGGGGATGATCGATGAATATACCTCCCAGCTCACCGGCACATCCGGGCCTGGGAGGACTGCGGACCTAGATGGGGTACAGTTGCGACTTTCCCAATCCTCTGCCGAGCTAGACGCCGCCCGTGCCCTAATGAGGAGCGACGTTAGTGAGACTTTGGAGATGGCACAGACCGGGAAAGCTTTCAGCACGCTGGTACGGGCCCGTTTACGCCGGGACAAGGCTTTCATCGCCCAGCTCTGCTTGAGTTCGGTCAACCGGCTGTTCGAGTTCAGCGGCGGCCACGCCATCTTCAATTCTGGTGCCGCCCAGCGATTCCACCGAGACATTCAGGCGGCCGTGCGTCGCGACGGATTCATCATGGAGATCGGCGGACTGCAATACGGACGGGTTGCCCTGGGACTGGACCCAGACGGAAGAATCTAGGGCCGGGCTGGATTCCGGCGTTCGATCTCTGCCTGCAAAAGTTGCACCGCCACCGTGGCGTAGGCGATGTATTGCTCTGGGGGGAGGTCCAACTCAGTGAACTCTTCCACTTGGTCCACGTCCGCCGGCCCGTCTGGCCCCGGGATGTTCTTCAGGTCCAGTTCCGATATCTCTCCGTCAGGCAGTACCACCACGCACCCCAGTTCCAGCGGCGGCTGGAACCCGGAACCGGCCGGCAGCTCCAGTTCGATGGCCTGGATGGTGATCATGCCGAAGAATCCCGGAAAAGGCCGCAGTCGGGAAGCCAGGTCGGCAACGGCCGTCCGCAGCCGCTCAGCAGTCTCGCGCGAGTGCTTGTTCGGGGATAGATGCCCACCAATATCTTGTGGCGAATTTTCTTCAGATGCGGTCATTACAGGATAATTCTAAACCGCCAGATGGCCTTCAGGCCAATTGACACTGTGAAACGGCCACCATTAAGATTAGTGGCCGAGCTCCTCCGAGATTCTTCGGGGAGACGCTCGGCTTTTTACGAGGCGCACCCTGGCGGCTGGCCGGGTGGTCTTCAGGTGGCACCGTAGCTCAGTGGTTAGAGCGGGCGCTTCATAAGCGCTAGGTCACTGGTTCGAACCCAGTCGGTGCCACCAATCCCGCCTCTGTTGTCAGCGGGCGTAGTGTTAACAATATCCCCATCACTGTTAACAAAAGTGTTAACAACCCCCATGTAACGCTGGTACAGATCCTTCCGCCATGGCCTCTTCCCATTGACCATGTAAGACAGGTAAGCGGGGCTGATCTCCAATTCCCTAGCAATCTGCCTTAGTGACATTA
>DCWQ01000067.1:0-4169 GCA_002328185.1 Dehalococcoidia bacterium UBA2158
CTTGATGTCGTGACCCTCAGAAACAAGTTCGGAACTCCTACCGCTAGTGCTTGAGCTGCTAGAACTAGCCGTACCGGACTCGTCGTCTCCGCCACATGCCGCCAAGACCAGCAAGAATATGCCGATCAAGATTGGAAATGTGAACTTCCGCAACTTTGTCATCGGATTGCCTCCTCCAGTTTTATCCTCTTCCCCCCTGGCGTTGTGGCTAGGAATCCGCGGTTCAGCACCTATAGACACTTGGCCGAAGACGGAGGGCACACCAAAATATAGGTTATCGGAATTCATGATGTCAACCTTTTGCCTGCTACCTTGGTGTGCTTATGCTTGGTAGTCCTAGATCGGGTCTGCTCCCTAGATCTTGGGCATAACCTCGTTGGCGAAGTCTTCCATGTCCGCCAACATCGCATCCAGACTTTCGGCCAGTCCGGCGACACCGTGGAAACTGGGCACCAGGTTGTCTACTCCGAGGTCTTGAAACCGGTGGACCTCCGAGGCGATCTGGTCCGCGCTTCCGGCGAAGGCGATCTGTCCGCTGCTTGACGCCCCTCCGTTCTTCTTCAGGTCGTAACCCAGCATCCGGCTGGTCACCTCAAGGGAACCGGCAGGGCGGCCCGCCCGCTCCAACTCCGTGTCCAGCCTCCGGAGACCCTCGGCAAGTTCGTCCGCAGTGGCCGTTGGAAACCGGTTGTTGTTGCCCAGAGGCTGCCAGCCGTCGCCGAAACGCGCGGCCCGGCGAATGGCCCGCCGTCCCTCGCCACCGACCCAGATCGGTGGGTGGGGCTTCTGGACGGGCTTGGGCAGGAAATCGATGTTGGAGAAGCGGCAGAACTTCCCATCGAATTGAGGGTTGTCACTGGTCCAGAGCTCTTTAAAGACCTGGATATATTCGTCGGTGACTGCGCCCCGTTCGGCGAAAGGTTGGGTTTCCAACGTCTGGAATTCCTCTTCCAGCCAGCCGGTCCCGACGCCTACTGTTATCCGGCCCTGGGAGAGGACGTCCAGCGTGGACAGCACTTTTGCGGTGACAACAGGGCTACGGTGGGGAACGACCATGACGCTGGTGACCAGTCTTATGGAGTTGGTCTGCCCAGCCAGGAACGCCAGCGTGGTCAGTTGTTCCATGGTCTCGTTGTTATCGGTCCCCGGAAAAACTCCCGACTGGGAATAAGGGTACTGAGACGAAACATTCCGCGGCATCACGATGTGGTCCGGGAACATGATGAAACTGTAGCCGAATTCCTCGCCGCGCTGGGCGATGACCGAAAGGGATTTCGGCCCCGCTAGCGGGCCGCGCGAAGGCAGCATGAACCCAAATTTCATTAGCTATCCTTTGGGGACGCGGACTAAACTCGGGAAGACCGGACTAAAACTCGGTGATCAACACCCACATGGGGCCTTTGCCCACATCATAGACATCCCCGGCTTCCAGTTCGCCACTGCCCTGATCGATGCGGTAGGAGGCCAGCTTCCCGGTCTCCAGGCCGGCAACGTACAGGAAAGTTCCTCGGAGATCGATGCTGAACGCCCGCGGGACCGCTTCGGTGGGAGTCTGCGCGATGGGTGAGAGATGGCCGTTATTGGGGTTCACCCGAAAGCCGGCGATGCTGTTGTGGCCCCGGTTAGGCGCATACAGGAACTTGCCGTCCGGCGTGATCTGAATCTGGGAGCACGAGTTTTCGCCGTCGTACCCCTTGGGCAGGGTGGTCACGGTTTGGATGGGATGCAGGTTGCCCTTGTCCGACTCGTAGGTATAGACGGTTACGCTGTTTCCCTGCTCGTTGGACGAGTAAACGATATCCATGCTCGGGTGGAAACAAATATGGCGTGGGCCGTCGAGTTCCCTGGGATTGGTGCGGGTCGGCGAAAGAGGGTCCAATGTCCCTTTTTCGGCGTCGAACCGGAACTGGAATATGGCGTTGGCGCCCGTTAGCGAGCCGTTCGCGATATGGGGAACGAAGGCGTACTTGTTGGCGGGGTCGGTCTGAATGTAGTGGGCGCCAAAATCAGTCTCCCGCCAGACCACGGGCGGGTCGGCCAGCGCGCCATCGTCGCCGATGCTGTGGACTGCGGCAGTCTTCTGATAGTAGTAGGCCGACAACAGGAACTTGCCGGTCTTATCGGTGGACATATGGACCGGGTCTCCCTCTAGTGGTATCGACCCTATGGGTGTTAGACCGCCGGTCTTGCGGTCGATATTGAAGCTGGTCATGCCAAAATCGCCGGCCTTGCGGCGTCCGGCGAAGAGATATTTATGTTCCGGATCGATGGCGATGGGAGCGGGCCGTCCCTGGAGCTCCGCGTCGCCCAGATGCTTCAACTTGCCCGTCTTTGGGGTTATGCTGAAGATGGCTATCCGGTCTTCTTCCTGGATAGATACGTACATGTAGTAAGCCAATGCGTTGCCTCCGCCAAGGTGTTGTCGCCAGGGTTGTTACTAGGGATATTGCCGGAAATGATGTTAACACTCAATCGCCCTCAAGGGGCGTAATGGACGGGCCAATTTCCAGAATCGGTAAGCTAAATCGGCCATTCGGGGGGTGTGGAGCGTGCCCGTATGGCGGATTAACTGTTATACTTAATCAGGCAACGACTAAGTTCGTAACACGTACGTCTGGAACGTGCGGTTATGCCGCGATATTAGATTGACCGTAACCTTGGGCCTGAGAGTGTGACTTGGCTCGGTAAAGCAGTCAAGGAGTAAACCCTCTTAGTGAGTTTCCAAGAATTCTCCCTTCATCCTCAGGTGCTGGCCGGCGTTAAGTCTGTTGGCTTCACCAAACCCACCCCCATCCAGGAACAGGCTATCCCAGTCGCGCTACAGGGACGCGACCTATTGGGACTGGCCCAGACCGGCACCGGCAAGACCGCAGCATTCGCCCTCCCCATCCTGCACCGCCTGGCAACCACGCAGGCAAAACGGGGCGTTCGCTGCCTGGTACTGGCGCCGACCCGGGAATTGGCCGAGCAAATCCTTCAGTCTTTCCGTGAATTGGGACAACACCTTGGCATCAAGAGCATCGCGATCTATGGAGGCGTCTCCAAAGGGCCTCAACTCGCCGGACTACGGCGCGGGGCCCAGATAGTGGTGGCCTGTCCCGGCCGCTTGTTGGACCATGTCAGCCAAAAAGACATCGACCTTACCGGCATCGAGGTCTTGGTCCTGGACGAAGCCGACACCATGTGCGACATGGGGTTCATGCCCGATGTCCGCCGTATCCTCGACCACGTCCCAGCCAAACGGCAGACCCTTTTCTTCTCGGCAACCATGCCCACCGAGATCCGGACACTGGCGGTAAAGATCCTCAAGGACCCAGAGATGGTCCAGATCGGGATGATCGCACCGGCCAAGACCGTGTCTCACGCCCTGTACCCGGTCCCAGACAAGAAAAAGCGGGACCTGCTGCTGGCGCTTTTGCAACAGACTGCCACCGGTCGGGCCCTGGTCTTCACGCGCACCAAGCACCGCGCTCGGACCTTGGCTATGGAACTGGCCAAGAATTCGTTCCGGGTGGCGGCCCTCCAGGGCAATATGTCTCAGAACGCCCGGCAACAGGCGATGGACGGGTTCCGCGCCGGCAAGTTCGACATCCTGGTGGCCACTGACATCGCCGCCCACGGCATCGATGTCCCCGAAGTCTCCCACGTTATCAACTTTGACTTCCCAAACACCGCCGACACCTATACCCACCGCATCGGACGGACCGGCCGCGCCGAACAGACCGGTGAGGCGTTCACCCTGGCCGGGGCCGAAGACGGGAACATGATCCGCGATGTCGAACGCGAACTGGGCGTCAAGATAGAACGGCGGCGTCTGGAAGGATTCGACTACGGCAACTTCACTCCGGAGGAGCAGTTCCGTGAAGAACGGATGGGACTGCGCCGCGCTGGGGGCCAGAGCAACGGCGGCAGGGCCGGACAGAGCACCAGAGACCCCGGGCCCCGAAACCGGCAGAAAAGCGGCCGCAGCAATAATCAAAATAACGGTCAAAGCAACCGTCGCAGAGACGGCGGTGCCAGTAATGGCTCCTCGAACAATGGAGCGAGGGCCGAGCGTCTCGTTGATGCAGCGTCTCGGCCCGCTTCGAACAATGGAAACCGGTCGAACCAACCGGTTGGGGCAGCACCACGGGCGCGGTCGTCCAACGGTTTGTTCAACGGCTCTTCGA
>DCWQ01000067.1:4515-8384 GCA_002328185.1 Dehalococcoidia bacterium UBA2158
ATGGTTCGTCGGGCCGCAGGCGCCCGGACCAATCGCCACGCTCCAACCGGAGGACCGATTCTTCCGATGGGAACACCTGGTACCCGCCGACTGGCCGATCATCACGAACGAATTCCGGTGACGGACGAAGTTCAGGCCCGAGAAAGTCAGGGACATTGCTGGGCCGTCTACCGCTAAGCGAGTCTGTCGAGCGGAGGCGTTCAGGCCAGGTTCTGGGAAAAAGTGCCACGCCCGAAACATCCAATGGCAATGGCCAAAGTCGGGCTCCCAAACAGGGCGCCTCTTCTTTCAACCCTCGTGGGCCACGGCCCGGAAAGCCGGGCAAGCCGAGAGGGCGTGCCGCCTTCCGGCGCTAACTAGCCACTGGCTCTAACGGACTATCTGGAGCCCGACCTAGCTCGTCGGCCCGCCCCTTTTCCTCTACTGGTGTCTAGCCGTACCTTCACGCAGACCAACGCCTGAAATAGGAACAACAGCAACACCAATGACGCGGTGAAGCCTGGCAGCGATGCGAAGGGTATTGGCACGGCCAGCATTAGCGTTGGCAGGAAGGTCAGCAGAAGATTTCCCCGGCTGTGATTAGCCTTATGGGCTGTCAGAGCCATGGCGCAAGATTCGACCACTATCGCGCGCAGTCCCACGCCCAAGAAAGCGGCGCATAAACACTCCAACCCTCCCTCACGACGTGCGGCGGCGATGAAGGCGCCGCCGAGATCGGAATCAGCGACGGGACTACCAAGATAATGCGGCCGGGGGATATGGTGTTGATGCAGGGTGTGACCGGCCCCGGACACACCACAACACCTATCGAGCGTCCTTGGCTAATCGCCCTGATCGCCTGCGCCGACCAGACGTCGGGTGAGGCCCGGTAGCACTACTGTTTGACCTGAATGTGCTGCCGCTTGCTAGAAAGACTATCGCTTAAGTGGAAACATGGGCAGCAGCTCTTCGCCCAAGATGTCTAGCTGCTCCATGGTCTCATCAGCGGAGCACATGGGGCGTAAGACGAACTTGGAGCCGCCGGCCTCTATGTAGCTCTGGATCATTTCCGCCACTTTCTCCACCGGGCCCACGGCCGTGAACTCGGTGAAATGGGCGTCGGGACGCTGCCGGGTCACGAACCGGTTCGCTTTCTCGGTGGCTTCTTTCAAGTCGTCCGAGACGTAATAGCCCATCAAGACACCAATGTGGTCGTCTTCGATCTCACGGTTGAACTCGTTGGCCGTCTCGAAAAGGGTCTCGCAACCCTCTTTGATCTCCTCGGGCGTGGCGCTGGAGACCAGCCAGCCGTCACCCACCCGACCTACGCGCCTGGCGGCGGCGGAGGACCGTCCTCCGATCCAGACCGGGGTTGAAGGCTCCAGATAGGGTTTGGGCGTCACAGTCACATTGTGGCAACTGAAGAACTCGCCTTCGTGGGTGACGTCTTCTTCTTGCCAGAGGCGGCGCATCAGCGCGATGCCTTCATCGGTCCGAGGGCCGCGCCGCTCTTTGGACACGCCGCAGGCCTCGTACTCCTCCGGCTCCTCTTGTCCCAGGCCAACCGCAGGGAAGAACCGCCCTTGGGACAGGTAGTCCAGGGTGGCTATCTGTTTGGCCAGGACCACCGGGTTGCGCAGTGGCATGGCCAGCACGCTGGTGCCGACCTTCAGGCGGTCTGAATAGGCCAACACCATTGAGCAAGCCATCATGGGCTCAAGACTGAACTTCTCGCCGACGATCCGGTCGCTGAGCCAGAGGGAGTCGTAGCGGTGTTTGTCGCCAATCTCCACCAACTTCCGAAGATATTTGTGGTCGTCTCCACCCTCTCCGTAGGCTCCGGGCATGAAACCGATGGCGATACTCATTTCATCTCTCTTGAACGTTCACTTTCGGGCGTGGATCAGGTTCAGCTCAATTATAACCCAGTCTGTTGATAAACACGCGAGTTAGGCTGCTATAGGCCCCATCCCTGCCTCGGCGCGGGCGTCGTTGATGTGGTCCAGTATCCGCTGCCGAAGGGGCGCGATTTCGTAGCCGATGTCGGCGAGCATCCTACTGTTGTCCACGTTATACACGTGGGGTACCTGCTGGTCGCCTGTGGAGATCTGGGCGTCGGGGATGATGTCACGCACGATGTCGGCCATGTCCTTGATGGTGCACATGCTCCCTCCGCTGATGTAGATCGGGTGGTTTAGCTTATCGGCCAAGGTCGCCCTCACGAATATCTCCGCGGCGTCTTCGGCGTGGATCATGGGCGATTGCTCGTCCTGATGGAACGGCATGCTCACTGGCTTTCCAATTGCCGGCAGGGACATCAGCAGCCCGCCGATCATGCCCGTCATGCCCGTGACCCTGCCGTGGCCGAACACGGTGCAGATGCGCACTCCCACCAGGTCCATGCCGTGACGATCGATATAGCGTTTGGCCGAGAAGTCGTTCACGGACTTGGTCATGCCGTAGACGTTGATTGGATCATTTAGGTCGTCCTCATTGATGGGTCGTTCGCCGAAGGTTGTTTGGACGCCGTAGACGGCGATGGAGCTGGCGTAGACAACTCGCTCGACGCCGGCCCACCGTGCCGCTTCAAACACGTTGTTGGTGCCGCCGATGTTGACCTGCATGGCGTAGTGGTGCCGTTCCTCGGTGTCCGGGGGCAAGAGCGCCGCCATGTGAATGATCTTGTGTACTCTGTTGGTGTTGATGGCCTCCAGCAGGTGCGGCAATTGGGTCACGTCGCCCCGGTACATCTTGATGCGGTCCAGGTAGGGTTCCAGTGTGGCTCGGGGCGGGGCCAGGTCGAAACACACCACCTCTTCACCCCTATCAATTAGCTTGCGGATGATTCGGTTGCCGATGAATCCGGTTCCGCCGGTGACCATCACGGACATAAAGCCCTCCAAATTGCTTCTGAGTTACAGGCAGCGGCTAAGCGGCCTGCCTTGGCCATTCTCGTAGATGATATAGGCGCGGGCCGCCCCCCCGCAACGCCAGTCTCGTTTTACACAATTGCCAATAAATGCCTTGGCCGTCTTCAGCTCCCAGTTCATTATTAACCCTGCTATCCAAGAAATTAATCAGCCATGCCCACACCATAAATGGGGAAACGCAAGGCAGAATAGTTCCAGAAAACTTCAGGGACTTGGGGGCGGATCATGAAGAAGCAACTTTCGATATTAACGATTTTTTGGCCATCTTGTTGGCTGCTTGGGCTGCCTGGCCGGTAGGCGCCAACAATGGCAACGGGAAGGGCGAGGTTGTTGCCGTGCCTGGCAAAGACTTGATTGTTCATATCATTGATCTTGTGCCGCCCGGTTCCAGCCGCTCTGACGTCGCTAAAGAAATCCTGGCCAACCAGGGGCACGGGCGATGACCAAGGAAGAGCTAAGCCTCAACGGCTTGGTCTGGGTCAATCCTCCGATGGCAATACCGGCAATGACACCGTCACGCAGAACTAAAACCCGGCTAAAGACCCCCTAAAGGGCGGCGGTTTGGCTCCAATTTCACCCTGTCATTGGGTGTCGATGATATCAATCGGTGCTCATAGGTTGACGATGTGCCCGTGGCCGTAAGCGGGGCTTCGGTCCCGATCTCAGTAACTAACGGGAGCCAGACCAAAGTCGGTCCCGGTACTACCAGTACCGTAACCTTCAATTGGTCTAAGGCGCCTCGGGGGACCTACACGACCACGGTCACAGAAGTGGTTGCCACGGATTGGGATTCGACGGTAGTACGCCGCCCAACTTCTTCACTAAGTAGCAGCGAGCCTTAATGCGCAAGTAAAAAGGAGGGTCCGCTCGAAGTGGGCCCTCCTTTCATTTTGGTCTGACCCAAGATCTCATCTCAGAGCGGCCGCTTCCCCGGAATTCCCACTCCTCTGGGATAGCGCT
>DCWQ01000067.1:8779-16277 GCA_002328185.1 Dehalococcoidia bacterium UBA2158
GTGGAAACTCTCTCGATGTGCCCGCCCAGTTCCTCCAGGGCGTTGGCGGCCGACTCCTGTTCCGACCAGTCGCCGCCGTGCTTCAGCGCCACCAACCGGCCGCCGGGCTTGCAGAAGGGCAGGCTGAACTCCAGCAGCAAGGGCAGCTTGGCCAAGGCCCTGGCCACCACCAGGTCAAAGGCGCCCCGCAGGTCCTTTTCGCGGGCTAACTCCTCGGCGCGGCCAGTATAGATCGAAACGTCCTTCAGGCCGAGCGTGTCCACGATGTGATGCAAAAACGCCGTCTTCTTTTTCACCGATTCCACCAGGGCAAGCCTCAGCTCCGGAAAGGCTAGTTTCAGGGCCAGGCCCGGCAGCCCCGCGCCGGCGCCCACGTCCATCACCCGCACCGGCCCGGCCAAGTGATCCTGGGCCGTTAAGCACACGGTTAACGAGTCTAAGAAGTGCTTCACCTGGACGTCTTCATACTCGATGACGGCGGTCAGGTTGGCCCGTTTGTTCCAGTAGGCCAGCTCATTGAAATAGACCTCGAACTGGTCCAGTTGTTCATCCGAAAGGTCAACACCCAACTGCGACGCGCCCGTTTTTAATAATTCCATTCTTTCAGGCATATGGGCATATTATAGCCTGGTCTGGCCAGTCTCCGGTCACGTTCGGGGCAAATTGACACCGTGAGAAGCCGGGCCGTAAAATGACCTTCAACATACGACGAGCCCAGCACCGGGTAGAATCGGAGAGGGGGAAACATGGCAACAAAAGCATATCTATTGATCGAGACTGCGGTCGGAAAGACGCGCGACGTGGCCAACACCCTGACCGGTCTACCGGGAATCACCACGGTGGACGTGGTCACGGGCCCCTACGATATCATCGCTGTGGTATCCGGCGAGGATATGACCGTTGTTGGTGACTTGGTCACCGGCCACATCCACACCGTCACAGGCGTGGTGCGCACCGTCACCTGCGTGGCAGTGGGCAGTTAGCTTCCCAATCAGTAATTAAACCCCTGTAGGAGATTCACTGTGGAGTTCAAGTTCACTGCCGAGGACGAAGAGTTTCGGAGAGAACTTCGGGCGTTCATGAAGGCCGAGCTTCCCGACCCATGGGAAGGCGCCGGTCGCTATCCCGAAGAAGACGACTGGGACCTGAACGTGGCCGTTCGCCAGAAGATGGCGGAGAAAGGCTGGCTCACCATGCACTGGCCGGAGGAATACGGCGGGCAGAACGCGTCCCCGGTAAAGTCGGCCATCTACAACGAAGAGATTGCATATATGAGGGCCCCCGGGCGTGACATCTTCGGCGTTCGCATGCTTGGACCCACGTTGATGATCCACGGCTCCGAGGAGCAGAAGAATACCCACCTGCCATCGGTGGCCAAGGGTGAGATTCAATGGTGCCAAGGTTACAGCGAGCCGGAATCGGGCTCTGACTTGGCTTCCTTAAGCACCCGCGCCGTGCGCGACGGCGATGACCTAGTTATAAACGGCGCCAAGGTCTGGACTACCATGGCCCACCGCGCCGACTGGATCATGCTGTTGACCCGCACCGACCCCGACGCCGCCAAGCACCGTGGCATCAGCTTTGTGCTGGTGGACATGAAGTCTCCCGGAGTGTCGGTCCGGCCTATCATCAACATGGCCGGCGGTCACGAGTTCAACCAGGTGACCTTCGATGACGTCCGCGTTCCTCGAGCCAATGTGGTTGGTGAAGAGGATCGTGGCTGGTATGTGGCCGTAACCCTGCTAGACTTCGAGCGGTCTGGCATCGATTACTCCGCCGCCGCCCGCCGGATGCTGGACGACACCAAGGAATTTGCCACCGAGACCAAGCGCAACGGAATTCCCCTCATCGAGATTCCTTGGGTACGTACGCTGATGGCCGACCGGTACATCGACTGCGAAGTTGCCCGGTTGATGGCTTACAACGTGGCCTACATGCAATCCCAAGACCTGATCCCCACTAAGGAAGCGTCCATGAGCAAGGTCTTTGGCAGCGAAACGGTGCAGCGCGTGACCGAGGCTTCTCTGGACATCCTCGGCATGTACGGCACCCTGGGCCGCGAAGACAAGTGGGCACCCCTCAAGGGCCGAGTCCAAGAGCACTGGATGAACGCCTTCGCCGGCACCATCGCTGCTGGCACCTCAGAGATCCAGCGAAACATCATCGCGGGAAGAGGGTTAGGGTTGCCGAGAGGCTAAGTTCCTGCACGGATGCCAGTAAAAAATGGCCCACTTCAACCGGGCCATTTTCTTTTTATGGGATAGGTGGGTGGGGCTGCTCCTTCCGTCATTCCGGCGAAGGCCGGAATCCATGTAATCCGGGCCAGTCCCTTCGGAGCTGTAGGGCCACCGTTGGTCCCTGCTTTCGCAGGAATGACGGTGATCACCCCGAATATAAGAATAAAATCGGGCAACTGGCACACCTCTGCCAGGTATTTTATTTTAGAGACATGCCCATCTGCCGGACAGAAACTCCCCAGGACTCACTTAGTCCTGGAAATATACAAGGCGTGTATCCGTTAGTGGTGAGCCCCGTCGAACCACCTCCACGGGTAGCCCAATATTCCCCAATCAAAACCTTGGCTAGTGCGCATCCTTCGACGGAGCTCAGGACGAACGGTTGGAAAGACCGGTTATTGATTGGGTTACTAGAACTTGGAGTACTCACCTTCGTCTTTGGTGATGAATTCCAAAACCACTGCTTTGCCGGCCTCGGTCTCAGCGATTCCACGTTTGATGGCTGGGATGATGTCGGCCGGGCCAGTGATCTTCTCGGTGTAGGCGCCCATGGCCTGGGCAACCTCGGAGAACTCACCCGACAGACCTTTGATGTTGTATTTCTCCATGGCCACGGGGAACCGGCTGTCGTCATAGATGGACATGTAGGCATTGTTGATGACGATGGTCAGCGTGGGGATGTTGCATCGGACCGCCGTTTCCACGTCCAGTCCCACTGTGCTGAAGGCCAGGTCTCCCATGACGTTGATGCACAACTTCTCGGGAGCGGCCAGCTTGGCGCCCATGGCCAGACCAAGACTGTAACCCAATTGGGTGGATTTACCCCAGCCGATGAAGCTGCGGGGCGCGCGAGCCTCCCAGAAGGGACTCAGGTACTCCCTGGCGCTGCCTGACTCGTGGGTGATGATGGTGTTGTCCAGATCGACCGTGTGCATCAGGTCCCAAACCACCCGGTACGGGTTCATGGGTACTTCGTCGGAGGTTAATTTGGGCATCCACTGGGCCAGCCAGGCCTCTTTCATCGACTTGATATCGTCCTGCAAGACCTGGTTCTTTGGCCGGGCGCCGCCCGCCTGACTCTTCAGTTCATCCAACAATTGGCGCAGCACCAGTTTGGCGTCGCCCAGCATGGCGTATTCGGTCTTGAACTCGCGGCCGATGGCGTCCTCATCATTGGTCATATGGACTATGACCTTGCCCTGGGGTATAGCCTGGGCGAAGTTGGTCTTGGTAAAACTGCAGCCAACCCCGAAGACCAGGTCCGATTCCTTCAGGTATTTGTTGGCCTGGGCGGTGGTGCTGGGCCCACCGGAGCCTACGGATAGAGGATGGGTCTCCGGGAACCCGCTCTTGCCCGGCAGGGTGGTCATCACCGGAGCCTGCAGGAACTCGGCGATCTCGATCAGTTCGGGCGTGGCTTCGGCGTACAGCACGCCCTGACCGGCATGGATGATGGGCCGGTCGGCGGCCAACAGAGCCTTTGCGGCGCGGCTAACGTCAGATGGGTCGGCCTGCTGCAACACGATGCGCGGCGGCTCGTAGTTGAAGAGCTCTTCGGGCAGTTCCGCGGTGGCCACGTCCGCTGGTATCTCCAGCAGGACCGGTCCGGGACGGCCGGTGCGCAGCTTGGTGAAGGCCCGGCGCATCAGGTCTGGGACGCGCTCGACGATGTTCATCTCTTCCGACCACTTGGTGATGGTCTCGTAGCTGCGGGTGGGGTAGAAGTTGGGGTGGACGCCCCGCTTGTCTCTGGGCATACCGGCGGGCAGAAGCAGGATGGGGACGGACTCGGAATATGCCTGGGCCACGCCGCCGAAGCCGTTCTCAGCTCCGGGGCCGTTCTGCATCATGAATACGCCCATCTTCTTGCCGTTGGTGACTCTGGAATAGCCGTCCACCATGTGGATCCCAGTGCCTTCTTGCCTGAAGACGATGGGCCGGATCCCGGCGATGGCCGCCGCTTCCAACAATGGCTGGTAGGGCACGCATCCGATGAACTCCACGCCCTCCAGACGCAGGATATTGGCGATCGCTGTGACTCCGTCCATTCGTTAACTCCTCATTTATGTGTGAGCCATAGCTGGCCCACGGGTGCTGGCGATTTCGGGCCAGTGTAGATTGCACTCCTAAAGGTGTCAACTGAAGAGGCGAGTAATACCCTTCTCCCTCTCACAAAAGCCCCCTCCCGCTCGCAAAGGGGAGGGTTAGGGTGGGGGCACCCCCTTGCAAGGGAACAGTGATTAAAAGCACAAGCATGACTTATTCGGCCCTTCGACAGGTCCGATTCCATCGAGACTCGCGACTCTGTCGGAGCTAAGGATGAGCGGTTGTTGGAGGCGCCTAGTTGGCTACAAACCTAGAACTCCGGCTCGGAACTCCAAGGCACGAATCTGGCCGGGGCGATCTTGATCACCGGGCTTTGGTCCAGTTCCATCCGGTGGTACTGGGGGTACTTCTGGCGAAGCATGGAGATGGCCCGGGACCACTCGTCTCCCGATTCCAGCAATCCGGCGTCTCCCATCACCATCACGTACTGCAGCCGGGTCCAGTCTTCTTCGTAGTGGTCCACGACCAACGACGCACGGGGGTTGGCCAGGATGTTGCGCACCCGACGCAGTTGCTTAAGAGCCGTGGTCTTGGGCTTGGCGTCCAATACCGAGTAGACGGACTCGCCATCGAAGACGTAGCAAACAGGGATAACGTGTGGCTGGCCGTTGGCGTCGGCGGTGGCCAGGTGAGCGGTCCGCGCGGAACGGAGGAGACGGTCTTGGGCGGGAGTGAGGTTTGGCACGGGTTACGGTCCGAGCCTAGAGGTCGCCCAGGTAGCCCTGAGGGTCTTCGTCGAACTCCAAGTCCTGCAGTTCCGTGAGGGCTGCTTCTTCCAGGTTGGCGTCGCCGTCTTTGACCAGGGAGGTGAGCACCTTCTTGGCCAAGGGGCCGCCGATCTTCCCCAGCGCGCCGATGCTGGCCAACTGGACCTCTGAGTCGCTATCTTCCAGCAGTAGGATCAGGTGGGAGACCGCGTCCTCTTCGCCCAACTCACCGCAGGCATTGGCCGTCTCATATCGGATGGTCGGCTCTTCGTTCTGAAGTTCCTGGAGCAAGATGGGAAGCCAACCGACCTCGCCGGTGCGGCCCATGGCGAAGATGGAACTGGCGCGAAAATCCAGGTCCAGGCTCTCGTAGGCCAGCGTGATGTGCTGGTTGATCTCCATCGTGTTGAACGGCGCCAGGGCTTCCATGCAGCGCCGGCGGACTTCCATGGGTTCCTCTTCGTCCTCAAGGACCTGCATCAGGTTGTCGTGGATCAACTCGCCGTCCCTGACCAGCAGCTTGCCTTCCTGGGCCAGCAAGGGGAACCTACCGAGCGCGCTGGCGGCGGCGGACCGCACGTCGGAGCCTTTGTCCGAGCGCAGAACTTCCACAAGGCCGGAAATCACCGAGCGGTCATCATGCTCCCAGAGGCCGTCCATGACAATCTGCAAAAGGGGTTCGTCGTCGCCTTTGAGGCACAGTTTGTAGATCGCCGTGAAGTCGAGTTCGGGGTTGTCTTCGGCCAGCTCTACCAGGGTCGTGGCGATCTCGCGTTGGCGTTCGATGGAGAGGAGGTACCAGGCTGAGGCAAATTGACCCAGCTCTTCAGGGGAGAGGTCTGATATCTCGTAGAAGTCCACGGCGGACATATGGCCCGTCGGGTCTGAAACGTTCTCGAGAAAGAATTCGAAAGACATTTATCTTCGGGTCCTATCCTGAGTTTCGGCGGCCGTTTCAGGCTCTGGAAAAAGCTTGGACAAGCTGTTCTCAGGCACGTTTTTCAGTATAGCATAGGCGGACAGGGCAACTACAGGGGCCGGTGTTACATTCCTCTAATCCGCTGCATCGCCGCCGGTATCTCGGGCAGAAGGTCGGAAGCAGCCATGCCGGCGTTCCCCGACCGGGACACCACTTCCAGCCCGGCTTCTCCGTGGAGATAGACCCCACAGGCAGCGGCGACATCCGCCCCCAGCCCCTGAGCCATCAACCCGCCGATGATCCCGCTAAGGACATCTCCGGTGCCGCCGGTGGCCATCCCCGGATTGGCGAACGAGGCTACCCGGACCATGCCGTCGGGCTGGCCAATCACCGTGTAGGCGCCCTTCAGAACCAGGGTCACATCCCATTTGGCGGCATACTCCCGCGCGACGGCCACCCGGTCCTTCTGGATCTCCGCAATTGAAAGTCCGGTAAGAGTCGCCATTTCCCCCGGATGCGGTGTGAGCACCAGTGGCCCACGAGTGCGCTCCGGCCAGCCTTCGATCCGGGCCAGGTTGTTCAGGCCGTCGGCGTCGACCAGCGCCGGCAGTTCGGATAGCCCAGTGTCGTCCTGGTTGAACAGAAGGTCCTCGACGAACTTCACCGTGCCTTCGGAGAGGCCCAGCCCGCAGCCCACCAGGATATTGGTATAGCGCCTTAGTCCTTCACGGAGCCTCTGTGTGCCTCGGGCATCGACATGCCCTTCCTCGCCATCTAGGAGTGGCAGATGTATGGGCTCGGTGGATTTGGCCGCCGCGATGGGATAGACGCTTTCCGGTGTGGCCAGCGTGGTCAGCCCGGCCCCGGACCGCACGCACGCCTGGGACGCCAGGTAGGCTGCGCCGACGTAGTTCCGAGACCCAGCGATTACCAATGCGTGGCCGAATGTACCTTTATGTGAGTCCAGAGGCCGCTTCGGCAGGTGGCCGGCTATCCAGTCGCGTTCTAGCAATTCCAGTTGTATCGATATCTCTTCTTTAAGGCCGCGGGGAACACCTATGCCCAGAACGCGCATCTCCCCAGCGTGATCGGTGCCGGGGAATTTGAGCAGGCCCACCTTGGGATAGCCCAGGGCAAAGGTCACATCGCAGGCCACAGCGCTGAAGTCAACGTCGCCGGTGTCGGCGTCGAGACCGGTGGGCAGGTCGAGGGCCAGCAGTTGCGGGCGGTTTTGTGCCAGCCGGACATTGGCCAAGGAGAACATCGCCTCCAGAATATGACCCTCTAGAGGACGGGACCGGCCGGTGCCCAAGAGGGCGTCTATCACGAGGTCGGACCGTAACAGCACCTGTTCGAAGGCTTCCGTGCTGATGGCGTCGATCACGTGGACGCCGTACTCCAGGGCCAGGTCCATCTTGGGGTCGTTTTCGGGCCGGCCGGCCACGACAAAACAGGTGACCTCAGCGCCCCAGCGGCGCAGGTGTCTGGCGGCCACCAGCCCGTCAGCGCCGTTGTTCCCAGGGCCGACC
>DCWQ01000039.1 GCA_002328185.1 Dehalococcoidia bacterium UBA2158
ATCGCCCAGCACCGCCATCATGAAGTCGGCGCCGTAGGTGCTTGAGCCCCGGGGGTTTACCGCCAACACCAGGTACCCCGCCGAGGCCAAAACCTGTTGGGCCGGCACGAATGCGTCGTAAAACGCTCCATTGGGGCCGCCGTGTATGTCCAACACCAACGGGTAGGTCAAAGTTTCATCGAACCCGGGCGGAAAGAACAACCGGCATTCAATCTCGATCCCAGCCCTTTCGATCGAGAATTTCTCCAAGCTAGCCGCCGGGTGGTCACCCATATACGAATCATTGTGATTCGTTAGGCGATTACTCCCGCCCACGACCAAGTCGATCTGGTGAAGGTCACCGGGGGAACCAGGGGAGGTTACCGTTACCACAGCCTGGTCCGCGCTCCGATCTACCGACAATCCGGTGGACAAGCACTCGCCGCCCCAGATGGCCTCGGTCGGCCCACCTGCGACCGGGGTCTGAAATAAGAACGACTCGCCTTTGCGTTCTCCCAGGAAGATGATCTGGCCGTTGTCGGTCCAGCACAGGTTGGCCGGGCGCGAGACCGGCGGGAATCCCAGATAGGGCCGGATGGTGTCGTCGGTTAGTTTGTGGGGTTCTTTTCTGTCTTCTAACACATACAACCACCCCTGCCACAACACCATGCCCTCTGGCGCGTCAGAGCCAACCACAGCCAGTTGCCGTCCGTCTGGAGACCACGTCAGGGCTCCCACGCTGAACAGCCCCTCCGACATCAACTTGGCTTCTCCACCCGATGCCGGCACGGAGTACGCCTCACTCAAGGCCATGAAATCCCGGTCGTCGCCGCGTCCCGAGATAAAGGCGATCTGAGAGCCATCAGGAGACCACACCGGAGCGGTGTCATCCCAATCGCCGCTGGTCAACTTCCGGCACGCCGAAGTTTCCACATCAACCACGAAAATATGAAAGTGGGAGTCGCCACGCCAGCCCAAAGTGTCGTAGCGATAACGCACGCGATTTACCACGGTAACCTGGGGTACTTCGTCTGGCTCAGACGTGTCCGGATCAGCTTCCGGATCGACATCGGCACAGACGCCCAACTTTTTGCCGTCGGGCGACCATGCGTAATCTGACACACCTTTGGCCAGGTCGGTCAGCTGCCTGGGCTCTCCTCCGTCTGCTCCCGCGACCCATATCTGGGGGCGGCTGCCCTCGACCGCGTGTAAGAACGCCAATGTACGGCCGTCGGGAGAGTATTTCGGCGCAGAGTCCTTCTCGCCTTGGGTGAACTTTTTGGACGACCCGTTTCTTAGGTCCAAGACGATTATCTGAGAGCGGGCATTAAGACTCTCGCCGTCAACCCAACCCAAAGTGTAGGCCAGCAACGCCCCATCTGGGGACAGGGCCGGGTCTCCGGTAGTTTTGAGATGGTATACCAAGTCTGGCGCGATGGGTTCTGACATTTCTTGCCCTTTACTAGGCTCGTCTGAAGTCGTTTCCGATTCTAGCATAGGGCGCAGACGCAGGCTGGATATATAATGGCCCTGTTTTTGGACCCCGAGAGTCAACGGGGAGGATAGATAGGAGGATCACCCATGCAGCGCGATCTCATCGGTTACGGGAAGAACGTGCCCCAGATAGAGTGGCCCGGCGGCGCCCGCATCGCCGTGTCTCTGGTCGTCAACTACGAGGAAGGGGCCGAGTATTCGACACTGGACGGCGACGCCCACCACGAGACCAACGGGGAAGTTCCTTCGCCGATCCCGCCTCAAGACCGGGACCTGAACAACGAATCGTTCTTTGAGTACGGCAGCCGTGTGGGCGTGTGGCGTCTGCTTGACATGTTCAAGCGCCACGGGGTCAACTCGACTTTCTTCTCGTGCGCCCTGGCCCTGGAGCGCAACCCGGAAGTTGCCAAAGAGATCACCGCCCAGGGACACGAGGTCTGCGGTCACGGCTACCGGTGGGAGGAATATCACCTGAAAGACATCGATGCCGAGAGGGAGGCCATCGCCAAGACCGTAGCCTCATTAGAGCAGACCACCGGGGAGCGGCCCGTGGGCTGGTTCACTCGCTACGGTCCCAGCCTGAACACCAGAAACTTGGTTGTTGATGATGGAGGGTTCATCTACGACAGCGCCGGCCTGAACGACGACCTGCCCTATTACACGGAGGCGCGAGGCAAGCCCTGGCTGGTGGTGCCCTATAGCATGGAGACCAACGACGCCCGGTTCTGGCGCGGTGGGCTCGTCAGCATCAACGACTTCTACGAGTACCTGCAAGAAACCTTTGATTGCCTGTACGAAGAGGGCGAGACCCACCCCAAGATGATGTCAGTGGGACTGCACTGCCGCATCGGCGGCCGCCCCGCCCGGTCCAGGGCCGTGGAAAAGTTTCTGAACTACACCAAGGACTTTCCCGGCGTTTGGTTCGCCCGCCGCAACGAGATCGCCCGCTGGTGGCTGGAGCACTACCCGCCCGGCGCCCTCCAATCGTGATCTGGCCTCGCCGCTAGCCTGAATCGGCTTTGCCGCTAAATAGTCTCCGATTTTGTTGCCCGGTATGAGATGCCCATGACTCCAAAGTCCAAGGCATCCGTTTTTGGGGGCGTCTCGATGGATATCGCAGCGCCAAACAATCTCCAAGTCCTCGAACCCGGCTTTTGAAAGCTCAACCGCTAGCTATGCTTCCAGCAGAGCGCCGGCGATTCAACCATTCCAAAGGTCTATGTTTCTCTTCGCGCTTTCCGGTATCGGTTTGTCGACTAGGATATCGGCTATCTGCATGCGCCCTCCGGGGTTCAATACGCGGTCGAATTCCTTGAATACCTCGCTTTTGCCCGGTGCCAAGTTGATTGCCCCGTTGGAGATGACAAAGTCGGCCCACCAATCTTACACAGGCGGTTCCTCGAAAATTCCCTGCTGAAAAGTGCCGTTCTCAAAACTTGTGGCTTGGGCGTTTTTGTGGCTTTGTCGACCATTTCCTGAGTCATATCGATGCCGATGGTCCCGCTTCCGGCGTCAACCACTTTCGTCCGGACAGATATCGCCCAATAAGAAGGGATTTCCAGTCCCGGCAAAGGACTCTGTGGTCTCTTCAGGCAGACCATCAAGCCAATGGTTCCGGTACTCCAGCAGTGCCGTGAGACGCCTGCCGGTGTGGAAATGGAAGCCCAATTCCGGGTTCTGCGCCACTTGGCAATATTCCCTGGAAACTTCGCTGCGCAGCGTATCTATGAGAACGGCTGGTGGCTTGGAGTCAGAAGATAGAACGAAAGTTTCAGGCTCCAGCGGATAGTGCAGAAACGTCTTGATATTGCCGGTGTCGTCGTGGTCTTCTTCGCCCTCCTCCACTTCCCAATCAGTAGGAGCGATGTCCCGGTAAGCCGACTCGGTGAACAGCATGTATTCGGTGGCTTGAACGGAATTTTTCATCAGCCGGTGAATCACTATGGGACTGGTGCCAGTGAGCTCCTGATGGTCTCCCAGTTGGTAGAAAGCGGCCGTGCCACTGCGGGCGACAACCTTCAGTTTCAATTGCTCGATGTGGACGCAGGCGTTGCAATTGCAGACCTTGTGAACCATCAACTCTGACAACTCATGGGAGAAAACTTGGAAGAAAGCTGCCATATCGCTCGCCAAAGTCTTGGACACTTTTCCACATGGATGCTCAAGGGTGTCCTTCAAAACGTAGGGAAAGATCGCGTCTCCCTCGATCCTCACCAGTTGTAAAGGAGTGACGACGCGGTTCATAAGCGACGTGATGATCTCCCTGATCCCCATCTGGCTATGGGAGACTTCTTTCTCGGTGGCAAATATAAACTTGGTGTGACCGGAAATATCTGCGAGGAAAAAGATTGCTTCTCTTTCAGAGTCGTCGATGCCGGGCGAACCTCCAAGCATCGTTCTGAAAACCTTGAGACCGGCGTATATCCTGGCGCTCAAGGTAGAATTGATGTTAACCCCGGCCGTGAATGTTTGTCCACGATAGCGGGTGAGCCCGGCAAGCATTGTTCACCAAACTTGGGCTAGAAACAAAAAGGACCGGAGGCTTCACCAATACCCTCGGCGGTGAAGCCTCCGGTCCACGGGCGCCGCTCTGCACCCAGTCCTTGGGAGGAAAGACGATGCAGTCCAGCGCCTCGACTAAGCGCCATTCCCGGAACTACGCGGGTCCCAGATTGGCGCCCAACCCAGAAATTCTGATTGATTGACCACTCTATCGGCGTTGGCCGCCAGCGGTCAGGGCCAACCGTCACCCATTTCGTGGGCCATGAGTCACATATTGTTCCGACCCTGCCCCGGGCCGGCTCCTTTTCGCAGACGGAGCAAGAACGGTCTTAAACTCCGCGGAGCTTGGCCCGGGGCCGTACTTGGGAACTAGAGAGGCCGCACTACCAGTACCGGCGTCTCCAGTGACCTGATTAGCATGTCGGCCACGCTACCCAGGACAAATCTCGTGATGCCCGACCGGCCATGAGTGGAGATGGCCACCATCATGTCGTTGGTCGTCGTAGAGAAGTTCACGATCTTGTCCCAGGGCACCCCGTGCAGGACCTCTGTGCGGCACGTGATGCCTTTGGCCGTGAACCGGTCCGCGACGGTGGCCAGGTATTCCTTGGCTTCAAGCTCCAAGGCAGCTTCGATGTTTGTGGTGTCCATCGGCACCCTTTCGTGTGCGCCGTAGGCCCACGGGACCATCCGCACCACCCGCAGCAAGAACACATCCAGAGACAACAGATTTGCCAGCTTCTCCACGTGCGGCAGCACCGTCTCAGCCATATCCGAGCCGTCCAGCGGAACGGCGATACTTCGGATGGAGCCGTCCAAGTCCTTGCCCTCAACGCTCTTGGGGCCCACCGCCAGCACTGGCACATCGGACGCGCGGACCACTGCGTCGGTGACACTCCCCATCAGCCCCCGCTTCAGAGCAGAGCGGCCGCGGGTTGACATGGCGATCAGATCGCAGCCGTTGTCCGTAGCATAGATCAGTATCTCTTCCGCGGCCTCACCGGCTACCGTAACGGTTGTAGCCTCGACCCCCATTCCCGCCAACATGCTGGCGGCGCTGTCCATGTAGGCTTTCATTTGCGCGTCGGGGCGCTCCAGCGTGGCCAGGGCGTCGCCCATGTGGCTCCATGACGGTCCGGCCTTCTTAGAATCCAAACCTGGAGCGTCAACTGTGAGCAGTACCACTTTGGATGTTGACTCGCGGGCCAGTCTCATCACGTTCGGCAAGATCGTTTCTGCCGTCTTGGAGCCGTCCAGGGGTACCAGTATCTTTGTGTACATGTTCCAATCCTCCTCCCAAGATTCCAATGACATGTTCTCTTAATCAGTGGCCGCCAAATAGGGCCTTATGGACTTCAAAATCGCCTCAAATGGCCCAGCAAACATGGCTATTTGAGCAGACGCAGGGATGGTTTGGCTTCAATGCGTAGTTGGCCCGTGGCTGGCGCTTGGTTGGGCCGGGGTTGGCTCGCAGTTAGATGAGGAGAGAAGGCGCCGGGGGCCGTTAGACCAGTTCTCGAACGCCACCTGCCAGGAGTTCCACTTCCTGCTCGGTGTTGAAGAAATGGAGTGAGACACGGACTGCAGCGGGATAATTGACCTGCCGCACCACGATATGGTGGTCCTCCCACAGTTTGCTAACCACCGACACCGGCGTCTGGCCCTCCACCGAGAAGCTGACCAGTCCCGAAGAGTCCCGCCGTTCTGATGGCGAGATTACGGAAACGCCCGGAATCTCCGATAGCTTGGCTTTGGCCGAGTCGGCCAGGTCGAGGTTCCGTTCTTCGATGTTCTTGATGCCGCTCTCTTCTACGAACTTGACCGCCTCCAGGAAAGCGGCCTGCAACGGAACGCTGGAGGAGCCACCCAAGAACTTCTCCATGGTATCGGGGACGGGTTGGAAGTTGTGCACGTCCATCGGCGAAACCACACCCCGGCCTCCGGTGTGCGCCGGGTGGATGCGCTCCAGGTGGTCCTTGCGTATGAATAGGGCCCCGGTGCCTTCGTAGCCCAGCAGCCACTTTTGGCCTGGGATAGAGTAAAAATCGAACCCGGAGCTGGCCATGTCCAAGGCGATGTGGCCGCCGCTTTGCGCGCCGTCCAGCATGAATAAGATCCCCCGGTTTTTGGTCAGTTGTCTGATCTCTTCGGCCGGCATCCGAAGCCCGGTGGAGTACTCAACGTGGCTGATGAAGACCATGCGTGTCTTTGGCGTGAACGCGGCTTCTATCTTGGCCAAGATCGTCTCTCTGGGGTCGTGGGGGTCCAGGTCCACCACCTTGACCACCACACCGTAGCGCTGACCGAGATACTGACTGGGTACGACTACCGAACCGTGCTCCAAGTTGCAGGTGACGATCTCGTCACCTTGGTTCCAGTCGAGCCCGCTGAGGACGATATTGATGCCTTCGGTGGTGTTGCGGGTGACCAGCACCTCATCCACCGATGCGTTGAAGACACGGGCCGCGGCCTCTCGCGCCTGGGCCTGAATCTCCTTGCCAGTTTCGTAGACGCCGGCCGTGGTCGACCCCTGTTCCAGCTCCAAGTCGATGCGGTCCTTCATGGCCTGAGCCACCTGCCGGGGGGACGGCCCCGACCACCCGGTGTTCATGTAGGCCGTATGGTCCAGCACGGGTATCTGGCTGCGTATCTTCTCTATGTCCACGCTATTTAGTCCTCAGTGGTCGAATTCCCAAAATCCACATCGGCCCAGACCTACAAAAGACCCAGGCCGACGAGTGAAACCCAACTTAAACCTATCTTATGATGGATTGTTACCTGGGCGAATAGTCTGTCAGGCGCAGGATCGAGTGCTTGGATACCCGCACCAACGCTCCGTCTTCCTCAGACGCGGCCCTGGCTTTCTGCCAAGCCGGATCCGTTTGAAAGCCGGTCCAGCCCTTTTCCCTGGCTGCCAAGTCTGGGTACCCAAGCAGGTAGACCAGACGGTTGCTGGTGCCCACGTCCTCGGTCCAGTAGGCGACGTTCTCGATGCCGTGCTTCTCGAACAGGCCCATGGTGTGGTCCTTGAACCTGTTGTGCAGGCTGGGCAGCTTCCCTGGCATGGCCTCGTAAACCCGCTTCTCATGTAGCGTGCTCTTGAAAGAAGGCTCGGGCGAATAGGGCGTCAGGCTCATGAACGAGTTGATCACCTGGGCCACCAACGGCCCGTCCTTCTCGGTCTCGGCCCGCACTTCCTGCCAGGGCTTGTGGGCGCCGAATGCGGCCCATTTTTTTTCCCGGTCGGCCATGCTGTTGAAGCTGAGGATGTAGGTCAACTGGTTGCTGGCGCCGATCTCATCGTTCCAGAAACCGACCATTCCGATGTCGAACTCCTCGAAGAAGCCGATGGTGTGGTTGGCGAACCGGGCGTTGATATTCGGCAACTTGCCGGGCACGGCTTTATATATCCGCGACTCGTAGATCATTTCATTGCTCCTGGTGCGTCTGGGTGTTGGCTGCCCTTGTTATTTCTTTTCAATAAACTCGAGTTGCACGCCATCGGGACCCTCGAAGAAAATCACCCGGCGGTCTCCGGAAACCGATGTTTCCTCCAATATCTTGGCGCCGTTGGTTTTGAGGCTGTCGATCATGCCTTGAATATCGGTCGCGTCGATGGCGATGTGCTCGATGCCGTATTTCACTTCCCGGGTCTGGGATTCGATGTGCTTGGTCACATTCAAGATCAGTCCGTGCAGGTCCAGCCGCACACCGATGTCCCCGACATCTTCGACTTTGGTCGCGCCCAGGGTGTCGATATAGAACTGCGCTGTCTTCTGAGGGTCCGGAGTTTTCAGATGGACGTGGTTTAGGCTCAGTGCCATGATGCGCCTCCGTTGCTTATTTAGGTTTGGTGTGGCTTTCGCCAGATTAGGGGCAGAATAGTCCACCCTGCGAGCCCAGTCAAGCTCAACCGGACGCCTGTGACTCAAGTCCGTCACGCACGCGGGGATTTCGTATTATAATCCCACAGTAATTTCAAACCTTCAGGCTACAATCGCTCAAGAATATTCGACCTAAAGATTCAATTCAAAAGGAGGGGAGCATGCCGATAGAGCAGTTTGCCCCGGAACTATCCAAGATCATCTCCACAGACGAGCCGATACTGGAATTGGCCGATGGCTTCGGCGGAGACCAAGGCCCGGCCGAAGGGCCGCTCTGGTGGAGTGATGGCGGCTACCTATTGTTCAGCGACATCCATAACAACCGGCGGATGAAGCACACCCCAGGCGGAGACACCGTCGTATTCCAAGAACCCACCAACCGGGCCAACGGGTTGACCCGCGACCTACAGGGCCGCCTGGTTTCCGCGGAGCACGATAGCCGCCGCGTCGCCCGTCAGGAGGCCGACGGCAGCGTAACGGTCATCGCCAGCAGCTTCCAGGGACACCCTTTGAACCGCCCCAACGACGTCATCGTGAAGTCGGACGGCAGCATCTATTTCACCGACCCCTGGACCAGCCCTCTTCCCCCCGAGCAGTGGGACCTGACATACTCCGGCGTCTACCGGGTCAGCGCCGACCTAGGGTCAATTACTCTGTTGATCGGAGATTTCGTCGTTCCCAACGGGCTGATGTTCTCGCCCGATGAGAGCATCCTTTACATCAATGACTCCCGGAGGGGCCATATACGTGCCTTCGAGCTCATGCCCAACGGCACCCTGGCCAAGCAGTCCGACAAAGTGTTGATCGACGTCACCGGCGACGAACCCGGCGTGCCCGACGGCATGAAGGTCGACATCGAGGGCAACATCTACACCGGCGGGTCCGGCGGCCTGTACATCTTCGACCCCACCGGCAAGAAGCTGGGCATCGTCAGGCACGGATACACCGCCACCACCAACCTGGCCTTCGGCGGCGACGACTGGAAGACCCTCTACTTCACCAGCCGCAACCAACTATGCTCCATAAGAGTAAACATCCCAGGCAATCCCGCCCCGGCCGTTAAGAAGTAACACAACAGAGGCGCGCGCGCCGTTAAATGTCCCTTCTCCCACGCACGGGAGAAGGTTAGGATCAGGGCATCCTCTCCGTCGCCAACCATTAACTGTCCGGAAAGGACCAACAAGGAGAAAACCATGGCTAGACTACCAGCCGTAACCCGCGACCAACTGGCCCCAGAAGACCATGAGTATTTCGATTCCATCGTGGGAACCCGGGGCAGCATCCGCGGGCCCTACGG
Organism: Dehalococcoidia bacterium UBA2158; assembly: GCA_002328185.1. Classification (GTDB taxonomy): domain Bacteria; phylum Chloroflexota; class Dehalococcoidia; order Lucifugimonadales; family UBA3495; genus UBA9611. The sequence continues at coordinate 9,157 of DCWQ01000039.1, forward strand.
AGTATTGCTCCACAGCCCCAAGCTGGCCGCCTGTGTGGCCGACACCGGCGCCTTCGTCCGCTACGAGTTCGGCATCCCAGAGAACTTGAAAGAAGTCGTTATCATCGCCACCGGCAAAGAGATGCATTCCCAGTACGAGTTCTCGGCCCACGCCAAGCTGGCCCGGGCTGCCGGCGTGACCGATGCAACCATCAAGGCCATCGCCGATGGCTCCGCTCCCGCCGGCCTATCGGAAGACGAGGCCCTGCTAGTGGGCTACGTCCACGAGCTGCTGCGCGACCACAAAGTCAAAGACGCCACCTACAAAGCCCTGGTGGACCGCTTCGGCGAGCAAGACACCCTGCACCTTGCGGTCCTCGTCGGCCACTATCTCCTGGTGGCCCAGGTCCTGATGACCGTGGACGTGGAACTGGGCGAAGGAATGGTCGCAGAGATCCCTGACTAGAAGTAAAGCGATCAGCTGACAGCCATCAGCCGTAAGCTAATCTTCTGCAAAAAAGGGGCGCGCCGATTTGATCGCCGCGCCCCTTTTCGTTCGGCCGATTTATGAAAATCCCTATTCTCTTAACCCATAACGCTCTTCATCCCTGCGAAGGCACGAATCTAGGCAAACCGAATTGTCTGGTGATTCGTTCGTGGTGAGCTCCGTCGAACCACCTGCTTAGCTAAAGCCAGCTTAAGCCAAGTGGGCCTTCGACAGGCTCAGGATGAGCGGGTCATTTGGCTGCCATTTCTGTTCATGGTCAACTGGCTCTAATTCAGCGTGTCCGTGAGCGTGACCTCCAGCTCACCGTCCAGCCTGAACTCGAATGACACCAGCCCTGCTGCCGGAAACTCGTCTCGGTCCACGGTCACCATGGTCATAGGCGCATACAGATAGGGGTATTCCCGGCCTTGGGCGTCTTCGTCAAGCTCCAGGTCCACCACGGCCCGGTTTCCATCAATCTTGAGGCCCACCACCGACAGGGGGTCGCCCTGGACCGGCAGCCACAACAAATAGGCCACCAGCAACACCGAGCCTGGAAACTCCGCTCTGCTCAGAGTCGTGCCGGTGCCTACGGTCCGCTTGCTGACCACCGCGCGGTTGAATCTCTCAAGTTCCTCTGAGCTGGTTATGACGTCCGCTCTCAACTCTCTGGAGAATGAGTCGGCCGACGCATTCGACGGCGAAACCCATCCGCTGTTCACGTAACGCCAAAGTGGAGGAGTGGGCGGCTCCTGCGTGACCTCGGCTTGAGCGGTTTCCGTGGATTCTACGATAGGCGCAGCCGAATCGCCGTCACAGGCAGCAATGAGAAAAGTAGCCACGATAGCGGTCAAAACCCCTGGGTATATCCTCGGCATTCGCCCTTCTTAGAGGTGGTCTGTTGGCCTGCCGCCGCTTCGGGTCATCGCCTGCTTATTCCGGCCGGATCCAGCCTAATTTCCGCCTCAATATCTAGCTACGTATGATATCAAAATTCAGGTTTCACGCACACGCAGCCTCAGCTAAGATAAGAATACGCGTAGGCCGGATACGTTACCCTTGTAAATCCAAATCGGCACTGTCAGACTAGGAGCATGCGCGTCGGTGATTTCGAATTTCCAGAGCCACTGCCCGAGCTTAAAGACCCCCACGTTTTGGCGGTCCTCAGGCCCTGGATCGACGTGGGAAACGTTGGGACACTTTCAATGCGGCGTCTTGAGCGCCATCTTGAGTCCAAAGAGATCGGGCGCTTGGTCAAACCCGGACGATACTACGACTTCACCCGCTACCGCCCCAAGTCGGTCTTGAAACAGGGCGTGCGGGAGTACAGTATCCCTTCCACCACCATCAGCGCATGTGTTCGGGAACATGGCCCTGACCTCATTACCTTGCACCTGCTGGAACCGCATCTCTACGGCGAGGACTACACCGATTCCGTGATCGAAGTCCTGAAGCACTTCGGGGTCAAGCGTTATTCCATGATCGGCGCGATGTACGACATGGTGCCCCACACCCGCCAATTGCTAGTCTCGGGCGGCACGGTGAATCCCGATAACGAAGAAGAATACAAGCTGGCTGGCGTGCGCCCCAGCGATTACGAAGGGCCGACCACCATCACTTACCTGATATCCAATACCCTCGAGGAGGCGGGCATCGACACCCGAATCTTCGTGGTCCACCTGCCCCAATACTTCCAGGTTGAAGAGGACTTCACGGGAACGGCCCGGTTGATGGAGGTCCTGTGCACCCTCTACGGACTGCCCAGCCGCCTGGCCGACCCGGAACGAGGCCGCCAGCAATACGCATCCCTTCAGAACATCGTCTCCGACACCTCGGAGGTCGCCGGTCTGTTGGAACGGCTGGAAGAACGGTATGACCGAGAGAACGGGGGAGGCGACTCATCAGACAGCCCACTTTCGCCGATGGTGGAAGAATTTCTCCAGGGCCTGGGCTCCAACATCGACCTGGAAGACCTAGACCTGGACTTCGACGACGACCCGACCGACGAATAGCGGCGGGCCGCCCAGCGCGCCGTTGGCCGAACTCACGGTGTCCGTCCTCTCCAACTCCGACTACCTCGACACCACCAACCCGCCCGGCAACAAAGCCCAGTGCATTGAGCCTTGCTGGACGGCGCAGGCATCCAGAACCAGGTCTTCGCCAAGACGCCCGGCCGACCCAATCTGATCGCCCGCCTTCCTGGTGACAGGACAGACCCCGTTATTGCTTCAAGGCCACGTGAACGTGATCCCAGCCGGCCCGCCTCTCTGGCAACAACCGCCATTCAGCGGTGACATCGTGGGCGTAGTTCCCTGGGGACGAGGCTCATCGGACATGAAGAGCGCCATCTCCATGATGCTTTACGCCATCATGCGGGCCAAGGTCGACGGGATGACTCTCGCCTGGGACATCGTCCTTTCTGTGGTCTGCGACGAGGAATCGGGCGGCGACTTTGGCGCCCGGTACCTGGTTGAAGAGCACCCGGAACAATTCCAGGGGATCGATTACGCCATCGGCGAGTTCGGCGGATTTAGCTTCGAACTAGGCGGCCGCCGGTTCTACCAAATCATGGTCTCGGAGAAGCAAGTATGTCACCTGCGGGTTACATACCGGGGCGCGGTAGGCCATGCATCGCTGAACCAAGAAGATAACCCCATGACCGGACTTTCGAGGTTCCTGCGACGGGTCCAGTCCCGCCAGTTTCCCACCCACGCGACACTCGAAGCCGATATGATGTTTCAGGTCATCGGCAAGCACCTTTCCCCACCGTCCCGCATAGGGTTGGCAGCCCTGCTCAACCCGCGCTTCACATCGTTGGCTCTGAAGCTATTGGGAGCCAAGGGACGCACATTTGCGCCCTTGTTCCGCAACACGGTCAACCCCTCTGTTGTGCGCGGCGGAGAGCAGATAAACGTCGTGTCCAATGAGGTGACCCTCGGTCTGGACGGCCGGCTTCTGCCCAACTTTAGCACGGAGCAGTTTGAGTCGGGGCTACGACTGATAACGGACTCTGACGCTACCGTTGGGATAGAAGTTCTAAGTCATGATACGGGGTTGAGGCAGCCCGCCATGGGACTTTTCGATACCTTGAGCAGCGTGTTGAAAGAGAGCGACCCCGACGGTATTCCGGTGCCCATGCTCATGCCCGCGGCTACCGATGGCAGGCTATTTGCTCGACTTGGCATCCAAACTTACGGATCTTTGCCAATGTTGCTGCCCAAAACGTTGGATTTCGCCGCGACCATCCATGGCACTGATGAGCGTGCGCCGGCGGACACCATCAACTTCGGAGCAGACGCAATCTACCGCCTGTTGCAACATTACGGACACACCGGTTAACCGGGCCCCAGGGCGGGCTCGGTACATGCCTAAATCTGTTTGACGTTGTATAGGGGGTATGCTAGAGTGAATCCACCTATCTTTCACGTATTTGATGAGGATTTTATCGGAGGTACCAGAGCATAGCTAGACAATATCGGGTCAACGAGCGGATCAACAGTCCCCAAGTAAGAGTCATAGGCGACGATGGGGCCCAGCTCGGTGTGATGGATCTCGCTCGTGCGCTCCAACTGGCGCGCGACGCCGAAGTGGACCTGGTTGAAGTGGCTCCCAATTCCGAACCCCCTGTCTGTAGGCTACTGGATTACGGCAAACTCCTATACCTCACCTCTAAGAAAGAACGCGAATCCAAGAAGGGACAGAGAAGCACCGATCAGAAAGAGGTGCGCTTCCGGCCCAACATTGGGACGCACGACCTGGACGCTAAAACCCGCAAAATACGCGAGTTCATCAGCGACGGGTCCAAGGTCAAGCTGACCGTCCGCTTCCGCGGGCGGGAGGCCGCCCACCAGCAGTTGGGGCTTTCAGTCCTCAAGCGGGTGGCTGACGAATTAAAAGACGAAGTGCGATTGGAGCGCCCACCGGCCATGGAAGGCCGGGCGCTGTCCATGGTGTTGATACCGGCCCTGGTCAAGACGGAAAAGGGCGCGGACGACGCACCAGAAGATGATAATCAGGATCAGGTAGAAGAACTGGCAGATGCCAAAACTTAAGACACACAAAGGGGCCAAGGCCCGTATACACATAACAGGCACCGGCAAGCTAATGCGCCGCAAGCGCATGAGCAGCCACCTTAGGCGCAAAAAGCCGACCAAAGTCACCCGGAAGTACGCCGATAAGTTATCGGTGGACGCCTCGGACTACAAGCGTCTTCACAGGATGCTACCCTACGGGTAGGCAAGCAACCCCATTCGAGTAATCACCGTCCGGAGATCATCCCTTGGCTAGAGTAAAACGTGGCGTCACTAAGCACGCCCGGCACAAAAAGATATTAAAGGCCGCTAGAGGCTATACCGGGGCTTCATCCCGCAGCTACAAGTGGGCCCATGAAGCTGTCATGCACGCCTGGGCCTATTCCTATCGGCACCGCCGCGAACGCAAAGGCGACTTCCGTCGCCTATGGATCGTCCGCATCAGCGCAGTCTGCCGCGAGGCGGGGACTTCTTACAGCCAGTTCATGCACGGCTTGAAGCTGGCCGGAGTGGAACTCGACCGCAAGATTCTGGCCGATATGGCGGTCCGGGATCCCGAGGGATTCAGCAAACTGATCGAGATGTCTAAGGAACAATTGGCCGCGGTCTAGCGTTCCACAAAAGATCAAACAAAAAGCCCGGCTACGAGCCGTAGATCTACGGTTTACTTTCGAGCGAACCCGTAATAGGTGTCGTTATCCAAGATGCGGAGTAGCCGTTTCTCGGTGATCACAATCGGCCGGATCGGCGTCGCCCACTTTTCCGTCAACTCATAATGCAGGTCGACCAAGGACATCGGCCGGTTGTTCCGCGCCAGCAGCGTGCGGAATACGATCTCCTGCACCGGCATGTCCGACCGAATAAAGCTGGAGTCGTTCTTGTAGTTCTGGGATATCTCGCGAATCAGGCCCTTCACGTCGCCCAACTCGTTCATGGGTTTCGATTTCGAAGGACTGGTCGATGCCAGCCTTCCGGCCACAAGATGGACCGGCGAGCGCTCCAGTTTGGCCAGCCGGTCAACGCTGATCAGGAACAAAGGATTCTCTATTTCCGGCTCTTCTAGCGATTCTTCTACCAGTTCATCAACCAGTTCTTCGGCATTTGGGTCTTGCGTGGTCATACTTGCACCTCTTCGTTCCAATCCAACATGATTATCTGTACCTGTTCGCCTGCATCCTTGGACGGCAGGTCTTCGGGGCATATCGCCAGGCCATTGGCTTTAGACATGGATGTCAGGATGTTTGAGCCTTGGGGTCCGGTGGGAGTGGCTTGGTACTTGCCGTTTTTCAGCTCAACTTCCACCCTAGCATATACCCTGCGTCCATCTTCGTTTCGGATGGGGCCGGTTAACACACCAACGACAACCGGCCGGTGAATCTTAGTCTGGCCCAACATCGTGCGAATGGCTGGCCTGGCGAACATCTCAAAGGCCACCATCGCGCTCACCGGGTTGCCCGGCAGGCCCAAAAGAGGGATGTTCTTTCCGCCGGCGCCGTTCAAGTGGCCGAACGCCAAGGGCTTGGCCGGGCGCATACGCACCGACCAGAAGTTCATCTCGCCCCGCTCGTTCAGCACGTCCTTCACGATATCATAATCGCCCTTGGAGACGCCCGCCGAAGTAACCACCAAATCGGCTCCCGCAGTGGCTTCCAGCTTGGCGTTCAGGTCTTCCAGATTGTCTCTGGCGATGCCCAGTAGCCTGGGGACGCCCCCGCTGGCTGCAACCGATGCGGCCACGCTGAAGCTGTTGGAGTCGTAGATCTTGCCGCCAGACAGAGGGGTGCCGGTGTTCTCCAGTTCGTCCCCCGTGGCCAAGACCGCCACCACCGGGCGGCGTATCACCTTGACCGTATCCATTCCCAGAGAGGCGATGACCCCAACCTCGGCGGACCGCACGATGGTGCCTTTCTCCAAGACCAATGCGCCTGCGCTCACGTCCTCGCCGGCTGGACGCACATTACAGCCCGGGGGCATGTCGGCAAAGATGGCCACCTGGTCTAGGGGCTTGCCCTCCCGTTTGCGCTGGACTTCATCAGTCTCTTCGAAGGGCACTACGGTGTCAGCGCCATCAGGCACCGGGGCTCCGGTCATGATCCGGATGGCCGTGCCGGGAACAACGGACTTGTCGGGCATCGAACCGGCGGCCACGATGCCGATGACCTCTAGGTTGCTGGGATTCTCGTGAGATGCCCCGGCGATGTCGCTGTGCAGCAGGGCGTAACCGTCCATCCCCGAGTTGGCCAATGGAGGAAGGGCCAACGGCGAGTGTATATTCTCGGCCAACACCTGCCCCATGCATTCCAGTAGGAGCTTTCCCTCAGCCTCCAGAGTCTGGAAGCTGGCCATGACCCGTTCATAGGCCTGCTCAACGCTGAGCATGTCTTCCTGGGCATGGGCATGACCGTGGGAGTGGGCGGGCGTGTGCCCAGAGTCATGATGTCCGTGATTGTGACTAGTCATATGTCTATCGACTGAGGGTCTATTAAGCCCTCAGCGTAACGTTTAGCTCCCTCTCAAGGGTCCGCAGCAGCCCGTCCAGCGACTTATTGACCTCTTCGTTGGTCAGGGTTCGGTCCCTCGCTAGAAAGTATACGTGAAATGCCAGCGACTTGGTGCCTTCGGGTATATTTTCACCGGCATAGATGTCAAACAACTCAGCGCGGTCCACGCTCCGATGGCGCAGGATTAGCCGGGTCACCCGCTCGGCATCCACATCGGAGGGCATAACCAGCGCCAGGTCGCGGGTGGCGGACGGGTATATGGGCAGTGGTTCAAACTGCCGCTGTGAATCGGGCAGGGCGTCCAGTATCGGCCCTAGGTAAAACTCGAACGCAGCGACCTGAGGCGACTGCAGACCCAGCCGCTCCATGACAACAGGATGCACCTCTCCGACCAGACCCAGCATCGAATCTCCTGACTTGATCACGGCGCAGCGTCCAGGATGGAAGCCAGGGTCGTCGATAGGCTCGTAGGTGGCGGCCACTCCCAAGCGGCCCAGCACCATCTCCACCACACCCTTAGCGTCATAGAAGTCCAACAGGCTGTCGTCCTCAAGCCACGAGGGCTCATGGCGCAGCCCGGCCAACGCTCCGGCCACGGTCTCCCGCTCATCAGGTAGGTCGCCGTTGCGAGGCCAAAAGACCCGGCCCGACTCGAACAACCGGAACGGCCCGACGCTGTGGCCCTGGTTGGCGGCCAGGGTACCCAGCAGGCTGGCCCGCAGTGTGGTGCGGAGATATTCGCGGTCGGAACTCATGGGGTTGGCCACCCGCAGGGGCAGCGCTGTCAAGTCTAAGTGCTCCACCTGTTCTAGTTGCTGCAGGGTAACCAACGGATAGTTGATCACCTCTTGGATACCGGCGGCGGCCAGCAGGTCTTTCACCCGATCCCGTAGGCCCATGATCAGCACCGGCTGCTGAAAGGGAATGGGGCTGGCCAGCATGGTGGTCGGGACCGAGTCATACCCGATGGTCCGCACCACCTCCTCAACCAGGTCTTCTTCGATATTGACGTCGTTACGCCAATAGGGCACGGTCACTTTCAGTTCACCATCGCCGCCGGAACCCCCGACAATCTCCCAGGTGAAGCCTAATGCATCGAGGCTATCTTGGACTTGTTTCTGGTCTACTTCCATCCCTAACATGCGCTTGATCTTGGTGCTGGTCAGAGGCACCACCGGAGCATCGGCGCCCTCGTCGGACAAAACATCCACGATGCCGGGTGCCACGGTGCCGCCGGCAACTTCCTGGATCAGCCCAGTGGCTCGGCGCAGCGCGATGGGCGCCAATTCCGGCCTGAGACCCTTTTCGAACCGCAGGGTGGCCTCGGTCCGCAGTCCCAACGACTGGGCAGTCTCGCGGTTGTTGGCCCCGTTGAACGTCGCCGATTCGAGCAGCACGTTCACTGTGTTATTGCTGATCTCGCTGTTGGCCCCGCCGATGACCCCGCCCAGGCCGATGGCGTTATTGGCGTCTGCGATGACCAGATGCTCGGTTGTGAGCTTGCGCTCCACATCGTCCAGGGTGGTCAGGGGCTCCCCCGGTCGCGCCCGGCGCACGATGACGGTGGCGTCCTTGATCAGGTCAAAGTCAAAGGAGTGCAGCGGCTGGTTGTACTCCAGCATCACGAAGTTGGTCACATCGACCACGTTATTGATAGGCCTCAAACCCGCCCTGGTCAGCCGGTCCTGCAACCACTGGGGAGATGGGCCGATCTTGACGCCCAAAAGCAGGCTTGCGGTGTAGCGGCGGCATAGTTCCGGGTCGGCCACGCTGATCTTGACCTGTTCCTCGATGGGTGCGCCCGATTCCTTGTAACTGGCCTCCGGCTCCCGGACTTTCTTTCCGGTCAGGGCAGCCACCTCGTGGGCCACGCCCAAGACCGAAAGACAGTCCAAACGGTTGGGAGTGAGTTCCAAGTCCAGAACTACATCACCGAGATAATCGTCCAGTGGCGCCCCGATTGGCGCATCGTCGGGCAACACGATGATGCCCAAGTGGTCGTCACCCAACCCCAACTCAACGGCGGAACAGATCATCCCCTGGGACTCAACGCCACGTATCTTGGCGGCTTCCAGGGTCTCGTGCCGCTCGGTGTGGGTGTTATAGACATTGGCCCCCACCTTGGCGAAGCAGATGTTCTGTTCGGCGGCGAGGTTGGGAGCGCCGCAGACGACTTCCAGCTCCTCAGAGCCAGTGCTGACCACACAGAGGCGCAACCGGTCGGCGTTGGGATGCGGGCGGACGTCGGTCACATGGCCGACGTAGACCTCGCTCCAGCCTCCGATGACCTCGACCTCGCCGACCTCGATACCGGCCATGGTCAGCCGGTGGGCCAACTCTTGGGCAGGCAGGTCAACATCCACATATTGCTTGAGCCAGGTAAGGGGCACTTTCATCTAGATATCTCTTGTTACGGAAAAAAGCGGGCCTTGGCCCGTCTGTAATATCGTTGATTAGAATTGACTTAGGAAACGGAGGTCGTTGGCATAGAAGTGGCGTATGTCGTCGATGCCGTATTTCAGCATGGCGATGCGCTCCGGACCCATGCCAAAGGCAAAGCCGGTGTACTTCTCAGTGTCATAACCCACGCCCTCCAAGACCTTGGGGTGGATCATCCCGGCGCCCATGATCTCGATCCATCCGCTGTCGCGGCAGATGCGGCAACCGTCGCCCTCGCCGTTGCAGGCGAAACAGTCGATCGACATATCCACGCCGGGCTCAACGAAGGGAAAATAATCGCAGCGGAAGCGTATCTGGCGTTCCTCGCCGAACATCCGGCGGGCGAACTCATAGAGGGTGCCCTTAAGGTCGGCGAAGGTGACTCCCTCGCCCACGGCCAGACCCTCCACTTGGTAGAAATGCCATTCGTGGGTGGCGTCGGTGGCCTCGTACCGGTAACATTTGCCAGGCACCACCACCCTGATGGGCGGCTCCCGGTTTTCCATCACCCTGGCCTGCATCGGCGAAGTATGGGTGCGCAACAACATGGCTGCTTCGCCGGCCGGGTCCTCGTAATCGACCCAGAGGGTGTTCCACATGTCCCGCGCCGGGTGGCCCTTGGGTATGTTTAACATCTCGAAGTTGTAATGGTCCCACTCGACCTCAGGGCCCTCCACAACGCCGAACCCCATAGCCACAAAGGCGCTGCATATCTCCCGGATGATCTGGGTGGAAGGGTGGAGGCGGCCCCCCAAAGCGGGGCGGCCGGGAAGCGTGACATCCAGACGGTCCTGACTGGCCGAACGCGTCAAGGCAGCCTCATTGATCTGGCGGACCCGCTCCTCAAGGCGTTCTTCTAGGGTGTTCTTGGCTTCATTAGCCAACGCGCCGACGGTCCGGCGCTCTTCCACCTCAAGTGACGACAGTCCGCGCAGAACAGAGGTCAGGGCGCCACGGCGGCCCAGGTACGAGACACGCCATTGGTCAACGGCTTCCAAGTTTTCCAAAGAATCCAACTCCGCCGAGGCCGCACGGGTGATCTCATTTATGCTCTGCGCCGTGGGTGTCTGGGCAGTGGGCTCGGTCAATCGGGCTGCTCCTCTGGAATTCCGGTCCTTTTGGTCGTATCAATAAATAAGCACGAACGAATCACGCACGCAACAAGCAATTATATAAACCACCAATTCGAGGGTCAAGACTGCCAGGCTCAAAGGCAGTCTTTATTCGGATGAAAGGCCGATGAAAATGACCTTAGTCATGACAGGCAAAATATCATTTTGGAACAATTATTCTTATAATGTAAGTGTTGCTTACCGAATAACAGATCAAACGGTTAGATAACAGGCGTAGACCCGCGTCTGTTACGACAAATCCTCCAAGGCAGACCTAACAAGAAGAACCATGAACTGGTGCCGCCTTAAGACCTGCATCAAATGCCGGGGCGGCCTGTCCGCCGTCGAGGGAGACTGGATCTGCCTTCAATGCGGCACCTACTACTATACCGGTTTGTACCAACAACCTCCCTGCATGAATTACCGCCCGCCAGCCCCGCGCACCGGAACATCCGGCCAGCCAGGCGGTTCGGCACAGAAGATGGCGGGAGTGGAGACAGCCCAGTTGGTTACCGCTCCACATACGGCAGCGATAGCGGTGTCTCTATGACCGCGCTGTTGGCCCTGGACGCAGGGGGTGAGGGAGACCGGCTGGGCCGTGTTCAAAGACGGCGGGGTGATCGAAAGAGGGGTCACCGGACTTTCGGCCCGCCGCAAGGTGGAACGCGAAGTCCGCGTCGCTCAACTAATCGAGTCACTAACGAGCTGGCCAGCCAATGGTGGCCCCAGGCGGTGGCCCTCTGCCAGCCCAGCGACATCAACTGGCCGGTGCCTGCGTTGGACCTCTTGGTTTCATCGCTAACCGGGTGGTCATCCGGACGCGGCCTGCCCTAGTTTTCCTACACGGTCCAAGAGGTCAGAACGGCCATCGCCGGGCACCCCAACGCGTCCCGCGACCAACTGGGCTACGCCACTATGATGCTGCTGGGCCTCATTGGCCAAGGACGCTCCACCCACGAGTGGGAAGCCATCGCCGTAGGCCACTACCATCAGACCCTAGACCAAACCCACGGCGCCTGAGCCTCCCAACTCCAAATACATAAATCCCCTCTCCGGCGCACGGGGGAGGGCATCCTTTTCTAAGGAACCAAGTGAGTGCCGAATCAGCGCTTAATGCCTTTCGTGCCCTTCCGCATCAAGAAAAGTCTTCTTGCCAGCGTCGATCTTCGGCGTGAGCCGGTTCTCCGACGTGGGGGTGGGACAACTCCAATGGGGGTTGTAGGCGCAGTACGCGTTGTAGGCGTAATTGAAGCCCACCAACAGCCGGCCGTCGCCGCTAGCTGGCAAGTACAGGTAACGGCCGTCCGTATAGGACCGGTCCCCCGATGTGTCGTCCATGAACGGCAGGAAATAATCGCCCCCGCCGGCGCTGCGGTAAGGCGTTAGGGCCACGGGTACCCCGTCGACCTCGAACGTCAGTTGCCCCCAGCGTGTGTGGGGCGCCGTGTCCTCAGTGCTGGTGGCCATCTGAATTTCGTCTTCAGAGTCTTTGGGAAATTCCTCCACGGCCAGCACGAATTCCAGCTTAGAGTTCTCCGCGAAGTACTCCAGCCCCTGAATCGCTTCCGCTGGTCTACGGTCAGAGGCGAATTCTGATCGCCTCCGAAGCACTGGTCTTTTGCCTTTCCAACATCACTGATCTCTGACATCACCCTATCTTGCTCCCCTGGGTTTGGCTCAGTGAGCCGTTTTCATCTTCATCCTCAACCACTTCAAACATTAAGATACGCTGCCCAAGGTTTTGGTGCGCGACATCGCCTGCCGAGGGTTCTGCCGGGTCAGGCGTGTATAATAAGGCCCGTCCCAGACCCGCGGGCCTATACGCAATTTACGGCAATATCGAGCGGACCCATACCGCATGAACCCCTTACAACTGGAGGCGCCATGCCAATCATTCAACGCCCCTATGTTCCCCCTGACGACCAAGTCCCCAACGAGGACTCTTACGTGAATCCAGGCGTGAACCAAGGGATCGGCGAGAGCGCCGCTACCCCTGACGGCTCCCTTGATCCCATCACGTTCTACAGCGACTCCATGCACATCTTCAGCAGCCTGTATTCCGCGGTGCTGTTCTTCGGTGAGCAGATGGAGGAGCGGGAACCCATTCTACGCGCCCGCATCAAGGTCAGCCCCCAGATGCTCAAGGCCATCGCTCTGCTGACCACCAAGCACGTCAAGGAGTACGAGGACGCTGTTGGGCCCATCACCCTGCCGGACCAGGTCTATGCGGCCTGGGAGTTGGCCGGGGCCGAAGAGGGAGAGCACGGGCATGCCGCAGGATGAGGACCGCACCCTAGCCGAAGACATCACCACCCCGATCAAGATTCAACCCGGCTTGGACCGCGCCACTCCGGATGACTGGAACTGGAAGTACATCTCCACCAGTCAGCCCAACGCCGCCGTCTTCCATATCAGCCACTCCGAGTCCACCAGGGTGTTGATCGACAAGATTGGCCCGACCGACAGCGCCGATGACGCCAATTTCGTGCTGAGACAGGAAATTCCCATCATTATCCTGGACAGCCTGGACAAATATTGGGCTGCCGAATCACGTACCAGACTACCCCTTGCGGGAATACGGGTGCCGGTGGAGGGAGATACAGTCGCGGAAGCCAAACGGGCTTTGGCCGCTGACCTGGGAGCCCAACTGCGCCTGCTGTTGCTTTTGTCCAGCTCGCACAAAGGCAAGATCGCGCCCGCCCTGTTGGAAAACCTGAAATACCTTACTTCCTGCATGGAAGCGGGGCCCGGAGCCTCGGGGTAGAGAAGTAGATTACTCGGTAGCCGCCAATCGCCCGCGCACCGCCTCCACAACCTCGTCCAGCGGCACACTTCCGGCCTCGGGATCCGTCCGGCCTTTAATCTCCACCACGCCTGCCTTCAGGTTTCGAGGGCTGACCACCAGCCGCACCGGCAGACCGATCAGGTCGGCATCGTTGAACTTGACTCCTGCCGCCGCGTCCTCACGGTCGTCGTACAGGACTTCGATCCCAGCGTCGCCAAGCTCTTTGTACAGCTTCTCCGCGGGCTCGGCCACTTCCTCAGTGGAGACGTTCAATCCAACCAGATGCACCTGGTAGGGGGCGATTGGAGTCGGGAACACGATGCCGTTATCATCGTTGTTCTGCTCCACTGCCGCCGCTAACAAACGTCCCACGCCGATGCCGTAGCAGCCCATGATGATGGGGTACTGCTGCCCTTCACTGTCCAGGAAATCCGCGCCCAGGGCCTCGCTGAAGAACGTCCCCAGCTTGAAGATATGGCCCACTTCGATGCCCTTGGTGGAATCCAGCATGTGCCCGCAACGGGGGCATAACTGTCCCTGCTGGGCCATGGCGATATCGGTCACGATGTCGACCTGGAAGTCCCGGGGATAATTTGCGCCGGTGAAGTGGGTGTCCGGTTTGTTGGCGCCCACCACAAAATTGCCGCCGTTGGTGATGGACACATCGGCCACAAGCTTGATGTCCGTTAGGCCGATGGCCGATGCCGAGCCTGCGACCAACCCCGCCGCCTTGACCTCGTCATCTTCCGCCAGCCGTAGGTCGTGGGACTGCAAGGCGTTCATCAGCTTGACCTCGTTAACGTCCAGGTCACCCCGGATTGTGACGAACACAGGCTCGCCGTCGGACATGTAGAAAACAGCCTTCAGCGTCTTCGACTCTGGCACTCCCAGGAATTCTGCCAACCCGAAGATGGTCTTAACACCCGGGGTGCTCACTTCCTCCAAAGGTTGTTCTGCTTCGGACTCAGCCCATGGAATCTTCGACTCGGCTTTTTCAGCGTTGGCAGTGTAGTCACAAGACAAGCAGGTGATGACCGTGTCCTCTCCGGTCTCGGTGGCCAGCAGGAACTCGTGGGAATCCTTGCCGCCGATGGCACCGCTGTCTGCCTCGGCCATCAGCACCGGCAGTCCGCAACGCCGGAAGATGTTGCGGTAGGCCTGGGCCATGGCCTGGTAGCTTTCATCCAGGCTGGCGTCGTCGGCGTTGAAGCTGTAGGCGTCCTTCATATCGAATTCCCGCACCCGGACAAGGCCGGCCCTGGGTCGGGGTTCGTCGCGAAACTTGGTCTGTATCTGGTACAGGATCAGGGGCAGATCGCGATAGCTCTGGACATTGGCTTTGACCACGTTGGTGATCACTTCTTCGTGGGTCGGCGCCAGCACCATAGGGCGCCCGCGCCGGTCCTGCAGGGAGAACATGTTGTCGCCAAAGGCTGCCCGCCGCCCCGTCTGCTCCCAGAGTTCCTGAGGCTGGAGCGCGGGCATCATCAATTCCTGCCCACCGGCGGCGTCCATCTCTTCCCGAATGATGTTCTCGATCTTGCGTAGCGATCGCAGGGCCAACGGCAAGTAGGAATAAACACCGGCTGCCACCTGGTGGATCAGTCCAGCCCGGAGCATCAACCTATGGCTGGCAGTTTCGGCGTCGGGAGGGTCGTCTCGTAGCGTCTTGGAGACCATCCGGGAGAATCTCATATCTGGGTAAAGCCTCTTAGGGAACAAATAATTATCCGGTCAACCGGAGCCAACCTATTATAGCGACTGCAATAGGGCAAATGGAGGCATTGAACTCTAAGAGAAGATCGGGGAGTATAGCCCGACCGCCGCTCCAGATTAATCGCCGGCGGGCACTTCCGTGTTCTCCACCTCTTCCATCAGGGCGGACAGCATCTCGGCCTCCGGCACAACCTTGACCTTCTCGCCCTTGCGGAAGATCACGGCTCGGCCTGCGCCAGCAGCGATGCCAACATCGGCGTCCTTGGCCTCGCCAGGGCCGTTGACCTCGCACCCCATGACAGCAACGGTGATCTCTTTGTTGGCCTTCTTGAGCAGAGCGTCAACTTCGTTGGCCAGCTTGACCACATCCACATCGGCCCGGCCACAACTGGGGCAGGCCACCAGGATGGAGCCTTTCTTGCGCATGTTGAGGGACTTCAATATTTCGAAGCCGGCCTCGACCTCTTGGGTGGAGGGACCGCTCAGCGAGACCCTGATGGTGTCGCCGATGCCGCTATACAGCAGCACGCCCAGGCCGACTGAGGTGCGTATAGAACCGGACATTGGAGTGCCGGCCTCGGTGATCCCCAGGTGCAATGGGTAGGGCATCATGGAAGACAATCGGGTATAGGCCTCCACGGTCGTGGGGACGTCAAAGGCCTTCATGGAAATCTTGATCTGGTCGAAGTCCTGATCTTCCAGCAGGCTAATCTCCCACAAGGCGGTCGCCACCATGTGGTCAACCACGCTGTAGTCGCCTTCCCGGGCCTGTCCGGCCTTGGGCAGGGAGTTCACCAGATCCATGTGCCGGGAGAATCCTCTGGTGCGGCCTATTCCGCCCACCGGAGGCAGGCTGCCGAAGTTCACGCCGATGCGGATGGGCACGTTACGCGCTTTGGCCGCGCGGACCACCTCACGCACTTGGTCTTCGTTCCGGAGATTGCCGGGGTTCAAGCGGAGGCAATCGATGCCGCTTTCCAGGCAGGTAAGCGCCAGTTTGTAGTGGAAATGGATGTCGGCGATGAGGGGGATGTGGATCTGCTTCTTGATCTCTGCCATGGCCTCCGCCGCTTCGGCATCGGGCACGGCGCTGCGGATCAGTTCACAGCCAGCCTCTTCCAGTTCGTGGATTTGTTTGACCGTGGCCTTGACGTCCCGTGTGTCGGTCTTGGTCATGGATTGGACCGTAACGTCTGCTCCACCGCCTATCTTAACGCCGCCCACATAGACCGACTTGGTTACTCTACGGTTACTCATATCGCTCATCCTCAACAATCGAGAAGAGGCCAAATTTGTGTGATATCACGCCTAAAAAGGCGTACCTCGCTATCCAATGCGGAGGCAGGCTAATGGTACACGAATGAGGGAAAACGTGCCAGAGTGTGGCGAGGGAGATAGGCGCAGGTCTAGGGCGGCTAGCCCAGGAAAGACCGTCCATCTATAAGGCGGCCGATGTCGTTGACGCTGACCAGCACGATGCCGCCCATCAGTAATGCGAAACCGACCAGGTGCACCATGCCCTCTCGGTGGGCCGGTATCTTCTTACCGCGGCGCGCCCATTCAAGAACCACGAAGAATATACGTCCGCCATCCAGCATGGGTATAGGCAGGACGTTCAAGATGGCCAGGTTGATGCTGAGCAGGACGCCCATGCCCAACCAGCCGATCCACCCGCCGTCCCGGGTTATCTCGCCGGTGACCTGGGCTATGCCGATGGGCCCGGAGAACTCAGGGGACGAGCCTTCCCCAAAGGCCCCGCCCAGGGCTTGTTTGACCAACACCAACATTTCCCACGTGTTCACAAAGCTGTTGGGGATGGCCTCCCAGATGGGTTCGGACTGTTTTACGATGGTCACGTCATCCAAACGCGGGAATACGCCAACCAACCACCGGGCCGATTCGGTGTCGAACCTGGGCCGCAGGTGCAGCAACAATTCCTGGCCGTCACGTTCGACCAACATCGCCATTTGGGAGCCGCCGTTCAGGTTGATCTCGCGGGTGAAGTCCAGCCGGTTCTCGATGTCGCTGCCGTTGGCTTGTAAGACGATATCCTCTGCCTGAACCTGCGCCGATGCGGCTGCCGTGCCCTCTCCGACTTCCTGTATAACCAGACGCCCCACTGCGACGTCCCGGGGAATCATCAGAATCACGGTGAAGATGAGCAGGGGAAGTATCGCGTTCATCAGCGGCCCGGCGACCAGGACCAGGAACCGGGTGCCGGTGCCTTTGCCGGCCAGGCTGCGTGGCACGTTGGGGTTGGCCTCTCCAGCCAGGCGGACGAACCCGCCGATGGGTGCCCAGTTCACTGAGTAGAGCATGTCGGCCAGCACCAGTGACCCGCCGCCGACCGAACGTATCTTGCCCTCATGGTTCAACAGGTCCTCTTCGCCGAGACGTTCTTCATCCGGCTCTTCTTCTTGTTCGCCGTGGGCCAGTTTTTTGCTCCGCTCGATGACCCTGGCGATCAAGTTGCCGTTGGCGTCCTCGGTGGAACTCACCTTTATCCTCTGGCCCCGGCCCAAGTCCCCTCGGTCGGAAAAGCCGACGTACCGGGTGGCGCCGTCGATCAGTACGCACGTGTTTCCGGTGTAAACACCGAACGCGCGTGGCGGGAAGCCAACGCCAAATTCCAGCACTTTAACGCCCATGGCGCGGGCCGTGGCGTAATGGCCGAACTCGTGGATGACCACCAAGATCAGGAGCAGTGGCACCATCGAGCCAACTGCTATGAGGACAGTTTCCATATTAATTACTGTACAGTATTATTATTATTGGAAATTGGTGTGAGACTAGCGAGACATCACGGTCTAAAGCCAACAGAGGATTCAGCCGCCGGCCAATTCGGTTGCCCGGCCAGTGGCCCACCAGTCGGCTTCCAAGAAGTCCTCCGCTTTGTCTCCAGGTAGAGATTCGTGTTCGGTCAGGACCTGGTCAATGACCTTGGCGATGTCGGTGAAGCCAATCTTGGAATCCAAGAAAGCCTGGACCGCCACCTCGTCAGCGGCGCTTAGCGCCGCTGGGTAGGTGCCGCCCTTCTTGCCTGCTGCCACGGCTAACTCGAAGCAAGGGAAGCGCCCCGATTCCATGGGATCGAAGGACAGGGACTGGGGTTTCGACGTGTCCAGCCTGGGAATCATCGAGTTTGGCAGGCGCTTTGGGTAGAACAGGGCGTACTGGATGGGCAACCGCATGTCCGGAGGACCCATCTGGGCCTTCACCGAACCGTCTGCGAATTCGACCATCGAATGGATGGTGCTTTGCGGGTGGACCACCACTTCTATCCTTTCCCAGGGCACGCCGAACAGCCAATGGGTCTCGATCACTTCGAATGCCTTATTCATCAGCGTAGCAGAGTCTATCGTTATCTTCTTGCCCATCGTCCAAGTTGGATGCTGCAGGGCCCGCTCCGGCGTGACTGACTCCATCTCTTCCAGTGGCGTGGTGCGGAAGGGCCCGCCTGAGGCAGTGATCAGCAATCTGAGAATCTCGTTGTCCTCTCCGCGCAGACACTGCCAGATGGCGCTGGGCTCGCTGTCGACGGGAAGGACCTCGCCGCCGTAGCGCTTCTCGAACTCCTTGATTAACCCGCCGGCCATCACGATGGGCTCCTTGTTGGAGAGGGCGATGGATTTTCCGGCCTTGAGCGCGTTCAGGGTCGGTATCAGGCCCACGCTGCCCATCAGCGCAACCATTACCTGGTCCACATTCTCAAGGCACACCATATCTTCCATGGCGGTGAATTCCATGCCTGGAAATGCTCCGGTTGGAGGATCGATGCAACAGACGTGCTTGGGCTGGAACTCTTTGACCTGCTCGTTAAAAAGCTCGATATTGTTGCCGGCGGCCAGGCCCACGACCTCGAATTCATCCGGGAAAGACCGGACGATATCCAGGGTTTGGCGACCTATAGACCCAGTGGAGCCCAATACGACTAATCTCTTCATGGAACGAACACCGTAACCAGCAGAAAATAAACGGCTGGCAGGCTTAATAACATACTGTCCAATCTGTCCAACAGCCCGCCGTGCCCCGGAATTATACTACCTGCGTCCTTGACGTCGGCAAGGCGTTTCAGCTTGGACTCGATCAAGTCTCCCCATTGGGCCACCAAGCCCACCACGGCCCCGATCGCCGCTTGCTGCCATACCGGAATATCCAAGTCGAACACAAGTCCCAGGATCAGCGCTGCGGCTACGGCTGAGACGAACCCGCCAACGCTCCCCTCCCAGGTTTTGCTGGGGCTGATACTAGGGGTCATGGGCCGGCTGCCCACGGTGCGTCCCACCAGGTAGGCGCCCGTGTCCACGGCGAATGTCACCAGAAGGGCGAACAAGAGCCAACTCCGTCCCAAGTCTGCCGTGCCTTCAGCCTCGGAGTCGGTGATCTCCCTAAGCATCAAAGCGGTGGCCAAAAGGAAGCCGATGTAGATGGGCCCGAGCACCAGGTAGGCCAAGCCAATGGGGAACCTTTTCTTTCCTGTTGCCTCGTCGCCTCGATAAAACGCGATGAACCAGAGGAGCGCGGTGAACGAACCAGCAGCCGTGACGCCACCTGAGATAACAAGGAAATTATCTCGCCCGGAGGCCGCTTGGGCCCCCGATATGATTGCCAGCACCCAGGCTGCGCCCAATAGAACGGGCAAAGGGCCGACCACGGCGGGAGTCATGCGGTAGAGTTCCCAGGTCGCCACCAGACCGGCCACAACCACCAACGCAGTTAGCCACGGCGCGCCGAACCAAATGGCGGCCAGAAGAACGGGGATCCCGACCAACGCCGTCAGTGACCGTTGGAGCAAGAGTTCTTTCCTGTCCCTACTGCTCAGGAGATTGGCTGGGGTTTAGATCGGTATTTTGACCTGGTGTTTGGGGTTCCTCTTCCGGAAATCGATCCTCGAGGTTGAGAGCGCCGTAGCGGCGGCGGCGAGTCCCAAAGGTCTCCAACACCTGCTTCAGCTCTCCGGCGTCCAGGTCGGGCCACAGGGTCGGCGTGTGGTACATCTCGGCGTAGGCCGACTGCCAAAGGAGAAAGTTGCTGATGCGCTGCTCTCCCCCTGTCCGGATGATCAGGTCCGGATCCGGGCTGTGGGCAGTGAACAGGTACCGGCTGAATAGCTCCTCGTCGATGGTGTCCGGATCGACCCCGTCTTTGATGATGCGCCGGACCGCTTCCAGAATCTCGGCGCGGCCACCGTAGTCGAAGGCCACGTTCAGGGTGATGCCGGTGTTCTTGCTGGTCAAGCGTTCGGCTTCAGCAACGCCGTCTCGAAGGTGAGTGCTCATGTTCTCGGTCCGGCCCACGTGAACAATGCGCACGTTCTTTTCGTGCAGCGTCTTGGTCTGGCTGGCGATCGCCTCTGAGAACACATCCATAATGCCGTTAACTTCATATTGGGGGCGGCTCCAGTTCTCGGTTGAGAAGGCATAGAGGGTGACAAACTTCACGCCCAACGGGCCCAGGGTCTCCAAAACTCCCTGGATGCAATGCACACCGAACTCATGGCCGGCTACGCGTGGGAGGCCCTGCTTCTGCGCCCAGCGTCCGTTGCCATCCATGATGAAAGCAACATGGGCCGGTACGTTGGGACCGTCCCCCGCGGGTAGCTGGGGTGAGACCGATTCAGCCTGCACTGGGTTAGACCTGCAGGATTTCCGCCTCTTTGGCGGACCCTGTCTCGTCGATCAGTTTGGTGTGGCCGTCGGTAGCCTTCTGTAGTTGGTCTTGGGCGCGGCGGCCGTCGTCCTGAGAGATGGACTTGTCCTTCTCCAGCTTCCTCAGCGACTCAAGACCATCCCGACGTACGTTCCTAACAGAAACCTTGCCGTCTTCGATCTTGCCCTTGAGCAGTTTGACCATCTCCTGACGGCGCTCCTGGGTTAGCTGGGGAATCGGCACCGTGATGGTGGACCCGTCATTTGACGGATTGAACCCCATTACGGATCCTTGCAGGCTCTTTTCGATCTCCCGCATCGCCCCGGCATCCCAGGGTTGGATCATGATGGCCCTGGCGTCGGGTGTGGAGATGGAGGCGATCTGTTTCAGAGGGGTCATAGAGCCGTAGTAGTCGACCTCGATATTCTCCACCAACCCCGGGGTGGCCCGACCCGTGCGGAGTTGGGTCAGGTCACGCTTGAAAGCATCCACGGCGCGGTCCATCTTGGTGGAGACTTCGGACAGTACAACCTCGGGGGTTAAGTCGGGTTTGTCACCTTGCGTAGCCATGATCAGTCCCTCCCGTTGATTAGTGTGCCCACGGTTTGGCCATTGAGGATTCTGCCCATGTTCCCAGGATCAAAAACGTTGAATACCACTATAGGCAGTTGGTTGTCCATGCAGAGCGAGAGAGCGGTCGAGTCCATAACATCCAGCCGCCTACTCAGGGCGTCCATATAATCCAGAGTGCCGAACCTGACGGCGTTGGGGTTCTCGTTGGGATCGGAGTCGTAGACGCCGTCAACGTTGTTCTTGGCCATCAAAAGCACATCGGCATTGATCTCCAGGGCCCGTAACGCCGACGCGGTGTCGGTGGTCATGTAGGGGTTTCCGGTGCCCGCGGCAAAGAGCACAACCCGGCCTTTCTCCAAGTGCCGGATGGCCCGGCGGCGGATGTAGGGTTCAGCAACGGCTTGCATCTGCAGGGCGCTCTGGGTCCGGACGTCGATCCCCTGCTGTTCCAGACCGTCTTGAAGGGCCAGTGCGTTGATTATAGTGGCCAGCATGCCTGCGTAGTCAGCGGTCGCCCGGTCCATTCCCCTGGATTCGGCCGCTTCCCCCCTCCAGATATTTCCTCCTCCCATAACGACGGCGATCTCCACGCCCAATGTGGAGGCTTCGCCGATCTGCTCTGCGAGGTAGTTAACCGCTATAGGGTCAATACCGAACGGTGTGTCTCCCTTGAGAGACTCGCCGCTGATCTTTAGCATTACGCGACGGTATTTAGGTTCAGGCATACCCTGTTACTGGACTATTCGCCGACTGCTAGTCGAGTGAATCGGACCACCTTTATATTCTCTCCGACCTTGCCAGCCAACTCCCTAACCATCTCGCCGACAGACGAGGAGTTGTTTTTGATGTAGGGCTGTAGCATGAGCACTATCTGGGCCGGAGGACGGTCGTCGCCTTCCTCAATTTCGTCTGCTTCGACGTAGACCGGTCCCATGGCCGCGACCTGCATGCAGATGTCATGGGCCAGCTTTCGGAATTCTTCAGTCCGGGCGACAAAGTCGGTCTCGCAGCCAAGCTCGACCATGGCCCCGACCCGCCCGCCGGTATGCAGATAAGTCTCGATGACGCCTTCGTTGGTGTCTTTACCCACGCGCTTTGTTGCGCTGGCTACACCTTTCTCACGAAGGGCCTGAATGGCCTTTTCCATGTCGCCGTCAGATTTCTCCAGGGCTTCTTTGCAATCCATGATCCCGGCGCCCGTCTGGTCGCGCAGGTCCCGGACTAATTTAACGTCAACCGCCAATTGACTGCTCCTAAATAAACGGCCAAGGCCTGGCCGTAGATTGAGAACTCCGGAGGATTACTCTTTCGGCTCTTGCTCACTAGCTTCTTCTGCTTTAGCTTCCGGTGCGAGCTCAGGTTCAGGTTCCGGCCCGGGCTCGACCGTGGCTTCAGGTGCGGCCGCTTCGCCTACTGGTTCTTCTACTGCGGCTGCTTCGGCTACCGGCTCTTCTACTGTTGCTTCGGGTGCGGCTGCCTCGGCTGCCGGCTCTTCTACCGTTGCTTCGGGTGCGATGGCTTCAGTTACTGGCTCTTCGACTGCTGCTTCGGGCGCGGTCGCTGCGACTATCGGCTCTTCAACCTCTGGCTCAGCGACCGGCGTTATGGCAGCGGCTGTCGCGGGGGCAACCTCGGTGACGGTGGCGGTATCCAGGCCCTCCATCTCCGGCAGACCCTCCTCCTCGTCATCGAGTGACACGTACGCGGTCAGGAACTGGGACTCGTCCACTTCCGCCATCTCTTCGATTCGCGCCTGCTCCATGGCTTCGCGTTGGGCAAGGCCTTCCAGAACGGCGGTGGCCATGCGGTTGGTGATCAACCGGATCGAACGAACCGCATCATCGTTGCCAGGAATGATGTGGTCGACTTTATTGGGGTCGCAGTCGGAGTCGACGATCGCGAAGATCTCAACGCCCATGCGCTGGGCCTCGGCGATGCAGATGTCTTCCCGGCCGATGTCGATCACGAAGATGGCTTTGGGAACTTCGGTCATGTCCCGCACGCCGGTGAAATACTTCTCCAGGCGGGCCAGCGTATCGCGGAGCTTCACGCCCTCTTTCTTGGGGAGTACTCGGAAGTAGCCCTGATCCCGCTTCTGTTGAAGTTCGAGCATGTAATTGATGCGGGTCCGAATGGTCTGGAAATTGGTCATGGTGCCGCCCAACCAACGCTGGTTGACGTACAGCATGCCACATCGCTCGGCTTCGCTCTGGATCACTTCTTGGGCCTGGCGTTTGGTGCCCACGAACAAGACCTTGCCACCCTCGGCCACAAGGTCAACCATCTCTTGGTAGACGTTGTTGATCATGCCCAGGGTTTGCTGCAGGTCGATGATGTGGATGCCGTTTCTTTGGGTGAAGATGTACTTCTTCATCGTCGGGTTCCACCGCCGGGTCTGATGCCCGAAGTGGACTCCCGCCTCGAGAAGGGCTTTCATGGTGAGGTGTTCGCGCACCGGGGGGGTGGCAGGTGCGGCGGGTGCAGGTGCGGGTTCTGGCGCTGGGGCCGGATTTGGTTCGGTGGCGACGGCCGCGGCAGCCTGCGGTTCTTGGGGAATTTCCGCTACCGACTCTTCAGGGAGGTCTAGGGATTCAACCATTAAGTACGCCTGTCCTTTTTGCCGATCGGTCCGACCGGCTACGTCCGAGAGTCCGCCGAGGTAGCAGCGTGACCCGCAAAATTTACACCGCTAAGCCCGCGTTCGACGCTTGAGCCGAAGCTGGAGTGGGAGTTTTTTGCTTGTCGGAGTATAACATAGGGGTAATTGCCGGGCAACGTAAATAGGCTCGGTCGCGTCTTTAGAAAAATACCCGGTAGACCACGTTCAACCCTACGGCCCCGACCACTCCAGCCGCCAGATCATCGGCCATGATGCCCAACCCTCCTGGTAGCGCCTCGAACCTACGGATCGGCCAGGGTTTTAGGATGTCCAAGATCCGGAACACCACGAAGGCGGCCGCCAGCCATGGCAAGGTCTTGGGCAGGAACAAGCAGGTGATCCACATGCCGGCAAACTCGTCCCAGACCGCCCGCTTGGGGTCGTGGTCAGCCTCGGTAATCAACGTTTGGCAGGCCCATATCCCAGCCAAGAAGCCCAGACAGCACAGCAAGAAGAAGCCAGTTGAGTCTTCATTAAGCGGAGAGGAGCCGTAGAGCAGCACCGCCGCCAGGCTGGCCCAGGTGGCCGCGGCAACGGGAATCAAACCGATGCCCATGCCCGTGCCCATGCCCCAGCCAACGCGGTTAATCGTCGTACCCAATACGCGGATCACTAGCCGTAACCCAGCCCGTGCAAATCATCTTCGCTCATGCCCAGGTAATGCCCGATCTCATGCCATAGAGTCACTTTGATCTCGTGTTCGGCCTCGGTACGGCTGGAGCAATTGCGCAAGATTGGCTGGCGGTAGATGGCGATCCGGTTGGGCAACATTGAGTCTCCGCCTTCGCGTTCCGTGAGGGGCACGCCGTGATAGAGCCCGAACAATGATCCTTCTCCGTTAATCAGATCCTCTTCTTCGAGGCCGGGCCACTCTTCAACCACCACGTCCACATTGTCCAACGCCTGGGTGATGTGGTGGGGAATCTCGCGGTAGGCCTGACGCACCAATCGCACGAATTCCCGATTGGTGATATTTATCAACCGGAAAGCCCGACTTGCTGCCGAATCTTCTTCCCTATCATTCCGAAAGCCCTACTTGCCTTCTGATCCCTTTTAAAATATCGATGTTCTGCTGGTCTGGGCCTTTGCCCTCGAAGCCGGGCACCTCCAGCAGAAACGGCACATCAGCGAAGGCGGGATTGGCCATGATGGCGGCGAACCCCTCCTCTCCGATGAACCCGTCGCCGATGTTGTCGTGCCGGTCTACCCCTGACCCGCAGACGCGTTTCGAGTCGTTGGCGTGGACCGCCGCCACGTTGGCGCTGCCGGGCCCCGCGTCCAACTCGTCAAGCATATATTGAATCCCCTCGGGGTTGGTCAGGTCGTATCCGGCGGCGAAGGAGTGTTGCGTGTCAAGGCATATCTTCAACCGCGGGCTATCCACAGCGTCTAGTATGCCGCCCAGCTCATCAAATTTGGCGCCAATGTGCTGGCCCATGCCGGCCATGTTCTCCACGGCCAGACAGGGCCCGTCCGGCGAGGCGTCGAGGATTGTTTTGATGGCATCAACGGCCTGGGGCAGCACCGCTTCATACCCACGCCCGCCGTGGCTGCCGGGGTGGACGACCACGCCGGTGGCGCCTATGTCGGCCGCCAGTCTCATGTAGTTGATCAGCGATTCGATGCCCTTCTGCAGGGTCTCCGGGTTGGGAGTCCCCAGGTTGATCAAGTAGATGGCGTGCAGGAACACCGGACCTATCCCGGCATCGGCCAAGCCTTTTTTGAAGAGCTCAATCTGTCCTCCGGGCACCGGTTTGAAAGCCCAGGCATCGGGCGAGGACCCGAAGATCTGGATGGCTTCGCAGCCGATCTCCTGTCCTCTGGCCACTGCATTGCTGATGCCTCCAGCCGTGGAAACATGGGCCCCAATCTCCATTCTTTACCTCCAGTAACAGTGTTGGATACGAGCCTGGAACGGTCGAAATCGCACCGCCAATTATACGTTAGCGCAGCATCGGCGGTATACGTTCCGAGCGATGCGAATCGGACTATAATTCACGTGTATGAGAGCCTTACATCTGAAGCAAGCGGGAGACCCTCCGGGCCTGGAGATTCTGGTCGTTCCCACGCCCGAACCGGGACGGGGCCAGGCCCTGGTACGGGTCACCGCCTGCGGCTTCTGCCACCACGACTGGTCAGTAATGGCCGGGGTGCTTCGCCGGGGCGTGGCCCCCAACGTCATCCTGGGCCACGAGATCTCAGGCGTGGTTGAAGGGACGGGCAGCGATGTCACTGGGTTGAAGTCCGGGGACAGAGTCGTCAGCATCCTCACCGAGGCCTGCGGCCTGTGCGAACGGTGCGCCAACGGACGTGAGCACCGCTGCCGTGACGGCAAGGGCATCGGCCACGGCCGTGACGGTGGATTAGCCGAGTTCGTGGCGCTGTCCGAACACAGCCTGGTCAAAGTTCCGGACGGGCTGGATTCCGTGGGCGCGGCACTGCTGGCCTGCCCCATGGGCGTTGCCCTGCAGGCGGTCCGCGAGGTAGCCCAGGTCGCCCCTGGCCAAACGGTGGTGGTTACCGGCGCGGGCGGAGGGTTGGGCGCTCACGTAGTGCAGGCAGCGGCGGCCTTGGGAGCGCGGGTGCTAGCTGTTTCATCATCCCCGGAGAAAGAGAACGCCCTGCGGGAATTGGGGGCTGATGAGTTTCTGGAGACCAACGGGCTGGAATTCGCCGAGTTGGTGATGGCGCTGACCGGGGACGAGGGCGCGGACGTGGTGATAGACACTGTGGGTTCGGCCCTGTTTCCCTCAACCCTGCGAAGTCTGGCCCAGTACGGCAGGCTGGTCCTGCTGGGCGAGATACAGGGGGAGAGGGTCAGCTTAAACCCGGCGGAGATCATCTTCCGCGACGCCCAGGTCTTGGGCGCATCGGGTGTGTCCCGAGCAACTTTGGAACTGGCGGGGCAACTGGTGTTGGAAGGCAAGTTACGGCCCGTGGTTGATCTGGAACTGGCTCTAGAGCAAGCTGCGGAGGCCTACCGGCTGGTGTCGGAACGAAGGCCCACTGGGCGGATAGTTCTTCTGCCGGATTAGCACCCGATCAGGTGCATCAACGACGATGCGGCAGCCGACGAACTCCGCTTGAAGAACCGGCCAATCTCTCCCTGGTCCCACATGATCAAATACTGGCTGGCGATGAAGATGGAGCTGTAGGTCCCAGCCACTGCGCCGATAGCCAGCACCAGCAGCAGCTCGCGGATGCTATTGCCGCCGATGAATAGCATGGCCATTAGCACCACCAGGGTCGTGATGCTGGTGTTCAGCGAGCGTCCCATGCTCTCCATGATGCTCAGGTTGACCATGCCCGCCAAGTCACGGTCGGGACTACGGGACACGTTCTCGCGGATACGGTCGAATACCACTATGGTGTCGTTCACGCTGTAACCGGCCACGATCAACAACCCCACGATGAACATGGAGTTCACCTCAAGATTAATAATTCGGCCCAGTATCGAGAATATCCCAAGGATTATCAGCAGGTCATGCATCAGAGCCAGGATGGCGCTGACCCCGTACCGGTGCGCTTTAGGCACCCGCCGGAAGGCGTACCAAACAAAGAGCAAGATGAATACCGATGCAGCCGCCAGAGCGTAGAAGGCGGTCCTGACCGTTTCTTGGGCCACGATAGGGGAGACGGTGTCGAACTCCACTCGGTCCCGCTCCATGCCCAGGAACTTCTCCAGGTCGCGCTCGATGACCTCTCTTTCCGATGGGGCGTCGCCGAAAGCTTCCTGCAAGACCGCGGTGCGGATGAAGAAGTTGGTGCCGCCGATGCGCTGGATCAGCGCTTCTGAGTGGCCCAGCTCGTCCATACGTTGCCGGATATCGTCCTCCTCTACTACCTGGCGGAAGGTAACGTTCATCACGGAACCGCTGCTGAAGTCGATGCCTGCCTTCAGTCCGGAATCACCAGTGATCCATCCGGGCGCTATGATCATCGAGATCAGACCGGGAATGATGACCAACGCGGAGATGAGGAAATACCAACCGCGTTTGCCGACGATATCCAGCATCAGCGTTCTCCTCTCAGGGCCGGGGCCTGTGTCGCTTCCAGACTAGTGCGCTGCAAATTCTCAGGCGTAAACAGGTTGATGCGCCCGCCCAGGCCGACCCAAGCCATCAATTGCAACAGGTTTCGGCTGACCACCACGGCGGTGAACATGCTGACGGCCACGCCAATGAGCAGGCTGATGGCCACGCCGGTTACTAGGCCGCCGCCCAACCGGTCGCCGAACCAGAGTAGCACCAAACAAGTGATCATGGTGGAGATGTTACTGTCCCGAATTGCGGGCCAGGCACGGCTGAATCCCACTTCCATCGAGGAGGCCAATGTGCGGCCGATGCGGACTTCCTCTTTCATGCGCTCAAAGATCAGGATATTGGCGTCAACCGCCATACCGATGGATAAGATGAACCCACCGATGTGAGCCAACTCCAGGGTGATGGGAATCATCTTGAATACCGCCAGCACGATTACGGCGTAGAACACCAGGGAGAAAGCCGCCACCACTCCAGCCATGCGGTAGTAAATGACCACGAAGATTAGCACCAGACCCAATCCAACCAAGCCGGCGATGAGGCTGTTCTTCAGCGACTCAGACCCCAAAAGGGCATCGACATCGCTCTCTTGAATCAGCCTGAGTGGAACGGGCAAGCGGCCCGACTCGATCTGGATGGCCAGTGTGCGAGCTTCTTCTCGGTTGAAGTTGCCGCTGATCTGGGTGCGGCCGTCGCGTATCCAGGCCCGTGACACGGGAGCGAGCAGCTCCCGATCGTCCATGATGATCGCTATACGCTTCGTGGACTGTGCCTCCGTTGTGGAGATGCGTCGGGTAAGTTCGGAAAAGATGTCCGAGCCCCGGCCGTTGAACTGTAGGTTGACCACCCAACCGATGCCGACATGGTTGGCGGAAGCCTCGGCGCGGGACAGGTCGTCACCGCTCAGTGGCGGGTTTCCGACATCTGCGTCAGTGAAGGTGGTGCACGCCGCGTTCTCGCAGGTGCGCTCTTTGAACTCAAGACGGGCTGTCTGGCCGATCAGCGCCTTGGCTTCATCGATGCCGCTGGTGACCTCAAATGCAGCCACTTGGCCGATCTCCGTGATGATCGAAGTTAGCGCCCGGCGTTGGGCTTCGGCATCTACGTTGTTCGACTGAATCTTAAATTCTCGGTCGCTTCTGGTTTCGATATCAAACTCTTCGTACCCGGACTCCGCCAGTATCCTGGGGAGGGCTGTGGCAATATCGACCTCGGGAAAAGGAGCATCGGGGTCGGGATCGGCAAGCAAGATGTCTGTGACTGAGCCGCTGGCGCCCGGAAGTTGGACTATGATCCGGTCTTCGCCAAATATCTGGATGATCGGCTCTTCAGTGCCGAACCGGTTGACGCGGCCGGTGATGTTGTCCAGTACCCCTTGCATCTGCTCCATGGTCGGTTGCTCGATGATGCTGTCTTGGAAGAGGCTGATGAGGCCAAATTCTTCGGCCAGAGCGGCGTTTAATCCGGTCCGCCTAACGTCGTCACTGGCCATGATGTCGGTGCGTATCAGGTACCGGTTCACGCCGGTGGGCCCAACCAACAGACCTTCGAGTTCTGCGTCGTCATCCCCGAACCGCAGGTCCTGTAACATGGTGAGTAGATCGTTGAAGGCTACATCGTCGGCGAAGGTGACATCAAACTTGGTCCCAGTATCCGCTTGGTAGACCAGGTGGCCGCCACCCCGGAGGTCCAGGCCCAATTTCAGACCCAAAGGACCGGTGCCGTCGCGTTCGACCCGGGGAAAGCCGGGGATATCGATATTGATATCTTTGAATCCCAAGGCGGCTATGGCGATACCCAGGATTAAGATGATCGAGATAGATAGTCGTATGCTTCGAGAGCGCATCGGTTAAGTCGACCCGTCGCCGCTTTCCGGCGCCAATTGTTCGGCCAGATATCTCAGTGCGTTGGCAGCCATTTCCAGGGCCTGCTCCTTGGTTTCAATCTCTCCAGCGGCCCGGGCCTCTTCGACACGTTCCAACACGGCGCCGATCTCTGGCCCCGGTTGAATTTTAAAGTGGGTCAACAGTTCGTGTCCGGTGATGAGGCGGGCAGTCGTGGGGGAAACCGGCTCACTTGTGCCAACATGGAGGATATGTCCGACCATTCTAGCATGGTCAAGCCACTGCTCATGTACTAAGTTAGGGCCGAATGCCGCCAAATAATCGGCCAAACTTAGGTACAAAGTGTCTATGGCAACGTCGCCCACGTCACGAAAGTAACGGTAGATCGC
Source organism: Dehalococcoidia bacterium UBA2158 (assembly GCA_002328185.1). Taxonomy (GTDB): domain Bacteria; phylum Chloroflexota; class Dehalococcoidia; order Lucifugimonadales; family UBA3495; genus UBA9611. Next base: position 39,361 of record DCWQ01000039.1, read on the forward strand.
CCGATTTGTAGGCCATTCGCCGCCGTTTTTCATGCCTGTTGGGCGCAGGTGGTGTTCCACCATCTTAGCCACCATCTCGATGCCATTTGAACTGACCCGAAGCTGCCCCAAACGGTTGGTTGCGACCTCGGCTCCCTGCTCGGAGTGGCCAAAGAAATGGGTGCGTCCGTTGGCTTCCAGGGACTTGGTCTGGGGTTTCGCAACGTCATGGAATAACGCCGCCAGCTTCAACACGGTGCCGCGGGTATGTCCATCCGTGGCGTGCTGGTTGAAATGGGCCTCGCTATCGGCAGTCCAAGGCACGCAGGAATAAACAGGGGAATTCTGGTGCCCCTTCGTAAGTAGTTCCGCTGCCTCGATAGTGTGCATGGTATGTCCCCAAACGTCCCAATAGTGTTCGATCGGCTGATCGACACCCTTGGCGTTCTGCAGTTCCGGTACCACCTGTGTAAAGAGGCCGAAATGGTCAAGCACCTCGATCTGTCCCTTGGCGCCGTTCAGGGAGAGAATATTCAGGAACTCCTCTCTGACCCGCTCCGGTGAGACATTCGCCAAGAGTCCAGCGTCGGCGGCCATTAACTTGGAAGTGGCAGGTTCTATCCGGAATACTAATTGCCCAGCTAGGCGGACGGCCCGCAGCAACCGGCCCGGGTCGTCTTGAAAGACTGTGGGCCCCAGGGCCGAAATCGTTTTTCTGGCCAGATCAGCCCGGCCTCCAAGTGGGTCGATAACCGAGTCCATGGACGGCCAGTCCGCCAGAGGGACAGCTATGGCGTTCACAGTGAAATCCCGGCGGGCCAGGTCTTCTTCGATTGTCCCGGAAAACCCGTCCACATCGATGTTCCACGGGCCGTCACCCGTTTCACTGTCGCTGGGCACTGCCACCCGGACTACACCGTGGGCCAGACCCAACGGAATGACCGTGCCGCCGAACTTCCCGGCGATCTCCCGGGCGGTGGCTTCCGGGTCTCCCGGCACTGCGATGTCGAGGTCTTGGCCCGGCCTGGAGGAACCCAACCAGTCGCGGACGGACCCGCCCACCAGGTAAGCGTCGGTCCCTAAAGAGGCGCAACAGGCAACAAGTTTTTCAATCATGGGCTATACGGCGTAGGGGCGAGCAGTGGATTTCAATAGCAAGCAGGCGGTCAAGAATTCCCTAACCTGCGGGCTTGAGATTGAGAATACACGGGAGTGGAGAAGCTTAGTCTTCGCTGGTTACCGATTCTGCGGGCTCGGCCGACGCGGAATGCTCGTGAGCCTCGTCCTCTTCACCGTCGAACTCGTCTTCTTCTGTGTCGTAGTAAGTGATCTTGTAAAGGCTTTCGTGGCTGACGAGGTGGTCGATGTAAAGGATGCCGTTCAGGTGGTCGATCTCGTGCTCCAAGGCCTGGGCCAGCAGTTCATCGGCGTTGAGGCGGTAGATCTTGCCATCAAGCCCCATGGCCTTGACCCTGACTGTCTCGTGGCGGTTGACCAGGCCCCGGTAGCCGGGGACGCTCAAGCAGCCCTCTTCCACCTCGCGCTCTCCCGCCGCTTTCATGATCTCGGGGTTGATGAGCACCATGGGTTCTTCCATTTCGGGGGTCTCGATGACCGCCACTTTCTGCAAGGAACCCACCTGGTTGGCGGCCAGACCAACGCCTCTCTGGTCACGCATCGTCTCGACCATGTTTTCGACCAGCTTCCTAAGTTGTGGCGTAACTTTAGCTACCTTCTTAGCCTGTTTCCGTAGGATCGGGTCAGGCAAAAGACGCATCTCCAAGATTGCCACTGGGTCCACCTCTTAGGTGTCTAAAATTCCGGTTACAAAGGGCCGTTCATGCCGCGGCCCGGTCAGTTCATATCAGGATGTTAGTTATTATATTCAACCCTTCCCACGAGTGTAAAGCGACCTAAAGAACATGCACAGGGTCCACATCGACGGTGCAGCCCGGCGGGAACTCCATGCCCTCGATGAACCGCAGCAGTCTGCGCCCACGTAGGGTCAGGTGCCAGCGGTACCGGCCCCGGATGCGCGACGGGATGCCGGGAGCGGGGCCGATGACCTCGATGTCAGTCAGTCCTTGGGCCTGGGCCCGGAGCGTCAGCGTCCTTCCGGTCTCCGTTGCCAGGCGGAGCGCCTGGTCATCATTCCGGTCTTGAAACACTAGGTGCACCAGTTCGTTGAAGGGCGGGCTGCCCGTCTCCCTTCTCGAGTCAAACTCGTACTCATACAGGGCGTGGTAATCCTGGGCAGCGGCGGCCTGGATGGCGTAGTGCTCAGGGTTGTAGGTCTGGACCACCACCCGGCCAATGTCTTCGCCCCGGCCCGCGCGCCCAGCCACCTGGCAGAGCAGACCGAAGGCCCGCTCCCCAGCCCGAAAGTCCGGCAGATACATCCCGATGTCTGCCAGGACCACCCCCACCAGGGTCACATTGGGAACATCTAGCCCCTTGGCCACCATCTGGGTACCCACCAGTACCTGGGTGTCGCCACTGGTCAAACGGGCCATGGTCTTTTCGGTATCCTGGCCGGAACGGGTGACATCGGCGTCGAGCCGGTCGACGACGGCGTCGGGCAGCAGTTTCTTGACCTCTTCCACCACCCGCTGAGTGCCCGCTCCCAGTTGCCGGATGTGTACTCCGGAACAAGACGGGCAGGTAGACGGCATCCTGGTGCGGCGGTTACAGGTGTGGCAAAGGAGACTCGATTGTGTGGAGTGGTAGGTCAGCGAAACGGAGCAACTTCGACAGGTGACCACATGGCCACAGTCACGACACTGCACGATCGACGACGCGCCACGCCGGTTAAGGAATAAGATCGCCTGATGCCCGCCGGCAATACAGTCTTGCAGGCTCTGGGCCAGGACTCGGCTAAAGATGCTTCGGTTCCCCTCCCGCAGCTCTTGCCGCATATCGCAGACCTGTACCTCGGCCAAGCGTGCCACTCGGCCCGGCCCGGCGCTCACCCGGTCGGGGAGCTCCAAGAGCGTGTGCCAGCCCCGGGTGGCTGCGTGGTAGGTCTCTACGTCCGGGGTCGCGCTGCCCATCAGCACCGGCGACCCGGTGATGCGTCCCAGTTGCAAAGCTGAGGCGCGGGCATGGTACAGCGGATGGGTCTCGATCTGCTTGTAGGTCCACTCGTGCTCTTCATCAACCACGATGAGGCCGAGGTCGGCCAAGGGTGCAAACAACGAACTGCGCGGGCCCACGACCACGTCGTACTTGCCCTCACGGATGTCCCACCATTGGTCGAACTGCTGGCGGGGCGTCAACCGGCTGTGCATCACCGCGACACGGCCGGGGAACCAGGCGTTTACCCGCTCCAGCGTCTGGGGGGTCAGTGATATCTCGGGCACCAGAAAGATGGCCCGGCGGCCTTGGCGGACAACCTGGTCAATGGCCCGCAGGTAAACCTCGGTCTTGCCGCTGCCGGTGATGCCGTGGAGCAGGAAGCTGCGGGGCGTAAGTACCGGGTCGTCCAGCGCCTCGGTTATCTTGGACAACGCCTCGGCCTGGTGGGTGGTCAACGTGTGCTGCTGCCGGCTGCCCTCCGGGCTGTGTCGGGGAACAACCACCGAGTCTGCCCGGACCCATTCCATGGCGACCAGTCCCTTGCTGAAAAGGGCCTGCCCCACCCCGTTCCCGAACTCCTTGTTGGCCAGGGCTGCGGGATAGGGGGCCCTCTGTTCCCGCACCGCGGCCAGCAGACCTTCTTGGCGCGCTGGGAGGCTAGGTCTCTCCTTTTCCGAGGATTCGGCGGACGCTGGCGAAGGCATCAGGAACGTTTCGTACTTGGGGGCCACCGTGGGCCGGGGCATGGTCAAGCTACGCCTGACTAGCCCTTTGTCCACCAACCGGGTCAATTCCCGGTTGCCGTTGTTGCCCAGTAACTTAATGAAATCGGCTTCATCCAGTCCAGTCTTCTTCGCCGTCAACTCTGTCAACGCCTCAACCGATTCCGGTCGCAGATCGCTGGTCTTGGATTCAGCGTCAGCATCGGACACGGCCGTGAGACGGGAGCGGACGTGGGCTTCAAACCCAGGAGGGAGCAATGGGGCGATTGCCGTGAACAGAGAACAACGGTAGTGTCCGCTGATCCAGCGGCCCAATTGAAGGTGGTCGGGGCCGATAAGGGGAGATGGTTCCATCGGCTGTAGGATATCCCTGGTCTCAGGGACATTGGGCATGTTCACAAGTTCCACGACCAAACCCTGCAACACCCGCCGCCCGAAGGGGACCCAGACAAGTTGGCCGGGCTCTATGCTGAACCGGGGCGGGATGGAGTAAGAGAAGGTCCGCGAATGGGCCACAGCCGCGTCCACCGCCACTTCCGCGTATCTCATGCTAGCCATAAGAAGCCGCCCAATCCGCAGAGTTGTCGGAAACTTGACCTAAAATCAAAACGGCCCGTCCTCCCGCGGAAGGACGGGCCGTTGTTTGTTTCGTTTATTCTTCTTCCGGTTTTTCTTCCGGCTCTTCGGCCTGAGGTTCTCCAGCGGGCTCTTCGGCTGGTTCTTCCTCAGTCGGGGCTTCTTCCGCCGGCTCTTCTACAGACGCTTCTAGCACATCCGCAGTTTCCTCAGCTGTTTCCTCTTCTGACTCGTCCGAAGCCTCGGGGGGCGGAGCGAACTCGGTTTGTTCTTCTGGCTGTTCTTCCAAGCCCTCTATGGGCTCTTCGACTTCCAAAGTCTCGGTATCCGCTACAGCCTGGGCGATCTGTTCGGCCAGTTCGGCCTCTGCGGCAGCAGCCTCTTCCTGGGCCTTCCTGCGCTGAACGGGGTTAAGTTCTTTGATCCTGGCGGCCCGGCCCTGCAGTCCTCGCAGATAGTAGAGCTTGGCGCGGCGGACGTTGCCATACCGGGTTACTTCAAGAGACTCGACCAGGGGCGAATATAGAGGGAATACGCGCTCGATACCGATGCCGGCGGTGATCCGCCGCACGGTGAAGCTGGCTGCGGGGCCCTTGCCGTTATGCACACGGATGACCACGCCTTGGAAGACCTGAATCCGTTCTCGTTCGCCTTCCCTGATCCTGAAGTTCACGCGGACGGTATCGCCGGCGCTGAATCCCGGAATCCTTGGGTTGGCTGCTTGCTTAAGTAACTGGGCGGCGTCCATGCTGTCTCACTAATCTGTAATTTCAATACCGGCAAGCTCCAGTGAATTAAGCCACAGGTCGCCGCCAGTGTATCTTTGGTTTGGGTTAAGATCCTTGGGCCGATGCCCGTTGGGAGGTCCATGTGCGGTTGCCCATCTAATGGTGGGCGGTAGTGGACTCGAACCACTGACCTCTTGCGTGTCGAGCAAGTACTCTAACCAACTGAGCTAACCGCCCGCACGTTCGCAGTGTAACAAGGGGCCGTCTGAGCAGTCAAGACAGATGGGGCCCACAGGCTCATCCTCATGCTAGTATGAGGCCACCTTGAATATCTTAACAACCCGCCTGCTGCTGCGCCCACTGGCGATGTCCGACGCCCCAGACATACAACGTCTGGCTGGCGACCGGGACGTGGCCTCCACGACGCGCGATATCGAACACCCCTACGAAGACGGGATGGCCGAGAAGTGGATCAAGTCTTGTCAAGAGCAAAGCCAGTCTGGTGAATTGGTCCACTTTGCATTAACACTGGCCGAGGCCGCGAGATTCCTGGGCGCTATCACTGTTCGCATGGATTTCAGGCCGAGCGCTCTCGTATCATCGTCTAAAAAGGCTGAGCTTTCATACTGGGTCGGCAAACCCTATTGGAACCAGGGCTACGCCACGGAAGCAGTGAAACCAGTGTTGCACCATTGCTTCACCATCCTGGAACTCGACCGGGTTTACGCCGCCCACTTCACCCGCAACCCATCCTCGGGCCGGGTCATGCTGAAAGCGGGCATGCTGTATGAGGGTTCGCAATTGGGGCCTACCGTGAAATGGGGGATCGTTGAGAACTTGGAACTCTACGGGGTGACACGTTCGCAGTTCGAGCTACGTGGTTCGACAGGCTCACCATGAGCGGTTTTCATTATCGCCGGCCTTTCTTATCCACTCACCTGAGCTTATCGAAAGACCCACCTAAATCAATTTATAAGGCAGCCATCACCCCGCGTAGTGCGGCATCACATCATTGGTGAATAGCTCTATCGACCGCATGGCCTGCTCGTGACTCAGGTCTCCCCACTGAAACGCTCCGACGAAGTAGTTGGCACCGGTGGCCACGTACTCGTCCATGTATTTTCTGATGGTCTCGGGAGAACCGGCCACCGAACCAAACCCCGCTCCGCCACCAGCAGGGTTGGCCACCCTGCCGGCCAAGTTCTGCCGCCGCTCTATCCGCTCCTCATCTTCGAGCGTGGCCGCAAGGTCCCTCCGCTCCTCGGGGGGAATATCTCTGACGGGGATGGAAGATGGACGAGGGTTCATGCCTTCGCCTTGGAACTGGGTTAGACCGCGTCTCTCGGCCTCCAATCTCCGGGGGGTTCCCAGGTTCCAACTGTAATGGTCCCAGGCCGGCTTTGCCTGCTTCATCGCCTCTTGGTCAGTGTCGGCCAACAGCAGATGGACCACCAGCCCGATCTTGGGCTCGGTTCCCTGGGCCGTCAGCGCGCCCACTCCCTGGTGTTTTTCCCATTCAGCGCGGTAGCGAGTGACGTTGGCCTCAAAGCTGTCCAGACCGCCGACGATGATGGTGTTCATGCCGTCTATCGCCGCCGTCTCCACGTTGCGCATGTACCAGAATGGGGGCATGGGCTCTTGCATCGGGCGGAGCCGCATGGGGAGTTCATCGAAGTTGTAGAACTCGCCTTGGTGGGTCAATACATCGTGGGAAAGGCCGTTCTGGACGGCAGCCAAGGTCTCGCGGTAACGCGCGTAATTGGACTCCACATCCGAGTCCTGGCCCCAAAAAAACGCCTCGAAAACCCCGCCCCGGCCTACACCAATCTCGAGCCGTCCGCCGCTCAGGTGGTCCAGCATGCAATATTCCTCGATGAGTTGGACGGGATGGTGCAGGGGCAGCACGCAGATCCCCGGTCCGAACCTGATGTTGGTGGTGCGCTGGGAAACCGCCGCCAGAAACACGTTCTGCGAAGGGGCCAGACTGTGCACCGCCGGTGTGTGGTGCTCAGCCAGGTGATAAGCGTAATAGCCCACCTTGTCCAGTACCTCGATCTGTTCCATGCGCAGGTTGTAGGTCTCTTGAAGTCCCAGCCCGGGAACAGGTTCGATGTGGTCGAATACGCCAAATTGAAGGGCCATGTACCGAATCTCCTAGTCCGCTAAGTGACTGATCCCGTCAAAGTTTACTATCTAAGTCAAACATGCGGCGTCAATCCAGCCCTACCTCGCCGGCCCCGACAGGTTGAGTTGCCTGTCCGTCGAGCAAAGGCCCTGCCGGCACCAGACGCCAGCCGCCGATCAAAAACACCACCGCCGCCAGCAAGCCCAGCGACGACCCGATGATGAAAACGTCTTTAAACGCCTTGATGAAGGCCACCCCTTCGGCCTCCGCCCCAACCCCTAACACTTCCAGGTGATGGTCGCTACGCCAGCCGAAGATGCCGCCAATGATCGCCACCGATAATACCCTGCCGCAAGACTGAGACAAGGAGAGGGCCGCCCCGGCGGTGCCAAACCTGTCTGACGGCACACTGCCCAACATCAATGAATAGGTGGCGGCCTGGAACAAACCCAACCCGGCGCCGACTATCCCCACCCGGAGCGCAACATGTCCCAGACTGGACTCGGTGTCTAGAAAGCCCAGGTAAAGCAGCCCGGATGCCATGACCAACAATCCGCCTACCCCCACGGGCAGATAGCTGAACTTGTCGCAGAGCCAACCCCCGGTGCCGGAAGATATGGTGTTCAAAAAAGCCAGGGTGGCCAGCATCAGCCCCAGTGTGAGCGCGCCCCCTCCCAGGCTATCGGCCACGTAGAAAGGAAAGATGAACCAGATCACGAAAACACCCAGGTTGGCCAGGAACATGCTGGAACTGGAGACGATGAAACCCCACATCCGCAGCAGGTTACCCGGCAACACCGGCCACTTGGCCGTCAGTTCGATTCGCCAAAAAGCAACGAAGAATGCGGGAGCCAAAGGCAACAAGGTGAGGACAACCGGGGAGGTCCAGCCGAGAGACCGGCCCAACCTTAGGCCGATGATCAAGCACAGCAGCCCACCGACCAACATCGCAGCCCCCGCGACATCGAAAGCAGGCCCGGACGCCGGACTGATGGATTCACGGGGGCGCCGCTCCAAGACCCATACTCCTAGGATGACGGCGATGACCGCAAAGGGTGTCCGCCCTAAGAATATCCACTCCCAGCCGATCCACCCGACCAACAGCCCAGCGCCGATCGTCCCCGCCAACATGCCCAACGCCTGGCTGCCCACGGCGAACCCCATGCTCAAGCCGCGCCTGCTGCTGGAAAACACTCCGGCGGCGATGGCGGGCGAGACAGCGAACAGGCAGCCGGTGCCCAAGGCCTGCAACACCCGGAACCCCACCACCGTCTCCAGGTTGGGCGAGAAGGCGATGAACAACATGGCCGCCAGGTAAGTCGCTGCGCCAAAGATGTACACCGGTCTCAGTCCGAACCGATCGGCGAAGCTGCCGGCCCCCATCACCAAGGCTGCCTGGGTGGCCACGAACGCCACGATCACCCACTGGATGCTCTGTAGGTCGGCGTTCAGGTCCTCGGTCATCGACGGCAGCGCCACGTTCACTGAAGTGTCCAAGGCAGCCAGAAACATGCCCAAGGTCGCCGCGGTGGCAACCAGGACTATGCCGTGGGCGCCGGACCCACTTTCAGGCGCAGTTGTTGAGGGTTGTTCCGGATCCAAGCTCATAAGTACCGAATTTTACCCTTTCTGGTTTGAAAGTAGATACTCCCCAAATAGACACGCCATGCCCGCTTCCGATTGCAATGGACTGCCGCTTGTGTTAAAAATCCAATGCTATTTAGCCTGCAAACCAGCGGGCAAAAACGCTTATTTTCGTTGATTACAGATGCGCCCAGCCGGTAGTCATGTAGAGGTAGCCAAGTGGTAGAAGATTCCGGAAGATTCGATACCCTGCTTCAAGAGGACCGAACTTTTCCTCCGACCTCAGCTTTCATAGAACAGGCCAACATCTCCGACCCCAACGTGTACGAAGAAGCCCTGCGCGACCCAGAAGCGTTCTGGGCCAAGTTCGCTGAGGAACTGGACTGGTTCAAGAAGTGGGACACGGTCCTTGAATGGGACCCGCCCCACGCCAAATGGTTCATCGGCGGCAAGCTGAATGTCTCCTATAACTGCCTGGACCGGCACCTGACCACCAGCCGCCGCAACAAGGCAGCTCTGGTCTGGGAGGGCGAGCCGGGAGACCGGCGGGTCTACACCTACTGGGACCTGTATAGAGAGGTCTGCCAGTTCTCCAACGGCCTGAAGAGCCTTGGGGTGAAGAAGGGCGACCGAGTCACCATCTACCTGCCCATGGTCCCTGAACTGCCCATCGCCATGCTGGCCTGCGCCCGTATCGGCGCCGCCCACAGCGTTGTGTTCGGCGGGTTCAGCGCCGAGTCTCTGCGAGACCGACTCAAGGACTCCGAGTCCAAGGTCATGATCACCGCCGACGGTGGCTTCCGGCGAGGCAGCATCGTCCCCCTGAAACAGAACGCCGACGACTCCCTAGACCAAGAAGGCGGCGCGCCTAGTGTAGAGAAAGTGGTGGTCGTCAGACGTACCGAGACCGCCGACGACAAGATGGTGGACGGCCGTGACATCTGGTGGCATGACCTGATGGAGGGACAACCCCTCGCCTGTGAGCCGGAACAGATGGACAGCGAAGACATGCTCTATCTGCTCTACACCAGTGGCACCACCGGCAAACCCAAAGGCATCGTCCACTCCACCGCCGGGTACCTGCTGGGCACCTACGCCACATTCAAGTGGATCTTCGATATCAAAGAGAACGACACCTACTGGTGCACCGCCGACATCGGCTGGGTCACCGGCCATAGCTACATCGTCTACGGCCCGTTGGCGAATGGCGCGACCTCGGTGATGTACGAGGGCTCGCCAGACTTCCCAGACCGGGACCGGTTCTGGGACGTTGTCGAAAAATACGGCGTGACCATCCTCTACACCGCCCCCACCGCCATCCGCACCTTCATGCGCTGGGGCGAGAGCTACCCGCAGAAACACGACATGTCGTCCCTGCGCCTGCTGGGGTCGGTGGGTGAGCCCATCAACCCGGAGGCCTGGATCTGGTACCACGAAAACATCGGCGGCGGCCGCTGCCCGGTTGTGGATACCTGGTGGCAGACCGAGACCGGCAGCATCCTGATCGCGCCCCTGCCCGGAATAACCACCCTGAAACCCGGCTCGGCGACCAAGGCCTTCCCCGGCATCGAAGCCGAGATTCTGGACGAGCAGGGCAACTTTGTGGGCCCCGGAGGCGGCGGTTACCTGACCATCAAGAAACCGTGGCCTTCCATGTTGCGCACGATCTACGGTGACGAAGAACGGTTCGTTGAGCAATATTGGTCTCGCTATCCCAACGTCTACTTCACCGCCGACGGCGCGAAGTTGGACGAGGACGGGGACTTCTGGCTGCTGGGGCGGGTGGACGACGTAATCAACGTTTCCGGTCACCGCATCGGCACCATGGAGGTGGAGAGCGCCCTAGTAGACAACCCCAAGGTCGCCGAGGCCGCCTGTATCGGCAAGACACACGAGATCAAAGGCCAAGCAGTGGTCGCCTTTGTCACCCTGAAAGAGACCGTGGCGATGTCCGACGATGTGATCGTTGAGTTGAAAGCCCACGTGGCCGGCAAGATCGGCGCCATGGCCCGGCCCGACGACATCATCTTCGCCGCCGAGTTGCCCAAGACCCGCAGCGGCAAGATCATGCGCCGGCTGCTTCGGGACGTGGCGGAAGGCCGGGCACTGGGTGACACCACCACCCTGGCCGACCCGGCGGTGGTAGACTCTCTAAAGGAACAATACGGCGACGAGGAGTAGCGATTCCGTTTCTTCCTTAGAACGGCGAGGACTGCCAAACCGCTACCCAAGAACGGCCGTAGAATAGATTGAACATTCCCTCATGGAGGGTCAGCTCAATGGCGAGTTATGGGAAACACGAAGCCCAGGAATGGGCTTGGGAAACGCTGAAGGGACAGTGGACCACCCTGATCACTCCCTTCACCCCAGACAATCAGATAGACATCGAGGGCGTGAAACGGAACGTCCACCACGTCCGCAGCCTCGGCACCACCGGCGCCGGCTGCACCTGGAACATGGGCGAGTTCTGGGCCCTGTCCCACGACGAGCGAGTCCAGGTGATGGACGCCGTGGCCGAAGCGGCCGAAGGCAAATGGCCCATCGGCGCCCACGTAACAGACACCAACATCAATCAGTCGATCTCGTTGGCGCAGCATGCCGAAGGCCAGGGCTTCGACCTGCTGATCGTCGCGCCACCCTACATGGCCACCAAGACCGAGGACCAGGTGGTTGAGTACGTCCGCCTGGTGGCCGACAACACCAACCTGGCTATCATGTTCTACAACTCCCCTCAGTTCGGCATCATCATGAGCCCCTACGGCATGGGCCAGTTGTGCGCCGTCCCCAACGTGGTCGGGGTCAAAGAAGCCAGTTTCAACCAGCAGATCTCAATCGAGACTCACCTTTCTTTAGGCAAAGAGCACCTCATCAGCACCCCCGACGAGTGGATATACTTCAAGGGCCAGGAGTTGGGCATCGAACAGCAGGTAATGTTCGCCAACACCTCCGACTGGAGATTCGACGTTCCAGGCGCCAACAACTACGTCCAATGGATCGACCGTGCCTGCAAAGGCGACCTGGACGAGACGTTCTACGACACCAAATTACGCCGCTTAAAAGAGCTTTCCGACACTTGGTGGACCAAGACCCAGACCAAGTACAACGGCGCCTTGCCGGTCGCAATGGTCAAACATTGGGCCGAACTGATGGGCATGTCTGGCGGTACCGTGCGCCCGCCTTTATTCGATCTATCACCAGTGGAGAAATCAGAGTTGAGAGAAGAATTGGAACCCCTCAAGCCCAAACCCGTTATGCCGGCAGTGCCCGCCCCATCCCGTGGCGCATGGCTCAACGGCAACAACAACTTCGCCTCGGGCATGCTGCTCATGGTTAGCGTGCAGAACATGGAAGAGGCTATGGAAGCTGAGCAGGGCGGCGCCGATATCGTCGACGTCAAGAACCTGCAGGAGGCCCTTGTCGGCTCCGGCCACCCCAACATCGTCAAGGCTGTCCGGGGCATCATGCCGGTGGAGAAGCACGTTAGCGTAACGCTGGGCGTGGTTCCCAACCAGCCGGGAACCGTGGCCATGGCCGTTTACGCGGCAGCCATGATGGACGCCACTTCAGTGAAAGTCGGCTTCCAAGAAGCCCAGTATGACCAGGCAGTGGAAGTCCTCAAGGAATCGCGAATGGCCTTGGAAGGCTTCAACACCAAGCTGGTTGGTTCCGTTTTCGCCGACAACGTGCTCTTCGAACAGGGTCTCGACCCACTCTGCATGGTCGACCTGGCTAGAGACGGCGAGTGCGACGGGTTCCTGATCGACACTCTGACCAAAGACGGCCGTAACATCTTCGACTTCATGCCCGAGGACGTCCTCAAAGACATCGTCCTCAAGGGCAAAGAGCTGGGCATGAGCACCGCTTTGTCCGGGCACTTGAAGCTGGCAGACTTGGACGAACTGGCCCGTATCAACCCCGACATCGTTGGGGTGCGCGGCGCAGTCTGTGGCAACGGGGAAAGGGACCGGGCCGTGGCTTGGGAAGCAGTAGCCGAATTCAAGCGTCAGGTAGACCTGCGGAAGAGCGGCGAAGTTGACGTCTACGACGGAGAGGTCATACCCGTAAGCGGCTCCAACGGCTGGGTGGTTATCGACGGCCGGGGCAAGAGCTGCGCCGGTGTCATCGCCGCTTTGACCAAGCAGGTGGACGTAGACACAGAGTCCTTCGTAGAGGCCATCTTGGCCGACGCCTTGAACATCTACGACGTGACACTGTGGGCCGAAAAGGCCGGGCACGAGGTACTAACCAAACGCTCCGACCCCGACGGCACCACCCGGGTGCTGATCAGGCCGTAACAACCTCCAGAATCACCAAAAGCCCCAAAAACGTATGGGCACGGCAATGCCGTGCCCATACGTTGTTTCTCAGGCTGCTCTTGAGGAAGTCAGATCATGAAGACGGGGTCGGAGTCTTTGTTCACTCTGTCTTCCCTTTCTAAGCCTTCTCGCTGAAACTTGGGAAGAGCGAACATGTTGCGGTGACTCTCGCTGTCGTAATACTTCAACGGGTTTGACAAACGCCGGGCTGCCTCCGCGTCCGCCTCATCCCCAGACGTATCGGGGAAAGCCGTGTCCGAGGCGATGGTGAACCCCCACAGAGTCTGGAAAGCCGGTATATGCACCTGGGCGGCCTTAGTGTGGTTAAAAAGCGTGCCGAGAGTATGAAAGATCGTGGTGAAACACTCGGTGTAGCTCAGCAATCCGGCTGGTCCTGACTGTGTAACCAATACCCCGCCTGGGTTGAGCCGGGCCTTGGCGATGGCATAGAACTCCTGGGTGTAAAGCAGGGCCGCGGTGCCGCCTTCCAAAGGGTCAACCAGGTCTAAGATGATCGTGTCGTAGTAATCCGAGGTGTTTTTCAGGTAGCCGCGGGCGTCCTCGTGGAGCAGGTTGGTCCGGGGGTCGTCAAAGCTGCCGCGGTGGTGGTTGGGAAGATACTTGCGGCAGAGCTCGATTACTTCAGGGTCCAGGTCGACCATGGTCACTCGTTCCACCGACTTATGGACCAGCGCCTCACGGAGTGTGCCGCCCTCGCCGCCGCCACCGATGAAGACCTGCTTGGGTCCGGGATGGCAGAACATCGCCGGGTGAACCAGCGTTTCGTGGTAGATATGCTCGTCGCGTTCCGTGGACTGGGTCTTGCCGTCCAGGACCAGGCTGCGTCCAAATAATTCCGAGTCCAGGACTTCGACCTTTTGATATGCGGTTTCTCCTGAGTATAAGACATGACGCACCTGGAGCATCACGTTCAAATCAGGGTAGACACTCTCGATAAACCAATTGCCGGACATATCCATCTTGAGGTGCGGGGCTGGCTAGAGTCCCACGGCCTCCTGGACCGCTAGGCCCCTTTGAATCTCTTGAATCTCAGGGTTGCGGCATTCCAGCGCCTCGGCCAGCTTGGTGGCCGCCTCGCGGGGTACGAAAGATGTCCCGCAAGAGAAGATATCCGCCGCGGCATAGCCGTATTCAGGCCAAGTGTGGATAGATATATGGGACTCGGCAATAGCCAAGATTCCAGTAACGCCTTGGGGTGAGAAGTGGTGGAAAGATTCGCCGACGATGGTGGCGCCTACGTCTTGGGCTGTCTCTATCATCGCGCTACGAATGTATGAGAGGTCGTTTAGCAGTTCGGAGTTACAGTCCTTTAGTTCCAACAAGAGATGACAACCTAGTACTTCCAATCACCTGTCCTCCTATATTCATAGGTTGGTTTGAGAGCGGCAATAAAACATTTTATATGCCCAATCACGGCTAGGCAATACCTTGCCTAAAATGCCCTTCACGGACTCTGTTTTTGCGGAGCCGTGGCTGCTGCTGGCGACCGGCTCTCTTTTAAAATAGTCCCATGCTAGCGTTAAACCTAACTAGTCAGTTCGGAGGATCCTCGATCATGGTGGTTGGCAGCAACGACACAGGCGAAATCTCGACTTCGCATGACGGCATGGTCCTCATCGTTGAAAACGATGAGGACCATGCCGTCTTCAACATTTTGTTCTGGAGCAGGTGGGTTACCTGGTTGTCTGCGCCGGAACCGGCGCAGAAGCTCTGGAGATATTGCTCACACCACTCCTTCGCTGGTCATCCTAGACGCGATGCTCCCCCAGATGGACGGATTTAGAACGTGTCGAAAGATCCGTGAGTGTTCTCAGGTGCCGATAATCATGGTCACCACCATGGATCGGGACATAGACAAGGTCCGGGGACTCGAGATGGGGCCGATGACTATATCACTAGGCCCTTCTCAACCCACGAATTAGCCTCAAGGGTGAAGTCTGTTCTACGCTGGATCAACAGTGGCGAGACCGACACGGAGATTGCCGTCCTAACGCCGTCCAAGTTCGACATGCCATTCCTTCATCCAAAGGACGAGATTTGGGGTACCCGATGCAAGCGCGGTTTTCAGAGATCGGACTGCAAAGCAGCGACTCGAGCGATACCTCCAGCGACCGAATCTCCGGAGCGAACATCGGTCACGACGTATCGGGCGCTGATGCAGTGAAAGCTGAGAATTACGAGGGCGGCATGAAATTGTTCGTCGAAATCGATGGAGCGACCAAGGAATTGGTCAAATTCGTCGACACCCTCCGGAAGAACCCTCAGATCCATCTGCTACGCGTAGTCTCCAACGCCCAGAGAAACGGTATGGATGTCTTGCTTCGGCTCCGCAGCCCAAACCCCGCTGCAGACCACGCTTTTTTCCGCCGTCGGAGTCAACCGGGTTGAGGCAGAGGAACCCTCCGAGTCAGATCCTAAGACCCCGGTTCTTAAGGTGTGGTTGGCCCGACCATCGACCCTTGTTTCAGTTAGTTAATACACCATCTACTCGTCCTGATTCCGCAAGGCCGGTGTTGGCTTGATATTAAGAATCTGCTGTCATTACGTTGGTTCAGAGCCCTAGACTAGCAGGCATAAATAAGAAGAGTTCTAGTCTCCAGATCAAGGCCAAATAGAAAAGCCTGCAAATGTGATCTACGTCACATTTTCCAACTGACACAGGTCTCAGATTTGAACGACCGGCAGACGCATAATCAGGTCAACGTCGAAATTAGTTGATCCGACGATATGAACCCATCTAGGAGATGAGCAGATACGTAATATCTTAAAGAAAACTTTGGGCAGAGGGTCAGAAGACCAAAAGGGATTCACCCTGATCGAGCGGTTTGTTGTTAGCATTATCGTTGCCTTGGCCGCCGTCATCGTGCCACTGGTGATCCAATTTTCGGGCCGTGGCGATACCGCCGCCTCCAACGCAGAGTGGGACTCCATCCAGTCCGCGATCGACACCATGATGGCCGATAGCTTTGACTTCGATGCCGGCTCGGGAACCCAGAACTTATCGACCTACTGTCCGAGGGCTTTTCGTACCTCTCAACAGACTCAAATGGCGACATCACGGATATCCCGCACCAACTGCACCATGTGAACCAAGTCGACCGCCAACGGGTAACCTGGAAATTCAACCCGGAGATATCACTGCCTTCGGGAGATTCCCAAACCCTCACATTCGGGACTGTAGCGTCCGCTACCAAAGGGGTTTACTGGAGCGATCTGCTGGTCGACTTTGGCGGTGGGACATTCTTGGAAGACCGGTATACCTGGCCAACGGCGGCAATCAAGATGGTAGACTCGCACACCGTGTCAGCCACCGACGATCTAGGAAATAATCAAGTGCTCCCGTTGCAGGCGTGGATCTCGGACGATAGCGGGCTAGTCAATACCTGGAACTTGCAGTCGCACAGGCTTAGGCCGTCTGCGGTTTAGCTTTTCTTGGCTGAACCTGCTTACTCGTCTTCAGACCAGCCGGTGTCCATCTCTTCTTCGTCGATGATGTTTTCTTCCTCGTCGTCATCATCGTCACCTTCTTCTTCCCGCATGAACCGGGCCACCGCTTCGTTGAGGAACACCCGGTCTTCTTCCTTTGCCTTGGAAGGGAAGGAGCACACGTTCTTGAGGCTGCGGTGCTTGAAAGTCTCTCTGATGATCACGGAGACTCCCTGCTCGTTGACCGTAACCACCGTGGCGGTATATTGGTTCCCGCCGTCGATCAACCTGGCCAGCCGGTTGCCAAGTTTGGGCTCAATTCGACCCAGTAGCTGCCCATCAAGGGTCAGGACGTTCACCGTGTTCTTTTCCTTAGAGAGGACCACCTGGTCGCTGGCAGAGATGCGGAGTACGGCCATATTTCTATCCGTGTTCCGCAGAATGGTGGTGCCCGATTTACCGCTCTCTTCGATGAAGTTCTGCGGTGCTCCGGCCGCTTTCTTGGTTTGCTTGGGGGAGCCGGAATCGTCGTTGGTGGGGTCGGCGGCCAACTGGTTTAGCCGGGCGAGGTTCTTCTTGGCTATGTTGTTGTACGGCGCGATCTCGCATACCTGGTCCAAGACGGCCCGCGCATCCAGATAGCTACCCAACTCTATCAGCGCCTTCCCCAAGCGGTTCATCGCTTCAACGTCGTAGGCGAATAGCTCCAGAATGGCCTTGTTGACCTCGGTGGCGCGTTGCCATTCACCCTGAGAAGCGAGGTTCACAGCCTCACTGCCAAGGTCTCTCTTCAGCTTCATGCTGCCTGGTGTGCGAATTGCTTCCGAATCCATCCCGTCTCCTGTCCGGTGCTGTATTCCCGTTGACCGGACCCCCGCCAAGGGCCACATCCAATCAGACTAGCCCCAAACAAGCCTTTTATGCTTACTTCAAATGATACTGGTCGCCAGAACCTATCTTAGAAGCATCGGAAATTAAAACTGAGGCTCATTTCATGCCTAGGCCCTAACTAGTAATTACACTATCGCCAAGCCCAAGGTCAAGCCATAAAACGCGGGGAATATGGAAATTCCTAACAAATTGTAGCCACCATGCCCAAGCGGGAGGCTAAGCAGGAGTTTCGCAGCCTGGTTTTAGGGGTAAATACGGAGTCTGCGGTGCCGCCAGCGAATCTTCAAAAGGTCCAGCGTCATGGCCAATGAGTCTTGGATGGGCCGGACTTTGCTTTGTGACTGGTAGTACCAGTCCACACCGACTTCGTAATAGGTCAGCCCCCGTTCCCTGGCCAGATGCAGCAATTCCACATCAAAGGCGAAGCCATCCAAGGTCAGCCGAGGAAATAGGTCTTGGGCGGTCCCTCCCCGGAAGCATTTGAATCCGCATTGGGTATCGGCCAAGCCCGGCACAGCCAAGCGGTTCACCAGAAAGTTGAAGAACCGGCCCATCAGGTGACGCCGCACCGGTTCGCCGATGCGCAGTGCGCCAGGAGCCTCACGCGAGCCCAGCACAATGTCTACGCAGGGCATTCCGGAATCATCGGACTCGAATAAGGGCAACAGCCGCTCCACCTGCTCTATGGGCACCGATAGATCGGCGTCGGAAAGCAAACGGTACTCACCCTCCGCCGCCAGCATGCCGTTCTTCACCGCCCATCCCTTGCCCCGGTGAGGCAGGCGCAGCACCCGGACGTTGGAGTGTTCTACGATCTCCCGGCCCACCAATTGGGCGGTGTGGTCCGTACTGCCGTCGTCGGCCACCACCACTTCCCACTGGTAATCTCGGCCTGAAAGATACTCAATCACCCGGGAGAGAGTTCCTGCGATTCGAGCTTCCTCATTGAACGCGGGAATCACGACAGATAAAAATGGCTGAGGCAAGGGCCTACTCCCATTGGATCAAAGGCGGTTTGGCGGAGGAATCTAGGGTCGGGCAGTTATTCGTCGGGCTCGTCGAGCTGGAAGCCGCGGTGGAGCAGCCTCACTGCTTCCTGAGCTTGGTCTTCCCGGATGATGCAGGAGATGCGAATCTCAGAGGTGGTGATCATGTCGATATTTACTTTGCCGTCGGCCAGCACCCGGAACATGCGCGACGCGTAGCCCGGGGTGTGCTGCATGCCTGAACCGACTACGCTCACGGCTGCCAGGTTGGCCTCGCTGATCAACGCGCCATAGCCGATCTCCTTGGTCAGTTCCTCCACCTTGGCCAGCGCGGCTTTCAGGTCGGTGCCACTGACGGTGAAGCTGATGTCCGTGGTCCGGTCCTCGCTGGTATTCTGCACGATGGTATCAACGCTGATTCCGGACTGGGCCAAGGGCTCGAACAGGGCCGCGGCCACACCGGGTTGGTCGGGAACACTGCGAACGGTTATCTTCGCCACGTTGATGGTGCAGGCGATGCCCGTTACTTTGATTCTATCTTCCATAACTCTCTTGTCCGCATCTCCGTCTATCCGGTGTATCAGGGTACCCGGAGTTTCGTTGAAGCTGGAGGCCACATATATCGGAACATCGAAAACCGAGCCCAACTCGATAGACCTTGGGTGCATCTTCGCGCCGTAGTTAGCCAACTCTAGCATCTCGTCGTAGCCGATCTCGCTCAACTTGCGGGCTTCTGGGACGATCCTTGGGTCGGCGGTGTAGATGCCGTCCACGTCGGTGTATATCTCGCAGCGTTCGGCTTCCAAGACCGCCGCCAGGGCCACCGCAGTGGTGTCTGAGCCGCCCCTGCCGAGGGTCGTTATATCCTCGTCCTCGGATATTCCTTGAAACCCGGCAACGACCACAATTCGGCCCTCATGCAACTCTTTCAGCATCCGGGCCGTATCAACGCTGTGAATCCGGGCGCGGCCGTGGCTGGTGTCGGTATGTATCCCGGCCTGGGAACCCGTGAGGCTCACCGCCTCTTGACCCAAGTCGGCCAATGCCATGGTCAACAGCGTGCATGCCACCAACTCGCCAGTCGACAGCAATAGGTCCAGCTCCCGGGGATGGGGTTGGTCTGAAACAGAATGCGCGAGCTCAATCAGCTCGTCGGTGGAATCGCCCATGGCGGAGACCACGGCCACCACTCCGGTCCCGTTCTTTTTGACCTCAACAATGCGGCGGGCCACGTTCTTGATCTTCTCGGCGTCTGCCACCGACGACCCGCCGTATTTGTGGACTACTAGTGACATGACGTGACTATTGGTGGCCGATTAGGTGGGCGCCGCGGACCGTGGGCTGGGTGACGCGAACATTACCCTCGACGTTGGCCTGACGGGCGGCCTCCGCCATCTCGTAGGCTACGGTCATCTCTCTTCCCTGGGTCAGGGCCAGCACCGTGGAGCCGCTGCCGGATAGGAAAACACCCAGGGCGCCCGCGTCCAAGGCGGCTTTGAAGATCACCTTCATGGCCGGGAACAGCGGTTGGCGGTAAGGCTGGTGCAACCGGTCCTGGGTGGCGATGGCCAAATACTCGGGGTGATTCGTCGCCATACTGGCCACCAGAAGCCCAACGCGGCCCATGTTATATACAGCGTCGGCCAAAGATACCGTTTCCGGGAGAACGGCCCGTGCGTCCTCTGTGGATATCCTAACCTCGGGTACAAAAACCACGGCGTGCAGCTCCGGCGGCAAATTCACCGGCACTGTAAACAACATTTGGCCTTCTTCAGTTTGGTCCATGATGACCAACTGCATGCCCCCCATGACCGCCGCGGCGACGTTGTCCGGGTGGCCCTCGATGGTCGCTGCCATCTCCAGCAGGTCGTTGGCCAAGTAGTCCTTGGAGCAGATGACATTGGCCGCAACCAGCCCCCCCGCGATGGCGGCGGCGCTGCTGCCCATGCCGCGGGCCAAGGGAATCGTGTTCTCACACCGGATTCGGAGCGCGGGCATCTTCTCCCCGGCATCGTCAAACAGAAACTGCATGGACTTATAGACCAGGTTATCGCGTCCGGTCCCGAGTTCGCCTTCGCCCTCTCCGGTGATCTCAACCACGGGCTCGCCGCCGTCCATGGTCTCAACTTCAAGAGTGTTCCAGACGTCCAGAGCCAGGCCCAGGCAATCATATCCAGGGCCTAGATTTGCGGTGGTGGCCGGGGCTTTGACACGGACTACAGGCATTCTGATCTTTCGGCCGGGTGTTTTCGAGATTACGGCCCTCCAGACATTCCGATGAAATCGGGATTCGGGGCCACCAAACAGACTCTACTCTAACATCAAATCAGCAACATGCCAGGCGAGGAGGCAACGGGTAACGTTGTGGGAAACCCCGAACGGGCAATGAGATCAGCGGGCCTGCCGGACCGATCGCCGAGAGGCGGGGCCTAGTCTCCGCTGACCCCAGGTAGCCGGCCGTTCACCTGGGAGGCGGCAACGGTCAGGTAATCAAGGGCCAACCGGGGAAGCAGGAACCGTTGGCGCACGCTCTCTCTAGCCGTTTCGCCGATGCGGGTGGCTAGGGACTTGTCTTTCAGCAGTTCAACCAGTCTCTGGGCGCATTCCTCGGGCGAAGAAACCAGGAAGCCGCTGACACCGTCATTTATCTGGACGCGGATGCCGCCGGCGTCGCCGCCAATGACCGGCTTGCCCTTCCACATGCCCTCGGTGACCGTGAGTCCAAAGCCTTCCCTGGTTGATTTCTGCATCAACACCGCGGACGCCATCTGGACCGCGTTCACCACCTCATCAACCGACACCGGCATCGTAGCAGGGTCGAAGTACAGATGGATGTCCGGGTCATCTCCGGCGTGGTCGACCACGGTCTGAAAGACTTTCGCCCCTTCTGGATCGTCCGTGGCTTGGCTCAGGCCGAGGAGCGCCAATTGCAGGCCAGGCACCGACTCTCTGGCGATTCGGTAGGCGTCGACCACTCCCCAGGGGTCTTTCCAGAGGTCGAAACGCGAGACTTGGCTGACCAACGGCCGTCCGGTGTCTATCCCCATGATGTGGACGATCTTCTGGGCTTGGGTCATGTCCATGGGGGTGTTCTTGACGGTCAGCGGGTCGATGGCTGGAGGCGCGATCAGCACCGGAACTTTATCTCCCAGGTTTTGGGGAACGTAGGCCGTCTGAGAAAAGATCAATTGGTCGTAGTCCTGGGTCAGGGGCATCAGGGCTTCCAATACCGACTTGTTGGGAGTTGTGAGGTCGATGTGGCAGATCCAGATCCAGACCTCGCCCTCTTTCTTGGGCAGCAGCCGGGCCAGGGGAAGTAGCTGCGGGTCGTGGACGAACCAGACATCGGCCGCGAGCGCCTTGTCCCGCATGTCGTCAGCCACCCGATGGATGCAAGTGAAGTAAATCTCTAGTTCCTCGGGAGAGAGCTCACCCTCCGAACCCTGGAGCATGTTGTGGATCTTCTTGGTGACGTCAAAGAATTCCGCGGCGTCGGGGTTGATCACGATCCTTTCAGTCTCGATGCCCAATGAATTTCCCAGGGGCACCATGGACTGGAGAATCTCGGCTACTCCGCCGCCGGTGGCGGTGCTATTCAGGTGCAAGACCCGCAGCTGTCCCATCTCTCCGGCTACTTTGGCCAGTTGGTCGGCCAGTTCGGTGTCCAGCAATGGGCGGTAGTCTTCGTATGAGACTGGGGGGTGATCAAGCTTGAAAAACATCGGCGGTTTTGCCTTGTTTGGCCCATTTTGGGCGAAAAATATGCCTTGATAATTCGCATCTAATCACGAACATATGACTACTTACATGGTTACATCGCCGGGGCATTACTGCAATCCTTTTTCCGGTTGAATTACAAGAATTCAGCTCAGCGTTAACGCCAACGGGGAGTTCGAAAGGTATCTGTGCCGAAATCGGTGCGCAGAGCGACGGATTTAAGAGCAAGGTTCAATCGCCGATGGGAGATGAAGTGGCTGAGGGGAGCAGGGCGAGAAGAGGTTGAAACCGGCAGCTTACTCGACGGTCACCGACTTGGCTAAGTTCCGGGGTTGGTCCACGTCCCGGTTCAGCAAGAGGGCGACGTGATAGGCCAGCATTTGGAGCGGCAGAACGGCGAGCAGAGGGATCAGGTGCTCGGGCACTTCAGGGAGATACAGGGCGTGGTCCGCTTCGGCGGCCAACTGAGTGTCTCCTTCTGTGAGCACCGCCAAAACACGGCCGTCGCGGGCCATCACCTCTTTCACGTTGTTGACGACTTTCTCGTAGAGCGAGTCCTTTGGCGCCAGCGCAACGGTGGCCATGGCATTGTCTATGAGTGCGATCGGCCCGTGCTTCATCTCGCCGGCAGGATAAGCCTCGGCATGGACGTAGCTGATCTCTTTGAGCTTGAGGGACCCTTCCGAGGCGATGGGAGAGTTCATCCCCCTTCCCAAGAACAGGAAATAATCGGTGCCGACATATTCCTTGGCCAGGTGCTGGTACGCCGCGCTGTCGGCCAGCAGATCGCCCATCAGCCTGGGAAGTCGTGCCAGGCCGTCCACCAATTCCTGGGTTTTCGCCGTGTCCAAAGCTCCCCGGTTCTGACCCAAAAAGATGGACAAGAGGTTCAAGATGGTCAGCGATGCGACAAAGGTCTTAGTGCTGGCCACGCCGATCTCGATGCCGGCTCGCATATACAAAGAGCCTTCGGCGATGCGGGACGCCTGGCTGCGCTCGACATTGCATATATTGACCAATCTGCCGCCCTTGTCTTTGACCAACTGCATGGCGGCAACGGTGTCGGCTGTTTCGCCGGACTGGCTGATGGCCACAACCAACGTGCGCGGGCCGATGTAGGGGTCACGGTACCGGAACTCCGAAGCGCTCTCCGCCTCAGCGGGCAAGCCGCTGTAGCGCTCGATCAGGTGGCGTCCCACTTGGGCAGCGTGCAGGCTGGTGCCGCAACCGATGAGCATCACCCGGTCCAGATCGACGATCTCTTGGGCTGAGAGGGGGAAGTCCGGAAGGTCCACGCGCCGGGAATCAAAATTGACCCGTTCCCGCATGGCGCTGGCCACGGCCTGAGGTTGCTCCATGATCTCTTTCAGCATGAAATGCTGGTAACCCGCTTTGTCGACCAGCGCCTCTTCCAGGGTGACCATCCGGGGCTGCTTGTCTATATGGTTCCCTTCCAAGTCCTGGTACTCCACCCGGTCTCGGGTGATTGCCACCATCTCGCCGGTCTCCAAAAAGGCCACCTGGCCCATATTGGACTCCGACTGAAGAAGGGGGAGCAATGCCGGCAGGTCGCTTCCGATGATCGCCTGACCGTCCGCCTGTGCGATCACTATGCCGCCGGCGTGTCCCAAACGAAGGGCGCAGATCTTGGCTTCGTCGCCTTCCAAAACTGCGGAGATAGCTTGGGAACCTTTGACCATGCGGCCCATTCGCCGGAATGCCTCTTGGAAGTTCAGCCCCCGGTCCATTCCTTCTTCCACCAGATGGGTCAGGACCTCGGTGTCGGTCTCGGAACCAAACGTATGACCGGCTCCCAACAACCGCCGTTTCAGATCCAAGTAATTCTCAACGATCCCATTATGGACCACGGCGATGCGGTGCTGACAGTCGGTGTGTGGGTGAGCGTTCTCCTGAGAGGGGCGTCCGTGGGTGGCCCAACGTGTGTGGCCCAGGCCCACCGAGCCGGTGGGATGGGACTCGGCTCCCGTCTCATCAAGGCCGTTGACCTTGCCAACGGTCTTGCGCAGTTGGATGTCGCCCTCGTGGTCGACGATGGCTATCCCGGCGCTATCGTAGCCCCGGTACTCAAGCCTTCTTAGCCCCTCGAATATGATGGGCCAGGCTTCTTGTCCACCAACGTACCCAACGATGCCGCACACAGGCATTCCCGGCCGCGCTTGACGCGCCGAGCCTCACAAAGAATATGCAACGTTTGACGAGACCTCAAAGGGAATTCGAAAATCGTATACAACAGTATAAGAACCCCTGGAATTTTGTGTCAACGAAACCAGCTTGGCTGGCCGGCCAAAAGCTGGTTATTTCGGCGAAACCGATGATTCAAAGAACCCATTCTCGCTTAGCCCGCTCAGTTGCTCTAAGTACCCTTCGTGGTGAGCCCCATCGAAACACCTGCCGGGTGTAAACCAAGGCTTGCCACACATCCTTCGACCGGCTCAGAACGAACGGCTGCGGTGGGGCGCAATAGCCAAAAAACGGTTATTCCGGCGTCGACGCCAACAATTTACTCAGGTTCTTGGAGAAATCTTCCACGGTGTTGCGGGCCTTCCGGCGGATCAGGGGCTGGCCCAATTCGGCCAGGCGGCCCATGAATGTGGTGTCGGCCATGATTTCCAATCCGGTCTCGTCGGCCGACTTGGCAATAACTTTCATGCTCATGTTGGTCTTGACGCCGCCACCCACCCGCCGGTCGTTGGCTTCGACCAGAAAATGGGCCTCTCCGGCATCGGCGTCTTGCGACAGGACCGTGATGGTACCGCTCAGGTTCATGCCCATGGGACCAACTCTGGCCCGGAGCGTGGCCTGGTAACGGTCCTCGCCGTCGGGGGTAACTTCTGTGATACCGGGGATGCAAGCGGCAGCCTTCGGTATGTCCATCACCAAAGCCCAGGTGGCTTCGCGGCTGGCCGGCAGGATTGAGAGAATCTCAATCTTCAAGGTACTAGCTGCCTGCCGGAATGCCGGCTATGGCCTGCTCCACCGCGCGGCGGGCAAAGACTTCGGCCATGTCGGTCTTATATTCCGAGGACCCCCTGAAATCCTCCAGGGGGTCGACGGCGTCTTTGACCAACGCAGTGGCAGCACGAATGTTCTCGTCGGTAAGAGCCTTCCCGCGCAGGGCGTCTTCGGCATCTTTTGCTCTGATGGGAGTGACACCCACCGAGCCCAGGACTATACGGACGTCCTTGAATGTTCCGTCCCGTTCTTTGGAGACGATAGCCGCCGCTGAGACGGTGCCATAGTCGTCGGCGGTGCGGGGCAGAAACTTCAGGTACACCGATCCGGAGCCGGCCGGGGCCGGGGGCACCAACACGCTGGTCAGCACCTCGCCCGGATGGATGTCGGTCTCGTAGTAATCGAGGAACAGGTCTTCCAGCGGCACAACTCGGTCTCCGCTCTTGCAAGTCATCACGGCGGACGCTCCCAGGGCGATCAGCGCGGGAGGCGGGTCCTGGTTGGGGTCGCCGTTGACCAGGCCGCCGCCGATGGTGGCCATGTTGCGTATTCTCGGAGTCGCTACCTTGCGGAAGGTTTTGGCCAGCAGGGGCAGGTCTTCTGCGATCAAGGTGCTGTTCTCTATCTGGCGCTGGGTGCAGAGTGCGCCGATGCGCAGCCCTTCGGTAGTTGACTCGATGGAGTTGAGACCGCCCACTTGCCGGAGTCCGATCACGTGCCCCGGTTGGGAGAGGCGTTGTTTCATCTGGATGACCAGGGCGGTACCACCGGCCATGACGCGGGCGTCGTCGCCGTATTGGTCCAAGAGCCCAAATACCTGGTCGAGACTGGTGGGAGCGTGGTACTCGAAGTCGATCATCCGCCGCTCCCGGCCGCCTCGTTCATGTTCTCCGCGGCGGCGGCGATGGAATTGAGAATACCGTAGTAACCGGTGCAGCGGCACAGGTTGCCCATCATATATTCTTTGATCTCGTTTTCAGTGGGGCTGGAGTTCTCATCCAGCAGCGATTTGGCGGCAATGACCTGGCCGGGTGTGCAGATGCCGCATTGGAAGCCGCCGTGGTCGATAAAGGCCTGCTGCACGGGGTGGAGATTGCCGTTCTCGGCGATGCCCTCGATGGTGGTGATCTCAGACCCGTCCACCGCCGCAGCCAAGGTGATGCAAGAGGCGTACATCTCGCCGTCGACCAACACCGCGCAGGCGCCGCACACGCCGACGCTGCAACTCTCTTTGGTGCCGGTGAGGCCAATGTCATACCGGATACAATCGACCAGTAGACGCCGTGCCGGGATGTCCAATTCGTGGTCGGTACCGTTGACCTTGAGGTGGACCTTCTGGTTCATACCATCCCCTTGCCCGTCTCGTAAAATGCGCTATTAGCGCCAGAAAAACCAGGCCCAATGCTATACTACCCAACTACCCTTTCGCAACCTGCAAAGCAGGATTTTCTGGGCGGGAGATACCCTAGACCTGGCTTCCGATTCTTAAGATTAAGGTGATGTAACAATGACTCAGAAGAACGGCAACGCCGCCTCGCAGCACATCGGTAACACCGTGTTGGTTGTGACCATGGAAGTGGACGAGGCTGACGACGCAGAATTCAACGAGTGGTACAACGAACAGCATCTGCCCGAACGGATGGCCATCCCTGGCTACGTCTCCGCCCGCCGGTTCAAGCTGGAAGGCGACAATAACAACAACGCGCTCAAATACCTGTGCATCTGGGAGATGGAAGACGGCAGCCCGCTGCAGAGCGAGATGTACAAGGACCAGAACGCCCATCCCACGGAGCTATACCTGCGGGTAAACGAGACCATCAAAGCCAGGACCCGGGGACTGTACACCCAGGTCTACCCGGAGCCCGGAACGTCCTTTGAAGACTGCGCCGGCTTTCACGGAGAGCGCCTGCCGGCACACCCGTCGGCCTAAGTCAGACCGCCTACTTGAAAGCGGGCATCACTTCTTTGGCGAATAGCCGCATGGACTTGAGCACCTTGTCCTGGGGCATTCCGCCAAAGGAGAAGTTGCAACCGAAGTATTCGACGCCCTGATCTTGAAGCCCCTTGATCTTGGCGATGATCTGGTCCGGGGAGCCGATGAAGGCCCGGTTCTTATACAGATAATCGTAGCTGGGCGGAACCTCGGTGCGGGCCTTCCGGAAATCATCCATCTTGTCCCACACTTCACTGCCGGTGTCGAAGGTGCGCCGCCACTGGATCATGTCCAGGTTCCAGTCTAGGGCCGGCTTGGAGTCAACCCTGGCCTGCTCTTCCGTTTCAGCCACATAGAAATATCTGAAGAACGGAATCTCACCCATCTTCATGTTTTGGCCCTTGGCCTTCGCCAGGTCGACCATGGTATGGCACAACGCCATGGCGTCCTCAGTGTCGAGCACCACGCCAACCAGCAGTGGGTGGCCCGACGCGGCGACAAAGTCCCGGGTGGCCTGGGTGCGCGTGGCCGCGATGTAGATCGGCGGATAGGGAGATTGCACCGGCTGAGGCACCAAGTTCGCGTTGGTGATCTTGTAGTGCTCCCCGTCAAAGGAGTAATTTTTTGTGGACCAGAGACCCTGAATCATGGTAATGGATTCTTGGAACCGCTGCTGGCTTTCTTCCACCGGGACGTTGGCGACATTGTATTCAGACGAGGCAGCCCCGCGCCCGAACCCGACATCGATGCGCCCTCCGCTAAGGACATCCAGAGTCGCGATCTCTTCAGCCAGTCGCGCCGGTATATGTAGCGGCGATACGAACACGGCCGAACCGATTCTCAGTGTCGTGGTATTCGCCGCGATGTGGCAGGCCAAGACATTCGGCGCCGCGCCCAGCCCGTAACGGGTGAAGTGATGCTCCGCCATCCAGGCGCTCTTGAACCCCAGCTCTTCACCGAGTACAAATTCTTCGGTGATGTCGTCGTAGACCTGTTTGGGGTCACTCCCTTCTGGCCAGGGCACGTGAGAGAAAAGGGCAAAATCCATCTTTGTCGGCTCTCCATTTCGGGTATATAGTGCTTCTTATCAAAGCCGGTATCATTAAATCACACAATTGATACCGGTGCTACCTGAAATTGATGACAATCTAACCATGTTCGACTAGGCGTGGATGGAACAGGCCGGTGATATAATCCGGCCCGCCAGATCTGCGTTCACGGGGGAGTCCGATTTGCCCGCACACCTGCTCCATGGCGACAATTTCCTGGTCCCCAGACGGCTGGACGAGCTCATCGCCGAGGCTGGGGCATCGGACGTTCTCGAAGCCAACCGTCACCGCCTGATTGGGTCTCAGGCTAAGCCTGACGAACTGCTGAGTATGTGTAACGCCCTGCCTTTCATGGACGACTACCGTCTCGTGATAGTTGACGGGCTGCTTGGAACGGCTGAGTCCCAGAGACAAGGCCGGGGACGTGGAGGGAGCCGCGGGCGCGGTCCATCGTCAGAATCGGGAGTCGCCGGCCAATGGCAGGCGCTGGGCAAGGCTATCCCGCAGATGCCCGACACCACCGTCTTAGTATTCACCGACGGGGCCTTGGGCGCCAACAACCCTCTGCTTCGCATGCTGCGGCCGGTAGCCGAAGTGGAAGAGCTGTTCGCCCCCTCCGGCGAGGCGCTGGCCCGTTGGGTTAAGTCCGCCGTCGAGGCCAAAGGCGCGTCCATTAGCCCCTCAGCCAACCGGTCGATCACCGACTTGGTGGGCAACGACCTACGGACCCTAGACCAAGAGCTTGAGAAATTAGCCCTGTATTGCTCTGGGCGGGAGATTCAGGAGACGGATGTGGGAGAGATGGTGTCCCAGGTCCGCGAAGCCAACATCTTTGTCGCGGTCGACGCGATGATCGGCGGCCGCCCCAATGTTGCCTTGCGCCTATTGCACCAATTGAAAGAGGACGGCAAAGAAGCGCCCCAGATCATCGGAATGGTCGAGCGCCAACTGCGCCTGTTGGCGTTGGCTAGGGATGCCATTGACCGGGGAATTCCCCAAGGCGAGATGAAAGGACGGTTGGGAACGTCTTCGGACTTCGTCGTGCGAAAGACTTCGGAGCAGGCCCGGCGTCACTCGATGCCGGAGATCGTCTGGCGCTACAACCGGTTATTGGAGACTGACCGAGCCATCAAATGGGGCCGGATGGAGCCAGACTTGGCCCTGGAATTGCTGGTAGGCGATGACATGGCCAGATGAAGTTTCCCGTCTGCCGGGCAACAGCGGCAAACCCCCGGCGCTGGATGTCCGCCTAGGCGTTTCAGTCGGGCACCACCGGGTTGTAGCAAGCGACCATGTGCCCTTGTTCGATCTCCACTAACCTAGGTTTCGGGTCGGTCCGGCACCGGTTCTGCGCTTTGAAGCAGCGGGGCAGGAAGGGGCATTCCGCAGGCAATTTGATCATATCGGGCGGGTTGCCGGGCAGAGGTTCGATTCTCTTCCCCGGTTCGTCTATACGAGGCAATGCCTGCAATAGAGACCAGGTGTAAGGGTGCTGTGGCCGGCGAAATAGCGGCACCACCCCGGCGTCTTCCACAACATTCCCAGCATAGATCACGCCTACGTCATTGGCCATTGCCGCAACCACGCCCATGTCGTGGGTGATCAGCAGGACCGACGCGTTCTGCTCTTTGACCAGTTCTCTGATCCGGTGCAGTATCTCTGCCTGAAGCGTAACGTCCAGGCCCGATGTGGGCTCATCGGCGATGAGCAATTTGGGGCGCATGACCAGGGCCATAGCCATCATCACCCGCTGACACATGCCGCCGCTCAGGGCAAATGAATACTGGCCCATCACTCGTTTGGGGTCGGCCATCCCCATCTCATAGAGCATGTCCTCGGCCATTTTATTGGCATTGCGGAGAGAGGTGTTACCGTGCGTCAGGATCGCCTCTTCCAATTGCGGCCCGATGGCCTCAATGGGATTCAGAGCGGACTGAGCGTTTTGGAACACCAGAGATATCTCTCGTCCTCTCAGGTCTCGCATCTGTTCCGACCCTGCCCTAAGAAGGTCGATGTCCCGGTACGTGATCCGGCCGTCGGCGATCTCTGAGTTCTGAGGCAGAAGCCCCATGATGGTGAGCGCCAAAGTGCTCTTGCCCGAACCGCTTTCACCCACGACACAAAGGATCTGACCTTCGTCGAGGGTCAGGTTCACGTTGTTCAGCGCCTTCACCCGTCCGGCGGAGGTGCCGAAACTCACTGTCAGGTCTTCTATTGTGAGTAATGCAGTCATCTATTCAAGGCTTCCAATCAAACCCTGGTGAGTATTCGAGTCATTAGCGAAAAGGACTCAACTAAGCTTTAAGTATGGCTTTTTGCCTCAAGTCCACCGGATGGTACCGCCCATCTCGCAGTTCTTTTATGAGGTCTTTCAGGCAGGATACCGGCTGTTTGAATTCGGTTGCCACGGTGCCTATCTGTTCCACCTTGTGGGCATCGCTGCCAGCGGTCATACTCGTGCTCAGCAATCCGCCCAGCTCCAGGGAAAATTCGTTCTGAATGGCCAGGCCTCGCCCGTTCAACGCCTCGATACCATGGCACATCTGAAAGAACTCGTCACCCCGGGCCCGCTCCAGCATCTCTTCCCGGACTCCGGGCCGCCCCGCCGGCTCCTCCAAGAAGCGCCGCCGGTATGGGTGTGCCGCGATCATGACTCCCTCAGCTTTATTTACGGACGCTTGCAGGAATTCGGGTCTATGCATGCCAAATTGGTATTCGCTTAGCCCAAATACTAATACGTGGCCGGCCTCCGTATTGATCTCACAGCCGGGTATGACCAAGAAATCGTGCTTGCTGGAGAGGTCCCGAATCTGCTCGTCGGTCCAGAAAACATCGTGATCCGTGAGGCATATACCGTCCAATCCCAACGACTTGGAGCCCTCAATCAACTCGTCCACGGTCATAAAACTGTCATCGGAGTTGGGATAACTGTGGGTATGAATGTCTATCAGCAAGTGCTATCTATTCAACCGTGATTATTCAACCTGGCCAGCCTGAGTGTACGCCATTGCCTCTGGCGCGCGTGCTCCGCCAATAATAGCAAACCTACATAGCAAACCCAACTGGGGTTGAAAAATAGCTAGGAAGCGCCGGGTTAGCGCGGATCTAGAAAGCCCTCTTCTCGTAACAGCTCCGTGACATCTTCAGCCTTGCTGCTGCCGATCTTCAGCCGGCGCTCCAGATAGGAGGCGGTCAACTGAGGGTTCCTCGCGGCCAACTCCCTGGCTTCTTCCATGATATGGGCGTCGACGTCGTCCCCGTCTTCATCCACTTCCGGCTCACCCACGTTGATCAGCGGCAAGGGCGGGCCTTCTTGACCCAACCAGAACTCGACCATGTGGTCGATCTCCTGGTCGTAGACCAACGTTCCCTGAACCCGGCTGGGTTTGGGAGATTCGTGGTGCAACAGCAGCATATCGCCCTTGCCCAACAGCTTCTCCGCCCCGATGGCGTCCAGGATCACCCTGGAGTCGACCTGGGATGCTACGGCGAACGCGGCGCGGGCTGGAATGTTGGCCTTGAGCAGGCCGGTCACCACATTGACGGACGGCCTCTGCGTAGCCAGCACGAGGTGTATCCCGGTGGCCCGGCCCAGTTGGGCCAGCCGCACCAGGTTCTGTTCCACCTCGAACCCGCCGACCATCATCAGGTCAGCCAGCTCGTCAACGATCAACACCAAGAAGGGCATCTTCTCTTTGGCCCGTTTGTTATAGCCCTCGATGTTCCTGGCGCCGACTTCTTCCATCAGCTTGTAGCGGCCAAGCATCTCCCGGATCAGCCCCCTCAGGGCGGTATTGACCTCTTCAGCGTCCACGATCACCGGGCCCACCAGATGGGGAATCCCGTTGAACGGAGTAAGCTCGACCCGCTTGGGGTCCACCATCAAGATGCGCAACTGCTCCGGCGTTGTGGTGAGCAGGAATGAGGCCACGATGGAGTTGATACAGACGCTCTTGCCGCTGCCGGTGGCGCCTGCGATCAGCATGTGGGGCAGAGCAGCCAGATCTAAGACCACGGGGCTGCCGCCGGTGTCCTGGCCCAATGCTATGGGCAGGCCGCCTTTGGCCACCAACCGCTTGAAGACCGGCGTCTCCATCACCTCTCTCAGATGCACCTTGCTGGGCGACGGACTGGGCACTTCCAGACCGACCAGAGCCTCGCCGGGCACGGGGGCCTCGATCCTCAGGTACGGCGTTTTCAGCGCCAGGGCCATGTCCTTCTCACGCGTCAATATGCTCTGGACCTTGACCCGGCTGCGTTCCAGGGCAGAGGGGTCTGCATCGCCGGTGTCGAGCCCTATTGCCCCGCGGCCGGCGTCTCCCCGCTTGGGAACCCAACCGGGCACCAAACCAAATCGCACGATTCTGGGACCGGCCTTAACGTCGGTTACCTCAACCCTCACGCCATGATCACCCAGTGTGGTTTCCACCAGCCGGGCCATCTCTTGAAGGGCGGCTTCAGGTGCGTGATGCGTGTCTGGCGGGGTCAGCAGGTCGATCTCGGGCGTGTCCCAGCCTCGTTTGGAGCGTCTGCCTGTGTCGGCAGGCTCGGAGGCGGCGATGGCCTTGGCCGGCTTCGGGGCTCTCCTGGCAGCAGGTTCTTTGGTGTCCCAGGTGGGGATCAATCCTGAGGCCGGCGGCTCCCATTCCTCGTCATCGCCAGTGTCCGGGCCGTCCAGGTCCAAGTCATCAACGGGGTCAAAACCCAACTCGATATCAGTCTCCGCATCCCCTTGATAGGCCAGGGTGCGCACTGGCGCTTTGGACGGACCCATGACCAACATCTTCATCAGGTCTTTTTTCGAGGCCTGTCGGTGCAACCCATAACGGAAGATGCGGACTCTCCGGTCGATGAACCGGGCCGTCTCTTGGATGCCGATGTAGGAATAGAGCAGGCCCACCTGCAGCACGAACAAAGCGGCCCTGGTGTACTTCCAGTACCGTGTGCCGGCGCTCTTGGGTCTAACTATCAAGGGAACAGCCAGGGCGATAGCCGCTATCTTTACAGCAGCCAGAATCGCAGGGGTTCCGCCCAGGTAACCGCCCCATTTCCCGCCCAGACTAACGTCTTCCAGAACTCCGTCCGAGGGGAATATGGTCGATAGCGCGCCAATGGACATAGCAGCCAACGCAGTGGCGATGACCCATCGGCGCCAATGGGTGAAAACGATGTGGCGGTTGTAGCGGAGCGTGAAGAGGGTTACGGCAACCAACAGACCCACTGGGACCCAGCCGTAGCCAAGGGCCTGGATGGCCCATTCCCGTGCGTCGTTAGAGAAGCCGAAATACAGGCCGACCGAAAGACCAATAGCCAATATGGCTAATGCATCTATCAGTGACCCGGGGGCTCCGTGGACTAGGTCTTTTATCGATGGCAAGGCGGTATCACCGCGCTTCCGCCAAATTGAACTGGCCACTATATCCCTCCAGTGGCAGTTACTATGGCCGGTTTCCGGCGAGTGGCTGGACTAAACCTCCAAAACCACTGGGATTATCATAGGGGAACGGCGAACAGAGCCAGCTATGAAGCTACGGGCAGTTTCTCTGACTTTTGCCTTTAATCCGCCGTTTTCGCTGTTTTCCTTGCCGCCGGACCAATTGCTGGTAAGTTCTTGGGCCAGCGCAACGCTCAATTCTTCAAACAGGTTGCCGGTTTCCGATTCGTCCAGGAAACCGCTGGCAACAGCCGCGGGCTCACCAACTAGCTTTCCGTTCTGCTTGTCGGTGGTCACGACCACCACCACCACTCCGTCTTTGGAGAGGCTGCGCCGTTCGCCCAGCACCGGACTCTGCAGGTCCCTGGTGGTCAGGCCGTCCACGAAGATGGGTCCCGCGGAGACGTGATCTTCCATCCGCGAGCCGTCTTCAGACAATTCCAGCACGTCGCCGTCTTCCATGACGAAGATCCCGTCTTTGGCGACGTCCAAGTCCCAGGCCAGTTGGGCGTGGGCGGTCAGATGCCGGAACTCGCCGTGGACCGGCACGAAGTATTTCGGCCTAACCAGGCGCAGAACCAGTTTGAGCTCCTCTTGACTGGCGTGCCCATGAACATGGACCGTGGCGATCCGGTCGTAGAGCACCTTGGCGCCCTGACGAAGCAGGTTATCGATGGTATGGCTGACCGGAAGCTCATTCCCAGGTATGGGAGTGGCGGAGATTATCACGGTGTCGCCGGACATGATGTTCACGTCGCGGTGTTCTTGCTTGGCGATCCGGACCAAGGCCGAGGTCGGTTCTCCCTGACTGCCGGTGGTCATCAGGACCACTTTCTCCGGAGGAAGCTTCCTAGTCTCGCCCAGTGGCACCAACGTGCCCTCGGGCACCTTTAGATAGCCCAGTTCGGTGGCGACCTTTACTGTGTCCACCATACTGCGGCCAACGATGCTGACCTTACGGCCATGTTTATCAGCGGCATCCACCACCTGCTGGACCCTGGACACCAGTGAGGCGAATGTGGCCACTAGTACCCGGCCGTCGGCTTCTCCGATGGCTCGGTCTAGGGCTTCTCCCACCACTCGCTCTGAGGTGGTATAACCCGGCACCTCGGCATAGGTCGAGTCGGAACACAGCAGCAAAACGCCGTCGTCCCCGTAGTGGGCCAGTGACGGCAGGTCGAAGATGCGGCCGTCC
Source organism: Dehalococcoidia bacterium UBA2158 (assembly GCA_002328185.1). Classification (GTDB taxonomy): domain Bacteria; phylum Chloroflexota; class Dehalococcoidia; order Lucifugimonadales; family UBA3495; genus UBA9611. The sequence goes on from DCWQ01000039.1 coordinate 74,091, forward strand.
ACCGGGGTGTGGTCAATCTTGAAGTCGCCGGTGTGGATGATTGTGCCCAGAGGGGTCCCGACGGCGATTCCCATGGCGTCTGGGATGCTGTGGCACACCCGGAACCACGAGACCTCAAAGGCCTGGCCGATCTGATGGACCACGCCCGGATCGATGGGGTTCACCACCGAGTCGCGGGCGGCCCGCCGTTCCTTCAACTTGGCGGTTATTAAGCCGTGGGCCAGCCGGGGCGCAAATACCGGGCACTGCAACTTGGGCAGGATGAAGGGAAGGGCTCCAATGTGGTCTTCATGGCCGTGGGTGATGAGGATGGCACGGACCTTGTCGAGCCGTTCCATGAGGTATGAGACGTCGGGGATGATCAGGTCGACCCCAAACATACCTTCTTCGGGGAATTGGACCCCGCAATCGACGATCACTATATCGTCTTCGTATTCAAAGGCCATCATGTTTTTGCCGATTTCCCCGAGGCCTCCCAGAGGAATGACGCGCAGCTGAGATGTCAACGTTCTTTTAGTTCCTAGATTTGGATTACCCGCCCCGCTTCAAAACTTTTAAAATAGAGTCAGTTGCTCGGGCCGGGGTGCTTCTTCTACGTTGACGGTTGATGTCTCGGCCTGCGCCACCATAATGGCTGCCGGGCCAGGGGCGGCAACAAAGGATAGCTGGGCTGGTTGCGGAGCTTCCGGTGTCGTCACAACCGGCTCCATGCCAGAATCCTCGATCCCGCCTTCCAATATCTCCGAAATCGCTCTGAAGTCTTCTATCATTGTGGGCCTTAGCTCCTCACGGCGCAACACCGCAGCTGGGTGAAGCACAGGAAAGATCTTTCGCCCGTCTTTCTCTCTGAGTATTCCCCGGGCCTTGGTGATACCCTCTCCGGGGAAGTACCGCCCGAATGCGAACCGGCCTAAAGTGACGATGAGTTTGGGGTTGACCAACTCTATTTGCCGGTCCAGGTATTTGGTGCAGGCGGCCATCTCCGCGGAGGACGGGTCCCGGTTTTCGGGGGGCCGGCATTTGACCATGTTGGCGATGAACACATCGTCCCGGTGGGAGCCGATGGACGCCAACAGGCCTTCCAACAATTTTCCAGCGGGCCCGACAAATGGACGGCCTTGACGGTCTTCTTGATAACCGGGGCCCTCGCCGATAAACATAACTTCGGCCTGGGGGTTTCCTTCACCCGGCACCGCATTGGTGCGGCCCCGGCCCAAGGGACAATCGGTGCAGGTCCTGACAAGTTGGGCGACCCGTTCCAGGGTGTTCATCGGACCGGCCCCGGCACTGGCCTGTCCTTCGATTCTTGGTTCTCCGTAGGCCCCTAAATCGCTGGGTCCATATTCTAACGAAGACATGGTTTCCAACCTCCCGGTTCGACTAAGTTAGCCAACTGGGGTAAGCAGCCTTTCGAGTAGGCCGCAGGTGGCGCCATTGGACCGTTATATTGGGAAAGTGCGGCAGTCTTATACTACCTTTTTACTCGATAACTGCGCCTGAGTCAGTGCCTCCAGGCGTAGATCACGGCATTTTTCCGTGGTGGCTTGGCTGAGGCAGTTCGGCGATGGCACAGGGCGTCGGACAACAGGGTAGTTCGAGCGCGGAGAAAAACAAACCCGGAGTGGTGTTCTTCGAACATCGGCTTTCACCACCGCATTCCAAAGCCAGGTATCGCCCAACTGGGCCTTAGTCTGTGACGCCGTGCTCCTTGAGATAAGTCACAGCATCGCTGACGGTCGCGATATTAGCAGCGTCCTCGTCGGATATTTCCAACTGGGCATCGCCAGTGGAAAACTCCTCTTCAAACGCCATAATCAATTCCACCAGGTCGAGAGAGTCGGCACTCAGGTTCTCAATGAAAGACGCGGATTCGGTGACCTCGTCCTCTTCAACTCCCAATTTGTCGACCACGATGGTTTTTACTCTGTCATAAACAGTGGTCAATCAATCATCTCCCTTCAGGCACCGGCTCAAAGGTGGCGATCTCTCCCGACTCCAGTCCAGACATCGCGGATCCTAGGACCCCGTTGACGAACCGGGCCGAACTCTCGCTGCCAAAGATTTTTGCCAACTCCACGGCCTCGTTGATGGCTGTCTTTCTGGGAGTACCCGGTTTGTATATCAATTCGAATAGAGCTATGCGGAGGATGTTGCGGTCTATGACCGACAACTGGCTCACGGGCCAGGCCGGGGCGTACCGGGTGATCACGTTGTCCAACCCCGAGTGGTTCTTTGATACGCCACCCAGGAGCTCTTCAGCGAACTCTACAGAGTTCTCCGGCAGGTCTTCGTCCTCGTCCAACCATTCCAATGGCGGGTCATTCCAGATACCCCGCACATCGGCAGCAAACAGGGATTGCAGTGCCGCCGTTCTCGATTGTCGCCTTTGGTCTGTGTATTTAACCCTAATCATGGGTCACCGTATAAGGCCGAGCGGTTTAGGCCACTTCCTCAGCCAGCTTTCGCATGGATGCGGTATCTGACACGGTCGTCACCTTGACGCCTCGGTCGATTCTTTTAATTAGTCCTGCCAGAACTCCGCCGGAGCCGAACTCCACGAACTGGGTTACCCCAAAATCGACTAGATGGCGGATTGAGTCCTTCCATTGAACGCACTGACAGAGACCGTTGACCAACTCGGCGTGGATAACATCCGCTGTGAACAACGGCTTGGAATCGCAATTGCCAACAACTGGCATCTTGGGTTCTTTGAAGTTGAGGCCCTGAATCGCTTCGGACAGACCTGCTTTCGCTTCGAACATCAACGAGGAGTGGAACGCCCCGCTGACGGGCAAAGGTATGGTCTTCTTTGCGCCGCGGGCCGACGCAAGATCCATGGCCCGGGCCACGCCGATCTTATCGCCGCTGATCACTATCTGGTCGTCGGTGTTGATGTTTGCCAATTCAACACCGGTCTCGTCACATATCTGGACGAATGCCAGTTCGTTCAGCCCCAGTATGGCGGCCATGGCGCCGGGGCGGTTGACCGCTGCTTGGTTCATGAGTTCACCACGTTTACGGACCAACCGCACGGCATCGGAAAAATCGATTACATCAGCGGCCACAAGAGCGGTGTACTCGCCCAAGCTATGTCCGGCAACGGCCTTGGCGCTAACTGCCTGGGAACCTTGCATTTCTTGCCAAGTCCGCCAAGCGGCGATGCTCATGGTCATGATTGCCGGCTGGGAGTTTGCCGTGTTCTGAAGGTCCGTAGCCGGACCTTCAAATATCAAACGGGACAGTGGAAACCCTAGGCTGTCGTCGGCTTCTTCAAAGGTTTCTCGCGCGGCCTGGGACGACTCGAATAATTCGGCCCCCATTCCTACGCTTTGTGACCCTTGTCCAGGGAACACATACGCCCGATTATTTGTTTGGTTATGCGCTTCTTCAGTACTCGTTGCTACCTCCACCGGCCCCTGCCGATTTTCAACACCCTACGGATTTTAGGGCAGTAAGATAAAAAAGTACAACCCGGAAACATCTCCTCTATTACCCTTTTTTGTGCTTAGCTTACATAACTAGATGGTCTGTGCCTTGGGAGACGGTCTAGCTAGTCGCAAAGGCCTTTGCCTTCAGGACTAGCTAGACCGTCTCCTCTATGACCTGACGCCCGCGGTAAAACCCGCATTGAGGACATACCACGTGGGGCCTTTTGGCGGTACGGCAGCGGGGGCACAAAGCTGGATGCAACGGATTAAGCCTGTATGAGGCTAGTCGTCGCCCCTTCCTCGCCCTCGTCAATTTCTTCCTGGGTACTGCACCCATGTTCGATCACGTCCTTTTTCCTTGGTCAGCACGCCGTACTTTGGCATTCGCCAATTATTCTAACAGGCGAATGCCAAAGTATGCACTTTTCCTACTGTGGGAGGCTACGAAGAGAGAATACCTACGGCCTTAGTAATGGCCTGAAGTTTGCATCTGCCGGGGTTTCTAGGTATATATTAAAATCGAGACGGCCAATTATTCCCGCCTCTCAGTTAACAGCGCCGCCAATGGCCCCCATCGGGGATCGACTGAAGCTGTATCGCATTTACATTTTTCCCTGTTTAGATTAGCCCCACACTCCGGGCATAAGCCCGAACACTCCTCACAGCACAAAGGTTTTATCGGTACCGCCGTGATCACGTATTGGCGAACCACCTCTGCCATGTCCAGAATATGCTGGTCATCGAGATGAATCTCACCTAGCGTCTCTTCCGTGGATTCTGTCGTTTGATCCGTTTTCGGATCATTAATCGGGAAGGACTCTTCTTCCATTATTAAGTCGGACTGTGATTCGAAACCGTCGAGACACCTGCTGCAGGTCAGGTTGACCTGGGTCTCCAGCTCGGCCCGGACTATGAAACCTTCATGCGTCCGAATCACCCGAACCCATCCTTGGGCACGGTCCATGCCCCCTTCAGGGCCGACAAACAAGTCGTCTACTTCGTAGTCTCTCGTCGATCCGGTGGGCTCTCTCAGCAACTGAGCCAAGTTGTAATACATCGAGCCTATTCAAACCCTGCTATTAGCTGGCGGTAATTATAGTTTGTATCCATGCTTGGATGTCAAGTGGAAACGACTTCCCCGGCGTGGCAAACCCGTTGTGTCAATCACCCAACAGCACCTGGAAAGACCAATAAATCCCTGATGCGCGACGGTCCACACCATTGCTAGGCTCCTGCCCGTTCTTCGACCTGCTCTTGGATAAACTCGACGATGGAGCCGGTGGTCGTGCCGGGGCCGAATACCTCGGAAATGCCCAGGTCCTTCAACGGCTGGCGGTCAACCTCGGGGATGATTCCGCCCACCACCACGATCATATCATCCATACCCTGGTCACGCAGCAGGCCCATGATCTCCGGCAATATCTCCAGATGGGCGCCAGACAGGATGCTCATGCCGATTACGTCCACATCCTCTTGAACCGCGGCCTGGGCGATCATCTGGGGGCTCTGCCTGATACCGGTGTAGATCACTTCCATACCTGAGTCCCGTAGGGCCCGGGCAATCACCTTGGCGCCACGGTCATGTCCGTCCAGCCCCGGTTTCGCCACCAGCACCCTTATGGGGCGGTTATTGTCTTGCATTGTTATTCATTATTCTCGGAGCGTTTCTTAATATCAAAATTTTAGGCATTATCGGGGACGCTCTCCACCAGCTCGGTCAAAATTCCGAAAATCGACCTGGGATGGACGAAAGCGATGGTGCCCGACAATCCCTCTCTGGGCGTCTGGTCGATCAGGTCGACGCCAAGGGCTTGTAGCGTTTTCAGCTTCCCGGATATGTCGGTGACGTTGAAGGCCATATGATGCAAGCCCTCGCCCCGGCGCTCTATGAACCGGCCGACTCCCGATTCGGGACCGGTGGGTTCCAAAAGCTCCAGTCTGGTCTGACCAACCTCTATCAGGGTGGCGCGGACGCCCTGGTCTTCCATCAGTTCGATCTTGGCGTCGGGAACGTCGAAGACCTTCTTGAAGAACGCCAGAGCCGCTTCAATATCATTCACGGCCACGCCAACGTGGTCGATGTAATTAACCGTGCAGACCTCGGTCACTGTCGATTGTCTCCTATGTTCATAATCCTCTCTTCCGCGCACGGGAAAGGGCTAGGGTGAGGGCGTCTTTTGTCAGGGCGCCACCCGGCTGGAGTAGCCAACCACCTAAACCGGGTACTGCTCCATTAATTTTCTGGCGATCAGCAACCGCTGCACCTCAGAGGTCCCTTCGTAGATGGTGGTAACCCGGGCGTCACGGAAAATCCGCTCCACCCCGGCCTCCTGGAAGTAGCCGGCCCCGCCGTGTATCTGGATGGCCTTGTTGGCGACATCGATGCACATCTCCGACGCCATCAACTTGGCGATTGACGCTTCTTGCAAGAAGGGCTGTCCCGCGTCCATCAGGCTGGCAGAATTCATGGTCGCCACCCGGGATGAATGCACCCCAACTGCCATGTCGGCCAACATGAATTGGATGGCCTGGTGTTGGGCGATAGGGTTGCCAAAAGTCTCCCGTATCTGGGCGAACCGCACCGCTGCTTCTAGGGCCGCTTGGCCGATTCCCACACTCTGAGCGGCGATGATGATGCGGCTCTGGGTCAGTATCTCCATGGCGTGATTGAACCCTCGCCCCCGCTCGCCCAACAGGTTATTAGAGCTGACGGGCGTGTCCTGGAAAACCACCTCATCGGTGGTGGAACTGCGCATTCCCAACTTGCCGTGCATGGGGTTGATGGTCAGGCCTGGCGAGTCCTTCTGCACCAGGAAGGCGCTGATGCCCTTGTATCCTTTGGAACGGTCCTCAGTCGCGAACACCACAAGGGTCGACGCAACTGAAGCGTTGGTGATGAACATCTTGCTTCCATTCAGGAAGTAGGTGCCGTCCTTCTCGGCGGCCGTGGTCTGGAGCGCCGCCGCATCGGAACCGCCGCTGGGTTCGGTTAGCGCAAAGGCGGCCACAGCTTCCCCTGATGCGAGGGGAGTAAGCAGGCGTTCTTTCTGTTCGTCATTGCCGAACCTGTTGACGCAGGCGGTGCCCAATGCCAGGTGGGCCAGCCAACTAACGCTGGTCGAGGCGTCACCCCGGGCCACTTCCTCGGCGGCGATGGCCACTTGCCGGTAGCCGGCCGGGCCGCTGCCCCCGTATTTGGTGTCGATGCCCAGGCCGGTGAGACCCAGGTCGGCAAGGCCGCGCCAATTCTCCCATTGGAACTCGGCCTTTTCGTCAGCCTCCTTGGCCTTGGGCGCAATCTCCCGGTCGACAAAGTCCCTGACCGTGGTCTGGAGCATCTGCTCCTCTTCGGTCAGTATCAAATCAGGCATGGCATTTCTCCATTTTTACTAAATTACATCCAGTTGTGGAGGTTACCCCATCTCAGCATCATAGTTTTTTGGTTCCCCCGGCAGGTAATAACCCCGGTTACAACGGTTAGAAAGATAGGGTACCGTCTTGTTCGCCGAATATCCTTCGGAAGACCTGGCTGATCTCCCCAAGAGTACAGTAATTCTCAACGCACTCCAGAATCGCTGGAACCGTGTTCTCCTCGCTCTGGGCCACCTGTTCCAGGCGTTCCAATGCCGCCTTCACCTTGCCGTCATCACGGTCCTTCCGGAGCTTTTCTAGCCGCTCGATTTGCACCTTGGCGGCCTCTTCATTCACCCGCATCAACCCCTCTATTGGAGGCTCATCGGTGGTGAACCGGTTCACGCCCACGATGGTCCGGTCTCCCGACTCCACTTCTTGACCGTGCTTGTAGGCGGCGTCCCCGATCTCCCGCACCTGGAACCCCTGCTCGATAGCCTCCACCGAGCCGCCCAGTTCGTCGATGCGCTTGATGTATTCCAGGGCCTGGGCCTCCAGCTCGTTGGTTAGACTCTCGATGTAATACGAGCCGCCAAGGGGGTCGACAACATCGGAGACTCCACTCTCGAAGGCCAGTATCTGCTGAGTCCGGAGAGATAGCTGGACCGAGTCCTCGGAAGGCAGGGCCAGAGCCTCGTCCCTGGAGTTAACGTGCAGCGACTGAGACCCGCCCAGGATGGCCGCTAGCGCCTGGATGGTGCAGCGGATCAGGTTGTTGTCGGGCTGTTGGGCGGTGAGACTCACGCCGGCGGTCTGGGTGTGAAAACGCAGCATCATGGAGCGCGGGTCCTTGGCACCGAAGCGGTCTTTCATGATCCGGGCCCACATCCGGCGGGCCGCCCGGAACTTGGCCACTTCTTCGAACAGGTTGTTTTGGGCCACGAAGAAGAACGACAGCCGAGGGCCGAAATCGTCGATCTTCAGACCGGCGTCCAGGGCCGCTTGAACGTAGGCGATGGCGTTGGCGAAGGTAAATGAAAGTTCTTGCACTGCCGTGGCGCCGGCCTCACGCATGTGGTAACCAGAGATGCTGATGGTGTTCCAATTGGGCACGCTGTCAGAGCAGTACTTGAAAACGTCCACCATCAGGCGCATGGACGGCCGGGGCGGGTAGATGTAGGTGCCCCGGGCAATGTATTCCTTGAGAATGTCGTTCTGGATGGTGCCGCTGATCTGCTCTTGGGACACGCCCTGATTCCGGGCCGCCACTATGTAGAAACACAGCAGCAGCGAAGCGGTGGCGTTGATGGTCATGGATGTGCTGACCTTGTCCATGGGGATCCCTTTGAATAAGGTCTCCATGTCTTCAAGGCTGCAGATGGGCACTCCGACTTTTCCAACCTCGCCCCTGGCCAACAGGTGATCCGAGTCGTATCCGATCTGGGTTGGCAGGTCGAAGGCGATGGACAAGCCGGTCTGGCCTTGGTCCAAGAGATAGCGAAACCGTTCGTTGGTGTCGGCGGCACTACCGTAGCCCGAATACTGACGCATAGTCCAGACCCGGCCCCGGTAGGTGTTGGGTTGGACGCCGCGGGTGTAGGGGTACTCCCCCGGATAGCCAAGGTCGGCGTCGTAGTCCAGACCCTGGTCCTTCAAGTCCTCGGGGCTATAGAGCGGGTCAATTTTCAGACCGCTGTCAGTCTGAAAATTTTCGCGCCGTTCGGGAAATCTTTTGACAGCGGGGGCCAAAGTTTCCCGTTTCCACTGATTTTTATCGCTGCTAGGCATGCCAAACTCCAAAAATCGCTGAGCCGCCGATTAAATGGGTCTCGCGTCAAAACCCAGTCCCCAGGCCAGCCAAGCCCACCAATTGTACCTATATACATGGGGTCTCTCAAGGTTGGTTGGGGGTTGGATGCCGATTCGATTGATTTTCGTTTGTACCGGATATAATATCCAGTACCTTACCCAACCAAGCCATTTTAGTCTTTCAACAAGGACAAGCCATGCAACCAGCCGACCTAAACATGACAACCACCGTCACCGGCCACCAGCTATTTTTGTTTGTCACTTTGGATGATGGTGGCGACGAGGAACTTGCCGGGGCCATCGACGTGTTGGGGGAGGGGATGGAGAACGTGGATGGTGTTGATGGCGGGCCCTCGGAAGAGGCGTTCGCAAAAGGGCGGTTCCAGTTGTTGCGGGCGGAGTATGGGTTCACCACCCAACAGCAGATCGTCCATCCGGCGGTGTCCGAGTCCGATGGCTTGATTCGTTTGGAGTGCGCGACGCTGGAGCCGATCAAGGGATACGAGACCGGACTCCGGACTCTGATCGACGCAGCCGGTGGCTCGGTTGAGACCTTGGCCGGGGTGATGCGGCCCCGCAGCTACACCAGCCACGCTATGACCGAGTTCGCTTACGCCCATGCCATGCCGCCCGGTCCCGGCGAGAAATTCCCGCTGGCGGCGGTGACGCCCATGAACAAGACCGACGCCTGGTGGCAGATGGACTTCCTGCACCGGGAGAGTTTCTTCCTGCCCCGCTATGATGAGAACGAGGAGTTGGTGGTAAAGGGACACGCCCTCGCCTCAGCGATGGGCGTCCCTGGCATTAACCGCCGGCTGGTCCACTCACCGGACGGCTACGGCGTGCCGGGGAACTACGACTTCGTCGGGTACTTCGAGTTCGCCGAGAAGGACGCCACGGTCTTCCGCGAGGTTATGGCCGGACTTCGGGACAAGGTGCAGAACCCCGAGTGGAAGTACGTGCTTGAAGGCCCAGAGTGGTGGGGCCACCGAGTTAGAAGCGCCGCCGAGTTTCTGGCGAAACCCTAGCCAGCGGTGTCGTAAAGCTCCGTCCGAGGGTGGAAATCGCTCCAGGCGAACCATAACGAGTGGTGGGACGATAACCGCTCCAGCCTTTCACCTCACGAGGGAGAAGAGACTTGCCCTCTTTCGGGGCGGATTGGCTTACCTAGTCCAGCACCACCACCGCTTCAATCTCCACGTCCAGGCCCGGCTCGGCTAAGGCCGTGATTTCTATCAGAGAGTTGGCCGGATATTTCTCTTGGAAGTGCTTGGCGAATAACCCTTGCAACTTGTCACGGTCGGCCTGGTAATCGGCGATGTTGGTCACGAAGCAGGTGATCTTGGCGAAACTTCCCGCGCCGGCGCCCTCTGCCGCCGCCACGGCCACCAGACGGCCCAGAGTAACGTCCAGTTGTTCCATCATCGACTTGCCCTGCGAGTCGGTGCCCCGGGCCGTGCACCCGGAGATGAACATCATGTTGCCTGCTATCACCGCCCGGTAGTAGGTGGGGCCGGCTGGCGCAATGTCGGGATACTGCTTTCTTTCCAGTGGCATATTACAGCTCCTAAATCTTGTTCTTGCGATTACAAACGGATTCTAATCAAATCTCAGGAATCAGTCACTATGCGCCATGACGGTCTAGCACCTCGCGCCCGTAGGCACTATAATTCGGAAATCCCTACGGGCGGGTGTAGCTCAGTGGTAGAGCTCCAGCCTTCCAAGCTGGCCATGTGGGTTCGATTCCCATCACCCGCTCCACCTCGCAATACAAAAGAAGTCCTTCCAGAATCATCTGGAAGGATTTCTTTTTGTTTCATGCATCGGGGCCGACGTTTAACCTGCCAAAAGGCGCCTAGCAGCCTCTCGGACGGCGTCCCCGTCCAGCGCCACCTGGTACTTGCCGTCGTCCATCTGCTTGAACGCATCATCGGTGTGGAAGTTTTCAAGAAGCTCGGCCACAACGCCATCAAGTTTCTCGACCGGGAACTCGACCGGCCGGTCTGACTCGCCCATGTGCCGTTTTATCTCATGGGCCACAATCTCTTCTTCGATATACCGCTGCTGGATCAGGTTGATCTCGCCGGTGTGCTTGCCCAGGTAGCATCCGCCGAACTGCATCGACTCGCTGCGGCGGCCTTCAAAGTCGCCCGTGTTGCGGTACTTGGGCTCCAACTCGTTGGCATCCAGGTAGTCCCGGATATCCTGGTCCTCCGGGTCCGGATTCTCCAGGTTGGCGATCAAGACCACGGTATACATGAAGAAATCAGCCGGCTCTACTTTGATGATCACCTGGTTACCTCCAAAAAACGTGGGTTGTGCCGCCTAGCGGCCTACGGCTTTTAGAACGCGGTCCACGTGGGCTTCGTCCTGTTCCAAGGTCTTGTCGTCGATGCCGTTCATAACCTCGATCACGGCGTCGTTATACGGCGTCGGGATAGCCACTTCGCGGCCTTTCTGGGCGACCAGGCCATTCATGAGGTTGATCTCAGAGCGGCGGCCTTTGTACACGTCCTGCGCCATGGACGCCAACCAATTGACCCGGCCTCCATGCGAGGACATATGCGCATCCAGTTCCTCAAAAACGTCGCCTTTATCGGCATCGGCCCAAGTTTCGGCCGGGATGCCGTTGATGGCCACTACGCTTAGTCCCATGGCCAAGCCAACCTTGGCCGCCTCTTTAGCCAGGTTGATACGGATCAACCGCAGCCGTGGGTCCTCGGCCATCTGCTGCGAGCCTAGTCCGGTGGAAGCGGAGATGCCGTTGCCCATGGAATTCTGGGACAACTTGGCCCAACGTTCCCCCCAGAGATTATCGGAAGCGTAGGCGGCATCGATATTGTCCAGCAGCGCCGCAACCTTCTCGGCCCGGGGCGTGATTCGTCCGTCCTGCTCGCCGACCCGAAACACCGTATGCCCTGAGTCCCGGCCCACCGCGCCCCCGCGGGTAACCAGCGCCGGCTCCCATAGGGCAACCTCGATGTGGGATGCGATGCAGCCAAGTTGGTGTGTGGACCCGACTATCTCCCCGATGGGGATATCGTTCCAGCAGTTCTGCAGGGAGACGAAGAAGCCGTCCTCCCGCACGTAACGCTTGATGAAGTGGGTAGCCCACTCAGTGTCGTAGGACTTGACCGAGATAAAGACGAAATCAAAGGGCTCCGAGATGTTCTGGGCCTCGGTCAGGTGGATGGCTTTCGCCGGCACAGTGAACGGACCCTGACTGCCCGTGACGTGCAGGCCATCGGTCCGCATCTTTTCCACATGCTCCGGCCACATGTCCAAGAAGGTCACGTCTTCACCCATCCTGCTTAAGAAGGCGCCAACGTAGCAACCCAGGGCTCCGGCGCCCATGATCCCAATCTTGTCGGCCATGTCCGTCCTCTCCTGTTGGTTGGCGCTCCGGCAATCTACAAAGACCCCAGGTGCGCCAGCCTTACGTTGAATATGTGACCCAGGTTTTGTATTTCTTCTAAAACCTCGGCCGGCACCGGGTCGTCCAGGCCGATCACCATCATGGCGCGGCCCCTGAGCGCCAACCGGCCAACTTCCATGAAGCTGATGTTGATGTTGTGGGCGCCGGCGATCATGCCCACGGCGCCAATCGAACCCGGCTGATCCTGGTTGTCCACGAACAGCATGTAGGGTGTTGTGGGCACGATGTCCAGCCAGTAGTCGTCGATCTTCACGATGTGCGGCTCGTTGCGCAGCGACGTTCCGGCCAATGTGATCTTGCCCTCGGTGGTCTCGATGGTCGCACTGACGATGCTGGAGTATTCCGGGGCCGAGGTATTGTGCTGCTCGGTGATGTTCAAGCCACGTTCCCGGGCCAACACCAGCGCGTTGATCAGGTTGACCTGGCCTGTGGTGATGGGCTCCATCAGTCCAGCTAAGACTGCCGCCTGCAAAGAACGGGTGTCATGCTCGGCGATCTCGCCTTCATAGCTGATGGTTATGCCCAGGAACTGGCCATCGGCCAGGTGGGTCAGCAGCTTGCCGACAATGGTGGCTACCGGGACGTATGAGGCCAGGACCGCATGGACCTCGGGGGCGACGAACGGGGCGTTGACCGTGTTCCGGGCCGGTTCGCCGTTCAACACCGCCAGTACCTGCTCGGATGCCTCGATGGCCACTTCCCGCTGTGCCTCTTCGGTGGACGCGCCCAGGTGGGGGGTCACCACAACTTTGGGGTGCCCAACCAGTTCTGTGTTCTGTGGCGGCTCCTGGGCGAAAACGTCCAGGGCTACTCCTCCTAACTGGCCGGATTCCAACCCGTCTATGATCGCCTGCTCGTCCACCAGCTCGCCCCGAGCCACGTTGATCAGCCGGGCGCCGGGCTTGAGCAGGGCCACCTGGTCGCCGCTGATCATGTGGCGGGTGCCGTCGGTCAGTGGCGTGTGCAGGGTGATGAAGTCAGCCTGCACCAATAATTCTTCCAATGAAACAAGTTCGATGCCCATTCGGCTGGCGTAGTCGGGGGATATGAACGGGTCGTAACCCACCAGTCTCATTTCGAAGCTCTGAGAGCGGCGGGCCACTTCCGAGCCGACCCGACCCAGCCCACAGATGCCCAGGGTCTTGTTCCGGACCTCTATGCCCATGAAGGCGCTGCGCTTCCACTCGCCGGACTTCAGCGATTGATGAGCTGAGGGCACGTTCCTGGAGAGGGCCAGCATCAAGGCCATAGTGTGCTCGGCGGCGGCCACGGTGTTGCCGGTGGGGGCATTGACCACGGCGATGCCGGCGCTGGTGGCTGCGTCCAGGTCGATGTTGTCGACGCCGATGCCGGCACGGCCAACGACCTTCAACAGTTTGGCGGTCTCAATGACTTCTTTAGTCACCTTGGTCTCACTGCGCACAACGAGGCCGTCGTACTCGGCAATCACGGCCAGCAGTTCCGGGGGTTCCATACCCGTTTTGACGTCAACCTCGGCACGAGTTTTAAGTAGTTCAACACCCTCTGCGCCGATGGGGTCTGCTACCAGAATTCTGGGCATGGAAGTCTTCCTGATATTAGTTGGGGATTTAGCGCCGCCGGGCTCGAATCTAGCTGCGTCCCAAGCCTGCGATGGCGACCGATAAACTATAGCACAATCGAGGTTGAACGGCGGCAGCTCTACGGGTTTTCTGCCTGCTTGACCCCATTGCCTACGCAGGCTAGGATAGGCTCTGACCTCCCACCCTAGATTCATCGATACTGTAACCGTAGTTGCATACGACGGACCGACCCCGCCGCAACTGCCACCATCAAATCAACAAGAGGTAATGACATGTTCCTGATGCGGTTCACCGAGCGGGCCTACACCGCCTACACCGAAGAGGCCGTCAGAGGCAGCGCTAACGAGGCGGTGCGGCTGACCTTCTCCAACAGCAACTTCGACCCACAGATCGGCGCCCGCCAATACAACGAGTACCTGGACGAATACGAATACTGCGAGGAAGTGGGCTTCGATGGGCTGATGCTCAACGAACACCACAACACCCCAACCTGCCTGGGTGCAACCATGAACTTGGAAGCGGCAATCCTGGCCCGCAATACCAAAAAGCCCAAGATCGTGCTCATGGGCAACCCACTGCCCACCTTTGAAAACCCACTTAGAGTGGCTGAAGAGATAGCTGAGATCGACATGATCTCCAACGGCCGGGTGGTATCGGGGTTCGTTCGCGGCACCGGAGTGGAAAGCCTCGCCGCAAACATCAACCCCCTTCACAACCGGGAGCGGTTCGAAGAGGCCCACGACCTAATAATCAAGACCTGGACCACCCCCGGCCCCTTCCGATGGGAAGGCAAGCACTACCAATTCCGGGTGGTCAATCCCTTCCAGCTACCGCTGCAGAAGCCCCATCCGCCGGTGTGGATTCCGGGCCTGGGCAGTCCGCAAACACTGGTCTGGGCAGCCGAGCGTGGCTACCCCTACATCTACCTGGAGACCGACCCTCAAGGCACCCAGGATATGATTGACATCTATACCGAAGCGGCACGGGAGAGCGGCTACGAGCCCGGCCCCGAGAACTTTGGCTACCTCTGCCGCATCCACGTACAGGACACAGACGAGAAAGCATATGAATCGGCCAAGGGCTTCTTGACCGGAAACGTGGGCGTAGGCCGGGTGCCGGTGCCCAAGGACTACATGCTGCCCGTTGGCTACGGTGGGAGCAAAGCCGACCCCAGGATCAACAGGTACCTGGGCCGCATCCGTAAAGACCCGTTCTTGGGTCTGGGTCTGGAGACCGCGTCGTACGACGAGATTCTGGCCTCTAACCGCTGGATCGTCGGCAGCCCCGAGACCGTGATCAGAAAACTGCGAGAGACCCTGTCAACCATCCGCCCCGGGACACTGGGCGTCTGGACAAACGACGGCGACACCTCTCACGCTGACACGATGAATTGCCTGAAACTCATGGGAGAGGAAGTCCTCCCCGCCCTACGCGAGATAGGCGCGGAACTGGAACTGACCGACCCATTCCAAAAAGCCGCCGCGACGGCTTAGCTGTCAGCTATCAGCGGTCAGCTTTTTGGTTGACCGCGGCGACTGAATCGCAACACCAGAAACAAAAAATTTAAAGGCCGGGCGCAGCCCGCCAATAAGGCTGAAAGCTGAACGCTGATAGCTGACAGCTCCCGGCCTCCGAAGGAGAAAAAATGGTTTCCTTTACCGAAGAATTAGTGGACGTTGGCGGGACCAAGGTCCACACCCTGAAGGGCGGCTCGGGTGAGCCCCTGCTACTGCTACACGGCGCCAACGGAAACAGCGGATGGCTCAAATTCGTCGATGCCCTGGCCGAGAAATACACGGTCTACTACCCCTCCCACCCCGGCTACGGAAAGTCAGAGCGGCCCGACTGGCTGGAAACCATCCCCGACATGGCCTGCTTCTACACCTGGTACTTGGAAACGCTAGGGCTGGAAGGAGTCCGGGCCATCGGGTTCTCCATGGGCGGATGGATCGCTTCCGAGATTGCCGCAATGTGCAAGCATTCCTTCAGCAAACTGATGCTGGTGGACGCCGTCGGGATCAAGCCCAACGATTCTGAGATTGCCGACCTTTTCATCATCAGCCCCGCCCAAGTGCTGGACCTGGTGTACCACGACCCCAGCCAAGCGCCCGAATACCAGGCGCTCTACGGGACCGAACCCACACCTGAACAAACGATGATGGCCGAATCCAACCGCGAGATGGCCGTGCGGCTCTGCTGGAAGCCATATATGTACGACCCGCGCCTACCCAGCCTGTTGCGAAGAGTGAAGATCCCTACACGCATGGTCTGGGGCAAGAACGACAAGATAGTCCCATTAGAATGCGGCGAACTCTATAACAAAGCCATCAACGGCTCTGACCTAGTCGTCATAGACAACTGCGGCCACTCACCACAGGTTGAAAAACCCGACGAGTTCATCAAGGCCTCCCTCGATTTCTTAGCCTAAAAGAGCTGATAGCTGACCGCTGACAGCTTTCTCCAAAGGAGAACAATGAGTCTCGACGTTTATTACTTCACCGAGATGCCCTACCACCACATCGACGACGAACTGGCCGAGCAGTGGCCGTCCCTGCGTCTCACCTTTCCCAACAGTTACTTCGACCCCAACAAGGCCACCGACCTGTTCAAGCGGTACCTGGACGAGTTCCAGTACGCCGAGGAAGCGGGCTTTCAGGGGTTGATGATCAACGAGCACCACAACACCCCGTCATGCATGGACGTTGAGGTGAATATCACGGGCGGTATCCTGGCCCGGCTGACGTCAAAAGCGAAAATCCTGATGTTGGGCAACATGCTGCCCACGTCCGACAACCCGCCAAGGCTGGCCGAAGAGATCGCCATGCTCGACGTCATATCCGGCGGCCGCATCGTCTCCGGCTTCGTCCGGGGCATCGGCGTTGAGAGCTGGTCCCACAACACCAACCCGGTGCACAACCGGGAGCGGTTTGAGGAATGTCACGACCTGATAATCAAGACCTGGACAACCCCCGGCCCCTTCCGTTGGGAGGGCAAGCACTACAACTACCGGGCGGTGAACCCGTGGATGGTGCCGGTGCAAAAGCCTCATCCCCCAGCTTGGGTCCCAGGGACCGGCAGCCCTGAGACGGTGGAGTGGGCGGTCAAGCACCGCTACACCTACGCCGCGTTCCTGACCGAGCTAAGCAGGGCCAAGACGCTGTTCGACTCTTACCGGGAACAAGCCGCCAGCGCCGGATGGGAAGCGAGACCAGATAAGTTCGCTTTCATGATCTGTGCCCACGTCAACGAGACCGACGAAAAGGCCCAGGAATCGGGCAAGGCCTTCATGTGGCGCATGGGCCATCCCCTCAAGGGCCCCAAAGAATATTGGGCGCCGCCGGGATACTTCTCCCAGGCGGGTGTAGCCGCCAACGCCGCGCGCCGCCAGAAGCCCATGAACGAGATGACATACGAGGAGCTCCAGGAGAACTATCACCTGGTGGTCGGCAGCCCAGAGACGGTCATCAAGAAACTGCGTCACATCAAAGACGAACTCGGCACCGGTTCCCTGCTCCTTGAGGCCCAAGGAGGCCCGCTGTCCCACAAGGACACCATGCGGTCCATCAAACTCCTGGGCGAAGAAGTAATCCCAGCGCTCCAAGACTAACGGCAAGAACCAAAAGTCCCTCTCCCGCTCACGGGGGAAGGTTAGGATGGGGGCACACCCACGGCATCAGCCGGGCTCGCCCAGCTTGCCCCTCAATTCGCCCACAGAGAACCCGACATCCTCGAGACAGCCTTGGACCTCGGCTGTCGCCAACAACGACACCAGCCATCTGCGTAACGTGGTGGCTGGAGTTTCCCCATCCCCGGAGCCGTCGTAAATCTCCTGGGCGAACTCAAATGATGACCTCATGGCCGTAGCCCACAGTTCACTTGCGGCCGGATCGATCTTCTGCCGGGCACTCAGACCCTGACCCAGAGGATGACCATGGTCCGGAAGAGGACTTGGCGGTGCGTCGCTGCTGTTCTTGACCCGACCGACATACATTTTGTCGGCCCGTCTTTCGACCGTGTATTCGAAGTCGATTTGGCCCTCATAGCGTTGGGCAAACGAGTTAGTAGCAGGCAGATTCTCCATCGCCCAGTTCCGGAGATGGTAGACCGTGATTCCCAGCTGTTTAGCCAGGGTCAGATCGAATTCACGAAACCGGTACAAACATGCCCCGGCCAAGTGCACAAAGCTGGGGTTCTGCTGCATCGAGAGGGCTTCATTGAAGGCGATCTCCCAAACAACATAGGCCTCGTGAAAGTAGAAGGCATCGACGTTGGTTTTTCCGGGCTGCGAGAGACTGGTCATCGCTTGCCTAAAACAGGCAGGGCACCGACATCTCAGCGCAGGTGTCCCGAATCGATCCGGCCACGTCGGGATGCAGCGGAATCCCCTCGTCACGGCGGACTTCCTCGACTTCAGCCTCGGGTTGGCCCGCCACCAGCACGCGGTCGTGGCCCGGAGCCGGCTTGGTGGTCTTCATCATTTGCAGCCACTCGTCCATCTCGGCCTTGAAAGGCCCAACGTCGGTGAACGCTTCGATGCTGTAGGCCGCCACCATATGGCCAAAGTTGGGCCGTCCGGGGACCGCTCCGTAGCCAAACCCGGTCAACACTCCGGCCAAGATGTCCACCATGCAGGAAAAACCGTACCCCTTGTGGGAACCCAACTCGCGGTTGCTGCCTAGAGGCACCAGCGTTACCTTCTCCGGGGCATCTGATTCTTCCATAATCGGATTGCCGTCTTCGCCGGCCAGCCAGCCGCCAGGGATGGGCGAGCCAAGCCTGGCTGCGATGCGTATCTTGTTCACCGCCACCGAGCTGGTGGCCGCATCGAACACGAAGGGCGGTTCGTTCAGGGCCGGCACCGCGATGGCGATTGGGTTGGTGCCCAGCCGGGGCTCGGCGCCAAAGGTGGGCAGCACCGAGGGCGGGCAACTGGTCATGCAGATGCCGATCATGTCATGTTCCAGGGCCATCATGGCATGGTAGGACGCCATTCCCAGGTGCCGGGCATTGCCGATGGTCACCATTCCCACGCCAACATTCTTGGCCTTTTGGATGGCGATATCCATGGCCTTGGGCGTGATGATCGTCCCCAAACCCCTGTCCGAGTCCACCGTCGCCGTGCTCGGAGTCTCCCGAATCACCTTCCAGTTGGGCCGTGGGTTGATGGAGCCTTCCTGGTAGCCCGTAATGTAACTCTTCAGCATGTTGGAAACGCCGTGGGAGTCCACACCCCGCAGGTCGGCCAGCACTTGGACGTCGGCGGCCAAAAGGGCGTCCTCGGGCGGCACACCCAGTTTCTCGAAGATATTGGCTACGGTCTTTTTGAGGTCGTCACCCTGGACGAACTCCGCATCATCATGACTAACTTTGAACTGCTCGAGCATTCTCTAACTCCCCGGGCGTCTTTGAGGAAAGTATAGCATTCGGCCCACGCCCAGAGACCCAGCCTTGGCCTCAGCCTGCCACGTTGCTATAATCCCGCCAACCCGGGCTAACGCATAACTTCCTTACAGGTGCCACATGACCAACCCCAGAGACGAGGCGCTGGACTTCCTATCCCGGCTGGGCAGCAACCCAGCGACGGCCTTCAAAGAAGACGGCGTGGCTGACACTGTCAAAGCCATCCTGGCGGAGATCGGCCTCAGCTTCGAGCAAGACACATTTGGCAACATCATCTCCAAGGTCGCGGGGACCGACCCCACCGCCAATCCCCTAGCCGTAATCGCCCACATGGACCATCCCGGGTTCGAGATTACCGGCAGCCACCCTGACGGCTATATCGCCACAGCCATGGGCGGCGTGCCCCAGTCAAGTTTTGAGCCTGGAGTGCCAATCCAAGTGCTCCTCCCCGACGGCAGCCGGGTCAGCTGCGCAACTGGCGGCAAACACGGCGACGACAAAGACCGCCAGGTGATCATCCGTCTAGACCAACCTCAGGACCTGGAACCACCCATCTCCGCCGTCTTTGATATGGTGGATTTTGAGCTAGACGGCGAGATCATCCGCATGCGGGCCGTGGACGACCTGGCCGGCTGTGGCAGCATCCTGGCCGCCCTGGCCCAGCTAAAGACGGGCGAGGCGCCACCGGGAGACGTGTACGGGGTGTTCACACGCGCCGAGGAAGTTGGCCTGGTGGGCGCCAGGCTCATGGCCGAAGCCGGTACTCTGCCGCCGGAGACGCTCATAATTTCCGCCGAATCCAGCCGCACGCTGCCCGGAGCAGAGATGGGCGAAGGGCCCGTCATCCGCGTGGGCGACGCCGGGTTCACCTTTACAGCCGACGCTGAATCTGTGCTGATCCGAGCCCGTGAAACCCTCAAAGAGCGTGATAACGCTTTCAAGTGCCAGCGCCAACTAATGAGCGGCGGCACCTGTGAGGCCAGCGCGTTCGCCGTCTTCGGCTACCAGACCACCGGCATCGCCTTCCCGCTGGGCAACTACCACAACGACGCGCCAGAAGGCCGCATCGAAGCCGAATACATTCATGTTGACGACTATCTAGGCGGAGTGGAGCTACTCACCGAAGCCGCCCGCCGGGTCTCCGACCGTACCAACACCGCGTTCCGCCAACGCCTACGAGAGGTGCCGTCAGATATGCGGCAAAGAATGTTAGACACTGGTGGGTAACCCTCCGCCTCACCCGTCATCCCGGCCTTCGCCGGGATCCTTGGAGCCGCGCATTAGTGCGTTTCCGATAGCAGAAGGGCCTAAAATCCGCCGCACCAGAAACGTCCCATGAACTGCATAATGCCTTAACCAGTAATTACATGGATTCCGGCCTTCGCCGGAATGACGCTAGTAATCGAATTCAAAGTGACAAAAGGGGTACCAAATGGCCGTCAAAGACATAGCGTTCCTGTCAGCCACGGAACTGAGCTCCGCCATCAAGGCCAAGGAGATCTCCCCGGTTGAGGCCGTGGAAGCCTACCTGGACCGCATAGAGCGCATCGACCCCCATGTCAACTCCTACATCACCGTCACCGCCGAACAGGCCCGGCAGGAAGCCCTGGAGGCCGAGAAAGAGATACGCCGCGGCGATTACCGTGGCCCCCTCCACGGCATCCCCATGGGGCTCAAGGACCAGATCTACACGAAGGGCGTCCTCACAACCGACGCCTCCAAGATCAGATCCGATTTTATCCCCAAGTTCGACGCCACCGTGGTGACCAATCTCAAGAAAGCCGGGGCCATCACGCTCGGCAAATTGAACATGAGTGAGTTCGCCCACGGGGAACCCCAAAGCTCAGCCTTCGGCCCGGCACGCAACCCCTGGGACCTGACTCGCAGCCCCGGCGTATCCAGCACCGGGTCTGGTGCCGCCACCGCCGCCCGCCTCTGCGCCACGTCTCTTGGCGAAGACACTGGAGGCTCCATTAGAGGCCCGGCCGCCAACTGCGGTCTGGTTGGTCTACGTCCCACCTGGGGACGGGTCAGCCGCTACGGAGTCGACGGCGCCGGTTGGTCCTTCGACACCATCGGACCCATCTCACGCACCGTTGAGGACTGCGCCATCACCATCGGCGGCATCGCCGGTTACGACCCGCAAGACCCTTCCACCCACAACGTGCCCGTGCCCGACTACCAAGCCGCCCTGACCGGCGACATCAAGGGCCTCAAGGTAGGAGTCGTGAGGGAACTGCTAGACCCCGAAGAACTGGAGCTAGACCCACAAATGCGCCAATCAGTCCTGACGGCCATCGAAGTGCTGGCGGAACTGGGCGCGGACGTGAGACAGGTGTCCATGCCCCTGGCTGAGAAATCGGGCTATATCACCCGCGCTATCACCCACGTAGACCGGGTGAGCCTGCGTCCTGAGTACCTGCGGGAACAACCCGAGGGCTACCACTACAACACCAAGATCCACTTCACCGCTGCCAACCTGATCCCGGCCCAGGTCTACTACAAGGCCCAGAAGCTGCGCACAATGGTGCGCGAGCAAGTGCTGGGTCTATTGAAAGATGTAGACATCCTGATCCAGCCAACCTCCGGCGCGCCCGCCAACATCATCAACCTAGACCAGAAAGTAGACAGTCAGGAGCACGCCAGAAAAGCGTTATCGGCCGGTGGATTCCGCGGCCCCTACAGCCTGAGCGGAGCCCCCGCGCTATCCATTCTCTGCGGGTTCACCTCGGCCACGGACGGTCCAAATGGAAACAGCGGCCTCCCCCTAGCCATGCAGATAGCCGGCCGCCCATTCGACGAAGCAACGGTCTTGCGGGTAGCCCATGCCTACGAGCAGGCAGCAGGCTGGAATAAGCGAGTGCCGCCCGAAGCCGTCTAAAGAAAACCCGGCTACTGCCGGTCCTGCAGTTCGTCTATCTGCTCGCGGGTGCGATCGTAGATCTGAGGGACGTCCCAGCCTTCTAGGCCGGCGTAGGTGTCTATCTGGGAACGGTGGTGGACTTCGTGTTCCAAGAGCATCATCAGGATGCGCCAGCCGCTTAGGGTGCCGTCGGTGTCGATCATCTTGATGCGGCGGTTGAGCCATTGCGCGGGCGTTCCGGATATCTGGCTTTGGAACTCAACAGCCGAGGCCTCCAGCGCCGGAATCCAGCCCGACTGCTGCTCCGTGCTGGGCGGCATCCAATCGTACCGCCACCCCTTGCCGGTGTACGCCGAGGCGAAGTAAATCCTTGACTCGCAGATGTGGTGGACGATCTGGGCGATGCCCCAAGCCTTTTCACCCTCGCCCCTAGACGGCTCCCAACTCGCAGCGGGCGGCGGCAGCGCCTCGATATCCCGCAGAGTCCGCCGGTGTATTGACCGGAAGAAGTTCAGGTACGCCTCAGGGTCGGTAATCATCTTGAGTTCACTCCAAAAGCGCCTATTTGACAGCTAGCAGGTCGTAGGCCAGGGCCAGCATTATCCTGGTGCCGCTGATCAGACTCTGAATGCCCACCGACTCGTTGGTGCCGTGGATGAAGGCGATCATCGGGTCGTCGTCAGGGTGCGAGCCCTGCATGCCGTATGTTGTGGTGCCCAGATTGCGGGTGAACCGAGAGTCGGTGAACCCGGTGGTCAGCGATGGCACCCACTGGATATCGTCCCGTTGCAGCGCGTTGGCGGTGCTGATCTGGATGCGATGGGCGAATTCGGTCTCGAAGGGCGAGGCGTTGGGGATGGACATGTAATCAATGTCTATCCCAACGCCCGGGATGCCGTCCAGAATCTTGTCCAACTCTTGCCGGACGTAGGCCTCGTCCTGGTGGGGCAGCGTCCGCACATCGCAGGTCAGCCGGACCGACTCGGGTACACTGTTGGACTTGATGCCGCCCTGGATCATGGTGGGCGTGATGGTCATCCGGGACAACGCCTTCATGATCGAGGCGAATCGAGGCTGGCTCTCCTCGTTGTCGGCGATGATCTGGTCGATGTTGGCCGGCGAGGGTTTGTCCTCGATGGCGAAGGTAGACAGGTGATCGAACAGGCTGGTGGAGGTGTCCCGTTCTGCCTCGTAGGCCTCGATGCGCTTGACGACCTCCGACAACCCAAACAGAGCGTTGGAACCCTGCCAGGGGGTGGAAGCGTGGGCGCTGGAGCCTCTGACTTCGATCTCCAACTGTAACCGGCCCTTCTCGCCGATGCCCAGGAGATAGGTCAGGTTCCCGGCTGCCGAGATGGGCACGCCGCCGCCTTCGTTCACAGCATAGGGCGCCGCCAATTTCCCGGGGTGATGCTCGGCCATCCAGCCGAACCCGTAGCGGCCGCCGTGCTCTTCATCGGCGCAAGACGCCAGAATAAGACCGTCCTTCAGCTCGATGTTGTTGCGTTTGAGCAGTCGCATGGCGATCAATTGGCAGGTGAGCAGGGCTTTGCAGTCCGACGCCCCGCGCCCGAAGATCCGGCCGTCGGCCACCGTGGCGCTGAAGGGTGGGAAGCGCCATTTCTCCTCTTCCTCCACCGGCACCACATCAAGGTGGGACATGAACATCAGCCCGGCCTTGCCCGAGCTGCCCTCCAAGCGCGCAATCAGGTTGCCCCGGTCGGGAGCCGACTCGATGGTCTCGGATGCGATTCCATCCTCCGCCAGCCATTTCTCGATGTACCGGCAGGCTTCCGTCTCGTTGCCAGTGGGCATGGCGCCGGTATTCACGGTGGGTATTCGCACCAAGTCCTGCTCCAGCGAAACGATCTCGTCCCGCATCTCATCGACTTGGTCCAATAAGCTCTCTAGGTCGGGCATCTATGCCTCCAATTCCATTCAATAGTCCCTTCTCCCGCGCACGGGGCAAGGCTAGGATGAGGGCGCTGCCTATGGTTCAACCGGGCTCTCGAAGCAGCCCTAATACCCAATCGCATAAGCTTCGCAACGGGGGTCGGCGCCGCCCTGCAGCACCTTGGTCTCAGGGTTGCGCTTGATGGCGCAGTAGAGGGACGAGCCTTCCCACCAATCGGGGTACATCTCGATGGTGTGGCCTTTCTGCCGCAGTGATTCCACCGTACCGTCGCCGATCCGCCCTTCTAACCGCAGCATTCCCGGCTCATACTTGGACGGCCAGTTGGAGCCTGGGAAATTGTAGCTGAAGAACCGGGGCTCTTCCACGGCTTCCTGGGGGTCGCGCCCGAACTCCAGCATATTCAGCAGCAGTTGTAAGGTGCCTTGTGGGATGTGGTCGCCGCCGTGGGCGCCCAGCGCAATCACCGGCTCGCCGTCCCGCAGCACCAACGCCGGCGCGGGGGTGAGCCTGGGTCGCTTGCCGCCTGCCACCGAGGCTGGAGCACCATCGTCCACCTTGGACTGTGAGCCACGCATGGAGAAGGCCAGTCCCGTGCCCGGAATCACCGGCCCGCCGTTCTTGGTTCCCTCAGACGGGGTGCTGGAGAAGATGTTGCCATCCCGGTCGATCACCGCGAAGTAGGATGTCCCGCCACCGGTCGCGCCGGCCGTCGCCACGGGGACTGCAGCGTCCTTGGGAGACAGGGGCCCTCCGTTCAGAGTGGCTTTAAGGTTGCGGGGGTCTCCGGCAGGAGGCGTGCCGGGCCAGGCCATGTTGGGATCGATGAGACTCCGACGTTGGGCCAGATACTCTTCGGAAAGCATCTCCTTGATAGGCACGTCCACGAAGTCCGGGTCGCCCACGTGCTGCTCGCGGTCGGCGAAGGCCAGGTTCAGCGCCTGACTCACCGTGTGGATGTACTCGGGCGAGTTGTGGCCCATGGCTGCCAAGTCGAACCCCTCCAGTATCTTGAGGGCTTGCGGGAACGTCGGTCCCTGTCCCCAGGGTCCGGTGCTGTAGACATCGTAGCCCTTGTAATTCACGGTCACCGGAGCGCCCACGTGAACGTGGTACCGGGCCAGGTCGTCAGCCGTGAGCAGGCCGCCCATCTCCTGATTGAAATCCACGATCTTGCGGGCCAATTCGCCGGTATAGATATCGTCCCTGGCCGCTTGCATGGCTGCTTCCCGGCCCTGTCTCTTGTTGGAATTCTCTATCTCCGCCAGCTTGGCCAGCGTCGCCGACAGGTCCTTCTGGTAGAACATCTCGCCCTGTTTGGGAGCGCGTCCGTTAGGGAAGAATATCTCGGCGGTTGACGGATGTTCGTTGTAGGCGTCATGAGCGGTCACGAACCGGCCAGCCAGGTAGCGGAACATGGGAAAACCGTTCCCAGCCAGGTCGATGGCCGCGGACGCAACCTCGCCAAATGTCATGGTGCCGAACCTAGAAAGGGCGGTGATCCACGCATCGGCAGCCGCCGGCGTCAGCGAGTTCATCACGCCGGGCGTGAGCTTGCCGCCGTGATTCTTCTTGAAATACTCCACTGATGCAGCCTGGGGCCAGACCCCGAGACCGTCTATCTCCACTACTTCCTTGCGGCCGGCCAGGTAAATGACCGTCGGCGCAACGCCCAGGAAGCTGCAATCGTCAACGTGGACCACGTTCAGGGCCAGGCCAACAGCCACCCCGGCGTCGATGGCGTTGCCACCCTTGCGCAGCACATCCAGACCGGCCATGGCGGCGGCGGGGTGGCTGGCAACCACCATCCCATTCGTGCCCTGCATCAGCGGGCGGAAGCTTGTCATCGTAGATCCTGGAATGGGCATTTGAAGGGTCCTCCGGTAGTTATTTATATCTTGGGGTGGAGCGGAGATTAAACCTCTCCCGCCGTTTGGTCTATGAAGCTCCGGGCGAATTCCCAGAACTTGTACACATCGGCGAAGTTGGACGCCAGGCCCATGGATATGCGGACCGCGCCAGCGCTCTTGCCGTCCCGGTCTTCCAACACGGTCAGGAATTGTTCGAAGGTCATGCGCTCGCCGTTCTCGAAGGCCGCAGCCATGTCTTCCTTGGTCAGGCCGTGGGCCAACTCCCCGGCGCCGGGATTGCAGAAGCAGCCGGTCCGCAGGGAGATTCCCACT
>DCWQ01000044.1 GCA_002328185.1 Dehalococcoidia bacterium UBA2158
AGGAGCTGGGCCGGACCATCGACCGGCATCTGCCCCTGGGAGTTTCGCTGTTTGGTCAAGGCCGGATCACCGGCCCGCAAGCTGGGGATGGTCTCGGACGAAGAGATCGCTGAGGCCGTATGCGTGGTTCTAGGACGATCCTACGGCATCGCCAGGGAACAGGCGTCGGCACCCGCAGCCAAGCTCCTGGGCTACAACCGCAACACCGAAGCCATCAAGGACCGGATGGACGGCGTCATAGCTGCCCTGCTATCAGAGGGCCGATTGGAAGACGACGGTGACCACCTGGTGCTGGGAACGCCTTCGGAAAACTAGGCTGTGCCCAAGGTCCGGTTGAGGTTGGCATAGTTCGCCGGGTCCAGGTTCCTTCCCTGTAGCGCCGGGTCATCGTGGGAATGCCGGTGAGCCCGAAAGACCGAGTTGGCCTGGCCCGAAGCGCTGCCGCCCGCCAGCCTAGCGCTATCGGCGAACAACGGGTTGATGAACTCCCAAACGATCTGGTGGCCCGAAGTCACCTCTATGAACCTACCTGTAGCCCCTTCGCAGATCAGTGTGTTGCCGTTGGGCTGTCGTTCGGCCCCGCTGATCTGGTAGCTATAGAACGATATGGGCGGCTCCCCGCGGTAGTCCCAATTGACCTCGTTGTTGGCGGGGTCGATCTCGACGATACGGGAGTAGTTAGTGCTGGGTGCGCGGCGGTGAGAGCCGTTATCGAACAGCAGAACCCGGCCGTTATCGAGGAAACTGGGGTTGTGCTGGTGGGATATGTCGCCGGGGCCCCATTTCCAGGTGAATTTGCCTGTTTCATGGTCCACTATTCCCACCGTGCTCGTCTGCCGGAAGCTGACCAGGTAGTCGCCGTCGGGGGTCACGTTGATGCTGTTGCCGTGGGTCCATTCCCGCCGGCCTTCCAGGGGACAGATCACATCCTCGCCGAAGTCCAAATGCTCATATGACTTCCATTCGTGGACCACCTCGCCCGAAGGGGTGTACTCCCGCACTGCGTCGCCCAGCATCTGCGCCGGGTCCTCAGGAGTAGTGAACCCGCCCTTCACTTGGGAAGTCATTTCGACCGAAATCTCATCCCACATCAGCGCCAGGGAATTGCCGTTGGCCAAGCGTTGGAAGTCGTGGTGTATCCAAGGGTTCTTCAGTTCCCACACCAGGTTTCCGTCCCAGTCCAACTCAACCAGCCCGCCGGAACTGCCGCCGATACCGGTCATAGGCAATTTCTCAGCAGGCGCCAAGTTCTGAAATAGAAGATTGCCGTTGGGCAGCAGGTTGGCGTAGTTGATTCCGCCCGGCCAGTGCCACCGGTGGCAGATGCGGCCTTCCATGTCGATGAGGTTGGCATCATAGCCGCGCAGGTTGGAATAGAGCGTGTAGCCGCGCTGACAATACTGGGGCGCGTGATAGATGAGCCCGTGGGGATGATGCAGGGACCAGCCCATTATGCCTCCATGTTAGGTGGTGTTTATTCTTGGGTTAGGAGCGAGTCGCCGGTGTCGCCCATGTTCTTGTGCGGGCCGGGGTTCAATATCCGGGTGGTGAAGAAATGACTGAGGCCGACGGCGATAGGGATGGCCACGACGTAGGCCCCCAGGCCAACGGAATACCCGACCGGCCAGGTCAAGACAGGTATGGCAACCAAGAAGATGGCCAGCGGATAGATGGCCTTGTGAGTGAAATAGAGCACCACCAAGCAAGCAGCGCCAATGGGCAGCCCGATGATAGGCACAGAAGCGATCAGCACCCCCACGGCGGTGGCAGCGCCACGACCGCCCCGGAACTTCAGGTGCGCCGGGAAATTGTGACCTGCCAGGGCTGCAGCCCCGGCCATCATCTCCATGCCAGTGTCGTCCACCAGCGCGTTGGCCAGCAGGACAACCAGCGCGCCCTTGATGATGTCGATGGAGCCCACGGCGACGCCGGCCTTGGCGCCCACGTTGCGGAAGACGTTGGCCGCGCCGCTATTGAAATCACCCATCTGCCGGATGTCTTGGCCCAGGATGTAGCGGGTGAAAAGGTAGGCCGTAGGGAGACTGCCGATGACGTAGGAGAGTAATCCAAGACCAATCCAGGTCAAATCACGTCACTCCTGTCTAAGAGAGTCCGTTAAACGAAACAGACGCCCGTTGGTTGGGCGTCCGGTGATTTCGATACTCAGAGAAACCGGACTTTACGTCCTAGGCCGGCACCACTTGGGGCGAGACCACAGTGCACCAGTGCAAGTACTTGGGGTTTCGGCCCACCACGACATCGAAATACAGCTTCTGCAGCGCGGTTGAGAGGGGGCCCGGTTCGCCGGTGCCGATGGCGCGCCGATCCAGTTCCACGACCGGTGTCAGGTGCGCCGCCGTGCCGCTGAGGAACATCTCATCGGCCAGGTAGAGCTCGCTGCGGTCGATGCTACGCTCGACAACTTCGACGCCCAGTTCGGCCGCGGCCAACTGCATGATGCTCTCACGGGTGATGCCGGGCAGAGCGTTGTCTTCCGACCGAGGCGTGATCAGCTTGCCGCCGGCCACCATGAAGACGTTCTCGCCTGAGCCCTCTGAAACATGTCCGTCCTGACCCAAGATGATGGCCTCGTCGAACCCGGCCAGGGTGGCTTCGGTCTTGGCCAGCATGCTGTTGACGTAGATGCCCGCACTCTTGATCTGGGTCGGTATCATGTTGTCGTCGACCCGCCGCCAAGAAGACGTACAGCACTTCAAGATGTCAGTGCCCAGGTAGTTGCCGAAAGGCACGGTTACCAGCGTGAAATCACTGGCCAGTTCCTGCAGCTTCAGGTTGGCCACGACCTCGGCGCTCTTGTAGGCCA
>DCWQ01000018.1 GCA_002328185.1 Dehalococcoidia bacterium UBA2158
AATCGGAAGTACGGCAGCGGCGTTTTAGTTCTCTAAACTATGAGGACATCTCAGGGTTCGACTCTCCCTCGTGTCCACCAGGAACACGATTCGGACGCCCCAGACTCATCTCGAGTCTGGGCGTTCGGTTTTTGGAGCAAGTCCAACTTAGTAATAATGTAACTCGGGATTGGTGCCAGCACGAGGCTTTCTATAAGCAAGGTCCGCCGTCACCTAATGTGATTCCAAATAATGAGCGACTATTTTATGATAAGAAAGGCGTTAGACAAACGCGAAGTCTGACCCTTTTGTGAGAAGCTGCAATCCTCATCGCTCCTTGATAATTTAGTAGTAGATTGGGAACATTTACCGTGACATCGCAGATGACTAGCAGAACGTTCGTGGGAAGATGATGGAATACTAATGAGCCGTGAGCAGTGGTACGACTCGACAAGGCCGAGGTTAACCCATTCATTTCCCCGAAAGCGGAGAGAATCAGGGCTCAACTTATGCCGACGGGCGTCTAACCCCTGGCGGGCGGTTTGGTAGAGCCGGTAGGACTTCGTAGTCAGTGAGCAACTATGCCTAACCATTTTTCAAACGCAGACCCAATCCATAGCTCGGCCCCGCCTTCTAAAGGCCATGTAATCTGCTGCGGGTTCCTGACCTACTGCATGCTGATCGTCGTCGAAGAATTCCCCAGCCAGAACGGAGGCGCAGCTATCCAAAATGTGGTCGATTCTCTTGGCGATGACGCGGCGATAGTAGCCGTGACCCTCGGCGGATGGCAAGTTCCCAGCACCCTAATATCGTCACCGATAAGTAACGATTTCTACGGGAGCAAGGTCTTAGAGCAATTGAGGGCTTCTGGCATAAGCTTTGACCAAAAAACCAACCAAGGCGCCGCGACTCCCTTAGAAGTCGGCGTAGTAGACGGCACCGGATCCAGGACTTATTTTCAGCAACGCGACCCCAGAGCTCTGGCCTCCTTGACGGCGCCCAGTGATTCCCAATTGGCCGAAGCGGGTATGCTATATGTGGATTGGTATGATGGTCCTAAGGTGCTGGATGCAATGGAACGCGCAATGTCACAAGGCGTACCGGTGTTCCTGAATCTAGAGTCCAGGTATAGCGACCGGTCAAAACTCTCCGACTTGCTGCGATTTGTGGACGTGTGCCAGGTCTCCGTAGATGAGCCCCAAGCGTCGGGAAACCCTCCAGATATTGCTCGAGATCTACTGGATGGTGGAATTGACACAGTATTGATAACGATGGGCGCCAAGGGCTGCATGGTGGCCCAAAAGACCGAAGCATTTCGCATCTGGCCGCCGGAAGTGAAGGTCATCGACGGCTACGGAGCGGGGGCGGCATTTTCTGCAGGGGCGATATATGGGATTCTGGCTGGGTGGTCTTTGGAGCAAACCGGAAGGTTTGCAAGCGCATGCTCCGGTATCAAATGCGGGGTAGCTGGGAATGCGCCTCTCCCGATTGATGTCGTCCTTAGAACCGCTACCTCGTTGTCCTGCCAACCCCTGTCGTTGTGAGTCGCATAAAACCAGCCTAGGAACTACCCTTCCTGACCCAAAAGACACAATAACGCATAGGCTTGATGTCATTGAAATACATCAGCCCGCCTAACTCTTCCGTTCCTCTTGCGTCTACTAGAGTGCAGCCTAGCTCTTTCAAAACCTCCAATAAACGGTGTTCACTATAGAGCTGGAACGTTCTTGCCACACTTTGCGAACCGTAGGCGTTGTCCTCTACTGTAACTACTCCAAATCCCACTTTGAACATCAGCTGCAAAACCCCGTCCGGGGCCAGTACCCGGGTTAGTTCGGGCAACGTGGTCTGTTCCGTGGTTTCAGGAGCTAGATGTTGGATAACAGCATTACAGGTTACAAAGTCAAAGGAAGCGTCATCGAAGGGTAGAGGTTCCCTGAGGTCCGCAACTTGAATCAAATCGGCGATTTCCGGGTGGAGACCTTTGGCCAAGCTTACATTCTGGTCCACTGCATCGACGCCATAAGCTTCATATCCCCAACTGTTAAGTAGATGGACGTCCCTGGCGCCCGCTCCGCAACCGGCGTCTAACCCACGGCGGCCGGGTGCTAACTTCACAATTCTCTTCAAAAGGTCCATGTCTCCAGTCAACCCTGGTTGGGAGCTGTCGGTGTACACGGAATGAGTAAACTCATGGGACAAGTCTGAATAGCGGCGTGCGTGCTTTTGATAAAAATCGAGGGAATCAAACTTCATAGCATTATCTTTCGAAACTGGCTGTAGGTTCGGGTAGAGTCCCGGCCATCAGATCGAGGCTTTCACTAATTGGCCACGATGAGAACAATGCATTGTTCTCGGTCTTTAGAAGAAGTGATGAACGGCTAACTGAATGGAAATCGGCTTTTTGCTTTCACCTCTGCATTAACATCGAAATGATCGTTCGTCTCTAAAAAAACATGAATGATTCAAAGTAAAGGCCTTCTTGTGATTATGTCGTGATGCAGGTTCAAGTTAGCCCTGCCATCAACATCTCGATCCACTCCTGGCAAAGATTGTCACAGACTCCGTAAAAACATCGTCACGTAGTCTACATCTATTACGGGCGGCTTCAGGCGCGATTGTGCCATGGCCTCGCTAAACCGACTTATGTCATACACGCTGGTGTCGGTGAGATAGCCTTCGACGGAGTCAAGAGACTGCGCGAGAAGTTTTAGTTCAAGGTCATCTGCGTTGTCCGCTGTCTCCTGTAGCCTCAACTTCCAGTCGGTCAATGGTACCAGTCCTGCGACATCCCCATTAGCCTGCATGCGCACGAAAACAAGGTCGGCGGGAACGGGGTCTTGCTGGACCATGTTGTAAACTTTGCCGAAATGGCTAGGATCATCGGCGATCTTAGTGACGGCTTTGGCTAGGAAATCCACTGGAGTCATCTCGAAAAGCCAATTTGGCGCAATCGGGGCCAACCCTATCTGTAAACAAGCTTTTATAATTAACGTTTGGAAGTCATTGGGGTTGACCACGCCAGTGACACTATGGTGGCCGATGTTCCCGGGTCTAAACATGCAGATCGGTAGACCCCTTCCCGAGGCATGCCACATCAGCCGCTCAGCAACCCATTTGGCCTGATTGTAGCCCCCTTCCATCCTGTCGGCGAAGTCATCGATATCGTTGTTCTCTAGATAAGGCGCGTTATCTCCGCCAGGGAAGATCCCGTTCGAGGACACATACTGCACCGTCTTAGTTTTGGTTTGACACGCGAATCTAATCACTTCAGTCGTACCGCCGACAGTATGGGGTTTAATCAAGGGATAAGGGTAAGCGTAGTTAACAGATGCAGCACAGTGGAAGACCAGGTCGACTTTTTCTGCGAGCTGAAGGTACGCCTCTTCATTCAGACCGAATCTGCCTTCAGTCAAATCGCCCGCCACTGTGACGATACGCTCTCGCAAAGACTGGGCTGGTAATCCGTAGAACCTCAAGGTCTCCAGAACCCGGTCATTCGGCGAATTCCGGTGCCGAGTTGCTTCGCTCCTGGCTAAGCAGTAGAACATCGTCTCCTGGTCCGTAGAACGTAACAACTCATCGAGCAAGAAGGACCCTAGGAAGCCGGTGGCGCCAGTCACAAATATGTTTGAGGCTTCGGAAAGGCAAATTCCGTTACTTATCGTGGCTGGCGATACGTTCGGGTCGAGAAATGCATCTTCAGCCAATGAAAACTCAGGTTTCACCGTTGATCCTCCATTAGCCAAGTAGGTTGCCAATCTATTTATCGAACGGTATTCATATACCTCGGTTCCCTGAAGCTTGACTCCAAAAGTTTGTTCGACGCCCAATGTCAAACCAAGGGCTGACAGCGAGTTGCCGCCGAGGTCGAAGAAATCCCAGTCGCCATCTAAAGTACTAGCATCGATGCCCAAGGTTTCGCCCCACAGTTCCTTCATTATTTTTAGACCGTACGGATCAGCGGCATACTTTGCGAGTATCTTCTCATTGGGGTTACGAGCCTTCGCTTTGGGAAGGGCCGGTAGAGCTTTGCTGTCCATCTTGCCGGTCCGTTGATCTATCGGCAATTTTTGGATTTCGACGTATCGGTTGGGTACCATGTAGTGTGGCAGGAACCGCTCCAACAGATTCCGCAAATCCTTGCTGGTGGCGCTACCAGCGTCAACTCCCCAGGTTGACTCAGGCTTACGGGACACGTACGCCAGGAGCCATCTATTATTCGGATCGTCACCTTCTACGGTGACTGCGGCGTCTAAAACATCGCAGTGTCTCCTGAGAGTTTCCTCGATGCCACCCAGATAAACAGTGTATCCCCGAATCTTGACCATCGAATCATTACGTCCGATGACCGTTATCATCCCTCTGGGATCGATCTCCACCAGGTCACCGCTAGCGTAATATCTCTCCCCGTCAACATGGACGAATTTTTGCTCGTTCATATCGGCCGTTCCCAGATAACCACGAGCGAGGCCAAGTCCGCCGATATACAGTTCTCCGGTCCCATCTGTTGCGAGATTACGTTTGCCTTCTGGTAAGACCCGCACTTTTACTCCCCTCATCGGAAGTCCAACGGGACAAACTCCCGAGGTATCTGAAGGAGAAGATTTCAACTCGACAGTGCAGACGTCGTGAGCCTCACTGATGCTGTAGGTGTTAAACAAACGGACGGAGGCCGGCAACACCGCTAAAGCCTGCTCCCTCAGGCTGCCGGACACTACCTCGCCGTTCAACCACACCACCCGCAAAGACTTAAAATCAGCGCGAAGTACGTCCGCATCGGCAGAATTCATGATTCCTTGCAAGAGGGATGGAGTAAACAACATTTCCGTGATTCCATTCTCGGAGATGTATTTCAGTAAGGCCCGTGGGAGAAAGACAACATCATCCGGGATTACATAGACCGTTCCACCGTTCAGTAATGGGCGGAGGAACTCCCAGGCGAAGAAGATGTTACAGGCAACCTTATCTTCAACTTGGTAAGAACTGAAGTCATACCTGCCGAAGTAGGACGAAATCATACTCTCGTGGGTCTGCATCACTCCATTGGGATCGCCCGTTGTGCCTGAAGTATATGGAACAAAGGCTAGATTATGACGAGAGATTGCCAGGTGTCGGTCTTCAACGCTAATTTCTCGCCAGGTAGTGTCCGTATCTATCAGCAACACGTGCGTATTAGGGCCAGGGCTCAATCGCTTGGAATGTTGTTCCGTCGTAATGATTGCAGTGGGTTTTGACGTCTCCAAGATATTATTTAACAAATTCTCAGGGGATTCGAGGGCCAGTGGCATAAATGCGCCGCCGGCCTTGAGGACGCCGATGCAAGCGACTATATAAGCCGCACGAGGTTCCATAAAGATACCCACTCGGTCATCGGGTGAGACCCCGTGCTGCCGAAGGTAAACACTTAACGCATCTGATTCGCGGTCCAATTCAGAGTAATCTTTTTCATCTTCCCGGCTCACTACCGCGAGTCTGGTAGGGGTCTTTTCCGCCTGGGCTTTGAAGAAATGGTGGAGACAAGTCGGATCTGAAACCATACAACCACCTGATTAGAACAACACTGCGAAATGAGTTAATGCATCAATCGCTAAATAGGTAAATGAGGTGACCTAAGTAGCTAGTTGCGGTGTTTAATATGCCTATAACTAGCCTTGGCTAGCAGTAGCCGTAGCATTTAATGGTACAATCTGGCATCGTGAATGCCGGTCGTTTGTCTGTCGTAAGCATGCTTGTAATAGCATGTTTGAGACTAACACTAATTCTGGCACATCTCAAGCGATTTGCGTCAAGAGGAATTATGCCAAGCTGGAATTTCCTGAGTAACCACGGAGCTGTCTTGGTACTCGTCGCGACCGAGCCGTCAATCAGCGCCAACGAAATAGGTAATCGCCTCGGTATTACTGAGCGGCCGGTACGCCGAATCATTTCAGAATTGGTTGATGAGGGATACCTTTATCGGGCTCGAGAAGGCAGACGCAATCGTTATACGGTGAATAGAAATCTGCCTATTCCTGGACCGGTGACCCGAGACATAGCCGTGGGGGACTTACTTCGTATATTGAGATTGGTTGAGCCGACGTTGAGGAGCTAAAATCTTGAGGCAACCTTGGCAGTGATGCTGATACCGTGTCAGCCATCGGTTTTGTGCAGCCGTGTTGAAAGTACTTTTGGATAATCTCTGGCGGCTGCGTCGCCTTAAGCGAGTCAACCTGATTAGGCAAGGTACATGGCGATCGGGGACTTAGGGTTGTATCCCTTGTGATGATAGTGGGGTTGTCTCAGTAAGTGAACCAGGTTAGAGAAACCGCTCTTCACGGCTCCAAAGAATTTGAGCTGGCTTCGTCAAGGGTGTCTGCCAGACGGGCCAAAGCTCCTGAGAGATCACGGAGTGCATCCACAACTGAAGGGACCATCTCCAGAGTTCGACTCTCCTCCACTCACTAAAAGAGGTGCTGTTAGGCTCGATCAGGCTCCGACCGCCTCGTTCTTCGTTACCAGGACTGGGCTCTCCCCCGTCTGTCAGACCAGGGGAGAGCCCGTCTTCGATCTGCCGCAGCGGGGAGTAACTCTCTAATAGGGCCGCTAGATCTCTCGTAACGTACCTGGAGGCCACCCCCGGCACCTTGTCCCTGATCAGCGCCATGGAGACCGTGAGCTTACCTCCCTTCCGCTCGAGAAGGGTGGCCAGGGTGTCCCTCAAGTTATGGCCGGTGAAGCCGGTCGGACCGGCCCGGGCCAGTAAGTGGTTATTGATTTTCGTTTACATATTCGAAATTTTAATGTATACAAATTGCAGATGATCTTATTCCCATTCGGATTGATTACAACGATGTTAGGAGAAAAGATGCGAAACGGCAGAATAATGTTTTTGATGCTGGCGATGCTGGCAGTGATTCTTGCAGCTTGTGGCGGGTCTGAATCTGGAGATACCACGGCAGCGAAACCTGCAGCAGAAAAACCTGCAGCAGCGAAACCTGCAGCAGAAAAACCTGCAGCAGCGAAACCTGCAGCAGAAAAACCTGCAGCGCCCTCGTTAACCCTGAAAGAAGCGGCTGCTCGGCGAGCCGGCGGACCGGGGTCTTTCTATGTGGGAGACCTGAGCCAGTTGGTTGGCCCGGCTCCTGGTCCTACACTGGGTGACGCGGATGACATGATCAACTTGGCAGGTCTAGAACGGGAGCGGTACCTTTTCGATTCTCCTTACTATGACGCTCTGGTTGAAAAATCAAACTTCACCAATCAAACGGAACTCGTATATGACGGGGAACCCATAGAGATTCAGGTCACCTGCATTAACCGCACCTTAGCGACCTGTAAGTTGGTGGAAGAAGTACTCGTCAAGAATACCACTGAGCGAACGCAAGGGAAGCTTAATTTAGTTATCACGTCCTTCCCAGAGTTGGGTTTAGCCGGTCCCGACTCCCTTGCATTGGTCCGGGACGGAACCATAGATTTTACCGAGATTACTTCCGGTTACGTAGCCGGAGATCTACCCCAGCTAGAGATTACCTTCCTGTACGGGCTCTACCCCGATCATGAGATTGAATATAAGGCTAACGCGGCCGTTCAAGGTTACCTTGAGAAGCTGATTCAAGAAGACACCGGCGGCGGACAGGTCATAAGCCGCATGTGGGTTTCCGGTGGGGACAATTTCTTCTTCTGCCGAGACAAAATTAATACCGCAGCCGACTTCAAAGGTAAAAAGGTGCGGAGTCACGGCGCCGCCTTGTCTGACTGGATCGAGGGATTCGGTGCCAATGCTCAGTTCGTAGCATTCGCCGAGGTTTATACGGCTTTAGAGCGCGGTATCCTAGACTGCGGTGTTACCGTGGCCTTTGCTGCGCATGGACAGCGATGGTTTGAGGTTACCGACTACATGGTTGGCCCTCTTTCCAGCCAGCTGATCAACACTATGGTTATGAACGCGAAAGTGTTCTCGGATCTACCAGAAGACCTCCGACAGATTCTGGTTGAAGAAGGCGCCAGACATGAGTTAGAAGCCATGAGGGTCACCCCGGCATGGAACGAAGTCTGGACTCAACGTAACATCGATGCTGGCCTGGAATTCATACCGTTCACTGATGAAATGAAGGAGATACAGGCTAACAAAGCGGTGCCGATTCACGTGCTACCCAACTGGATCAAGCGGGTGGGAGGCCCTGACAGCGACATCGTGCGCGTATTCAACGAAAAGATTGCACCGATTGTTGGACTCAAGATAAACGACGATGGTACGACCAGCCCGGTCCCAGTGACTCAGTAGCCTAGGACGCAGATCCTCAGAGATTGGATTTTCTTTATAGGCACTTTGGCCTAAAGTCGCCGGTGAATAATATCCGGTAACCTTACGGGATAAACACCGAACCCTTACAGAGAGACCCGCCGGCCCGGCGGGTCTCTCTTATTTGCGTATTGGCTTAAAGTTTGTTGATATTACCTCATTCTCGGCATGTCCCTAGAAATGCAAATCCGATGGCATGTTCTTTTTAAGTTGGCTGTTATTTGAAATAACGAAAAGGGTCGCTGGATACTTATCAGAATCTTCGTTCTTACCTAATCGCGTAGTCTTAGTTACTCCTTTATCCTTCCCCATCGAGTGGCAACTGGGCGCCGATTTCGCCATGTTCCGCTCCTTGTTCAAGAAGGAGATGCACGCCACCCTCGTTAACAACTTGTACAAGTGTGGTGTCCTTAGTGAGAGCATGAAGGCCAGCCTGGAGCAGGAACTTCTCGTGAATGTCAGCGAAGCTCTGGCGGACGATTAGTCCACGAAAACCTGTTCGGGCGACCCTATCAGTCGATGGAATTGAATAGCCCCCGGTTCGTTACCGGGGGCTGTTTGTTTGACCAGCCCGAAGGCTGGTGATAGTGTTCGCCCATAAGTCGTAGCTATTGAGTCTGGAAAGCCGCTTTTTCCTGACTCGGCGCCCTTGGTTGGAACCCGTTGTACGGTCCGCAGCAATTATCGTGCTGCGGCGTTGGCAGGTAGTCCCAAAGTAAAAACAGGAGGCTCTTGATGTCTGACAAAGTTAGAACAAAATTGATGCAGGAGTTACAAAAACACAACATCGATGCCTATCTGGCTTATACACCGTCAAACCTGTTTTATACGACTGGATTCTTGAGCCCAGTCGTTGCTCTTTCTTGGCGGCTTATGGGAACAGATCTGTGCTTGATACCTGCTGACCCAGCCCGTCCTCCGGCATTAATAACGAGTGATTTTGTAGAAACTCCCGCAAGAGCGTCTACGGATATCGAAGATATTAGAACTTACAAAATGTGGGTTGAAAACAGGGACGTCGACATCCTGGGTAACTCAACAATCAGTGCTAATTTGTCTCGTCCTCCCCAATGGGATCAAGCCGAGATCCATACAGCACTTCGGGATATTTTGGGCGAAAGAAACCTAGACCAGGCGACAATCGGTACGGATTTGCGGTACGTTCAACACCAAACGATTGAACTATTGAAAGAGACTAATCCTCAGTGTAAATTCGTCGACGTGACTGACATGCTTTACCAGTTGCGGGCGATCAAACAACCTCACGAGATTGAAACACTTAGAAAAGCGGCCCGCCTTTATGAGGCAGGTCAAAATCAAGCCATTGCGAACGTTCATGAAGGACAAACAGCATTAGATATCAAATACAACTACATGGATGGAGCGCTGCAAGCTGCTAAAGCCGATCTATCTTTGGGAGATTTCCAGGGTGCCTTTGGTTTCATTAGTGCTGGGTCAGGAGCTCGCCTAAGCTTTGGGGGAACCTCGGGATTGTCTCCGGGAGATTTGATTAAATTCGATTGTGGTGTGACGTTGAACGGTTATTACAGCGACTGCGGTCGCACATTCTCCTTTGGAAAGCCGACTGACATTCAGAAAAAGATGCACCACGCTCTACAGTCCGCGCATTCGAGGGCGAGGGAATTGATGCGTCCTGGCGTCCAACTATCTGAGATATTTCGTGTTGCCACAGAGGAAATTCGGTCGCATGGTTTTCCAAACTATAGCCGCGGTCACTACGGTCACTCTATCGGCCTGGACTCTTTTGTAGAAGAACCACCGTTCATCAGTGCAGATGAAAAATCTATACTCCAACCAGGTATGGTGATGTGCCTAGAGACGCCCTATTATGCTGATAGCGTAGGGTCATTCCAGATAGAAGACATGATTCTAATAACATCAGAAGGTTGCGAAATATTTAATTCTTACAGTTATGACTTGCTCGAAGTTTAATCCGTATGTGGTATACCGCTCACAGCAGCCCGTAGAAGCCCGTGGAAGTCCATAGGCTCCACCACGTTATAGGTAAATAATCCCCCAGACGGTCAACGGCTATGCCCATAAGGCCCATTTTTTAAAATTTTCCTCCGTAGGAAAGGGCCTACTTTATAGCTAGAAGTCCCGTGGTTGATTCGCATAACGGGCGTAGGTGTAAGGGTGCTCACCATACGGAGGGATGGCTGAGTGGATGAAAGAGACGGTCTTGAAAACCGTTACGGGGGCAACCTCATCGTGGGTTCGAATCCCTTTCCCTCCGCCAGTTTCAGGCGTAAAAGTGACCCCCAGATGATAAATCTGGGGGTCACTTTTACCCTTGAGGTCTAATCGCAAAGACCGGCCCCTGGGTTTATCCAGGGACCGGTCGGCTTTCCAAATCTTAGATGATGGCTGAATTGCCAGTTGCCGTGTGACGCTTTATTTCGTCTTGGTAACAGAACCGTCGGCTTCGATTTTCAGGCCGACGAGCGGACCGATTTTGGGATTGAATATATCGGTGATCACCGGATGGGTGCCGCTACCGACGCGCTTCACCCAGTTCGGCACGACCCGTTCCATGACGGCACCGTTCAAGCTCTGTTCGGCCATCGCTGGCGAGAACGGTATGAATTCCAAGCCTGCCTTCTGGTTCTTGATGAGCCCCATCTCGTTTTGGATCGACCCGATCCGGAGCGCCTCCAATTCGGACTTGGCGGCTTCTTCGATCAGGATACGCTGGAGGTCTTCGGGGATGGAATTCCATTTGTTGGCGTTGATCACGTTGTTGACAAAGGGCCAGCTGATCAACGGCCCGATCATGTAATCGGTTACCTCATACCAGCGCTGACCGTGGGAAGCGTCAGCACCAGTCACACCACAGTCCAGGATGCCCCGTTCCAAGGCTGTGTAGACCTCGGAGAAGGCTACGAATTGGGCCGAGGCGCCCATCCCTTCGATCCAGTCCGACAATGCCGCGCTGTGGCTGCGGGTCTTCTTCCCTTTGAAGTCATCAAGGCTCTCAACCTTGTCTTTGCAGAAGAAGTATTGGTCGTTGCCCGAGAAGAGGTGGTGGTTCATGACCACCCCGCCGGTCTCGGCCAGCACGATCGCCTCGATATCGTCGACGATCAACTCATTCGCCTTAAATTCTTGTTCCAGGCTGTCGTAGAGTCCCCAGAGGTTCTGAATCTCGATGGGAGGCATCTCGCCCGATACGTAGCCGGCGTAGATGGTGGCGGACTCAAGTGTGCCATTTGCGACTAGGCTAAGGGTGTCTGGTCCGGCCAATCCCAACTCTGGGAAAGAGCTGACAACGAATGTCAACTGCCCGTTGGTCCGTGCCTCAAGGGCGGGTGTGAGTGTAGAGTCCAGTACCTTGCAGGGCCCTAAAGCCCGGTTGATGCAGGCGTGCTGAATCTGGATGGAAACGCCCTCGCTTGTCAGAGGGGTTGGGTTGGTGAGATTGGCCTTCTTCAAAGCCTTCTTATAGAAATCGCTTTCGTAGACCCATATGTGGTTTTCGAGAGCGGACAGCGGGACGTTACCGTCGAAGTCGCCCTGGTCCACTGTTGCTGCAGGGCCAACCAGCTGGTTCAGGTCTCCTACGTATATCGCACCGACCCCGCCGGCATGCTCCGCGGCGTATTGTTCAAGTGTTGGACCGGTGGGAGCCGCAGGGACTGCGGTCGCTGCGGGGGCTGCTTTCGCTGCGGGGGCTGCGGGGGCTGCGGGGGCTGCGGTCGGATCCGAACCGCAACCGACCAGCATAATCGAAACCACGATCAGCAACATGGCAGTTAATCGGAACTTTAGCATTTCTGAACTCCTTTTGATATTCAATTCGGTTCTAACATGGGGGGTGTTGGGCCGCCATTCGACGCGCTCATCTGTGCAACAGAGGCCACATCGGTCGGCCTAGATTCTCAACTTCCCTCGAATTGTAGGTTTTGGCCATATAGACTAGTCGTTGGCTAAATTATCTACTCGTCCATAGGACGCCTGAATATACCATATCAAGTTTCAATATGTAAATGTTTTGATGATGCCTATTTTGAATACAACATCAATAGAGAACATATATAGCCTATTTGGCGATATAACTGACGGATTCAATATAATTGATAGCAATAATTCGTAATCTAGTTTTTAGCATTCATAAAAAATCAACTGCAATATGACGATTTACCTATGTTCAGTGGACCGGACCGGCTACGTTAGGTTTGATGGACTCTCAACGGAACAATGCGTCTATAGAATAACGGAAGAGGTTGCCGGGTTTGATGGTGGTCAAGATGGATGGACCCTATTCTGATCGCGACTTGTCCTTGGTGTATCTGTATATCACAAAAGGCGCACCGGAACATTCCGGTGCGCCTTAGTAGTGGACTCATTAATGGGTTAACGTAGCTATTTTAGCTTGCGTACAGCGAACCCTTGCTCAGAGTCGTCGGCTACTATCTCTAGACCAACGATCGGACCTATCTTCTTGTTGAAGGTTTCGGTGACAGCCGGATGGTCAGGTCCACCTACGCGTTTGACCCAAGAAGGGACCACATGCTGCATAGCAGCAACGTTGAAGCTGTGTTCATCTAGTTCGTCAGAGAATTGGATGTGCTTCAACCCAGCATCGACGTTCCTGGCGACTCCCATGCGGTTTTGAATCCCAGCGATACGGTGGGATTCTAGTTCTAGCTTGGCGCCTTCCTCTATCAGAATCTGTTGAAGGTCGGCGGGGATGTCGGCCCAAACCTTGTCATTGATTACATTCATGGTGGAGTTAAAACTCCTTAGCCCACCGTTCATATATTCGGTCACTTCGAACCATCTTTGGGCGAACCCGGGGCTAGCCCCCGTTACACCGGCGTCCAGAATGCCACGCTCTAACGCGGCGTAAACCTCTGCGAAAGCGACAAATTGCGCGTCTGCACCCATTCCCTCGATCCAGTCTGAGAGAGCGGCACTATGGCTGCGTGTCTTCAGGCCCTTGAAATCATCGAGAGTACGGAGAGCCTTCTTACTGAAAAACATCTGGTCGTCGCCGGGTATCCAGTTATGTGACCAGACGACAGCGCCTGTCGCATCTTTGATAATCTTTTCGATATCGGGGAAGATATTCCATAGGACTGTGTAATGATCCTCGTGGGATGGCCAGAGCCCCCAGAGATATTGGACCTCAACCGCGGGGTATTCACCGCCGATGTATCCGCCGTAAATCTCTGAAGCTCCCAGGGTCCCGTCACGCACCAAGGTCATGGTGTCAGTACCGGCAAGTCCTAGTTCGGGGAATGAGGATACGCTTAGCTGTATCTGGCCATTCGTCCTCTCGGTGAGATTGGGGATCAGATACGCTTCTATTAGCTTGCACCACAGCAAAGTTCTATTTATGCAGGCGTGCTGGAATTCGTGTTTTTCGCCTGTTGATACCAATTTAGTTGGATTGGTTAAATTCGCCTTTTCCAGTAGGCTGCGGTAATAATCGTTTTCGAGAATCCATAGATGTTCGTCAATAGCATCTAGAGGCACTTCACCGTCGAATCCCCCCAAGTCTCCGTGAGGGGCGTCTCCGACCAATTGGCTCGTATCTCCTACGTATATCGCACCGGGCCCGCCGGCATGCTCGGCGGCGTATTGTTCAAGTGTTGGACCGGTGGGAGCCGCAGGCGCTGCGGTCGCTGCCGGGGCTGCGGGGGCTGCGGTCGGATCCGAACCGCAACCG
>DCWQ01000064.1:0-295 GCA_002328185.1 Dehalococcoidia bacterium UBA2158
CGATTATGGAAGACTAGGGTCGATAGGCGACAGAACCAGTTTATGTAATGTCGGGTAAGCCGCTAGCTAGCTAGCCTACAACCGTCAGTGGGCCGTCAATGGAGATCAGCGTCTCTTCGATCTCCCGGCGCAGGTCATCCAGGTTCCAGCCCTTGGCGGCCGACACCAAGATGCCCGATTGCGCTTCGTGGGCGGGCAGTTCATCAGCGGCGCCGTTTGCCTGCTCTTCATGACCGTTAGACACCGCTTCCTGCATCAGGTCCATCTTGTTCATGACTAGGATCCTGGGCCGGTC
>DCWQ01000064.1:633-2908 GCA_002328185.1 Dehalococcoidia bacterium UBA2158
AGGTCTCTGAGTGTTTCTTCAACGACCTTGGTCTGCTCCATGGCCTTTGGGTGGGTGACGTCGATGACGTGCAGCAGGATGTCGGATTGCTGCAGCTCTTCCAGCGTGGCCCGGAAAGCCGCGACCACCTTGGGGGAAAGTTTCTGGATGAACCCCACGGTGTCGCTCAAGAGGAGCGGCGCGCCGGAGGGCAGCCTGATGCGCCTGGTCACCGGGTCCAGTGTCGAGAAAAGTTGGTTTGCCGCGGTCACTTTGGCGTCGCTCAGGGAGTTGAACAGTGTGCTCTTGCCTGCGTTGGTATAGCCGACCAGGGTCGCCATGGGGATGCTGGACTTCTTGCGGCGTTCCATATGGACGCTGCGCCGGCGGCGGACCGCGTTCAGCTCTGACTTG
The DNA here is from genome assembly GCA_002328185.1 of Dehalococcoidia bacterium UBA2158. GTDB lineage: Bacteria > Chloroflexota > Dehalococcoidia > Lucifugimonadales > UBA3495 > UBA9611. The sequence continues at coordinate 1,027 of DCWQ01000064.1, forward strand.
ATCTTCTGTAGACGGTTGCGAACCAGCCGCCTATCTGTCTCAATCTGGGTCTCTCCAGGTCCTCTGGTGCCGATCCCCCCGCCCAGGCGCTCAAGGTGAGACCATTGGCCGGCCAGGCGTGGCAGTAGGTACTCGTGCTGGGCCAGTTCCACCTGTAATTTGCCTTCGTGGGTAGAGGCATGTTGGCCGAACACGTCCAGAATCAGGGCGGTGCGGTCAATGACCTTACTACCGAGGGCGTTTTCCAGGTTGCGCTGCTGGGCAGGAGTGAGTTCGTCGTCGAAGATGACCACGTCGGCTTCGAGGTCTTCCACCATCTCGCGGATCTCATCGACCTTGCCCGAGCCAACGTAGGTGGAACCGAGCCTGTTGGCCCGCTGGGTGACGTTGCCGACCACCGCGGCTCCAGCGGTGTTGGCCAGGTACTCAAGCTCGGCCAGGGTGTCTTCCAAAGACCATGGTTGGGCGCGCCGGTTCATCTCGACCGCGACGAGCACCGCCTTTTCCGGCTCTGGCTCCACCGGAATGGAAGAAAGCTTACGTTTCGAGCGTTTACTTATGGGCTCTACTCTCTGTGCTTAGTCCCCTTTGGGCGGGTGGATCTTCCAATTTTCCATTTGATCATTTGGCTTGAGGCGGGGGAATCTTCCAGTTCTCCAGCCGCTGGCAGCCCTTTTCGATCTGCTCGTCTGGAGTGGTCAGGGACAGGCGGATGTAGCCTTCGCCGTACTTCCCGTAGCTGGAACCGGGCGTTACAACGACGTCCAGGTCTTCTAGCAACAGTTGGGCCATCTCAGCCGAGGTATAGCCATCCGGTACCTTGGCCCATATGTACAGGCTAGCACGCGGGACGGCCACGCTCATGCCCATGGCTTGTACGGCTTTCACGACCCTATTGCGGCGGCGGGTGTAAGCGTCCAGGTTGTCGGCCACGCAGTCCTGGGGGCCGGTCAGCGCCTCAATGGCCATCTCCTGGACCGCCTGGGGCACGCCTGAATCCAGGTTGGCCTTGATCTGGAACAGGGCTTTGATCATGTCGGCGTTGCCCACGGCCATGCCGATGCGCCAGCCGGTCATATTATAGGACTTGGATAGCGAGTGGAACTCCAGTCCGATGTCCTTGGAGCCGTCCACTTGCAGGTAGCTCATGGGCGTGTATCCGTCGTAGCCGATCTCGCTGTAGGCGGCGTCGTGGAGCAGGGCTATGTCATTCTCTTTGCAGAAAGCTATAGCTGATAGAAAATCCTCTTCGCTAGCTGTGGCACTGGTCGGGTTGTTTGGGTAATTCAGCCACATCAGCTTGGCGGCGCGGGCCACGTCAGGGGGGATGGCGTCCAGCTCCGGCAGCCAGCCGTTCTTCTCGTACAGCGGCATGATGTGGCTCTCGGCCCCAGCGAACATGGTGCCCACGCCGTAGACCGGGTAAGCCGGATCGGGTACCAGGGCGATGTCGCCTGGGTCCAGGAAGCAGAAAGCCGCGTGGCCGATGCCTTCTTTGGCACCGATCAGAGGCAGAACTTCGGTATCCGGATCAAGTTTCACATTGAAGCGGGTGTCGTACCACTGGGCGAAGGCCCGCCGCATCTCGGGCAGGCCGTCGGTCTCGGGATACCGATGGTTGGGCGCGTGCTGGGACGCGGTCAACAGCCGGTCTATGATGGGCTGGGGCGTAGGTATGTCAGGGTCGCCGATGCCGAATGTGACAACGTCGGCCCCGGCGGCACGCTTCTCGGCGATGATCCGCGAGATCTCAACAAAAGGATAGGGGGACAATTTCCCCAACCGGTCCGAAAATTTCACCATCTCGACTTCAGCTCTCCCCGTAATTAGATTGAACTTGTGCCTGGCACTAAATGGGCAGCGGGTCTCCGCTAGCCCTATA
>DCWQ01000041.1:0-12964 GCA_002328185.1 Dehalococcoidia bacterium UBA2158
GAGTGAAATGTCAGCCCGTGGTCGATGCTCCAGATCTTGCCGCCGTCTCCCATCAGGAGGTGGTTCGCCTTTCTGTCGGTGCTGTTGGCCACCAGGTCGAAGCAGGCGACGACCCTAAGCTGGTCGGCGCACCCATCTTCTAAAGTGTAATAGTTCTGTTTGGGGTCGTGATCGACGAATTCCTGCACTGAGCCGATGCCGTAGGGACCATCACGGATGATGGTGAATGGGACGATGTTCCAGCCCAGTATCTCGCTCAGCAGATAGGCGGCGTACTCACGTTTGTAGAGAGTCCCGCTAGGAAAGTCCCAAAGGGGGGCCTCGCCTTCCCTCGGTTTGTAGATGGCCTGGCTTTCGTTGCCATCCATCTCTATCTTTACCACGAAGGTGTAGTTGGAGCCGAGGGGGGTCAATTGATAGGAGACGATTTCGCCGTGGCGGATGATATCGGTGGTAGCTGGACCGGAATTCGACTCAGAACTCAACTCGATAATCAAAGGGTCAACCCCGGCGCGTTGGCGTCGTGGTTTAACCCGCCTCCAAGACAGTATGCCCGTTGGCCCTTGGACAGGCGTGACCATCGGGATTGATCGGCTGTCCGCAGAGGAAACAGGTCGGCCTGCCGGCGGCGCAGATCTTAAGAGCTTCCTCACCGAGGGTGCCAGCCTGGGCGGTGGTAATCCAGAAGCCTACCGACTCGGTCTCGGGTGGGTCGTCGGTGGGTGGAGTTTCCTCTTCAGTCGGCTCGTCGGACTCGTGTTCATACGCTTGAAGATAGAAAGCGTTGCTGTCCTGGTCGTAGCTCAGGAGCATCTGACGGGCTTTGAAGTCGACGTTCAGGTCTCCCCCGGACCAGCTCTCCTCCCGGAGGTCGCTTTTTTTGTTCCGTTCCTCTTGGGAAAGGCTGCCCACCATGTCCCTCAGATAGACGCCCAGTTGCAGGAGCTGTTCCTTTTCCATCCAGATAGAGCAAGAGGCGGCGCCGGACCGGGCATCCAAGCGGAAAGTCCGGAGACCGGGCTCACCAAAAGTCAGGGCCTCGATGCTGGCGGCCGAGCCCAGAGCATATTTAACCTTGTTTGGTTCCACGTTCACCATCATAGACGCCCCAGAATCTCTGTGGCAAGGGTGAATTACCGGGGTTACGCTGATTGGACCCAGGAATTCTTGGCGATTCTATGTATAATCCACCCACTCAATGGCACAAGCACGAATCGAATTGAAGGAACGAGAGGAGGATTGCTGATGGCAGACGGACTAAAGATGGAGCAGGTCCATGCGGCGATGAAGGCCATGATGGACGAAGCCATGAAGAAGCCCAATGAGCCGATAGCGATGTGTATCGTCGATGCGGCCGGCAATTTGGAGGCCTACGCCAAGATGGACAATCTGAGGATCTTCAGCCGTAGGCACGCTCAGAGGAAGGCTTACACTTCGGCGGTGATGGGGATGGACTCCGTGACGCACGCCGAGCGGCTGCACGGTGGCGGCAGGAACATCGCCGACTTGGGCGACCCGATGATGACCTTCGGCCAAGGCGGCCTGGTAATCATGAAGGATGGCGTCATACTGGGCGGCATCGGAGTTGGCGGCTATCCCAGCGGCCAGGCTGACGAGGACATCTCCCGGATCGGCCTGAATGCGATGAACCTCTAAAAGAGGCCATCGTTAAATAAAGAAATCAGAGCGCCCCGGCCTTCCGCTAAAGGCCGGGGCGTTTGCTTTGCCCGCAATGTGTGCCTGGCTATGTATTTGGGGGTTGTAGTTAACACCGTAGTTGTTACCTTTCCATCTGCACCCTTGGCCAATGTCAACGATGACGAAGGGTTCCAATCGATTCAGCCGATATCTGGAACAGCGGCCGGATGTTCGGCGCCTCCCGGTAGAGAGAAGTCGGGTGGCGGAGGCTTGCTCTGAATAGCTAAATCTCGGCTGGGGACCTGCTTGCGTAGCGCCGGGGCGATGTCGCTCTGAAACAGTTCTAGAGTGGCGCGGTGCTGGGCAGGAGTCAATCCGGCGCCGTCAGAGTTCAGGGCCAGGACCTCGTGGCCCATCTGATCATGGTACCGCATCACCTTGTCCACGATCTGTTGCGGGCTGCCAATAAGAGCCGAACTACGCTCGATAGCGTCCTCGACCGAGTCAAAGACAATCGGCAGGCCCTGCCTGCGAAAAGCCTCTTTCCGGGCCTCGAAAACCGGCCGGTAAGTATCGATGGCGTCCTGGGAATCCTTGGCGCAGTAGTACCCGGCAGAGCCGGCGCCAACCAACGCTTCTTTCGGGTCGCGTCCGTGGTGGGCCCAGCGCTCTCGGTAGTGGCGCACTAGTTCGGCATAAGGTTCGATGGGGTTGGTGACATTCGCTGAGAATAGGGGGTCTCCCCATTTTGCGGCCAGTTCCACCGACGCCTCGCTGGTGGCGCTGCCGTGCCAAACGCGGACCGGTTGCTGTAATGGACGGGGCCAGGTCTCCGCTTCATCCAGAGATGGGCGAAACTGGCCGGACCAGGTCACCTTATCCTCCCGCCACAAGCGGCGGAAAAGCTCGTAACTCTCGCGGTTGCGCTCCCACTGGTCATTTGTCGTGACGTGGAAAAGCTCGGCCTGGGCCGTGCCGTTGCCCTTGCCAATCATCAGGTCCAGGCGGCCGCCGCAGAGGTGGTCGAGGGTTGCGTAGTCCTCGTACGCCCGCACCGGATCCAGCAGGCTCAAAGTGGTCACCGTAGTGAATAACCTGATGGTCGACGTCCGGGCCGCGATGTTGCTCAGGACGACCGGTGGCGAAGAAGAAAGGAAGGGACGCTCGTGCCGCTCCCCAACGCCGTATCCGTCGAATCCCAATTCTTCGGTAAGGACTGCGGTCTCGACCACCGAGCGCAACCGCTCCGTGGTGGATTGCAGGATTCCGGTTACAGGGTCCGGGGCGTAGGGAATGAGGGTCATTGGCAGGAATTTCATGCAGGACCTCCACTTGGTCCATGTTGTAGTTTTGTCGTCATTGATCACCTTAAGGGTTTACGGTTTGGCGACATTAGCTGGATTCGGCGAATCGAAGTTTATTTGATTGGCATCATACCAAAACGGATAATAATCAGGCACTGCTGGTAGGACCTGTTAGGTAGGGAACAACCCCGTGCCGAAGTGATTCGGAAGGGAGCCTTTTATCGATTGAAACACCCTGATTGACAACCTCTAAAATCGCGATATTGAATGTCGGTCAACTGGTGTTTAGCGAACCGGGCAGATGCTGGAAATTTCGTATCAATCCAAATGTAGGAACATGAAATGATAGACTTTTCGTACGCCGTAGAATTTTCATTGATCTGGACTACCCGGTCGGAGTCGATTGTCAAAATTTACCGCCACTGTGATCCGGGCAAGTTATCCCCTCTCTGTCTTTCGATACCGTGATTTCTCCTTCGTCTGGGGTTCCACCACCCTGGTGACAATGGGGACCCAGATGGAGGCGGTGGTACTGGGGTGGTTCATCCTCACCCTAACCGACTCGCCGTTCCTGGTTGGAGCGATCTCGGCGGCCCGGATGGCCCTGAACATCATGGCCCTGTTTGCCGGCGCCATTGCCGATCGGGTACCCCGTCACAAGCTCTTGGCTGCCGTGGAATTTCTTATGGCCGGCTTTGCTGGGATCATGTTGGCGCTGATCTTTAGCGGCCGATTGGAGACGTGGCATATCTTTGCCATCGCTGTGATCGCCGGGATGGTGCGGGTTTTCCAGATGCCCGCGGCCCAGGCGATGGTCGCCGACACCTTGCCACAAGAGCGCATCAATAATGGCGCCGCGTTCAACAACCTCGGAAGGAATATCGCGATATTGATTGGGCCTTTGGTGGGCGGAGTCCTGTTCCATAGCTATGGGGCCAAAGGCGCTTTCATGACCATCGCAGCCCTGTATTTCGTCAGCGGTTGGGTTGCGCTCTACATCCGGTCATCGAGTGTCAGCGGCGATGGCAAAACCATGGCGCCAGGCTCAGTGCTCCGTGATGTGATGGATGGACTGAGATACGTCAAAGGCCAGCAGGTGCTTTGGGCCACGTTGGTCTTGGCTCTCACATTTGAGTCCACCGGATGGACTTTTCACACGACCCTGATGCCCATTTTCGCGCGGGACGTGTTGGATACCGACTCCGTCGGGCTGGGATGGTTGCTGTTTGCCTTTGGGGCCGGAGCGGTTGCCGCCTCCCTTGGTTGGGCCATGATCCGGGACCTACGGCACGTTGGAAAACTGTTGATTGGGTCTGTGCTGGTATGGCACGCCAGCATCTTGTTTTTTTCCGCCACAAGTTCTTTTTACCTGTCGATGGCGGTACTTACGGTCACCGGAGCGGGTTTCGCTTCGATGCAGGTTTTTCTGCTGGCGGTGTTGCTGGGGAACACCGAGGCCGAATACCGGGGGCGTGTCATGAGCCTGCGGTCCTTGGCGATCTACGCGTTCGCTTTTGGCAGCATGTCCTCGGGAGCCATGGCGGGTTTTTGGGGTGCGCCCAATGCGGGATATATCGTCGGAACGATGGGCATCGTCATGGCGCTTTTGTTGGCCCTCGTGGCTCCCAAGTTGCGTAGGCTGTAGCGGTCCGGAAGTGGATTAGTCTGAGACTTCCATGATCATCTCGATCTCGATGCAAGCGCTGTTGGGAAGGGACCCCATTCCCACGGCGGACCGTGCATGGGCCCCGGCGTCTCCGTAAAGTTCGCTAAGAAGGTCGGTGGCCCCGTTGGCGACCAGGGGCTGTTGGCCGAAATCAGGGACGCAGTTGACCATGCAGAGCAGCTTGGCTACTTGTTTCACCTTGTCCAAGTCGCCGATGACAGCCTTCACATCGGCCAAACAGGCCAGGGCGGCCAGCTTGGCTCCTTCGTAACCCCGCTCGACGGTAATCTCGGCGCCCAACTTTCCTCTAAATTCCTGGGGCGCGGTGTGCCCGCCGACGAACAGGATATTGCCAACCCTGACCGCACCGGCGCGACCTGCCGGTGGCGTCCCGGCCGTAGGTAGCTCCAGTCCCATCGCTTTCAGCTTGTTCTCGATCTCCATGTGGGTACTCCTCAGTTAATGATTCGATTTTGAGCGTTTTCCATCGGTGTTTTTGGCTGTCATTTTGGCCATACATCGGTCAGGGATGTGGCCAGCCAATGTGCAAGGGCGGCATTGACTTCCGCAGGCTTCTCCTGCGCCATCCAGTGCCCGCTTTGCACCACTTTGGACGTTAGGTTCAGGCAATGATCGCGCATCGGCTCAGCAAGGCGCGAGTCGATGCATTCGCAAGTGAAATCATATTCAGCGGCTATGAAGAGGGTCGGCATCTCCAGCACACCCCCGTTTACCGCCTGCGCGGAATAGACTGCATTTGCCCGGTGGTTCATGTAATAAGAGCTGGGCCCGAAGAAGCCATTCTTGGTCAAAGCATCGGCGTAAGCTCGCAGATCAGTTTCGCTGATCACTTCACCATCGCGAGGTACGTCCGGAGGTTCCGCTGCTCCCCGGAACCAGCCACCATCCTTGCGGACGAACGCAGTACGCGACGGCTTTCCCGCGCCGGATGGGCTGCCGCTCCGAAATAATGCTTTGATCGCCTTCGCCGGGTCTGCGTCAAAAGGCGCGATAGCGGCGGCGAAATTCTCCTCATAGAAGCCTTGGTACTCCCACTGGCCTAAAGGGAACTCATCTTCGGGGTAAACCGTCCGGTCGATCAGGCCCAAACAGGCGTCCAATCCCAGCTCGAGTGAATAGTAGGGGACACAAAGGTTGGCGACGCCGTGGCATCGCTCCGGATGGTGGCTGGCGATGCTCCAGACCACCGGCGACCCCCAGTCATGGCCGACCCAGGCCGCTTTTTGGGTTCCCAAAGCGTCCAAAAGTCCAATCATGTCGGCGACGACTATCTCTAATGCGTAATCTTCATGTCGGGCGTAGACCTTTGAACCCCCGTATCCCCGCAGGTCAGGCGCTATGGCCCGGAACCCCAGCGAAGCGAAGCAGGGAAGCTGATGGCGCCAACTGATCGACAATTCCGGCCACCCATGCACGAATATTATCAGCGGGCCGTCGACTGGGCCGGCGGCTAGGTAGAAACTTTGGTGGTCACCGGTATCGACAACAAATTCTTCGACAGTAGTTGAAAGCATGGCTCCACTCTTGAGCTTGAGATGGATGAGACGTCGCGGCGCATTATAGCTGAGAAACTGGCCAGGCATTCAATCAGCTATACTCGCCCTAATTAACTGCCCTACGGGAATCCTGGTAACTGCCCGACGGAAGATTCGACTAAGGAGCAGAAATATGGAACGTCCGAGGATACGCCACGTTGCCCTGAACGTTAAGGACCGGGAAAAGGAGGCTGAGTACTACAAGCGGGTATTCGGCATGGAAGAGAAGCACCGTGGGCCCAACGGAACGGTCTATCTCTCAGACGGCCACGTTGGCGTCGCACTGATCAGCAACTCCGAGCAACCCTGGGGCATCAACCACTTCGGCTTCCAGGTTGAGAGTATCAACCAGATCGAGGAAATGGCTGAGACCACCGCCGTGGCCAACTCAAACGCCGCGGTTGGCGAAAGCATGATCTTCGACGCTGAAGGCTACCGGGTCGACCTGTCGGTGGAAGGCTGGCCGGTCTGAGTGGCGTCTCCGTGGATCGCCCGCCACACCTTTTCAGCGGTCAATGGCGTATCTAGGTGGCGCACCCCGGTGTATGAGAGCGCGTCCATCACGGCGTTGACGACCGCCGGCGGCGCGGCCAGGGTCGGCAGTTCGCCGATGCCCTTCACTCCCAGACCAGTTATCGGAGAGGGCGTCTCCATAGTCTCAAAGGTGAAATCCGGCATGTTGTCGGCCCGCGGCATCGCATAGTCCATCAAGCTGCCGGCCAATGGCTGCCCTTCCGAGTCGTAGGCCATGTCTTCAAGCAAAGCCTGCCCTAGGCCTTGGACAACCGCGCCGTGGACCTGGCCCTCCGCCAGCATCGGGTTGATGATCTTCCCGGCGTCATGGACCCCTACGTACTTCAATATCTTGACGGTGCCCGTTTCCCGGGACACCTCCACCACCGCCACGTGCGCGCCAAAGGCGTATGGGCTTTTGCCCAGGGTGTGGTTCCCTTGGAAGTCCAGGCCAACTTCTTGGCCGGGAGGCAGGAGTTCCTCGGTGTACGCGGCCTCCGCCAACCGGGTGAATGGCACCGATCGTCGCGGGTCGCTCTTTCTGAATGCCGAACCGTCTTGCAGGACCACGTCGTCTTGCGGGCAATCGAGCAGGTGGGCCGCGATGGCCGTCAGCTTTTCGTTGGCGCCTTCCAGGACCACTTGCAGCGAAGAGCCGCCGGCGATGAGGCCTCGACTGGCCCCCGTGCCCCCGCCCTTGGGAAGAATATCGGTGTCGCTGTGCAGCACCTGAATATCGGCTGGAGTTACTCCGAGCATGTCCGCGGACATCTGTGCAAAGGTAGTCGCGGTGCCTTGGCCATGCGGCGAAACCCCGGTGTGGACCGTGACCTCCCCGGCCCGGTCAATCATCACTCTGGAGTGCTCACCCAGTGTGATAACCTTGGCTCCCGAGCCTTTGACCACGGTGGCTATGCCCACGCCGATCAGGGAATCTCCGTCCCTCGATTGTTGGCCGGACCGCTCCCGCCAAATTTCGTATTCCGAGATTTCCAGCGCCCGGTCGAAGGCGGCTCTGTAGTCTCCGGAATCGTAGGTGATCCCCGTCGGAGTGTCGTGGGGGAAGGCGTCCGCCGAGATGAAGTTTCTTCGCCTTATCTCCGCCGGGTCCATCTTGAGATCTAAGGCGATCAGGTCGATGGTTCGCTCCATGCAGAACGCAGCTTCCGGCCCGCCTGCGCCCCGGTAGGCCCCGGTGGGCGGTTTATTGGTAACCACGCCTTTCACCGCCACACTCATGGCCGGAGTGCGATACGGGCCGGTCAGACGGTGGGTGGTCAGGACCGGGACGGTTGGAGTTGAAGAGAAGAAATAAGCGCCGAGATCTGCGACGATGTCCACCTTGATTCCCAGGATGACACCGTCAGAGTTGACGGCGGCCTCCAACTCCACACTGTGGCCACGGCCGTGGAACGCCGTCATGTTTTCTTGCCGGTTCTCGATCCACTTGATGGACCGGCCCAGGAGGATGGCCAGGTAGGGGATCAAGACCTCCTCGGGGAAGAAAGATGCCTTTTCGCCAAACCCGCCGCCGACGTTGGGCGCCACCACCCGGATGCTGCTTTCGGCTCTCCCTAGTAGCTCGGCTAGATGCTCGCGGACTTCATGGGGATGCTGGGTGGAATCCCAAACGGTGAGCAAGTCTTCGGTGGGTAGATAATCGGCGAGCAACCCCCGTGGCTCTATGGGGGCCGGCGCCAGCCGCTGCACCTGGTAGTTTTGCCGCACCACATGGTCGGCTTGGGCGAAAGCGGCGTCCAAGTCGCCTCCGGCGTTCAATGTGCTGAGAGCGACATTGCCATCCACATGAGGATGGATGGCCGCCGTGCCCTCTCGTATCGCCTCGTATGGGTCGACTAGGGCGGGTAGGATCCCGTAATCCACCTCGATCTGTTCCATAGCGTCTGCGGCGAAATAGATGTTTTCCGCGATGACGACTGCCACGGCTTGGCCGACGTAACAGACCTTGTCCGATGCTAGGACCGGGTGCCTGGCCGGATTGAACTGGTCGGCCCCGGTATTGGTCCTGGTGGGTAACTCAACGCCCAGGTCCTGAATGTCGTCTGCTGTGAATATTGCGACTACGCCCGGTATTCGGCTAGCGGCGCTGACGTCGATGGAGCGAATGTTGGCGTGGGCGTGAATGCTACGGAGCACCACGGCGTGCAGAAGGCCCGGGAGTTTCATGTCGTCGACATATGACCCCTGTCCGGTGAGTAATCTGGGGTCTTCGAACCTCTTGATTGATTGGCCAGCGTAGGTCATAAAGGGGCCTCCTCGGTCCGACGATTGGTAGTTGTCGTTAGAAAAGATAAAGCCCAGTATCAGTCCGCCGTGAAGATTCACATAATACACCGGTTCAGTGAGCTGCGGCGTTAAGAGGCCACAGACAAGAGAAATTGGCACTTCCACTGGCTGCGATAAGGGATATAATCCACCGAGCCATAAATTACATAAAAAGGATATAACTATGCCGCTATTCACCAAAGGCGATGTCACCATCCACTACGAGGAGGCCGGGTCCGGATTCCCGCTGCTGGTCACTCCCGGCGGTGGACTGAACTCCATGGTCAGCAATTGGCCCGGCCAGGTGTTCAACGCGATGGAAGAGTTCAAGAACGACTTCCGCTGCATCACGATGGACCAGCGCAACGCCAACGGCGGCGAGTCCACCGGACCAGTTCCGGTCAACGACCCGTGGGGAGCCTTCGCCGACGACCAACTGGGGCTGATGGACCACCTGGGCATCGATCAGTTCTTCTTCATGGGCTATTGCATTGGCGGACCGTTCGCGCTCAAGCTCATGGAACGGGCGCCCCAGCGCATCGCGGCCGGCGTGCTCTGCCAGCCCGTTGGGCACAACCCTGCATTCCCCGACTCCATGTATGACTCCGGCCATGATCTCTGGGGGCCAGAGCTGATCAAGAACCGGCCCGACCTGAGCATGGAAACCATCGTGGCGTACCTGAATGCCCTCTACCGCAAGGAATCCGCCGACTTCGTGTACAGCGTGTCCCGTGACTTCGTCAGTTCGTGCCAGACGCCGATGCTGGTCATGCCTGACAACACCCCATCGCACTCGTACGAGGCAGCCATCGAGGTCACAGAGTTGGCGCCCAACGCCGAGTCGACAGTATATCCGTGGAAAGAGGACCAGGACGTGATGGACAAGACGATTGTCCAGGTGCGCGATTTCTTGAAGGCACATCAACCAGCGTAGTAAACGGTCTTAGGACCGCCAGCCGCTACTGGCCGCTGACAGTTATCTGATAGAGGTCGGTGGCGGCGCTGGTGGGGCCGTTGAAATGTTTCTTGGCGTCGTCCAGGAGGGGTTGAGTGTTGACGGCAAACTCTGAGTCAAAGTGGGTTAGCACCAGTTCAGCGACCCCGGCCTGGTTGGCAGCCCGACCTGCATCACCGGCCGTTGAATGACCGTGCTGGTTGGCGTATTCGAGCTCCTCGTCCGTCCGGTACGCTTCATGTATTAACAAGCGTGCGCCCTGTGATGCCTTTACCAACTCGGGGTTAAACCGTGTGTCTCCAGAGAAGACCACCGCCATTCCATCTGAGTTCACCCGCCAGCCCACGGCACCGAAGATGTGCTCGGCGGGGAAACAAGAAGCAGTGGTGGTGGGCCCCAGGTTGACCTGTTCACCGGGCTTCACCACATGCCAGAGCAGCAACTGCCGGCCATCCGAGTTCTTGGCCCCGACTTTGTCCACTTCGGCCACGTTTAGATAGGCGGCACGGCACATCTTGATCGCCCATTCCAGGGTTTCTTCAGTCAGGTAAACGTTCAGTGCGGATTCGTCCTCCCGCGCGAGTGCCCTTGCGTGCTGAACGAACAGCAGGCCCGATAGGTGATCGGGGTGATGGTGGGAGAGCAGGACCGTGTCGAAATCCCCGATGGAAAAGCCCAACTCTTGACCGTTGCGCGCCACCGTATTGCCGGAACTGGTGTCGATCAACAGCCGAGTGCCATCGTCACAGTCATAGACGAGGGCGGTATGGGAGCGGTTGGTCGAGGTCCCGGACCCTGTGCCAAGAAAGCTGATTTCCATCTGGGGCATTCTTTAGTGTCCGATCAACTGGGAAGCTGGGTAAGTTTTCATCAGGCTATTGGTGGTCCTGAGGGTGGGCTTGCTCCCGGAGCAGACTTAGGGATTTCAGCACCGGTGTGTCGGTGAAGCTAAACAGGACTGCAGGCTCGGTGGACGACGCATTGATGTGCTCGTGGTAAGTCCAGCCGGGCACGCAGAACACGTCTTTCGGCTCCCAGTCCATATTCTGGCCGTGGACCACGGAATGGCCCTCTCCCTGAACCACGTGGTAGATGGTCCCGTTAGTGTGTCGGTGGGCCTTGGTCGATTCGCCAGGCCTTAACATCTGGACGTGGCAGGCGATGGTCGGCATCACCGGTCCGCCAGTGTTGGGGTTGGTGTACTCCATCATGACGCCGTCGAAGGGGCTGCCGTCTACTTCTGGGGCCAGGCGTTGCAGCGCAGCCCAAGTCTGCTTCCACGGGTAGCGCATCAAGGGAGAATAGCTCTCGGCGGAAGCGTCTTCCCAAGCTGGGCGGAGTGTGCCCACGCCGTATTTGGTTGTGGACGAGTCGATGGGCACGGTCACCGGTTGGACATCCTCGGGATACGGCTCGAAGAAGACCGCCTCAAGCAGGTGGACCAGGGGTATGTCCAAGCCGTCCAGCCAGATGATCGGATCGCCTGATTCGTTGCCGTGGTCATGCCAGGTCCAATTGGGGGTCAAGATCAGGTCGCCGGGTTCCATGGGGATGCGGTCGCCGTTGACCGTGGTGTATCCGCCGTCGCTGTTGATGATGAAACGCAGGGCCGAGGGCGTGTGCCGGTGGGCCCTGGCGGCCTCTCCGGGCATGACGATCTGCAGGCCCGAGAACAGGCTGTTAGTGGTGGCTATCCGGTCCTTGATGCTGGGGTTAAGGAGCATCAATACCCGCCGCTCGGCGTCCGCGGTGCCGATCAATTCCCCGGCGCGCAGTGCTTTGGGCTCCAGGTCCTTCCAGCGCCAGATGTAAGGCGCGGCCTTGCTGGTCGGCTCAGGGACCAAGGCTTCCTCTTGCACGTTCCAGAGGGGGGCCAGGCTGAAGCCTTCCAGGTCGCGATAGAACTCGTTCAGTACTTCCGGGGTCGCCGTGGGATGGGAATTTGAAAGCATTTCTTTGTTCCCTGAGATAATTTTCGCGAACGATTTGCCAGTGAGTCAGAAATGGGTCTGAAGAATGGTAGATTCGACTCAGAGCTATGTCAACGTCGTTTTGGAATGGGACTACCCTTAGGCACCGCTGCGATTGTTTTCCCATTCGGCGAGGCGGGCTTCCAGTGAGTGCTGGCGCAGGGCCATGGTCAGGTCGCCCCGGGTGCGTTCCAGCACGCCGCGCATGGCGTCTGTGTTGCGCCGTAGGCCGCTGGTAACGCCCTCGGGAAAATCGATGGTCACCAGCACGCTGTACATCTCGTCCATGATGTCCATGAATTCTTGGCAGCCGTCCACGGCGTCCCGGCGCAGCGCGTCGAGGATGTACCGGCGCAGTTCGCCGATGACCTCCGCCATACCGTTGATATACGCTGCCGCGTCCACTTTCAGTTCACTGATGGACGGGATATCGGCGCCTGAGATCACCGCCAGGGTGACGTTCGCCTCGGTGAACTCTTTGCGGGCGTCGTTCATGAACCCGGCATCAAAGATCTGAGGGCTGCTCTCCCGGATATGGTCGGCCTCTCTGAGCCTGGCGTCGCCCTTGCCGATGAGTTCCTTGGCATCGTCGAAAGCGCCGCGGTGCACGGCCCGGATGGCGTTGGCGGAGAAACGGATCACTTCCCTGGAGACCGACAGCGCCTGCTCCCGGTCGCGGTTCCGCTCGGTCAGTTCCTCGATCACGGTTGCACCGATCTGGGAAAGGTCATCGCTATAGCGGGATGGCATTAAATTCGTCCCCCCGCCTCTTCGATGACTTTTACCAACAGGGCGGCGGCGGCCTCGGGTTCGGTTGCGGAACCGACTGCCGCGGTGACACAGATGGCGTCGGCCCCGGCTTCGATCACCGGCGCGGCGTTCTCGGCATTGATGCCGCCGATGGCCACCAACGGAGTCTGGGCGGCGTCCCGGGCGAGGCGCAACTGGTCGATGCCTCGGGGAGGCCGGCCCACGCCCTTGGTGTCGGTGTGGTAGACGGCGCCGAAGGCCACATGGTCGACGCCCATGCGCTCGGATTCCAGCAGTTCTTCTATTTCATGGTTGGACCGGCCCAA
>DCWQ01000041.1:13347-35041 GCA_002328185.1 Dehalococcoidia bacterium UBA2158
CCAACGTGCAGCCCGGCTGAGCCAACTATGGCGGCGACATCGGCATGGTCGTTGAGGATCAGCGATGCCCCAGACTTGGCACAGAGTTTCTGCAGGTCGATGGCCAGGGGCAGGGATTCGCCCTTGTCGCGGAGCTTGTCTCTGAGCTGGAGTATCCTCGCTCCGCCCTGGATGGCTGCCTGGGCGATGGCCAGCGGGTCACGTCCGCCGGTGACTTGAGGGTCGATGATCACGTAGAGACCGCGCACCAAGTCGGCCTTCTCCCGGCGTATCGTCGAGCCAAGCTGGCTGGTGAGTTCGTCCAAAATGCGGCTAACTCCGGCCAGCGTTTCCCAGCCCAAAGGGTTGGCGCAAGATGACTCGTCCAGATGGGACAGCAAGTCGGCAGCTACCGAGACCAGTTCGAGGGTTTGTTGCGCTGAGGTGGGCGGGCCGTCGTCGGTCTCGGCCATGGCGGAAGCGGCCGGTAAGGAAAGGATGACATCCCGCAGGCTCTGCAAGGCCGGTGCCGGCGATAATGCCGGTGGGACGAACCGAGAAGCAGACTCGATGCAGTGGAAGATGACTTGATAATGGCTCTGGGCAAGATTGGTCATAGGTCCATTCCTTTGGGGGTCTCCCCTGAGCGGGCGGCGTCGATATTGTCTCTCACGGTTTGGGGCATATCCATCCCGTATTTCGCGAAAGCGTCTTCCACGCCACGACCGATGTTTCGTGGGTCGTTGTAGTAACCAGGTGACCGGTGCTCGCTGCCGGGCCCGAAGCTCTCGTGGACCGAGCCCACGGTCTTGCCCATGGCAAACGACGACATTCGCCGCTCCATGGATTTTCCCTGGCAGTGGGAGCAGACCGGCTCAATCTCGCTCTTGATAGACCTCAGAAAGAACGAGGACGGTTTGGCGCAATCCTGACACCGGTATTCATATATAGGCATGAAAGATATTTCTCTAAAGAGCCGAAAGCCGGCCGCCTATCACTTTCTGGCTTACGAGTCTTTGATTTCACGGCGTTCGCGATTGAATTCGGGCGTGGTCTGGCCGCCCATCTCCTTCTTGATCCGCCCCATATATTTGTCGACGCTGGCCCCGCTGGTCTCGTCCAAGTCGCTGGTCGTCTCGCGGCTGGGGACCCAGTTCAGGCTATCGCCCCATGAGGCACGGAAGGAAAACTTCGAGATCAGCTTCTCCACGTTCGCGCTTTGGCAATGCTCGCAACTCGGCTGCTTGTCATCCGTCGGATTGCGGATGAGCACCGAGGTGATTTCTTGGCAGTCGCCGCAGCGGTATTCGTAGAGAGGCAAGTGTTCAGCCCAGTTCAGCCAGAGTCGATAGCTTCATGATTTGGCACACATTTTATCATGGGACAATCTCTCCAGGCTGGCTTTCAAACAGGAAGCACTGATCTCTCCATTCGTCCTGAGGCTCTCGAAGGGCGCGCAGCAGTCAAATTTGTTGGGTGCAAGGACTTGATTGACTCCCAGCGGTGGTTCGACGGAGGTCACCACGAACGGCTTTCCTACAAATTTCTTCAATTCTGGAAAGCCTGTTATTGACGCCAGCCAGGCGCGCGAACCACGATTGGCTACTGTATAATGCGGCCACCTAAGGAGATGGTTTTCAAGGCTAAACACGACCCCCGACAGATGTCGGGAGTCTCGGTAGAATTGGATGTCCCGAGGTGCCTTCATGG
Organism: Dehalococcoidia bacterium UBA2158; assembly: GCA_002328185.1. GTDB lineage: Bacteria > Chloroflexota > Dehalococcoidia > Lucifugimonadales > UBA3495 > UBA9611. The sequence goes on from DCWQ01000041.1 coordinate 15,037, forward strand.
CGGATGAACAAGCCCATACTATTCCGATGTTCGGTGATGACCAGCCAAAGGTAATTGCCGCTCCAGTTAGACCGACTGCGCCGGCGAAGGAACGCGAGCCATTGTTGATAATCATGGATGGCCATGCCATGGTCCACCGGTCTTTTCGCGCCATATCCACCCAGCGGCATCTGACCGTGAACGCCACCGGCGAAGATGTGACCGGGGTCTACGGGTTCGCTAACGTTTTCTTGAGAGCGCTGAACGAGTGGAACCCTGCCTACTGCGCCATCGCCTTCGACGTGTCGGCTCCCACCTTCCGCCATAAGCAGTTCCCCGAATACAAGGCCCAGCGTGAGGCCACGCCCGAGGAACTTGGGCCCCAATTCGGCCGGGTGAAGCAGCTTATGGAGGCCTTCGGGGTCCCGGTGTTCGAATTAGAAGGATGGGAGGCGGACGACGTCATCGGCACCCTATCGGCGCAAGCCGAGAAGATCGGCTTGGACTCGGTCATCCTTACCGGCGACCGGGATACATTCCAGTTGATTTCCTCCAAGGTCAGGGTTGACCTAGCCTCCAGCATACAGGACCGCAAAGTCTACGACGAAGAGGCGTTGCAGGAACGCTATTCCGGCCTCACCGCTGCGCAGCAGACCGATTTCAAGGCGTTGCTGGGCGACACTTCAGATAACATCCCGGGAGTCCCGAAAGTCGGCGAAAAAACGGCCATCGCCCTGCTCAACGCCTACCAAAACCTGGAAGGCATCTACGAACATATCGAGGAGGTGGCGCGTCCCACCGTGAAGGCGTCCTTAACAGAGTTCAAAGACCGGGCTTTCTCCAACCGGGAACTGATGACCATCGACCGGGAAAGCCCGGTGGAACTGGACCTAGACAAGGCCAAGTTCGGAGAATTCGACCGGGACATCGTGGTTCAGTTGATGACCGAGCTTGAGTTCTTCACCGTCATCCCCCGCATCCCAGAGACGGGCGCTGCCCAAGCCACGTCTGACGCCACACCGTCTCCCATTCAAGCGCCCGGCGAGGGCGCCGATTACACCGTGGTACAGACCAAAGACCAGTTGGAGCAGATGCTGGCGGCGTTGCACGAGGCCGGCAGATTCTCCTTCGACACCGAGACAACAGGTCTGGACGCGGTGCAGGCCGGTCTGGTGGGGCTGAGTTTCTCCACAGCACCGTCAGTAGGCTGGTACGTGCCGGTCGGCCATCAACTGGGGGAGCAATTGCCCATGGAAGAGGTCCTAGCGGCAGTGCGCCCGCTGTTTGAGTCGCCGGAAATCAGCAAGTGCGCCCACAACGCTAATTACGACATGACGATACTGGCCAGCCATGGCATCGAGTGCCAAGGCGTCGATTTCGACACCATGGTCGCCGCCCATCTCCTCAGCCGCGGGCAGTTGGGGCTGAAGAACTTGGCGCTAGACGTTTTGGGACAGGAGATGACTCCAATAACGGAGTTGATCGGCAGAGGCAGCAAGCAGTTGAGTTTCGACAAGGTGGATATCCAACAGGCAGCGCCCTACGCTGCCGCCGATGCCGACATGACCGGACGTCTCCGTCTGGCTTTCGAAGAGCCCGTCGCCAGAGAGGGCTTGAGTTCGCTGATGACCGACATGGAGATGCCGCTGGTCCCGGTGCTGGTGACCATGCAGCGCCACGGCATCAAGCTGGACTCGGCCGTGCTGCGCGAGATGTCTGAAGACCTTTGGGAGCAGATGTTCTCGACTGAAGAAGAACTCTACAAGTCCATCGGCCATACGGTAAACATCAACTCGCCGCAACAACTCAGTGACCTGCTGTTCAATGAGATCGGCCTACCCAAGACCAAACGCACCAAGACCGGCTACTCTACCGACGCCAACTCCCTGGAGGGTCTAAAAGGCCTGCACCCCGTAGTGGACCAGATATTGGATTACCGCCAACTGTCAAAGCTCAAATCGACCTATGTGGACGCCCTGCCGGACATGGTGAACCCAACGACCGGCCGTGTGCACACCAGCTATAACCAGACCGGATCAGCCACTGGGCGCATGTCCAGCAGCGACCCCAATCTGCAGAACATACCCATCCGAACGGAGATGGGCCGTCAGGTGAGAAAGGCCTTTGTGGCAGACGGCGCGCCGGACTGGCTGTTGTTCTCGGCCGATTATTCCCAGATCGAGTTGCGGGTGCTGGCCCACATATCTCAGGATCCGGGCTTGCTCGAGGCTTTCCAGCGAGGCGAAGACATCCACTCGTCTACAGCTTCATTGATGTTCGATGTTCCCCTGAACGATGTTGACGCCGAACAGCGCCGCATCGCCAAGGTTCTGAACTTCGGTGTGATCTATGGCCTGTCCGCACATGGCATCTCCCAGCAGACCGGCTTCAGCAGAGAGGAAGGGGCGTTGTTCATCGAGGCCTACTTCAACAAATACCCCGGCATCAACGACTACCTGGAGCAGGTGAAGGTCAAGGCCAGGGCTGAGCAGTACGTCGAGACGCTGCTGGGCCGCCGCCGCTACTTGCTCGACATCAACAGTTCCAACTTCAACGTGCGGGGCGGCGCCGAGCGCATGGCCATCAACATGCCCATCCAGGGCACCGCAGCCGACATCATGAAGCTGGCCATGATCCGCGTGCAGAACCGCCTCGACGACGAGGGCCTCCGCACAAAGATGCTGCTCCAAGTGCACGATGAACTGGTCTTCGAGACGCCTAAAGAAGAGATGGACGTCCTCAAAGATCTGGTCTTCGACGAGATGCCTGCCGCCATGGACCTGGACGTAACCTTGAAGGTGGACGCCAAGTGGGGCCCGACCTGGGGAGACATGGAGTAGAGGAGCCCAAGCCAAGATCATCTGAGTGCGGGTAATTGTCGCGCCGAACAGGAATTTCAACCAAACATGGAACTATACCGAAGCTTTATCTTCGTGCCCGGTAACCGGGAGAGCATGCTGGAGCGGGCCAAGGCGTTCAAGGCCGATGTCATCATGGTCGACCTGGAGGACTCGGTGCCTCCCGGCGAGAAAGAGACCGCCAAACACATGGCGAAAGAGTGGGTGCCGACCCTATGTCATGAGGGTCAGAGGGTCATGGTGCGGGTGAACTCTCTGGACACCGGCCTCACTCGCTCGGAGCTGGAGGCCTTGGTCTCGCCCGACCTTTATGGCATCAGCCTGGGCAAGGTTGAGTCTACCTGGAACATCAAGGATGTTGACCTCATGTTGAGTGCGATAGAACCGCTGGCCGGAGTGGAGCGAGGCTCAACCAAGATCTCCGCCTGGGTCGAGACCGCCAGTGCATTGGTAGACGCCCGAGACATCGCCATAGCCTCGCCACGGGTCATCTCTTTGTCCTTCGGCGCGGAGGACTTCACCAACGATATGGGCATCGAGCGGTCGGACACCGGCGAAGAGGTCCAGGTCCCCCGGTCATTGGTCCCAGTGGCGGCCAGGGCGGCCAACGTTGCATCTTTGGACTCGCCATTCGTGCTGTTTCAAGACCCGGACGCGCTACGGGCCGACGTCCAAAAAGCCCTGCAGATGGGGTACACCGGCAAGCACGCGATCCATCCCTCCCAGCTTGACATAATCAACGAGGTCTTCAGTCCCTCGGCCGAAGAGGTCGCCTATGCCCGGAAGATCATGGAAGCATGGGACGAGGCCGAAGCTGCTGGCCGGGGGTCTTTGGCCATGGACGGCCGCATGGTGGACGTTCCAGTGGTGAAACGAGCCCAGAACCTGCTGGATTTCGCCGACGCCATTGAGGCCCGAGAGCGCTAGGCGTGTTATTAGTATGAAAGACGATCTATCAAAGACCGACCGCATTGTCTTGGAAGGGATGCGCTTCTACGGGTTCCACGGAGTGAACCCAGAGGAACGGGTGCTGGGGCAAGAGTACCTGGTTGACCTGGCCGTCGAGATGGAACTGCGCACAGCCGGCGCATCGGACCGCTTGGAAGACACCGTCAGCTACGCCCACATTTACCGCGCCGTGCTGGATGTCATGGAGGGCGAACCCCGCAACCTGCTGGAGGCGGCCGCCCAGTCCATAGCCGAACGAGTGCTTGCTGACTTTCCCGTAGATTCGGTTTCTGTCCGGGTGAAGAAACCTCATCCGCCCATCCGCGGGTCGGTCATCGAGAACGCCACCGTAGAGATATACCGCCGCCGAGAGAGGTAACATGAAAGTCCACGACTTCCACGACGGGAACAGGCAGCTTCAAGACAAATTTGGCACCCGGAAACTGGCCGACAATCTGGCCAAACGGGCGACCGAGACCCTGGGCGACGATGAACGTAAGTTCATCGAGGGCGCCAACATGTTTTTCCTGGCGACCTGCGACGACCGGGGCCTGCCCACTTGCTCCTACAAAGGCGGGGAGCCGGGGTTCGTGCGAGTGGTGGACGAGGAGTCCATCGCCTTCCCCAACTACGACGGCAACGGCAAATACCAGTCAATGGGCAACCTGCTGCAGAACCCCAATGTGGGCCTGCTGTTCATCGACTTCGAGGGGCAACTCCGGCTCCGCCTCCAGGGCGAAGCGTCAATCGACGAGAACGACCCGCTGCTAGCCGAGTACCATGAGGCCCAGTTCATCGTGCGCGTAAAAGTTACCGAGGCCTACAAGAACTGCCCCCGCTACATCCATATGTACAAGCTGATTAAGAAGTCGGAATACGTTCCGCATTTGGGCCATGATACCCCTCAACCAGAGTGGAAAAAGAGCGCTGAATTATACGAGTAGAGTTGGCGCAGTGACCGCTCTCCAGTTATCCCCTCTCCCACGCATGGGAGAGGGTTAGGGTGAAGCCAACGACTCTGAACAAATCATCCAACAACCGGCACATGCTGTGTGCATGAATTCCGGCTTTCGCCGGAATGACGGATGAGTGGTCGGGAAGACCTATTCTGCGGCGGTGATAGTGATGTGGGACATGTAGGAGTTGGCGGTGGCGCCGTGCCAGTGGTTCTCGCCCTGGAGGACGTGGACCACGTCGCCCACGGTGATCTCCTGCTCGTGGCTCTCGTCGGCTACCATGCCGACGCCGGCTGTGACCACCAGCATCTGGTCGCTCTTGTGAGTGTGCCAGCCGGTGGTGCAGCCCTTCTCAAAGTTGACGATGCTGCTGTTGAAAGTCTTGCTGGCGCCTGCGGGTAGCAGTGGCTGCCTGGTGCGTTTGACGTCGCCGCCGGTCCAGCCGGGGATGGGAGTGGCGGTGGTGATGGGTTCGATCTCAACCTCGGCGATTCTAATTACTCTCATAGGTTCCTCCTGTGATAGGCACGATATTCAGACGTAAAATCCAGAGTGGATAATACACTTCTATCCAACCGGCGGATACCGTCGCACTGGGGAAGCGGTTGTTTGGGCGTGGGGATTGTGTTAGTCTGAGAATCGTTCCGCTAAACAAAAATGAGATATTTCGTCGTCTGGCTTTGAGCCTGGACGGCGGCAAAAGAGATAACAAAGATGCGCTGTGAGCTCTGTTTAAAGGCTGGGATGACCGGCAACAATGTCAGCCACTCCAACCGTCACACCAAGACCAAGTTCTTCGCCAACGTCCACAAGCAGACGCTGGTCCGCGACGGAAAACCAGTCAAGGTTAAGATCTGCACCCGCTGCCTGCGCTCACTCCACAAATCCAAGAAAGTCCAAAAAGTCTTCGCCGCCCTGTAAGCGGTCAAAAAGAGAACCAAAAAGCTGATTGCTGACCGCTGATAGCTGACATCTTTGGGCCTTAGCCCAAGACACACTCGCGCATGCCGTTCATGGCGTCTGGGATGCTCTCCTGGTCGTTGAAGATGGCTGAGCCGGCTACCAGGATAGTCGCGCCGGCTTTTATCGAGTCCTCCGCGGTCCAGTCGGCCTTGATCCCGCCGTCGACTTCGATTTGGGCGTCGAACTTCGCTTCGTCGATTATGGTCTTCAGCCGCCGTATCTTGTCCAGGCTCTGGGGGATGAACGATTGGCCGGACGCGCCCGGGTTCACTGACATGACCATCACCATGTCGAGCAGCGGCAGCACGTCTTCTACGGCGCTTACGGAGGTGCCGGGGTTGATGGCTACCCCGACCTGGTTGCCCATGCCCTTTATGCGGGAGACGGTCCGGTGCAGGTGCCCACAGGCCTCCGCGTGGATCAGTATCTGGTCGGACTCCACCTTGGCAAAGGTGGAAAGAAGGTTCTCCGGCTCCTGGATCATCAGGTGTATGTTCAGCGGCACGTCGGTATTGGCCCGTATCGCATCTACGACCACTTCTCCGAACGATATGGCGGGCACGAACACGCCGTCCATGACGTCCACGTGGATCAGGTCGGCCCCGGCGTCAGTGACCGCCCGGACCTGGCGGCCGAGGTCGGCGAAGTCGGCCGACAATACCGACGGAGCGATGAGTATTCTGGTCTCAGAAACCATGTCCGGCAGCCTCCAGCAACTTCTTGGCTTCAGCTAAAGCAGCGGCCACCCGGCCGGGCGCGGTGCCTCCGGGGTTGTTTCTGGCGGCGGCCGACGACTCAGCGGTGATCTCGTAAACGTCGTTCTCAAAAAGGCCGGAGAACTTCTGATATTCCACCAGAGGCAGGTCCTGAAGCCCGATCTCCCAGTTGTCGCAGTGGCGGGACAGCTCCCGCAAGATGCCGTGGGCCTCGCGGAAGGGCATGCCTTTCCCTACCAGGTAGTCGGCCAAGTCAGTGGCCAGCATCTGGCTCTCACCGGCCAGCCCGGAGACCCGTTCTTCGTTCAGTTTCATGCCGGGCAGCATGGCCTGGAAGACATCCAGCGTTGTGGTGAGAGTGTCCGCGGCGTCGAAGAAGCCCTCTTTGTCCTCCTGCATGTCCCGGTTGTACGTCAAAGGCAAGCCCTTCAAAGTGGTCAACAGGCCGATCAGGTCTCCGTAGACCCGGCCAGTCTTGCCCCGGGCCAGTTCGGCAAAGTCGGGGTTCCTCTTCTGGGGCATGATGCTGCTGCCGGTGGTGAAATCGTCGGACAGCCGGATGAAACCGAACTCGCCGCTGGACCAGAGGACCAGTTCCTCAGACATCCGGGAGAAGTGCATCATGGAGACCGAGGTGGCAGCCAGGAACTCTACCACGAAGTCCCGGTCGGACACAGCGTCCATGCTGTTGGCGCTGATCTTGCTGAAGCCCAGTTCGGCGGCCAGGAACTCGCGGTCAATCTGGTAGGCCACTCCGGCCAGAGCTCCGCTGCCCAGAGGCATGACGTCGGTGCGCTGGAGACAATCTTGGAACCGGCCGATGTCTCTCTGGAACATCTCGAAGTAGGCCAGCATGTAGTGCGCGAACAGCACCGGCTGGGCCCGCTGCAGGTGGGTGTAACCGGGCATGACAACGTTTTCATGGCGTCCGGCAAGCCCGACCAGCGCGTTCTGGACCCCCCTCAACCCCTTGACTGACTCGACGATGGTCTCCTTGGTGTAGAGGCGCAGGTCCACGGACACTTGGTCGTTCCGGGACCGGGCAGTGTGCAGTCTTCCCGCCGCCGCGCCGATGAGGTCGTGCAGGCGGCTCTCGATGTTCATGTGCAGGTCTTCCAGGGCCGGGTCCCAGGGGAATGACTCCTCCCAGATCTCCGTCTCTATCGTTTGCAAACCCTGGTTGATCTGGGCGGCGTCATCTTCGGAGATGATGCCCTGCTTGGCCAGCATCTTGGCGTGGGCCATCGACCCGGCGATGTCCTGCTTGTACAGGCGCCGGTCATAATCGATGGAAACGGTGTATCTGCTGAAATCAGCCATGATAATAAGACTATAAACCCACTCAGGGCGGGGCTCAAGGAATAAGCTACACCGCCATGCGCAAAAATGCGCCCCTTGCCATCGTCAGCAGGGGCGCATCTGTTCGGCTGAAACATCCCGGTTGATTAGTCGCTGGCCCCCACGGGAAGCTTGGCGCCCTGAAATGGCCCCTCGATGGCTTCGAATGACTTGGAAAAGTCGATAATCTCCTGGTCTGTTTGCGTCTCTAGGTCGATGGCCCTGCTGAAGCCCTGCTTTACGATGAAACCGGTCTTGTAGTAGACCTCTCCCACGTTGTTCTCGGGGTCGTGGAAATATATGCTGCACGAGATGCCGTGGGTGACTGTGCGCAGAATCTCGATTCCCTCGGCCTTGAACCGGCGGTTAAGTTCCCGCAACGAGGCCAATTCGGGCACGATGTACGAAATCTGGCCCACGTTTTGAGTTGCCGGGCGTGCGCCGTCGGGATGGTCGGCGCCGCGGGCCTGGCCCAGCGCCAACTCGTGGTGTTCGTTCTCAGGGTCTGCGCTGAGGAAGCAACTGCCCCGGTCCGGGTCTTCGTCGGTGACGGTCATACCCATCACCCGAGTGTAGAAATCGCGCATCTTCATGAAATCGTCACAGATGATGCCTACGTGTCCTAGGTTTTTGATCAGAGACATATTCATTCCTCCTTTATGTCTAAGTCGATTCTCTAGCAAGACGGGTGGCGCCATTACCGTTGTGGCTAAATCTTTGACTAGCCTGGATCAGACCCCTCTGAAGCGTCATCAACTTCGAAATGGAAGGACTTGTCATTCCGCCACCGGTCGTCGTCCTCCAATCCCCAGTATTCCGTTGATGGTTTGTAGCGTCCGAATTTAAAGAGATCGTCGCCTTTGGCAATAAGCGGGTCCATCCAGCGGAAATTCCTAATGAAGAACCGGGTGATGCCGTGGATCCAATGGTCCCCTTTGTTGTAGGGACATGTACGGATGCACACGCCACAGTTGGTGCCCACCCTGCTCTGGTACTCTCGGCACTTCTTATGGTCCAACATCCACTGGAGCGGACCCTGGTTGTGGTTGGTGTTGTTGGATTGCGTATAGCTTCGGCCACCGAGGGGAATCGCCTGTATCGCACAGTTACGGGCGCACTTCTTGCAAGCGTTGCAGAACTCGGTCACTCCGAAGTCCTTGGGCTTGCCCACTTCCATGGGCAGGTCGGTGATAACCTTGGCGATACGGCAGCGAGGGCCGTATTTCTGGGTGATGAGCTTGGCGTTGCGCCCAAGCTGCCCTAGCCCGGCCTCAATACCCAGAGGAATATTGAGGGCGGTGCAGTTGGAGCTGGGAATAGCGTTGTACCCTAAAGCCCGGATGAACTCAGCCAGTTGCACCGTGGTGTAAGAGATCTTGGAGTATGTCATGCCGGTGCTGGCCTGCTGCAGCAGGGTGGGGGCCGCGGCGATTCCTCCCTCGTCCATCTCGAAGATCATGACCACTGCGTATTGCATGGTCGTAGGGATCACCAGAGTGCGGTCTTCCAGGCGTTGCGGTTTGTCGTATTGTTCGAATCCGGGTTCATCAGAAAACACGATCGAGTGGTCGGTGCTCGTCTCTTCGTCCCAGTAATGGGAATAAACCCAACGGCGGTCCAGAGGGGCAAAGCCGACGATATCCGCTCCATAGAGCTTGGCCACCTTGGTGAGAACGTCTGAGGCTAATTTCGGGGTCGCCGTCCAAGGGTCTTTGGGTTGAGCGGCACGCATGGGAGACCATGAATTGCCCTTCACGTTGGGCATGTTGATGGAAAAGCCCGTGTTGGCCAGGTTCGCGTTAGAACCGACCTGATACGCGTAATCGACGTAGGTGTAGCCTGGTTTTTCCTCTTCCAACAGGCGTTTTAGGCTGGCCTGCGACCGCTCATCTTGTGCGGCGGCGTCGGGGTCCCAAAAACGCTGGCGGGTCATGTTGTACTTCTGGTTGAAGCGCTTGAAGGAGCCCAGCACTTCGTACATCTCGGCCGCGGTTTTAGCGCCCTTGGGAACTCCCTTGATGTATTCTTTTTTTGCAGGCGCGTCTCTCTCGGGCACGCCGCCCTCCGAAGGAGCGTTTTGATCGGTGTTTTCGCGGGGTTTCCTGCGTAGACTTATCATGCTAATTCGCTTGAGCTCATAACCGGCATAAGTCCGAATGCACCTGAGTAGAGGTGCTCCCCAACACGTTTGAGCCTGCGGGGATATCGCGAACTATAAGACGGCGCATTGAGTGCGTCAACTGATATTCAATCACCGCATACCGACCACTCGGACGCGGTGGTTGATGCCGTCGGCGATAAACAGATTGCCCTGGCGGTCGATCCCCAAGCCGTGAGGGCGTTCCAGACCGGCGTCTGTGGCATCGCCGCCATCGCCGTCGCCTCCCTGATGCCCGCCGGCAATTGTGGTCACGATGCCGGTCTTAATGTCGATTCGGCGAACGGCGTTATTCTCGGTGTCCACCACAACCAGGTTGTCGTGGTTGTCGCAGCGCATGGCTTTGGGAGCGCCCCAAGTGGCGGTCAAAGCCGGGCCGCCGTCCCCGGTGTATCCAGGTTCGCCGGTGCCGGCAAAGGTGGAAATCACCCCGTTTGCATCCACCTTGCGGACACCGTTGCCTTCTCGCTCGGCAATGTAGGTATGCCCTTACTGTCCATGCACACCGCCCGAGGGCCCATGAGCGACGCCTCGGTTGCGAGTTTGCCGTCGCCCGTCCTGCGCTTCTCACCGTCACCGGCAAATGTGTCGATGATGCCGGTGTTCAGATCTAGACGGCGGATCCGTTGGTCCTGGATGTCCGCTATCAGCAGACCGCCTTTGCCGTCTAACCAGCAATCGTTGGGTTCGCGCATCTGGGCTTGGGGACCGGGGCCGCCATCGCCTCCGTAGCCGGGTCCTCCCGTGCCGGCCACCGTGGCGATCTTGCCGGTGGCGGCGTCGACTTTGCGGACGGCTGTGTTGAATCGGTCCACGATGTAGATATCGCCGTTGCTGTCCACGGTAAGCGAATAGATGTTGTCCATGGTCGCTTCTGTTGCCGGGCCGCCGTCTCCTGTGTATCCCGCCTCACCAGTGCCGGCCACGGTGGTGATCACCTGGGTGTCTTTATCGATGCGACGGATGGTGTGAGTCCGCCCATCGCAGATGAACAGGTTGCCCTCGGTGTCGAAAGAACACCCGTAAGCCTCACCGATAGTCGCCTCCAGGGCGGGGCCTCCGTCGCCGGTGTACCCTTTCTCTCCTGTTCCGACGACGGTCTGAATCTTCCCGATCTCAAATCCCATGAGTTTTCTCTTCCTGAAGCTAATTTCCAAGGGGGAAATGACGCACACCGCGCCGCTGAGGTTCGACTCTAGACTCAGGTAGTGTTCCGGTCAATTATTGCCGCTATGCTAGAATTTTCCAACACAATCCCATTTCAATTTCCCTAAACTTGCCCAGAGGTGTCTAATTGACCAGTTTGAAGAATGAGAAATGCGAGGCCTGCCGCCGGGACTCACCAAGCATCACCGACGAAGAGGTTGCCGAACTTAAGCCAGAGGTCCCCGAGTGGGAGCTGACCTATGAGAACGGCATCCCCAAGATTGACCGGGTTTTCAAGTTCAAGGATTTCCAGATGGCCATGGACTTCACCAACCAACTGGGCGAAATGGCCGAAGATCAAGGGCACCATCCCCGCCTGATCACCGAGTGGGGCCGCGTCCAGGTGACCTGGTGGACCCACAAGATACGCAACCTCCACCGCAACGATTTCGTCATGGCGGCAAAGTCAGATGCGGTGTTCTCCAACTACCCTCAGGAGTAACCATGCGCGTCACCTACCGACTTGCCTCCGAGAACCTGGCTTCGGTCGCCTCCGAGGCCGCTTGGGCCGAAAACATGGGCTTCAATGCCATGTCCAGTAACGAGACTGCCCACGACTCGTTCCTACCTCTCGCATTGGCCGCCACTTCAACCAACCGCGCCGTACTGGAGACGCGGGTGGCCATCGCGTTCCCTCGCTCGCCCATGGTCACCGCCTACCTGGCCCGGGACCTGCAAGACTTGTCCAAGGGGCGATTTCGGCTGGGACTGGGAACACAGGTCAAGGGGCACATCCAACGCCGCTTCTCCACCGATTGGGAGGCCCCCGGCCCCCGGCTTAGGGAGTACGTTCAGTCGTTGAAAGCCATCTGGCACACCTGGCAGTCCGGCGAGAAGCTGGAATTTCATGGCGAAAGCTACAACTTCTCGCTGATGACCCCCTTCTTCGACCCAGGCCCCAGCGAACACCCCTTTCCCGAGGTCTTCACCGCTGCCGTGAACTCCTACAACTGTCAGGTGGCCGGCGAGGTCTCGGACGGGTTGATGCTCCACAGCCTCACATCGCCCGAGTACGTAAGACTAGTGGTGCGTCCCGCTCTCGACAAGGGCACCCAGAAGGCAGGCCGAGACAGCGGCGCGGTCAAGATTACTGGCGGCGGCTTCATCATCACGGGACCGGACCGCTCCAGCATCCGCGTCATGCAGACCGACGTGCGCCGCCGCATCGCCTTCTATTCCTCCACCAGAAGCTATTTCCCGGTGTTGGAGGCCCACGGCTTTCTGGAGACCGGCCAACAGCTTCACGAGATGTCCCTGAAGGGCCAGTGGGCCGAGATGGGGGAGTTGGTCAGCGACGAGATGCTGGACGCCTTCAGCGTGTCTGGTGAGTACGATGAGATAGCCGACAAGTTCGTGGAGCGCTACGGCGGCTTGCTGGACGAGGTCAGCTTCACGCTCGTCTGCCAAGACCCGCCCGCAGAGGACCAATTAAGAAAGATGGTCCAACGGCTTCAGGAGCTTGGTTAAGCGCCACAGCCGCGTTTAGTCTAGAGGTGATTCATCATGCTTAATCAACGCACGGCTCATCTTGTGGGAAGTATCCCCCTGCCCGATGCGGAGACGGTCTTCCGAACGGTTTCCCAGGCGCTGGGGTCGTCTCTGAAGCGCGTTCCCGACGGCGAAACGGGCGATCGAAGCCGCTGGATCTGGTTTCAGCGGGCAATGCTGGAGAGCCACCCGGACATAGAGTTGGACACGGACACCCCGCCTTTCGAGGTGGTTCAGTGGGATGGCAAGATCGTCCGGGAAACCCAATGGATGAAATTCAAGGATGACGCCGACCCTTCGACCTCTTATTTTTCTACCGGATACCGGGACGCGGCGGTCGCGTCCTACCAGATCTACGCCCGGCTGCAGGACGAGGGCGTTATCGGTCCGGACGTCCGCTTTCAAGTCAGCATCCCCACCCCCATGGCCACGACCTATATGTACATCAGCCCGAATGCCCGCGAAACCTACCTGCCGGCCTACGAGCGTGCTCTGGCGGAAGCAATATTTGGGATAGTAGGCGCCATTCCCCACGACCGGCTGGCTATCCAATGGGATGTCTGCCAAGAGGTGTTGGTCTTCGAGGACTATGCGCCCTTCGGAGGCCGGCCCGCCGACTACAAGGAGCAGATATTTGACGAACTGGCCCGCGTCGGCAGCCTCGTCCCGGAGACGGTGGAACTTGGCTACCACCTTTGCTACGGCTCGCCCGCCGACGAACATCTCATCATGCCCAAGGACATGGGGATACTAGTGGAAATCGCCAACGGACTCACTTCGCGGTTGGCCCGCCGCCTGGACTTCCTGCACCTTCCAGTGCCCAAACACCGCACCGACGCAGCGTACTTTGAGGCCCTGCGTTCCCTGAACGTGCCGGAGAGCGCCGAGGTTATGCTCGGTCTGGTCCACTTTGACGACGCGGAAGGGGACGCTGCGAGAATGGCCACCGCCAGCGATTATTTGAAGTCGTTCGGAATTTCCACCGAGTGCGGCTGGGGCCGGACCGACCCCGCCCGGGTCACAGGCCTTCTGGAGAGCCATGCCCGGGCGGCTGTCAACTAAGAAAACTCGGAGAGACTGAAATGACACAGGAGCCTGACCGGACTGAAGCCTGGGTCGCGATTCCCAGCGAGGCGGAGCGGCGCGTTCTGGCGCCTTCGGGTGTAGTTGCCGCAGGGTATGACTATGGGTTTCTGCCAACCATGGGACGGCTACTCTCGGCCCATAAAGAGATCTGCCCGGCGTTCAGCCAGTTGTTTAGGACAATCATGTTCCAGCCGGCCCATCTGAGTCGACAGGAAAAGGAGATGGTTGCCGCAATCGTCGCCGCTGCTCAGGACTGCCGTTATTGAACTGAGTCCCACGCAGAGTTTCTGCGTGCCGAAGAAGGAAATACCGAGCTCGTAGAAGCGATCAAACAGGGGCGATGGCGCGATGTCCCGGATGTAACCGCAAGGGAGCATGCCCCGTGCGCTGTTGCCGAAAAAATGAGCGCTACCCGGACCGACATGATGGAAGGGGACTGGCAGCCCCTGCGGGACGTGGGGTTTGGCGACACCGAATGCCTGAAAGTCCGTCACATCGTGGGGCTTTTCAACTACCTAACCCGGGTGGCGGATGGGTTCGGGTTAAAGCTCGACGTCAAAACCGAACAAGCGCGGTCCATCGGCAAGGTCCTGCTGAGCCCCGGTTAAACCCGCCCCTAGTTAGGACAATTACTGGAACTTGGGAAGGACCTTAGAGCCGAATAGGTCCAACGCCCGCATGACCTCGTCGTGGGTGGTGTCTCCGGCCTGAATCATGATCAAGAGCTGGTCAACCCCCAAGTTCGCCCACCGTTCCACGCCACGGCAGACCGAGTCGATGTCGCCTCCGATGACGAGGCCGTCCTGGATAAGGTCTTCGTTGGAGCGCTCGAGGACAGCCTTGCGGACTCCGGGTCGTGCTACGGCTGACTGTAATCCCTCATAGTACTCGCCGGTGTGTGTGCCGAAGCGAACCTTCTGCAACTCCGAATCGTTGTCGCCCGCATACCAGCGGGCTGCAGCGCAAGCCCTGTCGCGTCCCACTGTGTAGTCCGCATCGATGTTTCCTATGATGAAAGTCGCCACCTGGTGGTTGGCGAATCCGCCTACCGGGGTGCATTCTACCTCGGCTTCACGGTAGGCCTTGATTGAAGTCTCGATCTCGGCCGGCTCGGTGCCGTTGAATCCCAATATGCCCAGTCCTTTCCGGGCCGCATCCGCATACGTTGCCGGTTGGCTGCCGGCGACCCAGAGCGGCGGATGGGGTTTTTGGACCGGCTTGGGCACCAAGGAACGTTGAAGCAAATCCGGGTACCACTTGCCCTGCCAACCGAGGAACGGGTCGTTCAAGAACATGGAACAGATCACTTCCAGCGACTCATCCCATAGCTCTTTTGACTGGTCCGAAGTGACGCCGAAGGCCTCGATGTGGTAAGGCGACGCGCCTCTGCCGGTGCCAAACTCCACCCTGCCGTCGGACAGATGGTCGAGCGTGGATACATATTCAACCACCCGGTAAGGGTGATTGGCGGGCAGCACAACCACCGCAAGACCCAAACGTATGGTGGTGGTGTGTTGGGCGAGCGCCGCTAAGAAAAGCTCTGGAGATGAACTATGGCCGATCTCCGGATAGAAATGGTGTTCGGTCTGCCAGTAGCAATCGAACCCCACGGATTCCGCGTGTATTGCCTGGGCCATCGCCTCTTTGTATAGCAAGACTTCCCCGTCGTCCCGCCAGGGCTTTGGCATCTGAAGTTGGTTGAAATACCCAAATTTCATCGATCATACCTAAATCACCAATAGCGATTGGCCGATATGTTAACACGGTCTGCTCTTCGAATCTTAGCTACGGCCACCCACAATATCTGAGCTACCAATCTGGTTGAAACGCATGGTAAAGTAGCCAACCAGCCGCGATGTAGCTATTTTCATGCCTTTAACTTGAAATCACACTAGCAATAGTGCATCTAAGAGAGCCAACTGCCAGAATTCAACCAACACAACTGACCGTTCACATTAATTAGGGCCGGGACTTCAGCTTGACCGCGTTTGTCGGCCCGGCATGATAGTCCCGCCCGAACGCAGGAGAACGGCATTGGAGCAGACCGAGGAGCTTTGCGATGTGAATCTTCGTCTGGTTTGGATTCTGTGTCGCCCTGGGAGCCTCCATCAACGAGATAGTTTTGTGGGATCTGATTGCCCGCCATTGGAACGAGGATGCGCCGCAGCCCACCGGATTTAAACCTCCGCCGCTGAAGTTCAGGAGGCTTCCACCCCCGCGGCGAAAAATGCCCCCCAGCGGGCAAAGAGACAGCAGCACGTTGAAAATCGCCAAAGCCGACTGCATCATTGCTATGGCCCAACTGCTGGGGCCGATATAGATGATGGTTGGATGTGTGGATAGTGGACTTGGTGCAGGTTTCAGAATCATTGCCCGGACCATTCAAGCGGGGCAACGAGACCGGACTGACGTACGACCTGAAGATGGCCGCCTGGGAGTGGTTGTACCGCGAAGCGGGCTGCCGGGTTATTGGGTTGGAGGTCAAGCTAGAGGGACCGGGCGGCCGCATCGTTGACCTGGCGGCGGTGGGGCCCGAGAACACCTTCTACATCGTTGAGGTCAAATCCAGCAGATCGGATTTTTCCAGGGACGACCACACTTCGGACGACTTCACCGAGCTGCAGGGGCGTGAGGGCACGGTCGCCGGCCGGACTGGTCTGGCCAAGAAGACACTGCGCCAAGCCATGGACTACGCCCAGGCGACCAATCCCGATGATTGGCGGGAGGTTCCGGCCGTCAAGCAAGCCCTGGCTGATTACCGCCGGGTGTCCGGCAAGGAAGAGGCGTACCGAAACCGGGTCGCTACCTTCAGCACCAAGTTCCACGACCCCCGATTCATGGGGATAGCCGACTTCCATTACCTGATTGCGCCCAAAGGCGTGGTCACCCGTGGCAGCCTGCCGCCGCAGTGGGGGTTGTTGGACGAGACATCGGCGGTCTTGCTACCCGCGCCCCGAAAAGATGCCCGTAAGAATACCGGCATCGTCTCCAACTTTCTGCGGGCCATCGCGCGTAGCAACACTACGTCAATGATGCGTTCCCAGGGAATGGCTTTCACTAGGGGAGAGACGGGGCTAACGAGTTAGGGGCGCTTGGACGGGCCTAGTTTCATTTCCGACCAGTCTTCGATCCCAGGCTAAAGTGGCCATGAACGACGGGCACGTGATTCAACGTGACGATGGAAAAGACGAATAAAAACAGGAACGTATCAGTCAAACAAAGCGCGTTCTGGCGACCACTAGACCAGAACCTCGGCTAAGGATTTGGACAGCTATTGATCAGGCCGCTCTGGTCGCCGACCCAGACCTGTAGAGCAACCGGTAATTCGTTGCCTTCATCGTCGGTAACAGATACGTCGAATATATCTTTGACAAATAGAAAAGCGGTTGACCATGTGTAGTTATCTTTGATCTTGGTCTGGTGGACGTCCTCTATCACATCTGACCAGTAGGTCCCGTTGGTGACGGCTGCCACGGTCGAATACTTGATGGTCTGGGATGTATCGGCGTTGATAAAGAGCTTTGGATTCCAGTCCCATTCATAATTAAAGCGGCTGACCGATTCCCCCATTCAGGAGTGCCGCTCTTTAGACCGTCGATTATGTCACCGGAAGGATCAATCAATAGGGTTGAAAATCCTGGTGGCAGTAGATTTTCGATGTCATGGAGTTCGATCGTATCTGCCCCTGTGTTGTTTATCGTTAAGGTGAAATCGATGCCGAAGGTGTAGATAAATGGAGATGCATTGGTGTTGGTCGAAACTGGATCTGCGTTGTCCATGACAAGACTCACCGGCACTGGAAAGTCGGTCGGAAAATTGTGCTGGTATGGAATGGCTCCGAATGCCTCGAAGATGATCTGTCCGCATTGTTCGGCATCTGCGGCCGTTCCAGGGCGTAGGGTGATAGCCATGGCGCTTAGCTCCCAGTGTCGTATGCGAATAGGATGCGATGCAAAGACCCTAGGATCCCAACCAACCGCTACCGGTGCAGCAGTTGCCACTCCAGCGAGCCCAAGTTGAAGGTTATGCGCCGGAAAGCCTCGGCGTGGTCCAGGCCAGTGGCCTTTTTGTGGCGGCCCGAGTTGTTGGTGACCCGTTCCAGCCGCACTTCCCTGTCCGATGACATCTGGCTGGCGTGGGCGCCCAGGGAGTCGACTTTCACATCCAGGTAGGTCCCGATGTCGACGAATACGTCCGGGTCTTCCCCACCCCAGAGGAGCGCTTGCTCGACTCGGTGCGGCTCCAGTCCTTCCTCGGTTATCTGCTCCGGAAAGTGCTGGTAGCTCCAGGCATAGGTGAACGCTGCGTCTATGGCGGCCTGGCCGCTCTTGCGGTGGTCGCGGTGGGTGTGAGAGGTGCTGCGGTAGGGGTCGACGGCCAAGATCAGGTCCGGTTTGAACCGGCGTATCTCTCGCGTAACCTGACTGCGGAACAATTTGGTGTCCTCAAGCCCGCCGTCCGGATGGGCCAGGAATACAACGTCAGTTACACCAACGATGTCAGAAGCGTCGTGCTGTTCCACTACTCTTGTGGCGGCCAGCCGCTCCGATGTCATCTCCCGGTCGCCGGTGCCTTTGTTGCCGTTGGTGCACATCACCACCGAAGCCACGGTCCCAAATTCCTTGATCCATTTTGATAGAGTTCCGCCGCATCCGCCCTCGCAGTCGTCGGGATGTGGCGTGATTGCCATTGCCCTCTTGGGCGCGGTTGTTAGTATTTCCATCCAGTACTAAGTGTTCTCCTCACAGGGCATTGCCGTCAGCTATTATACGGAATCCACCGGGCATGATGTCGGAAAAACTTTCGATTCCCAAGGCGAAATCCAGAGAGGGTAAACCAGAAGAAAACGCAGCTGTACCGCTAGACGGCGGAGAGGGTTTTTGAGAGGCCCAGGGGGGTTGCGGCGTAACGCCCGGAGCGGCCTGGGATGCGTTCCAGCCAACCGAACTTGGACCGTGCGGCGTTGCGGAGGGTCTGGGTGAAATTGCCCGGCTTACGCCACCCGGCCAGGTCGAAGAGCCAGCCCAGTTCTTCGGCGTTTACACCATCGACAGCGAACTGGCGGCTAGCGCCCTCTGTGGCCACCACCACCCGGCGCATGTCGCCCAGGGGGGCTGCTTCCTGGCAGAAACTGGTAAAACTGGCCTGGCCAGTTTTGGAAGAAAATGCGGGGGGCATCTCGGCGGTTCCGGTTCCGGCGCCGTCGTTACTTTTGGCAGTTACTTGCCTTGGGGTAGCGGCTGGCGGGGAAACGGGTACCGCGGGCGAGGCAGGTTCTGCCGTCATGGTGGCGGCGGCCAACGCCGTCGCTGCGACGCCCGTACTTTTTTCCGTAGCGCTACCAGCCGTATCGCCGGCTACTCCAATAGAAGGGGACTGCATCAGGTCACGTGGCAGGTCATGCAAGGCCATGCTCACAATCTCGTGGAGTACTTCCGCCTCTTCAGACTCGAAGGTGATCTGCGCATTGTTGGGCAGCGATATGGAGACTTTAACCATGTTTACACTTAAGCTGCAGGTAAAGGGATACCTATTGCATCGGATGGGTACCCATCGTACCGCAGGGCCTGACCAAAGGCAAACCAGGTACACGGTAGAAGTGTAGATTGAAGGATAACTCAGGCGTGGACAGGCGTGTACCACACAGAACCAGACGGAAAACTAGATGGTTTGTTTAAGCCTGATCGCCAGAGACCGGGTCATGCCGGGGACCGACGCCAGGTCGTCCACCGGCGCCTCTTTGATACCCTTCAAAGTACCGAACCGGCGCATGAGCATCCGCTTGCGCTTTGGCCCGATGCCAGTGACGTTGTCTAGGGGCGACTTCAGGCTGCTCTTACTGCGCAGGTTCCGGTGGTAGGTGATGGCGAACCGGTGAGCCTCGTCGCGGATCCGCTGGACAAGGTAGAGGGCCTGGGAGTCCCTGGGCAGAACGATGGGCTCAGGAGTATGAGGGACGAAAAGCTCTTCATTCTCCTTGGCCAAAGACGCCAGGGGAACATCGTCCAGACCCAACTCCAAGAACACTTCCAAGGCCGCCGATAGCTGACCTTTACCGCCGTCGATCAGAACCAGATCGGGAATCACGCCGAAGCTGTCGACCCCCAGTCCTTCGCCCGCGCCGCGTTGCTCCGCAGCCCTTGCCGCGGCCAGGCGCTTGAACCGGCGGCGAAGGACCTCTCGCATGCTCTCAAAGTCATCGACGCCTTCCACCGTCTTCATCTTGAACCGGCGATAATGGGCGGGCTTGGGCTTGCCGTCCTCGAAGACAACCATGCTGGCCACGGTGTTGCTGCCCTGGATGTGGGA
>DCWQ01000041.1:35369-39130 GCA_002328185.1 Dehalococcoidia bacterium UBA2158
ATGTCGTAGCATTCCATGCGGCGCAGGGGCAGAGGCAGACTCAATTCCTCTTCCAGGTCAGCGGTGGCCTGCTGGATGATGTCCGTGTTGCCCATCCAGGTGATACGGTGCTGGGCCAGGCCCTGGCGGGCGTTGTCGGCCACGGTCTGCACCAACTGCTTGTGGATTCCGCGCTGCGGACAAACCAGATGCACCGCCCCGCCACGGACCTCCCGCAGCCACTCGGTGATGGTTTCCTCATCCTCCGGCATGTGCTGGACAACTATCCTGGGCGGCACCACGAGGGCCGCCGTTTGGTAGAACTGCTTGACGAATTGCCCCAGCACCAATTCCTCGGTGTCGTCCTCAGTACCCTCCATGAAGAAGTGGTCCCGGCCGACCAACTTGCCCTTCCGGATGAAGAACACTTCTACCCAGGATTCGTTGCTGCCCTGGGCCAGAGCGATCACGTCCATGTCGCTGATGGGGTTGGAGTCGACCTTGATCCGCTGCTCTTCGGCCACCTTGTCGACGGCCTTGATCCGGTCCCGGAGGACCGCGGCGCGTTCGAACTCCAAGTCCTTAGATGCTTGGTCCATGTTGGTTCTGAGGTCGTCGGTGACGGCCCCGGTATCGCCGTCCATGAACATGACCACCTGGCCGATGACCTTGGCGTAGTCCTCTTTGCTGGCGACACCGGTGCAGGGGGCCACACAGCGGTTGATGTAATACTCGAGGCAAGGACGAGCGTCGTTGCCGGTGATCCTCTTGGTGCAGGATCGGTAAGGGAAAAGTCGTTTGACCAGGTCCATGGTCTTGCGCACGGTGCCGGAAGTGGCGAACGGACCGAAGTACCGGGCCCCGTCTTTGTTGTTCACACGCCGGGTGATGTAGACCCGGGGGAATTCCTCGTTCAGGTCAATCTTGAGGTAGGGATAGGTCTTGTCGTCTTTCAGCCTGGCGTTGTAGCGGGGTTTGTACCGCTTGATTAGTGTGTTCTCCAGGATCAGAGCCTCGGCCGGGGAGTCGGTAACGATGTACTCGAAATCGTGGAGATGCCCAAGCATGCGCCGGATCTTGTTGGGCAGGTTGGTGGGCGAGCCGAAGTATTGCTTGAGGCGGTTGCGGAGGACGCTGGCCTTGCCGACGTACAGCACTGTGCCCCGAGGGTCCTTCATCAAGTAGACGCCGGGACTTTCGGGGGTCGCTCGCAATCGCTGTTCCACCAGCGGTAGAGTCATGTCGTTTAGAGGACTATTCCCAGGACTACCAGGGCGCCGATCATCGCGCTGGCAAGAACCGATATGCGCCTGAATTCGGCCCCGACGTAGAGATAAGCAGCCGGACGCTCGCCCCTGAGACGGCCCTGACCCGCGAATTCGCCACGAGGAGTTCGGGCTACCGGAGAGGGACGCGACGGCCGGGGTGCGACAGCGGCTTCAGCCTCCTCCATCGCTTCAGCGTCGAATTCATCTTGTTCGACGCCGGCGGGTACAGCAACGGGCTCATTTTCGTCGACCGGAGTTGCCACCCTTCGGCCGGAGGGTATGCCACTCGGTCCCTTGGTATTCTTCTTTCGCTTGAGTTGCGACTGCCGGGACGCAGTTCGGCGAGATTTACCAGCCATGAGCAGGTGCCTCCTGAGGAGGGTAATAATTATCTAAACTCAGGCCGGCGGAGGCCAATAGTTAGTCTCTCACCAGCCAATCAACTATAGCAGTTATCCTCAAGAAAGGGCAGTCCGCAGACACGGAGTTACCAGCTTATGTGCCGCTCTCTCCGCGCGAGACTGCCCTTTGTTATCCAATTATGGACGTTTGGGCTGTGGGCTTGTGATCAGGCCCTAGGGTGACTCTTGGCGTACTCCTTCTGCACGTAGCCGTTGGTCAAGTGGGTGTACACCTGGGTGGTGGAAATGCTGGAGTGGCCCAACAGTTCCTGCACGTGCCGGAGAGAAGCTCCATTCTGAAGCAGGTGTGTGGCAAAGCTGTGCCGCAGGGTGTGGGGAGTGATGTTCTGCTCGATACCTGCCTTATGTGCGTAAGTCTTCAGGATGGTCCAGACCCACTGGCGGGTGAGCCGCTCGCCACGGTGGTTGACGAACAAAGACGGCTCGGTGCGGCGGTGTCCCAGGAGCGCGATCCGGGCGGTCTTCAAATAACGCCTTAGTTCTTCCAGGGCCTTGGGGTACAGATGTACGATGCGCTCTTTGGAGCCCTTGCCCATGCAGCGGATATAGGACTCAGACAGGTCAACGTCCTGGTTGTTGAGCGATACGAGCTCGCCGACCCGCAGGCCGGTGGCATAGAGCAATTCCATGATCACGGCGTCGCGTTGCCCCTCATTGCTCCCCGACTTGTAGGCCGTGTCCAGGAGTTTGGTCACTTCCTCTTCGGGAAGGAACTTGGGCAATGTGCGGCCGACCCGGGGAGAGCCCAGGGATTCCGTCGGGTCTTTAGTGATGATGCTGTTCTCCGACAGGAAGCTGAAGAATGACTTGATGGAGGCGACTTTCCGGGCGGTGGTGGTGTCGCGGTAACCCTTGCGAACCCTCAGGTCCTCGATGTACCTGTTGAGGATGTTGATATCTACTGCGGCCCAGACGTTGTTGCCATTGCTCTGGCCGTTTCCATTACCATTACCGTCGCCATTACCATTCCCACTATCGTTACCGTTGGCATAGCCGTTGGAATGGCCCTGGAGGAAATCCCAGAATTGGCCGAGGTCGTTGCGGTAAGCGTCCGACGTGTTGCGGGAGAAGCCCTTTTCGACGATGAGGTGCTGAAGAAAAGAAGAAATAGTGCGGTCCATGAAATAATAATCCTTTCGCCATCGGCGGGACATGATGATGAGAAGGCATCAGAGACGCCAACCCAGTGATGTGGTCACCCTAGCACAGGCTGCTCGGAGGTTGATTGATTGAACATAAACGGGAAAACACTATTTTTTTGTATTAATTTAAAATTAATACAAAAAAATCCGATGAACCGAACAGCTTCGTTACTGGGAGTAAATTCACGATAGAGGAACAGAGCTTCCAGAGTTAATTTGTCGTAAACGCCTCCCCAAGAAATACCATGCCTTTAACGACTGCAAATCCCATCGGATACTGCGTAAGTTGTTCAGAAATTCTCGTAAGTCACTTTCGACTGGTGATAGGTATAGGTTCCAGCTACCCGCATTGCGCCCCTTTTTGATCGTTGGCATCTTAGCAGTCGCCTCTCTAGTGGCATCTGCCTGTGCGGTAACTGATAGCAGCGATTCTCCAATCGCTGGAGATTCGCCCAACGTCACAGCCAGGCCAGGCCCAAGCCCCACGTTACAGCCAACCATTGCGCCAACATCAACACCTTGCCCCAAACCCGGACTTACCCGCGACGACGCCGTGGCCATAAGATTGGGCGTACCAGTGGAGTCGAGGTTCTCCATCCTTTACCCGGGCCTTCACTTTTACACGGTGCAGTTGGAAGAGGGGACCACCTATATTGCCGACATCTCTGACAGCTTGAGCAGATAGGCGATATCTATCACCGACAGCGAATCGGAAGTCTTGGCAAGGAATGCTGAACCTGGCGGCGACCGCGTTTCCACGTTTACATGAGACGCGCCGAAGAGCGATACCTACTTCATGATGGTGATCCGTATATCAATAACTACACATTGACGGTAACCGGGGATGGCTCCGCTCCTCCCAAGGTGTTGCTCACGGCAACGACGCCGGGCATCTCTCCCACGGCATCGCCGTCCGGAACGCCCCTCAAGTTCGCCTCGGTGAGCGCGGG
>DCWQ01000041.1:39442-48689 GCA_002328185.1 Dehalococcoidia bacterium UBA2158
CTCGGTGAGCGCGGGCCGGTTCCACGTTTGCGGTGTCACCGCCACTGGCCCTGCCTACTGCTGGGGCGGCGGCAATTCGGGCAGGCTCGGCGACGGATTAGAGAAGAATAAGCCCACGCCAGTAGCCGTTGCGGCGCCGATATGTTGGTAATAAAACCTCATCAGCAAACCATCGAATAGCCTAGCCTGTCGCCGGGACCACGGTTCCACGAATGGCTTAATCGACAGCCAGCACCACCGTTCCCGTAGACGATAGGGAGCCGCCGGTGCCGTTGACCACCGATATCTTGGCGTTTCGGCTGGGGTCCCGTTTGCTCTTCACCTGACGGTCTCCCGCCTCGCCCCGCAGTTGCCGGACCGCCTCAACCAATAGGAAGCTGCCGTACATGCCGGGATGGGTGTATGATAGGCCGCCGCCGCTGGTGTTAAGCGCGAAATCGCCGCCGGGAGCAGTACGTTGGTTAGCAACGAAGTCCGCGGCCTCGCCCGGTGCGCAGAACCCCATGCTCTCGAGGGTCACCATCACCGTGTAAGTGAAGGAGTCATAGATCATCGTCAGGTCTAGGTCGTCGCGGGTGATGCCGGCCTGCTGCATGGATAGAGGGCCAGACCGTCGGGCCCATGTGGACGTGTAA
Organism: Dehalococcoidia bacterium UBA2158; assembly: GCA_002328185.1. Lineage (GTDB taxonomy): Bacteria > Chloroflexota > Dehalococcoidia > Lucifugimonadales > UBA3495 > UBA9611. The sequence goes on from DCWQ01000041.1 coordinate 40,078, forward strand.
TCGGGCATCTGACTGACCATGTTATGGTCGTGCCCTTCCCCGGCACCTAGCACCCAGACCGGCGCTTTCTTGAGGCTCTTGGCCCGCTCGGCGGTGGTCACGATGATGGCCGCGCCGGAGTCGGTGACCAGACAGCAGTCGAACAGATGGAAAGGCCAGGAAACCCAGCGGGAGTCGTGGTACTCGTCGAAACTCATGGTGGTTTCGTGCATCATGGCCACAGGGTTGAGGTTGGCCCATTTTCGGGTGGCCACGGCGATCTCGGCCATGCCCTGGCGGGTTTTTTCTTCGCCGAACAGGTGCATGTACCGCGCGCAAGCCAAGGAGTAGTTGATCGGCGCGCCGATGATTCCGTAGGGCATTTCGTACTGAGTGACCGGTAGGTTGCCGTCGCCGGGGAACCGGGCCCTGGCCGAGCGGCCGGCCTGTCCGTGGGTGATCAACGCCACCTCGCAGTATCCGGCCCGGATGGCGGCCATGGCGTGGGCTACGTGAATCACGAAAGACGACCCGCCGACGGTGGTGCTGTCGGTGAATGTCGGGTGGATGCCCATGTACTCCGCCGTCACCAGCGTGGAGCCCCCAGCGGTGAGGAGGCCGTCAACGTCGTTCTTGGAAAGACCGGCATCCGCCAGGGCATTGTGGCCCGCTTCCGCGTGGTGTTGTAGAGAAGACTTATTCGGGACGGTGCCCATGACGTCCGATTCGGCGACTCCGACAATGGCGATATCCCGCTGTCCTATGGTCATCTGATAATCCTCGTTTGTTGCGTCTATTAAGCCAGGCGTGCTGAGGCACGACTGATACTACAACACCGCTCGGCACAGCACAACATCGCTGAAGCGGCGCTGATTCTCCGGAGACCCTAATATCACGAGCTCAAATAGATACAATGATAGTCTTTATCATGATAGAATAGTTTCGGACGGCCAGATGGCCCATCTTAAGTGGCTATCCGGCGTTTTGAGGTGCATATGCCCAGTAATTTCTGGATGATGATAAATAACGAAGAGAACTTCCGGATCACTCAAGACCGGGGGTTCACGCTTCTAGGTTTAAAAGCCCAGCACCGCCGCAAGGTGCAGAGAATCACCGAAGGCGACCGGGTGCTCTTATATATCTCCCATCTTCGCCGGTTTGCCGCCACAGCCACAGCCATGTCTTCATTCTATGAAGATGAGAAGCCGATCTGGGTCAACGAAGGCAGCACGGGTTTTCCCTACCACATCAGGCTGCAACCCGGCGTGATCCTGAAGGACGAGCAGTTCATCGACGCCAATATTCTGGCCCCGCGCCTGGAATACGTGAAACGGTGGAACCCTGAAGACTGGTACATGGCTTTTCAGGGGAACCTCCATCTGCTGCCTAAGAACGACTTCACGCTAATCGAAGAGGAGATGAAGAAACTCCACTTCGGGAAGGGCTACGTTCCAGCCGACTTCACACCGTCCGCCAATAATGGCCGCCGCCGGCGTTCCGGAGGACGGAGAAACCGGCAACCTCAGGATGATCAGGCCCAGCCAGACCAACAGGGCCAACAAGCTCAGCCCGGCCAACCGGTCCAGTCTACCTAGCCAACGAACTCGCTTGTGACGGCTTGCGGCGGGATTCCTTGATCGCCGCCGCAATCTCTTCCAGTACGTAAGGATCGGACTCGGTTGACTGTTCCAAGCCCTTGATAGCTTGAGTTGTTGCCATCTGACCCAGAGCCCAAGCAGCGTGACCGCGCACCAGCGGTTCGGCGTTCTTGAGGGCTGAAACCAGCGCCGGCACACCCGCTGTGTCTCGATTGTTCCCCAGGGCCACGCACGCATTCTTCTGCATGTCAACTCGCTTGGCCCGCATGATGGACGTGCCTTGGAACCGGGCTCGAAATTCCTCCTCTGACAGTGCAAGCAATTCCGCCAGGTCCAGCTTGCCGGAAGGGCCTACGGCCCCCGCCTTCTCTATCGGCTGCAGTGGTTTTTCGGCTTTGCGGTTGACCGGGCATACGTCCTGGCAGATGTCGCAGCCGAAGACCCAGTCCCCGATGAGCGGCCGCATATCCAGGGGGATAACTCCCCGGTTCTCGATGGTCTGGTAGGAGATGCAGCGGGCGTTGTCCAAGATGAATGGAGCGATGATGGCGCTGGTCGGGCAGTCGTCGATGCAACGGACGCAGGCGCCACAGGCTTTCTGCAACGCCGGGTCTGGCTCCAGGTCGAGGTCGGTGATCACCTGCCCCAATAGGACCCAGGAGCCGTGGGACGGTGTGAGGATGTTGGTGCTTTTGCCGAACCAGCCCAACCCTGACCGGGCCGCCGCCGCGCGGTCCAACATCGGGCCGTCGTCGACGTACCATTTGGCCTTGATTGAAGATTCCAGGCGCTCTTCCAGACCGCGTACCAGTGCTTTCATCCGCCGCTTCATGGCGCGGTGGTAGTTTTTCACGCTGGCGTAACGGGCCACCTTGCCGCCAGATGCGGTTGGCGTTTCATCGTCAAGGTAACTGAGACCCAGGCAGATGATCGAGCGTGCGCCCGGGAGCAGCGTCTGCGGGTCTGCGCCGCGTCGGACACGGGACTCGGTGTACCAGGGCAGGCCATCCATCTGCCCGGATTTGATGCGCGTCAGTGCGACATCCCGGTCTTGGGCGAACTCACCGGCCCGGGTGATCCGCACCAGGTCGAAACCGCACTGCATGGCGTATTCGGTGATCTGTCTTTTCAAGTCTAGCATCGCTTGCGGTGAAGTTTATCACTACCGGTCCTGGGTCTTCGGGTTGACAATATCTGGCGGAGAGCATCCCCCGCATCTGTCATCCTGAGTGAAGCGAAGGATCTACCAGGGTTTTGCTAAGCAACTAATGCACTGGCGCAGTTGCTCGGTGAGCCCAAGTTGCTTGGCAGATTCTTCGCTGCTGCGGCAAGGTCAGAATGACAGATGCGGGAGGTAGACTCGCCTACTGTGGCTCGCGTGAGTCGGATGAAAAATGCCGGTTGAAGCGCAGAACAAATGAAAGTTAAGGCGGCTCTTCCGCTAAAATTATAAGTTTTCGGACTGGAAGTGGCCTTGGTAGCCTTGGCTGGTGGCAGTTTCCATGCGGAAGAAGACCAACTGCATCACGCGGGCGCCTTGCTGCATCCGGTATCCCTGTGGGTGGTAGACCACCAGCAGGGCTTGGGAGCGTCCGTGGTACCCGGCGTCCCAGATTGCGGTGTGGACCCCAGCGCCGCTACGTAGCAGACTAGAACGGGGGCGCCCCAAAGCCATGACATCCAGGGGTAGGTTGACCACCTCGTTGAAAGTCACTAAGAAAGGACCAGGCTCGAGCTGCAGCCAGCCGTCGGGCCCGAACTCCAATGGCTCAGTCTCTGAGAGCACGCGGTCGGCGTCCTCGGCTCCCACCGCTCCCGGGGTAGCCATCCGGGCGACGTCGCGCACCGTCATGTCGAACCCGTTGGGCTGTAATTGGGCCTCAAGGGACAAGAAGTGCTCCACCAACGGTGGAGAGCCTTCGATCAAGTGGCCGATGGAATCGCGGTCGAGAGGTGTACCCGGCATCTTTATATCCAAAAAACGGACTGGGTAAAAATCAGGCCCGGACAGTCACATTTTCGATGGGTGGCTGATCCGGGCCGTTAGTTGCCTGGTCTGAGCTGCTCTGATGCGTTAATCGTGCATGAAGTCCTGGATGTCCTGAGGTAGGGGAACGAACTTGGGAATCTCGGTGATGATTGCCTGGGTGGTCATCATCATGCCGGCGATGCTCCCTGCGTTCTCCAGGGCCGACCTGGTGACTTTCACCGGGTCGATTATCCCGGCTTCTATCAGATTGCAGTATTCGCCTTTGTCGGCGTCGAAGCCCCAGTCAGCTTCTCCGTTCCGCACGGCGTCCAAGACCACCTGGCCCTCGTGGCCAGCGTTGTCCGAGATGAGCATCAGTGGCGCGCTAAGAGAGTCCCTGACCATCCGAACACCCAGGGCCTGGTCGCCTTCAAGGGTCTTTACTAGGTCGTTTAACACGTGTCCGGCCCGCACCAAGGCAACTCCGCCGCCGGGCACGATGCCTTCTTCGATGGCGGCCCTAGTGGCGGAAAGGGCGTCTTCAGCCCTGGATTTGCGCTCGTTAATCTCGGGCTCGGTGGCGCCGCCGATCTTGAGAACTGCTACACCGCCCACCAGGGCGGCCATGCGCTCCTGAAGTTTCTCGCGGTCGTAGTCGGAGCTGGTCTCTTCTATCTGAACCCGTAGTTGGTCGAGGCGTTCCTTGATTGCGTTGTCGTCGCCCCGGCCCTCTACGATCGTGGACTCGTCCTTGGTGGCGACCAAGCGCCGGGCGGAGCCCAGCATCTCGATCTCGGCTTCCTCGACCTTCAGTCCCCGGTCGGCGCTGATGACGGTGCCGCCGGTGACGATGGCGATATCTTCTAACAGGGCCTTGCGGCGCTCTCCGAAACCCGGGGCCTTGATGGCCACGCAGTCGATGGTGCCGCGGAGTTTGTTGACCACCAAGGTTGACAGGGCTTCGCCGTCAACGTCCTCGGCGATAATCACCAGGGAGCGGCTGTTGGCCTGGAGCAGCTTCTCCATGATTCCGATAACGTCGTTGGGGGCGCTGACCTTCTGGTCGGTGATTAGGAACATCGGATTGTCGATGGCGACTTCCATGCGTTGGGTGTCGCTGATGAAATGGGGAGAGAGGTAGCCTCGGTCGACCCGGACTCCCTCCACGAATTCCAGCTCGTCCAGTAGGGATTTTGATTCTTCAATAGTAACCACGCCGTCCCGGCCCACCTTGTCGAGCGCGTCGGCCAGCAGTTCGGCGATGGGTTCTTCGTGGGCGGACAGGGCGGCCACACGGGCAACACGGGCCCGGTCTTCCACTGGGATGGCCATGGTCTTTAACTCTGCGACCACGGCGTCCACGGCCATGTCCACACCGTCCCGGATCCCGATGCCGTTGGCGCCGGAGGCCACGTTCATGAAGCCGTTGCGTACGATGGACTGAGCCAGGACCACCGAGGTGGTGGTGCCGTCGCCAACCGCGTCGTTGGTCTTGGAGGCGGCCTCTTTGACCAGTTGGGCGCCCAGGTTCTCATAGGGCTCAGGGAGCTCGACCTCTTTGGCCACGGTGACACCGTCGCTGCAGACTATGGGCAGACCGAACATGCGGCTGAGCAGCACGTTGCGGCCGCTGGGGCCCAGGGTCAACCCGACGACTCGTTTAAGTTCATCCACGCCACGCATCAAGCTGGCGCGGGCGTCCTCATCAAATGTTAGTTGCTTGTCCGCCATGGCCGTCTCCTCGTTCTTTTAACTGGCGTCGCCACGATGTGCCAGCGGCGCGAATGTATACCGACATTTATAGGCTGTGGAAGTGAGAGACTCCCAATTCAAAATCATGCGTCAGACGAGCCGAATTGTCAACCGGGCGCGACGACTGCTAATGCCTTCCAGGCACGAAAAAGCCTACTTAGGATTGTATCAGCGGTATCACGCCCTCCAAACCGTCCACCTGCTCGGCCAGATGGCGGACGGTAACTCCCAGGGCCGGGTGCACCGATTCCGGGGCCAACTCGGCCAACGGCACCAGCACAAAGGCCCTCAGATGCAGGCTGGCATGGGGGACGATCAGGTCCGGTTCATCTACCACCAGGTCTTCCAACAGCAGGATGTCTATATCGATCAGCCGGGGGCCCATGCGGGGTCCGTCTTCCCGTCCCATGTCTAGTTCCAACTTCTTGACCCGCTCCAGTAGTTCGGCGGGTGGGATGGACGTGGCGATCTCGGCCACGATATTAAGAAACTTGGGTTGATCGGTCAGACCCCACGGTTCGGTCTCGTAGACGCCTGATGTTCGCAGCACAGCCAGGTCAGGCCGGGCGTTCAGGGCATTGATGGCATCGGCCAGGTTTTTTTTGCGGTCGCCCAGGTTGGCGCCGAATCCTAGGTAGCCGTTCAAGAGGCTTTCCAACCCTGGGGCCGCCAACCGCGCACCACGGCGTCAGTGACCCGGCAGACCCGCGCCATCTCCTTGACGTCGTGCACCCGTACCAGGTCCGTGCCGCCGGCGATGGCCAGAGACACAGTGGCCGCCGTGGCCTCGATCCGCTGGTCGGCTGGCAGGTCCAGCAATCGTCCCAAAGTGGACTTGCGGGAGGTGCCGACCAGAATGGGACAGCCAACCACCTTGAGAGCGGGCAGCCCGGCCAGGACTGCCAGGTTCTGGTCTGGGGTCTTCCCGAAGCCAATGCCGGGGTCGATGATGATGTTTTCTTGGGGCACTCCGGCTTCTATGGCAGTCTTGACGCTGGTCTGTAGGCTAGCTACCACGTCCGGAACCAAGTCTGTATATCGTGTGCCCTTCTGGTTGTGCATCAGGACCAGACCGGCCCCGGATTCTGCCGCGACTTTCGCCAACTCGGGCTCGGCTTTCAGGCCCCAGATGTCGTTGATGATAGTTGCCCCCGCGTCGACAGCGAGCCGGGCCACCTCAGCCTTGTAGGTGTCCACGCTGATGGGCAGGCTAACTTCACCGGCCACGGCTTCCAATGCCGGCATGAGTCTTGCCAACTCTTCATCCAAGGAGACTTTATCATGGCCCGGGCGGGTCGACTCTGCGCCGATGTCCAAGATGTCAGCCCTCTCTCCTTGAAACCGCAGTGCCTGTTCCACCAGCGCGGAGACATCGCCGGCCAGCCCGTCGCCTGAGAATGAGTCAGGGGTCACATTGATGACGCCCATCACGTAGGTGCGGACGCCCCAGACCAACGTTTCATCGTTGGCCACGGTCAGTCCGGTGAGGGGTGTCTGGACTTTGGGCATGGACTGGAATCTCCGGCTTGATTGAGGGGATAGACGCCTATGAATGGCCTCATTTTATCACTGTGGGCCGTGCTCAGACTCCTTGCTCCTCAATCGGCGGGTCTGCTACGATTAACCAGGCTCGACCAGACACAACATACAGCGAGATCTCTGTTGGATTGCCTTGAGATTCGCTCTGCGATATTCGGACCCGGCGGGAGGGGCTGTGACTGCGGAAAAACGCCAGATCGACGAGAAGATCGATTCCCTGAACGCCATGCGCCAAGAGTCCCAGAAGGGCGGTGGCCAGGACCGGATAGACCAGCAACACAGCAGGGGCAAGCTGACCGCCCGCGAGCGTTTGAACCTACTGATGGACGAGGGCACCTTCGAAGAAATGGATCCTTTCGTCACCCACCGGGCCACCGACTTCGGCCTGGGTGACCGCCAGGTTCTGGGCGACGCCGTTGTCACCGGCTATGGCCAGGTAGAAGGCCGACAGGTCTTCGCCTTCGCCCAAGACTTTACAGTGATGGGCGGTTCGCTCTCCGAGGCCGTCAGCCTGAAGATCTGCAAAATGTTGGACCTGGCAGTGAAATCGGGCTGTCCCGTGGTCGGGTTGAACGACTCCGGCGGGGCCCGCATTCAGGAAGGCGTGACCAGCCTGGCTGCCTACGGCGACATATTCCTGCGTAACACCATGTACTCCGGCGTCATTCCCCAGATCTCTGTCATCGTCGGCCCCTCGGCCGGCGGCGCAGTCTACTCCCCGGCTATTACCGATTTCGTCTTCATGGTCAGGGGCACTGGCCAGATGTACATCACCGGCCCCGACGTGATCAAGGCGGTGACCGGCGAAGAAGTGACCCACGAGAGCCTCGGCGGTGCGGCAATCCACGCCACCCGCAGCGGAGTCGCCCATTTCGTATACGAGACCGAAGAAGAATGCATCAACGAGGTGCGGCACCTGCTGAGCTTCCTACCCAGCAACAACCTTGAAGACGCCCCGCAAGAAGCCACCGACGACCCAGCCACACGCCGGGAACCCGACCTGCGCTATCTGGTGCCCGACGACGCCAACCGCCCCTACGACATGCGGGAGGTCATCTACAAGATCGTCGATGATGAAGAGTTTATGGAGGTCCATCAGAACTTCGCCCCCAACGTAGTGGTGGGGTTTGGCCGCATGAATGGACGCTCCATCGGCCTGGTGGGCAATCAGCCAGAGTATCTGGCCGGGGTTCTGGACATTGATGCGTCAGCCAAGTCAGCCCGCTTCATCCGGTTCTGCGACTGCTTCAACATCCCCATCGTGACTTTGGTGGACGTCCCGGGGTTCATGCCTGGCGTGGATCAGGAATACGGCGGCATCATCCGCCACGGCGCCAAGCTGATCTTTGCCTACGCTGAAGCCACGGTGCCCAAAATCGCCGTCATTACCCGAAAGGCCTACGGCGGCGCCTACATCGTCATGAGTAGCAAGCACCTGCGCTCGGACATCAACCTGGCATGGCCCTCAGCGGAGATCGCTGTCATGGGGGCCGAGGGCGCGGTTAACATCATCTACCGCAGCGAGATAACCGAGGCCAAAGATCAGGACGCGAAGCGCCAAGAACTGATCAAGGAATACCAGGACCAGTTCACTACACCCTACATCGCCGCCAGCCGTGGGTTCCTGGACGACGTAATCGACCCGGCCGACACCCGCGTCCAGATCATCAAGGCCCTAGAGATGTTGCAGAACAAGCGCGACAGCCTGCCGGCCAAGAAGCATGGGAATATTCCGCTGTAGTTGATGGCGGATGGCGAACGCCTCAACTCCGACT
>DCWQ01000041.1:49022-57157 GCA_002328185.1 Dehalococcoidia bacterium UBA2158
CGACTTCGTCGGACCTAACCCTCTCCCATGCGTGGGAGAGGGTTAGGTCCCGTATTGTCCCTTCCCCCGTCGCAATGGGGGAAAGTTAGGATGGGAGCTTTGCTTGCCGGCAGGTTGCCTTGTCAGAAATCACTGATCGCAGCCCATCCCCAGCCCCTGGCTTTTGTATTAGAATACCCGTGCCCATTCAGAGCAACTTTAGGAGACATTTATGGAGTTCGGCGTTTTCTACCAGCTTCCGTGCGCGGTAGACCAAACTCCCGCCGCCCGCATCCAGGACACTATCGCCCAATGCCAACTGGCCGACGAACTAGGCTTCGACGCCGCCTGGCTGGCGGAACTGCACTTCAACCCACGGTTCTCGGTGATGTCGGCCCCCTTGATGATTGCGTCGGCCATCGCCCAGACCACCAGACGCATCCGAATCGGCAACGCCATAAGCCTGGTGCCGTTGCACCAACCGATGCGTCTCGCTGAGGAAGTGGCGACCCTGGACGTGTTGTCCAACGGCCGTGCCATCTTTGGCGTGGGCCGGGGCTCAATGCCCACCCACTTTGAGGGCTACGGCATCGACCAGGAAGAGGGTCGAGAACGGTTCATTGAGGGACTCGAGTTGATATTCGGGTTGTGGGATCAAGAAGATTTCACCTACGACGGCAAGTATTATCAGGCCCACGGATTCGGGGTGACGCCTAGGCCGATACAGCAGCCCCATCCGCCCGTGTACGTGGCCGCCAACAGCCCAGACACCTTTGGCATCGTCGGTTCGCTGGGCCACAGTATCCTGGTTGCGCCGACCATCGTGACCACGGAAGGCGCCCTGGCTGGGCTTGCGTCTTACCGGGCTGAACTCGCCGAGAACGGCCACTCTGCCGCAAATGTGAAGATCAACGTGAACGTGCCCATGCACGTGGCCGCCACCGAGGAAGAAGCCAGGGCCGGGTTCACCAAGACCATCGACAACTACCTGGGGACGCTTCGGGACATCGGCCGGGCCCGCGGGGCGAGCAAGGGTTCTAGCCGGGCCGATAGCCTGACGGCCGATATAGTGATGGAAGAGTTTGCCGCCGTGGGCACGCCGGATCAGGTGTCCGCCAAGCTGGAGCAGCTCAAAGAGATTTACGAGCCTCAGGAATTCATGTGCTGGTTCAACATCGGAGGTATGCTGCCGCACGCCGAGGTTGAGAGTTCGATGAGGCTATTTGCAAAAGAGGTCATGCCCCGGTTCCAATAGCCCGGCTATGAGGTAATCCCCATGAGCTCATCCGAGTCGTTGTTTGAGCATGGCAGAAAGGCCCAGGCGGAGCGCGACGCTCCACTTGCCGACCGGATGCGGCCCAGTACCTTCGACGAGTTCGTGGGCCAGGACCAGATCGTCGACCCAGACCGCGTGCTCCTGAAGTCCATCGCCGCTGGGCGCCTGCCGTCCATCATTCTATGGGGGCCGCCGGGCACCGGGAAGACTACCCTGGCGCGGCTAGTGGCCACGTCCACACAATCCGACTTTCAGCCCGTCAGTGCCGTCACATCCGGTGTTGCCGACCTGCGGCGCATCGTGGCCGAAGCTCGAGACCGCAAGGGCATGCACCAGCAGTCGACGATCCTGTTCGTAGACGAGATACACCGATTCAACAAAGCCCAACAAGACGTCATCCTCCCCCACGTGGAGGATGGCACCATCACCTTCATCGGCGCGACCACCGAAAACCCGTCATTCGAGGTCATCGCCCCCCTGCTCTCACGCTGCCGGGTGTTCTCTCTGCAGAGTCTGGAGCCCGACCAGATGAAAGACATCGTTAACCGGGCTCTGTCCGACTCTTTACGGGGTCTGGGCCCATTGAATGCAAGCTTGGTTGAAGACGCCCTGGACCACTTGGTGAACATCGCCAACGGCGATGCGCGCATCGCACTGAACGCCCTGGAGACGGCGGCCTATGCCTTCACTCCCGACGCGGATGGCAAGCGGCTGATCGACCTGGAGACCATTGCCGACGCCCTACAACGACGCACACCGATGTACGACAAATCGGGGGAGAGCCATTACGACACCATCTCGGCCTTCATCAAGTCTGTCCGGGGGTCGTCGCCTGACGGCGCCCTGTACTGGCTGGCCAAGATGATCGAATCGGGGGAAGACCCGCTGTTCATCGCCCGCCGCCTGGTGATACTGGCTTCCGAGGACATCGGCCTGGCTGAACCCCAGGCGTTGTCGGTGGCCATGTCAGCTCAGCAGGCGGTGCACTTCTTGGGCATGCCGGAGGGGTGCATACCCCTGGCGGAGGCGACGGTCTACCTGGCCACCGCGCCTAAGAGCAACTCGGCCTACGAGGCACTGAATCAGGCCATGAGGGACGTGCGTGAGCAGGCCAACGAGCCGGTGCCGATACACTTGCGCAATGCCGTCACCGGGATGATGAAGGACATGGGGTACGGCAAGAATTACAAGTATTCCCACGACTACGAGGGCAATTTCGAGGGGCAGGAGTATCTACCGCCGTCACTCAAAGGAAGGCGGTACTATCAGCCCAGCGAAGAAGGGGCGGAGCAAGAAATTGGAAAACGGCTCAGACAGTGGTGGGGCAGCAAGACGGACGACGAAGGCGGTCAAGCTCTAGAAGATTCCAACGCCTAGGTCGACGTGAAGATCTGGACGTCCCGCTCTATGTGATACGCCTCGGATGACTTGTTGGTTTCCACCACGGCTTTGAGACGCCACGAGACGGTGGTGTGACCGTTCTGCACCGTGGGCAAGGTCCGCGATGGTACCGGCAGGCTGAAGGCCCATACGTATGGCTGCTTTGAAGTCAATTGAACATCGCTTTCCAGGGTCACCCGCTCCCGGACAGACTCGTCATCGCGGTCACCCGCTTTCTCCGAGCTGTGCAGTTCCATGCGGATATTCTTGGCCTGGTCCGTTACGTTCATCCGCGCCCGAAGTTCACCCTCCAGGTAGCCGCCGGCGCCGACAACGTCGTTCACCAGCACCATGGCTAGGATGCAGCCGGAGAAGGTTGCCTCTTCGGTCAGATCCGCGGCGCTACGGCCGGGGTTGACCACACGAATAGTCAGCACCGTTATCTCCTGGGACTTGGTGACCGAGTCACCGGACTCCATCTCCAACCGGCCCGTGACTGCCCATGACACCTGGGCGATGGAACCGTGGATCGTGGGCGGGGCCTCGTTGGGTAACCGGAACCTGGCGTACCGGACAAGGGGCTCGGATCCGTCGATCTCGGTGTCGGCGATGAATGATTGGACCAGCGGTTGTTTCAGAGCAGAGTGGGTTTCCAGTCTTCCTTGCCCACTGTCATAGGGCGATTCTTTTTGCCACCACTGTTCGGTGCAGGTCAATTCCACCTGGCCGGACTTGATCTTAAGCGCCTTTTTCGACCGTATCGTCACCTTGATGTCTATTGTGCCGCCGGGCCGTGACGACCCGCCGGTTGTTTCGATTTCAATCTCCGCCGTAGGGCGGCGAAACCAAGAAAGAATGCGTTCTAGAACCTGTGCACCTCCCTATGCGTTATCGATGCGCCCGTAGTTCGACCTATCCTATCAATCCGGGCCGGGCATCTGAGAGCATGGTAATGGCGAAAGGCGGAGTAGGCAACCCACCAGCTCTGCCGCTTTAGGTCGTTTCCTGTTTTTTCGAGAGATTTGCCACGGTTTGATTAATCAAAGACGTGGTCCCGCAAGAAAGCGTAGACCACGTGCCCCGCAGATATGGCCAGGGCAGCGCAGGCGATATAAAACGTGCGCAATTGTAGCGTACGAGACCGCTCGTCTGGTGGTAGGTCGGCCACTTAGATAGCCTCCAAGGCCCGGATTACGTCGTCGGAGCCGGTCACTTCCGCCTGGCGCGGGAAGATGCGCTGGGTCAGGAATTCGTGGACTTCGACGTCCGAGTCGGCACAGCAGTCCTCGACAACGATCAGATTGTAGTCCAGATCGGCCCCGTAGCGGACGGTGGATAGCACCACGCCGCTGGTGGCATAGCCGAAGATCACCAGGTCGTGGATGTCGTTCGACCTTAAAGCCACGTCCAGGCCGGTGCCGTAAAGGGCGTTCACCCGGTGCTTGCCCACCACCACCTCGCCTTGGATTGGACGGACCGAGGGGTGGATAACGTCCATGGGGTCAGGGACCGAGGTCTGGCCCGAAGCCTTCCGCCGGCTGAAGGTCTTGTTCCGCTGCCCGATCTCCGGATAGCCCGGCCGGAACACGGTGGCGCAGTAGCAGACCATTGCCCCGGCCTTTCGGGCTGCGGCCTGCACCGCGGCAGCCTTATCGACCACGCCACGCTCGGTGGCATGAGGCAGGGAGTTCATCATCTCGGCATAAAAGTCGGCGATGAGTACTGCCGTGTGGCCGCGTTCCAGGTTCAAGTCAGGCATGATCAGCCCCTATCCCTGCATTCCCCGGACAACTTGGGAGGTGTGGGAGAGCGCCTCTTCCACATCGTCGCCGGAGATATGCCGGTGGGTCACCATGCGCACGGACCGCTCTCCGGGGTAGGAGACCAGCACATCGGCGTCTTTCAACGCCTTGATGAAATCGGTGGCCGCGCCAACCTTCTCATCGATGTCGAAGATGACGATATTGGTCTGGATGCTGTCGGCGTCAACGGTCAGACCGTTGATGTTGGCCAGACCCGCGGCCAATCGGCGGGCGTTCTGATGGTCTTCGGCCAGACGGTCAACCATGGTGTCCAGGGCCACCAGTCCGGCGGCGGCCAGAATACCGGCTTGGCGCGTGCCTCCGCCGACCATCTTGCGCCACCTTGTGGCTTCTTGGATGAAATCCTTGGAGCCAACCAACACTGAACCCACCGGGCAGCTTAGGGCTTTGGACAAGCAGAAACTGGCGTCATCTACGTCGCGGGTCAGCTCCGACACCGGTACTTCCAGGGCCACCGCGGCGTTGAAGATGCGGGCGCCGTCCAGGTGCACCGCCACTCCGGACCCATGGGCCACATCGCAGACAGCCTTGGTTTCGGCGGGCGTCATGACCATGCCGCTGCATCGGTTCTGGGTGTTCTCCAGGCAGACGATCTTGGTCGCGGCCACGTGCGGGTTGCCGGCGGGCCGGATGTTGCGGGCCACGTCCTCGGCGTCGATGCCGCCGCTGGTGCTCTGCGGGATCAGTCTGGTTTGAACGCCGGCCAGGGCGGCCTGTCCGCCGCCTTCGTTCCAGAACATGTGGGCCTGGTTGCCCATGACGATCTCGTCGCCATGGTTGCAGTAGGTCAGGGTAGCCAGGAGGTTGCTCATGGTGCCGCTGGAGGTAAGCAGGCCCGCTTCGTGCCCCAGCAAGGCGGCAGACCGCTCCTGTAACTCATTGATGGACGGGTCTTCGCCGTAAACATCGTCGCCCACCTCGGCCTCGGCCATGGCCCGGCGCATCTCGTCGGTGGGTTTGGTGACTGTGTCGCTACGCAGGTCGATCAATGCCATTTGAAAGTCCCTCCCAATATGCCTGTCAAGACTACGCGATATTCTAGCAGGATTGCGCCTACAACGGGCAAAACCCGGCCAGATTCTTGCCAAAGGCCGTGCGGTTACCTAAGATGGATATACTTGAACTAGGAGCAATTATCTTGCGACAAAGCGCCGTCTCCTTCGATGCAGATGGACTAACTTTTGAAGGGGTTGTGACCCAACCAGACGATGGCACTGGCCCTTGGCCGGGCGTGGTCATCTGCCATCCCCACCCGCTTCACGGCGGCAACATGGACAACAATGTGGTCTTAGCCTTGGCTTTGGGGCTCGCCCAGGAAGGTTTCGTCACTCTGCGGTTCAACTTCCGCGGCGTGGGCAGCAGTCAGGGCGAACACACGGAGGGTGAAAGAGAGTCCCAAGAAGTGCAGGGTGCATTGGACCTGATAAAGGCCTGGCCCGACACAAATGGCAAGACCGGTCTCACCGGTTATTCCTTCGGCACTTCGGTGATCTTGGGACATAGCGAGCTGTACCCCGAAGCCGATGCCATCGCGTTGGTGTCACCGCCCTTCCGCGCCATCGAAGGGACGGCCCTGAAAGAATCCAAAGTCCCCGCTTTGATCGTTACAGGAGACAGAGACCGGTTGGTGGACTCGACCCAATTGGATGCGGAGTTGTCCAGTTTCAATAACGCCCCCGAGTTCAAGCTATTCAACGGCGTGGACCATTTTTGGTACGGTCAGGAAGCCCGTTTGGTGCCGGAAGTCGCCCGGTTTTTTTCTGAGAGATTGAAGTAATCCGACCTTTGGCATTTTCCGAGGCGGACCCGGAGACCCATACGTGAGCGCCGATACCCCCCGCATCCCCATCTACAAGGACTTTGTCCTGATTCAACTGGCGTCTCTGATCTTCGTCGTTGACCAGTTCAGCAAATTCTTGGTCCGGGATCAGCTTAGTTTCCGAGAGTCGTTCCCTGCAGACGGCTTCTTCCGCTTTACCCACACCTTCAATACCGGCAGTGCCTTCGGCATCTTTAGAGACCAGAACACGCCCCTGATCCTGGTCTCTTTCCTGGGCATCGCCATCCTGATCATGATCTACCGCAGCCAACGTGTGCCCACCGGCCTGTTGCGGCTGAGCTTGGGTCTGCAGATCGGCGGGGCGATGGGGAACCTAATCGACCGGCTGCGCTTGGGCCACGTAACCGACTTCGTGGATGTCGGCACCTGGCCGATCTTTAACGCGGCCGATGCTTCCATCATCACAGGCCTGGTCATCCTGGCGTACATCTTTATCATCGCCGACCCAGGCGACAACAAAGATGGCAGTGTTCTGAGTGGATACGGTTGGTGCCCGGTCTGTGACGGCGATATGCGCACGTTGATGGGCGGCGGTTGGCGTTGCTCTACCTGTGGCGTGCGGGAGAGCCTCATCGGTGAACCTCTGTTCGGGGACCGCATGGTGGAGGAACTCACCGGAGACCAAAAGCTTTGACCACCGAGACCGCGAATCACGAATTTCGAGTAACGGAAGACCAGTCCCGTCTCGACCAATATTTGGCCGGGCAGGACACCGGACTGAACCGCAGCCAACTGCGGCGGTTGATCGTCGATGGGCAAGTGTTGGTCAACGGCGGACCGGCCAAACCTTCCAACAAGGTGCGGGCCGGCGACCTGGTCTTGCTGTCCGTCCCCCCATCCAGAGAATCCAACCTGGTGGCCCAAGACATACCCGTGACCGTTGTCTACCAAGATGAGAACTTGGTCGTCGTCGACAAGCCCGCCGGCCTGGCCGTTCACCCGGGGCCGGGCCACTCTGACCAGACCCTGGTCAACGCACTGCTGGCCATGTGCCCCGACATCCAGGGCATCGGCGGGGAGATCAGGCCTGGTATAGTTCACCGCTTGGACAAGGACACTTCAGGGCTGATGATGGTGGCCAAGACCCACCAGGCGCATCTCGACCTATCATCCCAGATCAAGGCCCGGCAGGTCACCAAGGGTTATCTGGCCTTGGTCGAGGGTACCCCCAAACCCCTTGAGGGTAAGGTCGACGCCCCGGTGGGACGCCACACACGCCGCAGGACCCGCATGGCCGTGGTCGTGGGCGGCAAAGAAGCTCGCACCGGCTACAAGGTCCGGGAGCAGTTCTCCGGTCATAGCTTGCTGGAGCTTTACCTGGAGACCGGCCGCACCCACCAGATCAGGGTACACATGGCCCACATCGGCCACCCGCTGGTTGGCGACACCATCTACGGGAAGGCGAGCCCTCTAGTAGAGCGGCACTTTCTCCACGCCTTCCAATTGGGCTTCAAACACCCAGCCACCGGGGAGCCTCTGGAGTTCCAGACCGGCCTGCCATCTGACTTGGCCCTAGCTGTGGACACCCTGCGCAGCGGTTAGCCGGGGCCAATTCAGATTTGTTTTACCTGGGTTGGGTCCCTCGACAGGCTTGGGATGAGCGGGTTTTTATACGCCGGCCGACCCAATCCGATATCACGGCATTGGTCGGAACGACGGAAATTGTCCCATCTTCCGTGAGAGGGTTAGGGTGGGAGCGAGCCTCCGCATTAGTGATCCAACAACCGCCAAATGACGGTGGGTGGCCAGCCGACCCTCGGATTCACCCCATATCCATCGTGCCTGGCAGCCCGAGATTACCGGGTGTGCGTGCTACAATGGTCGGTGGGGTCGGTGG
>DCWQ01000041.1:57486-111699 GCA_002328185.1 Dehalococcoidia bacterium UBA2158
GGTCGGTGGGGTCGGTGGCCATCATTATTCCCTTGGAGAGTAAAATTGCCCGGAGAAATCCGTGTTCGGTTCGCGCCCAGCCCTACCGGATTGCCGCATATCGGCAACATCCGGACAGCCCTCTTCAACTGGCTTTTTGCCCGCCACCACAGCGGTAAATTCATCGTCCGGGTTGAAGATACCGACCAGGCGCGTCTAGTACCAGGGTCCATTGAGGCGATGTTGGATGGCCTCCGCTGGCTGAATATCGATTGGGACGAGGGCCCCGAAGTCGGCGGACCGTTCGGCCCCTATTTCCAATCGGAAAGGCTGGATATCTACCACGACCTTGCTGAGCGATTGGTCTCCCAGGGCAACGCCTACCACTGCTACTGCGCCCAGAAACCGTCGTCCAACGATGACGAAAGGCAACGCGACCGCCGTGTGTCGGCCAGTGCCGACTGCAACTGCCGTGGCCTGACCCCAGAAGAGATCGTCGAATTGAGTGGAGGACAGGAATCGAACGTCGTCCGGTTCGCCATGCCCAAAGAGGGAGTCACCAGAGTCAACGACCTGATCCGGGGAGAGGTCGAGTGGCGCAACGAGACGCAGAACGACTTCATAATCCTGAAGTCCGACGGCTTCCCCACCTACCACCTGGCCGTGGTAGCCGACGACCATCTGATGGAGATCAGCCACGTGATGCGGGCCGAGGAATGGCTGCCTAGCACGCCCCGCCACCTGCAATTGTTCGAAGCCCTGGGCTTCGAGCCGCCCCAGTTCGCCCACCTGCCGATGATCATGGGGATGGACGGGACCAAGCTTTCCAAACGTCACGGCGCCACAGCTATCGGCGAGTACAAGGATGCCGGGATACTGCCCCACGCTCTGCTCAATTTCATGGTGTTGCTGGGGTGGTCGCTGGACGACAAGACCGACGTTGTTACGTCCCAGACCGTGATCGACAATTTCACTCTGGACCGGATCACCAAATCGTCGGCCATCTTCGACCAGGTCAAGCTGCAATGGATGAACGGGATGTACATCCGTGAGCTATCCCCCGAGCAACTTGCCGGCGAGATGGTCCCATTTTTGGAGCGTGACCTTCCCAAAGACATGCTTCCCGTGGACCGAGAATACCTGCGGCAGATTGCTCCCCTGCTCCAAGAACGCATGAAGAGCTTGGAGGAGTCTGCCGATAGCACCTTGTACTTCTTCCAGGCTAACGAAGGGTTCGACACTGAAACATTGGTGCAGAAGGGCATGGACCGGGATTCAACTCTGTCCGCCCTCAAGGCAGCCCTGGATGACCTGGACGCTGCCGACGATTACGCGCCCAAGAAACTAGAAGAGATGCTGACGGCCACTGGCGAGAAACTGTCTTTGTCTCGCCGCCAATTTTTTGGCGTCCTGCGGGTCGCCGCCACCGGCCGGGCCGTATCGCCGCCGCTGTTTGAGATGATGGAAGTCATGGGTAAAGACCGCACCGTGAGCCGCGTAAAGAACGCCCTTGAGCGCTTTGGCGCCGCCAACTAACGGGCTATAAACACAGGAATTAGATAAGAATGACACAGGCTGAAACATCAGTTGACTTCGTCCGCGGAATAATCGCCGACGACAACAGGTCTGGTAAATTCGACGGCCGCGTGATCACCCGTTTCCCTCCGGAACCCAACGGGTACCTTCACATCGGCCACGCCAAGTCCATCTGCCTGAATTTTGGCATCGCCGCGGAGTTTGACGGGGCCTGCAACCTGCGGTTCGACGACACCAACCCTTCCAAGGAAGAGGTCGAGTACGTCGAATCCATCCAAGAGGACGTCCGCTGGCTGGGCTTCGACTGGGGCCAGAACCTGTTCTACGCCTCAGACTATTTCGGCCAGCTATATGAGTACGCCACCCAACTCATTGAGAACGGCAAGGCGTACGTCTGCGACTTGACCGGCGATGAGATACGCGAATATCGGGGAAACCTGGCTGAGCCCGGCAAGGAGAGCCCCTACCGCGACCGCTCTGTCGAAGAGAACCTCTGGTTATTCCAGCAGATGCGGGCGGGCGAGTCCGATGAAGGAACTCACACGCTTCGGGCCAAGATAGACATGGCCTCACCCAACCTGAACCTCCGGGATCCGGTACTCTACCGCATACAAAAAGAGACCCACCACCGGACCGGGGATGAGTGGCCTATCTACCCGATGTACGACTTCGCCCACGGGCAGTCCGACTCCATCGAGAACATCACTCACTCCGTGTGTACGTTAGAGTTCGAGGACCATCGTCCCCTCTATGACTGGTTCCTGGACGAGTTGGGGATTTACCACTCCCAGCAGATCGAGTTTGCCCGGCTGAACCTCACCTACACGGTGCTCAGCAAACGCCGGTTGATCCAACTGGTCGAAGAGGGCTATGTCAACGGCTGGGACGACCCGCGCATGCCCACCATATCGGGATTGCGCCGCCGGGGTTACACCCCCGAGGCCGTACGTAATTTCTGTGACCGCATCGGCGTGGCCAAGCGGGACAACACCGTAGATATGGCCCTGCTGGAATACACTTTGCGGGAGGACTTGAATAAAAGATCGCCCAGGGTGATGTCTGTGCTGGACCCGCTCAAGGTTGTGATCGAGAACTACCCCGAGGGCAAGTCCGAAAAGATCGTCTCGGTGAACAACCCTGAGGACATGAGTATGGGTGAAAGAAGCATACCGTTCTCCCGGACTGTGTACATCGAGAAAGACGACTTCCGGGAAGAGCCTCCGCCCAAGTTCTACCGTCTGTCACCGGGCCGCGAGGTGCGATTAAAGGACGCCTACTACATCACCTGTACTGGAGTAGTGAAGGACGAGACCACCGGAAAGGTGATCGAGTTGCGCGCCACCTACGACCCGGAAACCTACGGCGGGACTTCTGTCGATGGCCGGAAGGTTAGGGGCACTTCCCATTGGGTGTCGGTCGACCACGCCGTGGACGCCGAAGTGCGTATCTACGACCACCTGTTCGCCAAGGAAGACCCCGACGTTGTTCCGGAAGGAGGCGACTTCAAGGACAATCTGAACTCGGAGTCTCTGGTGGTGGTGTCGGCCAAGGTGGAGCCGGGTCTGGACAAGGCAAAGCCGGGGGAGAGGTTCCAGTTTCTGCGTCAGGGCTATTTCGTCGTCGACCCCGATTCCACGCCGGAAGCCCCGGTGTTCAACCGGACGGTGGCGCTACGGGATACATGGTCGCGCATGGACCAGTCCCGCAAGAAAGGTTAGTCGTTAGCGAGGCGTCCCAAGGTTATCTCAAAATAAATTACGACCGACTGATGGGCCCTTCGACAGGTCCGATTTCATCGCGATTCTGTCCGAGCTCAAGAAGAGCGGATTTGGGGATGATTTGTCATTCCTGCGAAGACAGGAATCCAGGCAAACCGAACAGTCCGGAGATTCGGTCGTGGTCTTCTTCCGCAGGAGGACGTTGAACCACTTTTCTGCCACGAACCATACTGAGGCGGAAAGGTCCTTCGACAAGCTCAGGATGAGCGGTTGTTTGGCCCTTAGTTGACTTGGTAGACTTGTAACCGGTGGCGGAGCGTGTCAGCCACGTAGAGACGGCCCTCGCCGTCCAGCTTCACCGCCGAAGGGCCCCAAAAGAACCCTTCTACACCGGCTGAGATCTCACGGTCGCGGCGGGCCGGCGGGTCCAGATCAGGAAAGAGGATTGCTTCAGAGCGCAGCTGGCCTTCCTCTGGATTGACCGCGAAGTAATCAGCCGCCCACTTTGAGTCGACCGACTCCCCCCGGAGCGTCGCTAGCAGGCTGCCGTCAGGACCCAGGACCTTCACCCGTTCATTGCCCCAATCGGCGACGTAGATGTTGCCTTCCCCGTCCACTGCCAGACCGGCCGGCCGGCGAATGGCGTCTTCTCCGGAAAGCCCAGCGAACTCTTCGATCAACACGCCGTCGGTGTCATATCGCTGGATGCGGTCGTTGCCCCAGTCTGAGATATAGACATCTCCGGAACTGGTCAGGGCTATTCCCCAAGGGCCGTCGAACTGGCCCGGCCCGGACCCCTGCTGGCCCCAGGCGGAGATGAACCGGCCGTCCTTGGTGAACTTCTGCACCCGGTGGTTAAAACTCTCGGTCAGCCACAGGTTGTCGTCGGTGTCGAAGGCCATGCATGACGGGTATTCAAACTGCCCGTCTTCCGAGCCCTTGGCGCCCCACTTGTCCAGGAACTTGCCCTCGCTGTCGAAGACGGTGATCCGCTGTAACCCTTCATCGGCGACGTACACCCGGTCCTGGCTATCAATGGCGATGGAACTGGGCCACCAGAACTCGCCGTCACCGTGCCCGCCGGTGCCGAAATCCCCGAACCACTCCTCGTCCAGATTGGTCATGGTCACCCGTTTGGAGGGCAGCCGGACGATCGTCTCGGGTCCGGCCCGGTTCAGGACATAGATAACGCCTTTGGAGTTGATAGCCAAGTCCACCGGGTTGCTGAACCCCCGCCCAGTGGCGGCCAAAAAGCCGATGGTGTGGCTGTATGTAAAGGTCTTGGTACTGGTCATTTAAGGCTCGCTAAATCTTTGGTCTGCGACCTAAAACTTTTATTCGCATTTGTCATTCTTAGGCCGCAGTCGAAGAATCTCTTTCCTCGGTGAAGCCCCTTTCCATCCAAGCAATGATACGCCTCGCTCCACTCTGGGTGACAGCAAACACGGTTGGGATGGTGAGAACCGTCGCCACCGGCAGGTATCCGCTGCCGAAGGGCCCCTAGGCCATTTGGTATTCACGGGTGGCCAAAATCAGTTGAAGCAGTTCAACTACCTGCTGCTCGGAGCAGGCGACGGCGTCTTCGGGGGTGAATTTGACTTCGCCCCAGTTGGCGGCGAACTCGACAAGCCGCTGGCGGGTGCCCTCTGAGACCTCGAGACTACCTACTAACAAGAGGCACTCATCCACTAACTGATCGGGCTGGTAGCTCTTCTGATTGTCTTTGAGCCGCTGAATCATGGCCTGGACCCCCGGCTGAACGGTGTCGCCGATGACCAGGGCAGAGGAGTTGACCCGCTCCACCAAAGTGCCGGTGTCCACCCATTCGGTGCCGGTGTGCCAGCCCTCAACCGTGGGCGGGTTCAGGATCTCCTGACCCATGAAGTTGGCGTCGTTGGCCAGGTTGGTGATGTCCCATTGTGGGGTCGCGAAGCTGCCGGCCAGCCGCGCGGTGCCGACCACCAACTCGGCTGGGCTCTTGACCTTGTCGTACCAGACGTCTTCGGTCTTGAAGTAGTCCGACATGAATAACGCCCGCAGCATGGAGCGAATATCGCCGCTGGATTTGCGGTATTCCTCAGCCAGGAAAGCGGTGGCCTCCTGGTTGGGGGTGTCAGAGACAAAATAGTTGTAAAGCTTTCCGGCGATGAACCAACTGGTGGCGGGGCGCATGGCGATGATGTCGATGATGTCTTCGCCGTTGAAGTTGCCGGTGCGGCCCAGGAAATTCTTCTCGGTATCGTCGTGATCCTCGGGCCGGTACTCGAATTGCCAGTCGATGCGGCCGGAGGGCCAGATCGAGTCCCGGGAGGCCCTGACGCTCATGTATTCATCGTTGGCGATGGTCCAGCCGGTGAAGGCCCTGGCGCAGTTCTTGACATCGTCCTCGGAGTAGTTGCCGATACCCATGGAGAAGAGCTCCAGCAGCTCCCGGCCGTAGTTCTCGTTGGGGGCGTCTTTATGGTTGTCCTTGTTGTCCAGCCAGAAGATCATGGCCGGGTCGCGGGACAGTTCCATCAATATATTGTGGAAGGAACTCAGGCCGTGGCGCCGGAATGTGTCGGTCTGGTTGACCACACCCTTGGCGTGGTTCAACTTGCCGTAGGCGGTGGCGAACAGTCCGTGCCAAAAGAGGGTGATCTTCTCCTCCAGGGGGCGATTGGAGTTGATCATTTTGTACATCCAATAGGACTGGGCGCTCTCGAAATACATCACGCTGTTCAGGTCAGGCTGGTACCTACGGAAGCGGTCATCGTCCCAATCGAGTGTGTCTTCGGGATGGAGTAGGTACTCGACGGTGGCCTCGTATCCCTTGGCCTGGTACTCTTCCAGTTCATGAAGGGTGGCGCCGAAACCGGCCCGGCGCAGCAGATGGGCCATGAGTCCTAGTCCTTTTTCCGCCATTCGATGGCCTCCAAACAACGGTCGCAAACAATCATATATACGTCGAAGCGACTGGGTATTTTGTGATGAGCAGTATCGAGTTGAGGTAGTATAGCACCTTCACAATCGTCCGAGATATGGGGCACCTTCTGGAGGTCCAATAAACATAATTATGAGACCTCAGGCGTAAACTTGACCGACGTATTAAAAAAGTTTAATATTCCTCAAAATACTCATAAAGAATTCATTGAATTCCCCTTGACAGGGCGTGCCTCTTTTAAATTAATGTGCTAGTGGGCCAACGGGTGAGTGTGTGGAGTGGGTTGTGATGTTGCCCAACCTGTTCTCAATGCCGGTGGCCGAAGTTTTCGAACCATCGGCTTTTTTTATGCGAAGGGAGCCAAAAGGACTTTGAGGAGGTAGGAAGAACTAAAGAAAAGTCGGCGGGTAAAGGCCGGTCTCAAAAAAATCTCTAGAACGTATACGCCAGGAAATTTCCAGGGAACCCAGGGGACAAGGTCCGGGTCAAGAGCACTATTCTCTCTAATCATTACGAAGTCTCTGGTGAGACCCCCGGAAAAACCTTCGGCATATCCATATCACGAGGGCGTCAGGGGTGACGTTACTGGGTTGGGCGGAACGTTCAATAATAATTGAATGAGGGTTTGGGTGTAGCGATGATGTCAACAGCCGTGAAGATCATCAGTGATGGGGTTATCAAGATGGACGGAGGGTCCATGTTCGGCCAGGTGCCTAAGGTCGCCTGGGAGAGCAGCGTAGTCACTGACCGCAAAAACCGGATGACCTTGGGACTCAATTGTCTGCTGTTGCAAGTTAGCGGACAAAATGTCCTGGTCGATACCGGTATCGGGTCCAAAGAGATTGATCAAGACAAAGAGAACCTTGGGTTGGTTCCCAGCCGCCTGTTGAAGGGCTTAAAGGGCGTGGGCCTCACCCCCAAGGATATCAGTGCAGTAGTACTTTCCCATCTGCATTTTGACCATTCGGGCGGTTGCACCCGGCTGGACCGGGCCGGCAATCTGGTGCCCACTTTTCCCAGGGCGAAATACTACGTCCAGGGCGCGTGTTGGGACGAGGCTTGCAACCCCAATGAACGCTGCCACGGTTCACACCGCTCGGAGAATTTTCTCCCCATAGATGAGCGGGGCCAACTGGAGTTGCTGGACGGCGATACCGAGATTATGCCCGGCCTGAACGTGATCGTCACCGATGGTCATTCCCAAGGCCACCAGATGGTCATGTTCAACCATGGCGGTGAGCGGGTGGTGTTTCTAGGGGACATCGTCCCAACGCCCCATCATCTGAACCTTGTAGCCATCTCCGCCTTCGATAGCTCTCCCGAGAAAACCCTAGAGCAGAAGCGCGACCTGTTAAACCAGGCAGAGCGCGAGGGCTGGCTCTTGGTGTTCTCCCACGGCCACGATATCAAAGCAGGATATCTGGAGCGCCGTGGCGAGATGGGCTATCTCAGGCCCGTTGATCTCTAGTTCGAGATTAATAAGCGTAGCCTGAGATTCAATCCGCGCTATCTGTCATTCCGAGGAATGCCGTAGGCCGACGGGGAACCTCATTGCGCGGTCAAGCCGTGTCCGATCCAAGCAATGAGACCCTTCGCTTCACTCAGGGTGACAGCAATGTTGCTTGGGCGGGCGAGACGAGCCAGGATTCTGCTAGACGGCTTCTCCCGTCATCCAATTCTCGTTCAGGCCGGTTAACCGCGTGTCCGTTATCACGTTGCCCAGGTCCCGGCTGTCCTGCGCTCTGACTCTCAGGTAGTTGTCGGTGAGTCCGCTCCAGACTCCGCCCAAGTCGTTCCCTGCTGCCGGCTCCCAGAGCACGGACCTAGTCTGACCGAGCGCCCCTCTGCGAAACTCCCGGACCGCCGTGGCCGCCAATTCCAGCATCTCCCCGGTGCGTTCTTTCTTGTGATCAACGGCCACCTGCCCGTCCAAGTAGGCTGCCGAAGTCCCTGGCCGAATGGAATAAGGGAAGACGTGCATATCGCTGAACCCCATGGATAAGGCGAAACTGTAGCTCTCTGCGAACTCCCTGACACCCTCTCCGGGGAAACCAACTATGACGTCGGTGGTAATGCTCGCATCGGCGAACCGCGCCCGCACCAACTTGACCGTCTCCGCGAACTGGGCGGTATCGTAATGCCGGCACATGGACCTCAGAATTGTGTCGCTGCCGCTTTGCAACGGGATATGGAAGTGGCGGCAGAGGCGAGGGTCGTCCCACAGGTCCAACAACTCCGGCGTGATCTCCTGAGCTTGTAAGGAAGACACCCTCATCCGGTCGATGGATGTCTCGGCTAGGATCCGTCTCAACAATTCCGGCAGGTCGATTCTAGGGAGATCGAACCCATAGGTGCCGAGTTGGGTGCCGGTCAGTACCGCCTCCCGGCAGCCCAAGTCTGCCCGGCCATTGATCTCGGCGATGATCTCTTCCGGAGAAATACTCCGCTCTCGGCCTCGGACCTTGGGCACGATGCAATAGGCGCAGACCTGGTCGCATCCCTCCTGAATCTTAACCATAGCCCGGCTTCGCCCCAGCACGGCCACAGGCCGGTTTTCTACGGAGGAGTCGGCGACGACATTGAGCTTGGTTGCTACCGTGGAAACCAGAGTTGGTTTGTCGCGGTTGTCTAAAACCAGGTTTATAGACTCCATTGCGGACAGGTCGTCTTTGGCGCGTTGAGCGTAGCAGCCGGTGGCAACTACCAGAGCGTTGGGGTTGTTGCGGCGGGCGCGGCGCAGATACTGGCGGGCCTTCGAGTCGGAGTTGGCTGTCACGGTGCAGGAATTCAGCACCACCACGTCGGCTTGTGCTGCCGACCAGACCACAGTGAAACCTGCCTGCTGAAACTGCCGGGCCAGCACCTGGCTATCGGCCTGATTCAGTTTGCACCCGTGGGTGTGGATGGCGACTTTGGGGCTCATCTCGAGAATCCGCCGTCCATCTCTTCCAGTTCATCCATTTCATCAGGGTCGTATACTTCCAGTTCGTCGCTGAGCAGCTGGCTGAGCAGGTCGCCCCCGGGGGCCATGTCCCAGAGGCGCTCGACGGCTCCGGTGACATCCTCCAGCGTCTGCACCAGGTGATCGGCCCGGATGCGGGACTCGCTCACCTGCTCGGCCGTTTCACCGAAAGACGCGAGTTTGGTGAATGCCTCCCGGAGGCGCCGGTCCCGGTTCTCCCTGCCCAGTTCTTTGGCGTATTCCTCGACAGCTTTCAGACCGTCCAATTCCTTGCCCCGGCCCAGGGCCACGCCCTTCACCGCCAGGGTCAGGCTGCCCCACAGCAGTTCCTCGCAGCGGGCCCAACGGCCACCGCGAATCTCATCCATGGCGTCTTGCAGCAGCCGCAGGCTCTGGCCCCGGTAGCGCACCATGCGGTCTTCGCCCTTCTTGCTCAGTTCTGGCATAAGTCGGCTACGATTTTACCACTGGTATAGTCTCCCTAGGAACGCTTGATGATCCCCGGCGGAGATATCTGGAACGGCGGCACCAGGTTGGGTATGGGCACTTCGATCAGCGCCGGCCTGTCGGCTTTCAGGGCGTCCCGCAGCGCCGGACCCAACTCCTGAGGGCCGGAGACCTTCGTGCCCAGAGCGCCGTATGACTCGGCCAGTTTGGCATAGTTGGGGTTGTGGATCTGGGTGCCGATGAACCGCGCTTTGTACCGATTCTCCTGGTCGGCGTAGGACGCGCCGAAAGACTCGTTGTTGAACACGATGGTCACCACGTTGATCCCCTCCTGTACCGCCGTGGCCAGTTCGCTGGAGGCGTAGCCAAATCCGCCGTCGCCGGAGGTCGCCACCACCTGGCGGTAGGGGTTGCCGATCTTGGCGCCCAGGGCCGTCGGGAAGGCGTATCCCAGGGTGGCGAAGTAGCTGGAGGTCAGATAGGACCGAGGGGACAGCGCCGGGAACGCAAGGTGGCTCCAGTACCCGATCTCGGTGGTGCCGGCGACCATGATGGCGTCGTCGTCCAGTTCTTGGCGAATGGTGTTGATGATCTCCACCTGGAGCGGGGCTATGGCCTGTATCTCGGCCATGGTGGCGTCCCTGATGGTGTCGATATCGCCCTGAGTCCATCGGCTGGCACGAGTCTTACCGCCCAACTCGGCCAGCAGATCCTGCAGGGCCAGGCGGCCGTCTGCAGCCATGCCTGTGGTCACCGGGATATTGCGGCCCACCTCTTCAGGGTCGGCGTCGATCTGAATCAGCTTCTGATGGGATTGAGGACTCCAGTCAACCGGCGGCACCATGTGCATCCGGCTGCCGATGGCCAGGATGACATCGGCCTGGGGAACGGCGTGGTGTCCGGGGCCGTGGCCGTTGTAGATAGTCCCCAGAGAAAGGGGGTTGTCCTCCGGGAAAGACCCCTTGCCTTCAGGGGTGGTGATCACCGGCGCATTCAGGGCCTGGGCCAACTCCAGTAGCTCATGGGACAGGTCGGCCTCCCTGGCGCCGCCACCGGCCCAGATAAGGGGTCTTTCGGCATGGGCCAGCGCATCTGCTGCCTCTCTGACCGCCCCAGGCTCCGGCCTGGTCTTGGGATGGACCTCTTTTTCAAACAGCTTTATCTCCGTTTGGTCCGGTAGGATGTCCCAGGGAATCTCAATCTCTACAGGGCGGGGCCGGCCGGTGGTGAGTTGCTCCATCGCCTGGTGGACCAAGTTTGGAATCTCCGAGCTTTCGGTGGTCCGGGCGCACCATTTGGTGAGGTGCTTGAAAACGTCCAGTTGTTCTCCGATTTCGTGTAGCGCGCCCCGATTGACGCCAAGATTGAAACTCTCGATCTGGCCCGAGATCAACATGATCGGAGAAGATGACGCGAAGGCCGTGCCCACGGCGGCGGTGGCGTTCAGCGCTCCGGGGCCGGGCACCACCATGGCCACGCCGGGCTTGCCGGTGGTGCGGGAGTAGCCGTCGGCCATGTAGGCGGCCGACTGCTCGTGGCGCACCAGCACCAGCCGGATGGACGGCTCGTCGTAAAGCGCGTTGAAAGCCTCCATGATCTGGACGCCAGGCAACGCGAAGACCACCTCAACACCTTCTCTTACCAGGGATCGGGTTAGGGCCTGGGCGCCTGTCATCTGAGCCATCATGAAACTCCAAACTCGGAAAAGCTCAGCCCATCATAGCCCACGGCCCACGCCTGTCAACCACGGTTGCCAAAACACGACTCCGATGGCAACATAGGTGCCTGCCGCCCCCTGCCAGCAGCCCAGGCCCCGCCAGGAGAAAATAAGAAGTGACCCCCAACGCATTCGATTCCTTTCGCTTTGTTAGCTATCCCGTCCGCGTCCACGCCGGAACGGACGCTATCAACAGTTTGGCCGGCGAGGTTGACCGCCTCAAATCCCAGCGGGTTCTGGTGGTCTGCGGGCAGTCCGTTGCCGAGAAAACCGACTTGGTTGCCCGAGTGAAAGCTGCTTTGGGAGACCGGGTGGCTGGGGTGTTCTCCGGCGGAAAGACGGGTTCGCCCGTAACCTCGGTGCTTGAGGGTGTCGCGGTGGCGAGGGAGGTCGATGCGGACGGCATCGTGGCCGTTGGCGGCGGCAGCGCGGTGGTCACGGCCCGGGGCATCACTATCCTTCTGGCTGAGAAGGGCACCGCCCAGGAACTGTGCACCCAATATCACGAGGGCAAACCCCCGGTGAGCCCCCGGTTGATGGCGCCAAAGATTCCCAATTTCATAGTTCTCACTACAGCGACAACGGCGGTCACCCGCGCTGGCACTGCCCTTATCGATCCTGAGTCCGGCCACCGGCTGGAGTTGTTCGACCCCAAGACCCGCCCGGCCGCCGTGATCTGGGATAATCAGGCCCTGCTGACGGCCCCACCCTGGCTTTGTCTGAACGCCACGGTGTCATGCTTCACCGGAGTGGCCGCTGCCCTCCAACGCACGGACCTGAATCCCCTTGCCGAGAGCGACCTCCTGGAAGCCCTGCGGTTGCTGCTCGAGAACCTTCCGGAGGTCAACCTCCAGCCCAACGATCCTGCGGTGCGCATCAACCTATGCGCCGCGGCTTTTCTCTATAACCGCGCCACCGATGCTGGGGCAGGCGGCAGCGCATTGGGCGTCGTCACGGCCCTTGCCCACTCGCTGGACACCCGCTACCCTGAATGCGGCCACGGTGACGCCTACACGATCCTGACCGCCCCCGGCATGCGGTTCAACGCGGAGTCCAACGCCGCCGGGCAGGCCCGTTTCGCCCAGGCCCTGGGAGTCAAGAAAGAGGGCATGGACGATTGCCAAGCAGCATCAATAGCGGCAGACGCAATCGAGGAGCTATTCAAGGGATTGGGCCTCCCGGTTAGGCTGAGCCAGGTGGGCGTCCCTGATAAGGGAATAGACTTGATAGCGCTGGACGCCATGACCGACTTCGGCCTCCACCGCAACGTCCGGAAAATTCAGAACGTGGACGAGTTGAAGGGGATATTGGCCAGCGTTAAATAACGGGATTCTCCGGCCATCGAGTCCTGTGCCGGTGCGAATTTTCGGGTTACGCCGAGAGGCTGCCCATCAAATCAGATCATCATGCTAGGGAGGTAGGATGAAGTACGATTACATCATTGTTGGCGCCGGCTCGGCCGGAAGCGTGGTAGCCACCAGGCTATCCGAGGACCCGGACAAGACGGTGCTGCTTTTGGAGGCCGGGCCCGATTACCCCGACTTCGAGCATTTGCCCGAGGACCTCAAGAAGGGCTACAACGTTTGGCGGTCGGCCTATGGACCCCATAGCTGGGACTACCGCGCCACCGCCACCCCGCTGCAACCAGAACCCATTATCATCCCCAGAGGCAGGGCCACCGGCGGCTCCAGCGCCATCAACGGCCAGGTGGTATTCCGTGGGCTGCCCGAGGACTACGACCAGTGGGCCGAATGGGGCAACGATGAATGGGCCTACACCAAGATATTGCCCTACTTCCGCAAAATGGAGAACGACTGGGACTTCTCCGGCGATGACTTCCATGGAAACGAGGGCCCGTTGCCCGTTAGGCGCTTTAAACGCGAAGATTGGATCCCGGTCGCCGAAGCGTTTTACCAGGCCTGTTTGGGCATTGGTTTCCCCGAGGACCCTGACCAGAACAACCCCGACTCCACCGGTGTCGCGGCCCGTCCCTTGAACAACATCGATGGCGTCCGCATGAGTACCGCTCTGACCTATCTGAACCTGGCCCGGCACCGGCTGAACATCACCGTCCGTGGCGGCGTCACCATCAGACGGGTCCTGTTCCAAGGCAACCGCGCCATAGGCGTTGAGGCCGAGAGCGGCGGCGAGGTATTCACCGTCGAAGCCAACGAGATAATCCTCTCCGGCGGGGCTATCGGTTCACCCCAGGCCTTGTTGCTGTCCGGCGTGGGCCCGGCCAAGGAACTGGAACACCTGGGCATCAATGTGGTCCACGACCTGCCCGGCGTGGGTAAGAACCTGCGCGACCACCCGGCGGCCTACATGCTGTTTAAGGGCGAGGGCGAATCACCTGACGTCGACACTCCCAGCCTGCAGGTTGGTCTACGTTTCAGCCTGCCCGGCTCGCCAACCCGGGGCGATTTTCAGATGACGCCCACGCTCATGAGCAGCGAGCACCGCCCAGCCAGCGTGACCTATGAAGGCGACACCTTCCACTTCGGGATTAGTGTCGGCCTGCAGAACGCCACCTCGGCTGGCGAACTCACGCTGAACACCACCGACCCCCACGATCAGCCTTTCCTGAACTACGATCTGTTCTCAGCCGACTTCGACCGGGAGCGGATGCGTGGAGCGCTGCGCATGGCGGGCGATGTGGCTAATCATCCGGCCTTCGCGGCCCATGTCACTGAACAAGTGAACCCAACCAAAGAGGTGCTAGCTGACGATACTGAGTTGGATAGATGGATCATGACCAACTGCTACACCCAGCACCACGTCTCAGGCACCTGCAAGATGGGCCCAAGCTCCGACTCCATGGCCGTCGTCGACCAGTACGGCCACGTCCACGGGCTGGAGGGCTTGAGGGTCGTGGACGCCTCGGTCATGCCCGACGTCATCCGCGCCAACACCAACGCCACCACTATAATGATCGCCGAGCGAGTCTCGGACTGGATCAGAGAGGGTAAGTAGACGACTGCTGGTCACGCCGGAAATGGGCCGTAGGGGCGGGTTTCCATCCGGCCTTCTCCGCGTAGACCGATATCTGGCTTCGAAACCACGTTTCAGTGGTTGGAAATGCCGGTTCCCCAGGAAATACAACATCCCCGAGCAGGGCAGGTCGGAGACCTGTCCCTACGTGACGCTCCGCCCCCTCGTTATTCCGGCGTTCGCCGGAATCCATGTAGCTTCGCATAAATGACGGGTTTGGTAGTAGGTGCGGGTTTTCAACCCGCCCGGCTGCGTGTAGGCCCAATCACAACTACGAAGACCACGTTTCGGGGAGAGACCATCCGGCATCCCGTGAGAGATTGGCTTCCCCGAACCCTAGCGGGTTAAAAACCCGCGTCTACGTCTTCGGTGAAAGACGCCACACTACCCAATCGCCCCGGCACCAGATAGAATCAGAGTGGCTTAGCCAAACTCCCATCATTTAGGACGGTACCAATATGTCCACGCGCCCCAACGTACGAATAGAACGGGACTCCATGGGTGAGATGGAAGTCCCAGCCGATGCCCTCTATGGCGCCTCTACCATGCGGGCGGTGTTGAACTTCCCCATCAGCGGTCTGGGCTTCCCCCGGTCGTTCATCCGTGCCCTGGGCCTGATCAAGCAGTCTGCCGCCAAGACCAACATGTCTTTGGGGCTGCTGGATGAGAAGAACTGCAACGCCATCGTGGCTGCCGCTCAAGAGGTCATTGACGGCGGGTTGGACGATCACTTCGTTCTGGACATCTTCCAGACCGGGTCTGGCACCTCCACAAACACCAACGCCAACGAGGTCATCGCCAACCGGGCCAGCCAGATACTGGGCGGAGACCTGGGCTCCAGACTGGTCCACCCCAATGACCATGTGAACATGGGCCAGTCGTCCAACGATGTGATACCCACCTCCATTCACCTTGCGGCCCTGCTCTCCATCAAAGAAGACTTGATACCCGGCCTGGAATTTCTGGCCGACGAACTGAACAAGAAGGCCGAGGAGTTCTGGCCCGTGGTCAAGACCGGCCGCACCCATCTGCAAGACGCAACACCGGTCCGCTTGGGCCAGGAGTTCAAGGGTTTCGCCGGACAGGCCGAATATAGCGTGCAACGGCTGCACCGAGCCCAGGAGGCGCTGGCCGAGGTCGCCTTGGGCGGCACAGCCGTTGGGACTGGGGTGAACACCCACGAGGAGTTCTCCGCACGGACCTGTAAGACCGTTTCTGAGGCCTCTGGCGTGCTGATCAAGGAGACCGCTAACCACTTCCAAGCGCAGGCCTCTCTGGACGGCCTGGTCGAGGCCAGCGGCGAACTGAAGACTATCGCCATCAGCCTGCACAAGATCGCCAACGATATCCGGTTCATTGCCTCGGGGCCCCGCGCGGGCCTGGGGGAGATATCCCTGCCGGAGGTACAGCCGGGCAGTTCCATTATGCCGGGCAAGATCAACCCGGTGATCTCTGAGTCGGTTATTCAGGTGGTGGCCCAGGTTGTGGGCAACGACGCCTCGGTGACGTTGGCCGGCCAGGGTGGCTACTTTGAGCTGAACACTATGATGCCGGTGGCGGCCCACAATATCCTCCAGTCCATATCGCTCTTGTCTGCGTCGGCCCAAAACTTCGCCGACCAGTGCGTCAGGGGAATCGAGGCGACCAACGTGGGGCCGGACATGGTGGAGAAGGGCCTGATGCTGGGCACAGCCCTGGCCCCGGCCATCGGCTACGACGCGGCGGCGGCCATCGCCAAAGAGGCTTCAGCCAGAGGCTCCACCATCAGAGAGATGGCCAAAGAAAAGACAGAACTGACCGACGCCGAGTTGGACGAACTGCTTGACCTGGAAGCGATGACCGAACCAGGCATCGGAGCCGGAGGAGCCGGGGGCGGGGGCTAATACGCGGATAGCTGCTGCCACGAGTTATCCCAGAGTACAGAAATCCGTTTGTCAACAACTATAGGCGCGGATCTTAACCCGCCTCACTAGGGGTTACCGATAACCAATCGTCGAGTCCGTGATTCGGCGCAAAGGGGCTCCGGTTTCTTTGGATATGGCTTTCGTAAAATACAGCAAGTTAAAAACCTGCGCCTACGAAGAGGTCCTCCACTCCACCAATAACTACAATCCGGATATACGGGGGCGGGGTTAAGAGCTATATCCCGGAGACTTCTTCTTCGAAGAGGGGCAGACCCTGCTCGGTGGCCCGCATGAGGCACTCGAGGCAGCGGTCGTTGGCTGTATGGCCCACGGAAGACCAGAGGTTCTCAGCACGCTGTCCGCAGAGGTATTCGGGCTCTACGTTTTCAATCCCCGTGCTCTCCAAGTAGTGGACGGACCCGCTTTTGTTCTGGCTGGCCCACCACCAGCGGGTGATGGTTGCGTCAAGTTCATCCAGGTAGGTCTTGAACTTGTCCTGCCAAGTGTCGTCGGGCATGATCACCAGCCAGCGGCCATGCTCCGAGTCGGGGTCGCGCTCGGCCTTCAGCTCGCCGTTCCTGATGTATTCCCGCACGTCGCGCTGAGAGATATTTAAGCGCCGAGAGGCGTCTTGAATCGTTAGTTTTTCCACGTGGGCTCCGTTAATTGTTCCCGGGCGCCGGGTCAATGCCGCTTAGGTTACTGACTTCGTCGCTGCAGCCGGATCTTCTATGGTGTCGGCCAGAGAGCCACCAGGCGGGACCATTGGGTAGACGTTCGTGGTTGAGTCTACCACGAACTCGATCAGGAACGGCCCCTCGTGGGCTTGGGCTTGTCGCAGCGCCGGCAGTACCTCTTCATACTCCGTAACCCTGAGCGCGCCCACGCCGTAAGCCTCGGCCAGCTTGATGAAATCGGGCCCTTCCACCGGTACCGCCTTCAGATGGCCGTCGAAGTACATCTCCTGCCACTGTTTCACCATGCCCAGGTAGCCGTTGTTGATCAATGCGATCTTCACCGGCAGCTTCTCTTCGGTGAGGGTGACCAGCTCCTGAAGGGTCATCTGGAAACCGCCGTCGCCGGCCACGGTCCAAACCGGAGTGCCGGGCTTGCCCACCTGGACACCAAGCGCCGCTGGCAGCTCGAAGCCCATCGCTCCCAGTCCGCCTGACGACACGAAGGTGTTCTCGTGGTTGAAGGTCAAAAATTGGGCGGCCCACATCTGGTGTTGCCCGACACCGGTAACAACGGTCGTTTCCGGGTCTTCCTGGACCAGGGTGTCCAGGGCGCTTATGACCTGTTGCGGTTGTAGCTTGTCGCCGGCTGGGATGTTTAGAGACGGATGGTCTTGCTTCAGTTGTTCTATGTACTGCATCCAGTCGGACCGCGGAGTGTTGGTCACCAACGGGACGAGATTCTGAAGCAGGACCTTGGCGTCCCCGATCACAGGAACTTCCACCGGCACGTTGCGGCCGATCTGGGTGGGATCGATATCCATGTGGATGATCCGGGCATGGGGGGCAAAGGTATCAACCTTGCCGGTGACCCGGTCATCGAAACGCATGCCCACGCCGACGATCAAGTCGGCTTCGTTCACCGATAGGTTGGCCCAGTACATCCCGTGCATCCCAAGCATTCCCATGCTCAGGGGGTGGCCGCCAGGGAAACTACCCAGTCCCAGCAGCGTGGTGATCACCGGAATGCCGGACTTCTCGGCCAATTCTAGGAGTTCTTTATTGGCCCCCGACGTCATTACGCCGTGACCGCTGATGATCACAGGCCGTTCAGCCTCGTTGATCAACCGGGCGGCTTCATTCAGCCGCTCCGAGGATTCTTCGGATACCTGGGACATTGGAGGGAAGGTTACATCGGGGAATACGGCGTCGGTGAGTTCTATCTGCACGTCTCGGGGCACGTCGATCAGTACTGGGCCTGGACGGCCTTCCTGAGCCACGTAGAACGCCTCGCGGACCGTTGCAGCCAGGTCGGCTGGGTTCATCACCATGAAGGTCGCCTTTGTTGTTGACGCGGCGATGGAGCAGATATCACACTCTTGGAACGCCTCGCTGCCCAGCGAAGCCCGGGCGACCTGGCCGGTGATGGCGACCATGGGAACGGAGTCGGCCTTGGCGCCCATGATGCCGGTGACCAAGTTAGTTGCGCCGGGACCGGAGGTGGCGACACAAACACCGACCTTGCCGGTGACCCTGGAATAGCCGTCTGCGGCGTGGGCCGCGGCCTGCTCATGGCGCACCAGGATGTGGCGTAGTTGGGGGTAGGACCAGAGCGCGTCGTAGAAGGGGAGAATCGCCCCGCCAGGGTAGCCGAAGATGACTTCGACGCCTTCTCGGATCAGGCTTTCGCAGATGATTTCCGCGCCTTTTAGCTTCTCAGTATTATTCATATCCGTACAGCAGCCTCCAATAATGGTAGGACTTTCCCCTGCACAGAAAGGAACCGGAAGAGCTGCTTCCAGGCAATAAAAAAGCCCCATCCCAACATAGGGACGGGACATCATATTCCCGCGGTACCACCCTAATTATCCCGAATGAATCGAGACCTCTCCAGCAGGACACCAACATGTCCCGTCTTTCTTAACGGGGGAACGAACCCCGGCCCGGTTTATTTGCCCTCTTTCATCATCAGAGAGGTTTCAACTAGCGGCTCCGGAGGGATTTTCAGTCAGCTTCGGCGCGCCTGCTTTCACCATACCAGGCTCGCTAGGCGCCTACGACTGCCTACTCGTCTCCATCACAGCCTTTGATAAGAAAGATTAACAAAGGAGCTGCCTAAGTGTCAATATATCATGCCTAGCTCTAACAAATATTTCAGTCTGCCCCGCCGGCCAGAGGAGCTTTTTAGGGCCCCGATTTACGTGTTAATAGGCGTCTGCCCTATGATAGTATGGCCTTTTGAAGGAGCTACGTTTGTACGGAGACCCAGCCACGCTTCCGCCTGTTGGGCGGCGGCCAAAAAAAACCAGGGACCAGTCGAGAACACACCTTGGCACGCTGGCTTCCCTCACGCGCGGTCTGGACCAAAGCCTGACACAAGGACTGCATGGCGGGTTGTATGAGGGCTTCACGGCTCCGCCTGTTAGCATGCCCGGCCACTCGACATCTACCCAGAACTTCGCTCCCGGCACGGTTGGAATCACCGCATCTGCGCAAGCCTTCTCTGGGACGACGTTCCGCAAGGTCGCCTTGCTTGTCGGAGAATCTATCAGCCACACATTCAGCCCCGAATTGGGCCTAGTTTCAGAGCCCACAGAAGAGGGGCGGATGTTGGTGCTAACTAACCGGCGAGTGATCGCATTCCCCCAAAACGACGGCATCAGAGAGACAGTCTTGATACCCGTGGAAGAGGTCAAGGCTGTGTCAGTCCAGGCCGGACGGCGCAGCAAGGGCAACCTGTTCCAGGGTGGACTGATGATTGTGGCCGCCGTGTTTTTCTACGTGTTGCTGGCCTATTGGCTGACCGGCCGAATCGACGGTCCCACCGTGCCCATCATCCGCATGGACCTGGTGGCTTTCGTGGTCTTCCTGGCCATCTTGACCGGCGTCACGATGATGGCCCAGATATATTTCGCCAAGCCAGACGGCGAGGTGACGTTCCAAGGTGACGGGATAAAGCTAGTATTTCCCTTCAAGGGCGAACCGGCCGAAAACGATATGTTCCGGGTGGTCAACGCAGCCTTCGCCTCCCGGGAAACTATCGCGGGCGATTCGCCATTGGCAGTGAAATAGAGCTGCTTCCCGCTTAAGAGGGAAGGGATTTTTTATCCCAACGGCAACCCAGGCTCCACGTCGATGTCCATCGCCGTCTCTTCGCCGCGCTGGTACACGAAATAGCCACAGGCTGCAATCATGGCCCCGTTATCGGTGCAGAGGACCGGCGGAGGTATGATCACCGGCAGGGGCGAGCGCTTGACGATCTCCTCTCGCAACCGGGCGTTGGCCGTTACGCCTCCACCCAGCACCAAGCCCTTGACCCGGTACTTCGCCGCCATCTCCACCATCTTGGCCGAGACAACGTCCACCACCGACTCCTGGAACGCAGCGGCCAACTCACGCACCAACTTGGTCTGGTCCACCCCGTCTTCAAGAGTCGGATAGATACCTCGGTCTTGGGCCATGTGCAGCAGGGCCGTCTTCAGGCCGCTGAAACTGAAGTCGTGGGAGTCTCTTATCCAAGCCCGTGGCAGCGTCTCATCGCCCGTGGCGCCCTCCGAGACCCGCTGTATCTCCGGACCGCCAGGGAAGCCCAGCCCCAGGATTCGGGCTGCTTTGTCGAAGGCCTCACCGGCGGCGTCGTCCCGGGTGTGCCCCACCAACTTATACCTGCCGTGTCCTTCCATCAATAGCAGATCGGTGTGCCCTCCGGAAGCCACCAAACAGGCCAGTGGGAAGCCGGGGTCATTCTCCAAGTCTGCCTTGGCCAGCCACGAAGCGTATATATGCCCTTCCAGATGGTTCACGCCGATCAGTGGTATTCCCAGGGAGTAGGCGATGGCTTTGGCCGCATTTACGCCGGTGATCAAAGACCCGGCCAACCCCGGCCCATAGGTCACGGCGATGGCGTCCATGTCTTCCAGACCCAGTCCTGAGTCCGCCGCCGCCTGCTCCAACACCGGCACCATGTCCCGGACGTGCTGCCGGGACGCAACCTCGGGCACCACGCCGCCGTGGGGCGAGTGCAGGTCTGCCTGCGACGAGATGACGTTGGATAGGAGAGTGCGTCCGTCTAGGACCACTCCGGCTGCGGTCTCGTCACAAGAGGTTTCTATGCCCAGAATCTTTATCGCCATAAATCGTGCTTGGTCCCCGTAACGCCGCCATGAAATTCGGGAGCGTGAATAGCCTCGGAATGGGTGGTCTCAGTCCAACTTTACACTAATTTACGCCCGATGCTATCATCCTAAACAGCCCCGATATTGCCTAGGGCAACTTTTCGTGGCCTTTGGAGGTGGCTTCCGCTTATGGATGCCGGTGATTCATGGCGATTAGCTTTATTGGTAATATGCCTCGCGCTATCCGGATTCTTCTCCGCGTCTGAAACTGCGTTTATCGCTCTACCCAGGGCGCGCCTCATGCACTTGGTCCGCAGCGGCCAGCCCGGAGCAGATCGGGTCTCTCACATCATCCAGCGCCCGGAGCGGTTCCTGGCCACCGTGCTGCTGGGCAACAACCTGGTTAACACCGCCGCTGCCGCCCTGGCAACCGTGCTGGCATTGAACCTGATTGACAACAAGTCACTGTCCGTGTTGGCTGCGACCGCCGGTGTGACTACTATCCTGCTCCTATTCGGCGAGACTGTGCCAAAGAACATCGCCTGGAGGCGCTCGGAGCGGGTGGCGTTCGCTGTTTCCCGGCCGATCAGGCTGGTGGAGCTGGCCCTATCTCCGGTGGTGACCCTGCTCCAGGCTTTCAGCACCATGACCAACCGGGCCCTCGGCATCTCCTCGGTGGCCCCCCAGATCGGAGAGGAGGAGATACGCACCATGATCGCCGCCGGCGCCCAGACTGGGACCGTGGAAGCCGCAGAAGCCGCCCTTTTGGAGAAGGTGTTCCGCTTCGGCGACCGCCAGATGCGGGAGATCATGACGCCCCGGCCAGAGATAGTCTGGATCGAGCAGGGTGACAGCCTACAAGAATTTCTGGAAGTCTATTCGGAGCACACCCACACCCGCTTTCCGGTGTACGACGGGTCAATGGAGAACGTGCTTGGCGTTCTTTCAGTGAAGGATGTCCTTTCCGGTTTGGAAAAACATCAATCGAGTGACGTCGGCAGCGTGACGTCACCGCTTAGGCCCGCTTTCTTTGTTCCCGAGACCAAGAGTGTTAGCGAAACTTTCACCGTGATGCGTGAGGGTGGACATAGCGTGGTGCTCACCGTGGATGAGTTTGGCGGCATCGCCGGGCTTGCCACGATGAAACAGATGATGGCGGTGATCGTGGGTCAGATGGGAGAAGAGGGCATTGCTCCCGAGGAACCGGTCACAGCCCTCGGCCGCGACGCCTTCCTGATGGACGCCGGACTGGCCATATCCGACATCAATGAAGAGTACGGGCTGGGCATCCCTGATGGTGACTACCAGACCCTGGCCGGGTTCATCCTGGATCGGCTTGGCAGCATCCCTGTGGTCGGTGATGTGATGGAATTCGGCGACCTGCGGATCACCATAAAGACCATGGAACGCGTCAGGATCGAGGAAGTGGAGTTGCGGCGATTAAATACCGGGACTGGCTCGAGCGCCGGGCGGAACGAGGCGAACGAGTGAAGTTCTTTCTAGTGCGCCACGGCGAGACCGAGTGGAATAAGCTGGGCAGGTTCCAGGGCCACACGGACATCAGTCTGAATGAGCGCGGCCTCTCTCAAGCTAAAGAGACGGCCAAAGTCTCTTCTGAATGGGGCCTCTGCGCCATCTATTCCAGCCCTCTCACCCGGACCGTACAGGTAGCAGAGGAGATCGCTAAGGTCACCCCGATGCCGGTTTCCAAAGAACCGGGACTGATGGAGCTAAGTTTGGGCGAACTGGAGGGCGTAACTGGGCAATACATGCGGGAGAAATGGCCTGAAGTGTTCGCTGTCTGGAGGTCGAATCCCGAGCAGACATCCATGCCCAACGGGGAGACCCTTGTCCAACTCCGCGACCGGGCCTGGCAGGCCATCTTGAATATCGAGCAGAAACACTCGGCCGACGACTCGGTGGTGGTCATCTCCCACAACTTCGCCATTAGGTCCATCATCGGGGAGCTTCTGGGAGTGCCGCTGGAGTACTTCCACCGCATGTCGTTGAACCTGGCTTCCGTATGCGCATTCGACAGCGACGAACGGGGCCGTCGGCTCACCGGGTATAACTCCACCGGCCATCTGTCCGCCGAAAACCGGTAGCTGGAGCCTATAATGGCCATCGTCGCCGAACTGGAGCGCAAAGTGGCCGCCGCGCTACGTAGGGCCGGCTACTCCAACACCGGCACATCTATCGTTGTTGGCGCGTCGGGAGGCCCGGACTCTTGCGCCCTGCTCTACGCCCTAGACCGGCTCAAAGAAACCCACGGCCTTTCCCTCCACGTCGCCCACCTGAACCACAATTTCAGGGGCGAAGAAGCCGAGGACGACGCCGTGTTCGTAGCCGAGGTCGCCCAGGAATTAGGACTGCCGGTGACCGTGGTCAAAGAAGACCCGCACGAGTACCAGAAACAGCGAAGCATCTCGTCCTTCGAGCAGGGTGCCCGCGAGATGCGGTACGCGTTCATGGCCCGGGTTGCCGAGGAGGCAGGGGCTAGGGCGGTGACCGTGGGCCATACTGCCGACGACCTAGCAGAGACGGTGATTCTCCATGTGCTGCGCGGTTCCGGCCTGT
The DNA here is from genome assembly GCA_002328185.1 of Dehalococcoidia bacterium UBA2158. GTDB lineage: Bacteria > Chloroflexota > Dehalococcoidia > Lucifugimonadales > UBA3495 > UBA9611. Next base: position 81,030 of record DCWQ01000041.1, read on the forward strand.
ACGGCCTCCGCGGTATGGGCGAAATCTCAGATTGGCCTTGGCCGGCCGGTGCCGGCGCCCTGAAACTCTTCCGGCCCTTGTTGGAAATGACCAAAGACCAGACCGCCGAGTATTGCCTGGAGATCGGCCGCACCTACCGGGAGGACAGTGGCAACTACATGTGGCGGTTCACGCGCAACAGAGTGCGTCAGGACCTGATGCCCCGGCTGGCACAAGACTACAACCCACAGGTCAGAGATGCACTGGTCAGGTTGGCCCGTACCGCCGCCGATGAACTAGACTTCGTTGAAGGGGAGTTGGACCAGGCCTGGCCGGATGTGGCGGCCGAATCGGACGGCGAAGTCAGATTTTCGAGGCAGGCGATGGCGGCATTACATCCGCTGCTACAGCGTCTGGCATTGCGGCGGGGCTACATCCTGGTCACAGGATGCTCCACCCGGCTTAGGGAGAGCCATATGGTGGCCATGGAGGCCCTGGCGCTAAGCAAAAGAGGTGGGCGCTCCCTGGAGTTGCCTGGAGGAGTGATACTCCGGCAAGAAAATCTCCGTTTGGTGCTGACACGGAGCCTAGAAAGTGACTGCCCCTATCCGGAGCTTATCGGCGAACACCCCATCTTGCTGCCCGATGAAGTGGGAGTCCAGAAATCAGCATCGGCCGGCGCATGGCTCGTTATGATGCAGGTCGGGACAGCCGGGAAACGGCCCGAATGGGCAGAAGCGGACGAATGGACAACTTGTCTGGATCCAGCAGCCGTTGGTGGCGAAGCAACCATGCGCGCGTGGCGGCCCGGCGACCGAATCCAGCCTCTGGGCATGCAAGGACGGAAGAAATTGCAGGATCTGTTCACTGATCTGCGAGTGGCCCGCCCCTGGCGAGAAAGAATTCCTATACTGGAAACCGGCACGGGGATCGCTTGGGTGGTGGGTCACCGCATCGCCGACTGGGCCAAAGTAGGGCCGGACACCTCTGACCAGGCGCTCTGGATCAGGTTCAGCCAGGACTAAGCCCTCTTGCTCTTAGGTCCCCATCAGGCGTGAAGGGTTGTCTTTGACCAGCATGCCTACTTCCACTTCTTCCATCCCGGAACGCAGCATGGTGGCGATGCCCATGCGCATACCCTCGGCCGGCATCGGGTGAAAGTCTTGTCCGAAGTCGGTGCTCAGGATGCACTTCTCCGGGCCGATGGCCGAGATGGTCTTGGCCAGGTCCTTAGGGTCCATCCGGTGGGTGGTCGGCATCACTACGTGCATGCAGTGCTCGACGAACGCCCCCATCGCGGCCAGCTCTTTCATGTCCTCAAGGGTCATGCCGGTCCAGAAAGACATGGTGGTGCCGTGGGTGACAACCACTCTATTGATCCCCATATTGCGAGCCTCAGCCACCAGTGACATGCTCTCGGCGGTTGAGATGTGACCCGTTGCAAGCACCATGTCGTGAGCTTTGACCATTTCGAGTATGGGGTGTACTTCAGGGACTAGGGAACCGGAGCTGTCTAATAAGGAGATGCCGCCGTCCAGGCCCTTGGCTTCCCGGTCGGCCTTGGCCGAATAGGTGGGCATCCAGACGATTCGACCTCCCATGTTGGCGGTGGCTTCCACAGCGTGGATGTTTAGGCCGCCGACCCCTAAATCCAGGGCAACGCCCCCCAGCACTGTAACCTCGGGCACCAGTTCGCTGGTGGTGTCCGCCACGGGATGTGTGGGATATTCATGGCTCTTCAGCACAACACCCTGCATACCCAGTTCTTTGGCTTGTAAGGCGATCTCCACCGCGCCGGCCCGGCGTTCTACCTTTGGGTCGGGGCTGAAGTGCACGTGAATATCCAGGGCGCCTTCCAGGATGCGGTCTACGTTGCTCAAGGTCTCACCATGCTGTTGAAATGGGGGGCTTATACAAAGGCGGGTAAGCGTAGATTCAAGGGGTGCGAACGCGCCCGTTTCGAGGCTGGCGCAAAGCATAAGTCAGGCGTCTATGAGTGTCAAGGAAATTTCACCGTCCAGACGCTTAGCCCCGGTTGCCTCCGGTGGGTACGGTTGCCTCCGGAGGACACGATTGTTAGCATGTTGTCACTTTCAGCCACGAGGTGGTGATGGACCTGGGACTTAAAGGCAGAGTTGCGATAGTCGGCGGCGGCAGCAAGGGGTTGGGCCGGGCCTGTGCCGATTCACTGGCCCAAGAAGGCGCGAACCTGGTTATCTGCAGCCGCAACGCCGGGGAACTTGACCGGGCCGCAGGGGAGATCAGCGCGGCGTCGGGGGTCGAGGTCCTAGCCGTGGCCGGTGACCTTACCCAGTTGTCGGATATCCAGACTCTCATTAAGCGAACGGTGGACCACTTTGGCCGTCTGGATGTCTTGGTCAACAACTCGGGCGGCCCTCCGGCAGGCCGGGCGGCGGACATATCTGAAGAGGTCTGGCGCCAGTCCATCGACATGGCTCTGATGTTCTTCATCCGCATGAGCCAGGAAGCGATCCCCCCCATGAAGGGGAAGCGTTGGGGGCGGATAGTCAACATTCTTGCCAGCTCGGTCTATCAACCCATTGATAACCTGGTTACGTCCGGAGTTACCCGGCTGGGAGCTGTGGCCTTTGCCAAGAGCCTGGCCGACGAGGTTGGCCGGGACAATATCTTGGTTAACAACGTTGCCCCCGGATATCTGCTGACCGACCGGATGATGCATATCTTTGAGACCCGTTCCGCTGATACAGGGGCGAACGTGAAGGACTTGCTCCAGGCCCACTCGTCCACCATCCCGGTGGGCCGGCTGGGACGCCCTGAGGAGCTGGGAGACCTGGTCGCATTTCTCTCCTCTGAGAAGAATAGCTACACGACTGGAGCGACGATCTTGGTGGACGGCGGCGTGGTCCGGTCGGTGATGTAGGCAGACCGGTAATTCCGAAGCGGTTGTAAGCAAACAGAAAGAGACCTTCCACATGTGGAAGGTCTCTTTCTGTTTGCTTGTGGACTACCGGTGGTCTGTTACCGGGAGCCCTTTACTTGGTCTGGTAGCCATAGGGCAATATCCGGGAAGGCAATCAACAATACTATCACCGCAGCCATCACCCCCATGAAGGGCAGCACCCCTATGTAAACATCCGTGATAGTGCCGACCTCTTCTGCTGCGCCCGCAGCTTCAGCCATCTCCGACTGCACATCCCTTCGCACTCCATGGAGCACGTAGAGGTTGATGCCTTCGGGCGGGCTGATGAGAGCAGCTTCCACCAGAATAACCATGATGATGCCGAACCAGACTAGGTCAACACCTGTCGCCACCAGGGCCGGCGCCAAGATTGGCACCGTGGTTACCAGCATGGCAAAACTCTCCATGAAGGTCCCCAGTAACAGGTAGAAGACCACCAGCACGATCACCAACTGGGTGGAACTCAAGTCCATCCCGATGATCCACTGGGAGATGTCATGGGAGATACCCAGACGGGCGAATGCGAAGCTCAGTGTGAACGCGGACACGACGATCAGCATGATCATCGATGAAGTCCGAACCGTCGACAGCACCGAGTCTTTGATCATTTCGAAGTTGATCGTCATGGACTGGCGAAGAGCCCCTTCGCTGTCGGGATACCGCTCTTGCAAGTCGGCCATCAAGCCGATTGTGGAACCTGAGCTATTCATCTTCTTCAGCAGCCCCGCCATGAGCGCAGGCCCTGAGTTGTTGGCCAGCGCCAACACTAGAGCCCCGGTCACACCGAACGCTGCTGCCTCGGTGGGAGTTGCCCAGCCCGCGTAGATTGACCCTAGCACCACCAAGATGATGATCACCACTGGAATCATGGAGAAAAGGCCGATGAACTTCAACCGCCAACTTGAGCCAGGCTCTCTGGGCGCTATGGATGGAAATAAAATTGAAGCGCCGATGATCATGAGCATCATCATCGCGGCCAATAGTATCCCAGGAATGAACCCTGCCAGATACAGCCTTCCGATGGACTCTTCAACCAGCACGCCGTATACGATCAGGCCGATGCTGGGGGGAATCAGGATGCCCAATGTGCCGCCAGCGGCTAGGGAGCCGATGACCAGACGCTCACTGTAACCCCGCGACCGGAAGGTCGGCAGGGACACCCGGCTGATGGTGGCCGAGGTGGCCACGCTGGAACCGGAACAGGCAGCGAAGATCGCACAAGAGGCGATATTTGTGTGAATCAGACCGCCGGGCAGGAAAGATATCCAGCGCGAGACCGCGCCGTACATCCTCTCACCCATCCCGCTCCGCAGCATCAACTCTCCCATGAGAAGGAAGAGCGGGACCGCGATCAGGATGAAGTTGGTGTTGGTCTCCCATGCTTTGTTTCCCATGATGTTCCAGAGGGGAGCATCGGAGAAGGCGAACATCAAGATCAACGACAAAACACCTAAAGCGCCTGCCACGTAAACTCCGATCAAGAAGAAGCCGCCCATCATCAGGAATGCTGAGGTTATTGCCATCTGTTTCGATCCTCCTAACCTTTCGACGCCAGCACAACCGCCAACTGGATTGTGATTTTAATCAGATTGCTGTTCACTTCCCGCTGGCGCCACAAGATGAAGCCAGAGGAACGTTTTACTTTCTGCTAGACCCCGGACGTAGGCTCTTCCTGCAGTACGTGATCACGATTCGTTCCGGCAGTGACCGTCCGGTAACTTTCAGTGCCGCCCTGCTTCTTATGGAGGAGCGGCAGCATCGCTTCCGCGATCATGTCAATTATCATGTGGATCGCTGTGAAGGCCAACATACTGAAGCCGATGGCTACGAATGTCTGAGGAATCCAAAGCGGCACCAAAGGATAGGTGTTTGTTACGGCGCCAATCTCGTAGGACTTCAAGACCATGACCCAAGTCTTCCAGGCAGTGACGGCGACGAAGAAAACGATCGATGCGAGGGCAGCTTGGTCGGCCCACCATCGGGCTCTCGGCGACATGAATGGCAGTAGAACATCGATGCGGACGTGGGAACCGGTCCGCAGAGCGTAGGAGAACGCCCATGTCGAGGCCATGGCCATCGTGTAACCACTCATTAGGTCCATGCCCGGCGCCATGACAACGTCGAACTTTCTGGCGATCACCTGATAGGTGATGAACAGCGCTAATAGCAGGAACATGGTTCCGCAGAGGTACCCCATCCCCAGGTAGACGCGGTCGAGAGTCCTGGTGACTGCCCGCGTTCCAGTTAATAGGGTAAGTGCCCCAGACTGGCCTTCAAGCACTCTTTCAGTGCGTTGATGCTCTGCGGTTGTTTCGACGCTAGCTACTTCGCTCAAGAGATCTCCTCCCTGCTCGGTACTGTGACGCGTAATCTTGGAACTGTGGACCTGCTGTGAATCTCAAACCCGCGCCAAAACATGGGCGTTTAACCCATTTTCGGACTTTCGGTCGTCAGCGTAATGCCGTTCGTATCTACACTAGGCTCGGAGTTATTCCGGTTTGACCAAGGGCCGATTGGCCCGAAAGTATAAACAATAGCTTCTGGGCCGTCAATACGTTTTATCGCGATTTGGAATTATTAATATATATATGATGACGGTTAATCCGGATGTTTCGGAGTCTTGGTGGTCCGACATACCCACAAATAATGCATGTTAGTTTCAATCAGGCAGATATCCTATCAACAACGGTCTCAATCAAACACCGGTTTTGATTAAGCGGGACGGATGGTATCGGATTCCTTTATATGGGAGGTCTATTTACATATCTTGGGTTTATTTATAAGGAAACGGAGATAAAGTTGCTACTCCAGACGTCTGACCCGCCGGAAGAACGCTGGCTGCAGCAACGCCAAGACCAAAAAGGCGAAGATCACTGCTGCCACGGCCACGTACATCTGTGTGGTCATGACCAACTTGCGGCGGTCGATCCGGTCCGCTAGCACTCCGGCCCAAGGGCCGATGATCAAGATGGGCAAAGTTCGGATGCCGACGACGGTGCCAGTTAAGAATGCGTTGCCATTGGTGAGCTGCAGCACCAGCCAACCCACCGTTAGGATCTGGATCCACTGGGCGCCGACGGTGAAGAAATTCCCGATCCAGAGATACCGGAAATCTTTATATTGGGAGATTATCCAGAAGTTGCTGCGCCGGCTTGCGCCCGGTTGATTCCCGGTTGGCGGAACTACTCTATGGGCCAAGCAACAACCCGTGGCTGGCCGGGCCGGCTACTACAACGGCCTTTATATAGAGGGGAAGCCCGAGGTGTAGATGTGATATTGATTGCCGTTCTATATCGTGAAAAGTCATCGCGGCAAGCTTACCACGGCAAAACGGCAACGGAGTGTGGCGCAACATTGGCCGAAGCATCGGCTGCCGCTTCCGGCTGGTAGCTGGCCCGGGCTTCACAGTGGAACCCATGTCCGGCGCCTGCGTAACTATGGAATTCGTGGGTTTTCCCGTTCTTGGTCAATTCCTCGTCGAAATTGGCCACGTCTTCCGGCGTGGGGTTTACGTCTTCCTCACCAAATAACCCCAGCATAGGGCAGCCGATATTGGCCGTCTGCCCCAACGGCGAGGGGCCGCCTCCAAGCGCGGCGCCGATGCCCCCCAATAGAAGATGACCGACGCCGAAATGTCGGAGATGGTGCAAGAAGCCAGGTACGAGAATCAGCCTCCATCGCAAAACCCAACGATGCCGATCTTATCGCCTTGCACGAAAGACTGCGTTTTGATGTAGCCCACCGCCGCCCTTACGTCGGAGAGAACGTTGTCATCGGTGCAGCGGCGCATCCGAACGATGGCGGTGTTCATCTCTTCATGCAGGCCAGTCGTCATTGGGTCTTCTCGGTGGAACATCGACGGCGCTAGTCCCAGGTATCCTTGGGACAGCAGCCGGGCCACCACCGACTGGATGTGAGAGTTTACCCCAAATCTCCGGGATCACCACTATCGCAGGATGCCTGCCCTCGGCCTCCGGTTGGGTCAGGTAACCTTCCATGGCGCTTGCGTTCACGTTTATATCTACCCAGCTAGCTGGCATTATTTTCTCTTTGTAACGATTCATTGTTTGGAAATATCTGCCATTTACGGTTCCGGAAGAGGTCAAGTGATCGGGGAAACGGGTAGCCCTGCCGGTGGTACTGTAGACAGGTTGCTATATCACCTGAGGTCTTCAAAAACCAAAACGGGAGAATTTCCGCAAATACTTTTACTGAATTGGGCATAAGGCAGGCTCATCCTAGTTTGAATCAACGAGGGCGTGTCGCGCTATGTTTTGCCCGCATGCCCCTTACCAATATCAATGTGTTCGACCTTGAAGGCAAGAAAGGCAAGTTTTGGAGGAAACGCCCATGACAATCAGCGCTGTTCAGCATTTCAAAATCGGCGTAGGTTTTGTATGATGGATAGGGTAGCCTACAGCGAGAATGAGGGAACCCCAGTTCTTTGACCCGCCCTAGCGCCTGCCTTGGAGGCCGTTTTTGCGCAACCTGGCCAACTTCTTAGTCCACCTTTTTAACCGTGATGGCAAAACCGATCGTACCTATCTGTCGGTGGTCCATGACCGCTGTTTGTTCTGCGAAGAGCCAATCAGCGACTCACCCTCATACCTGATATACCGCGTCTGCCCCTTCTGCCGGTTCCATTACAACGTGACCGCTCGGCAGCGCGTGGAACTATTGGCCGACAAGGGAACGTTCAAAGAGTCGTATAAATATGTGAGCTCGATGGACCCGCTATCGTTCTCGCGCCGGTCCCGCTATCGAAAGTTCCTCGCCCAGGACCAGAGCCGGACAGGGCTCACCGAAGCGGCTGTTACGGGGAGGTGCCGGATCGGCGACATCGAGACTGTAATGATCGTGTTGGACTTTGGGTTCATGGGCGGCACCATGGGAAGCGTGGTCGGCGAAAAGGTGTCAATGGCCTTTGAGAACGCAGCCCGCCGGGGCATCCCCGCGGTGGCAGTGGTCTCCGGGGGGGGCGCCCGGATACAAGAGGGAGTTTTGTCCCTAATGCAGATGGCCAAGACCGTGACTGCGGCCAATCGACTACGAGATGAGGAAGTGCCTTTCATTGTTGTATTGGCCAACCCGTCCACCGGCCAGGCATATGCCAGCTTCGCTAACTTAGCCGACGTGATTCTGGCCGAGCCGGGTTCGTTGATCGGCCTCTCACCCTTGCGCACTCTGCAAGAGATGTCGAAGATGCCTCTGCCACTTGACGCCCACACAGCAGAAGCGCACGTTGGGCACGGGCTATTGGACAATGTGGTGGATCGGGAGAACCTGCAGCCCAGGATTGCTTCATTACTGCAGATACTGACGGCACACAAGCAAGGCTCATCCAATCACAAGAATTTGCTGAAAGCGGAGCCTGTCGAGTCGGACGAAGTTGAGCCGTGGGAGGCAGTGACCGCCGCCCGAAACTCGGAGAGGCCCCAGGCGAACATCTACTTCCGGTCTATGTTGGACCCGTTCATCGAACTGCGCGGCGATCGCCTGAACAGTGACGACCGGTCCATCGTAGCCGGCCTTGGGTTCATGGACGGCCAACCGGTGGCGGTAATCGGTCAACAACGCCGGCCGCTGGTGGAAGGGGATCGGTACCATGTCTTTCCCGACGGGCTGCGCAAAGCCCAGCGCGTCATAGATCTGGCCAGCCGTTTCAAGCTCCCGTTGGTAACCCTCATCGACACCCAAGGCGCCGACCCCGGGTTGGAAGCGGAAGAGCAAGGCATTGGAAACGCCATCGCCAAGACTCTGTCGTCGATGTTGACCGTATCCACGCCCATGGTCTCAGTAGTCATCGGCGAAAGTGGCAGCGAGGGCGCGCTGGCCCTGAGCTTGTCAGACCGGATATTGATTCAACAATACGCCGTCTATTCACCCATGTCGGTGAACCACTCCCTCGGCGCCGCTCATCACGACCATATGCTGGACCGCGAGGCAGCCGAGGCCTTGATGCTGACGGCCCACGATTGCCTGGAATTGGGTATTGCCGACGAAATCGTGCCAGAGCCCGAGGGTGGCTCCCATGTTGACCCACGGGAGGCGTCGGCTTCCCTGCAGACGGCCATTCTGACCAACATCGTTCAATTGTCCAAGATGTCTCAGGGAAAACTGCTGAAGAAGCGGTACCGGAAATTCCGAAGGATGGGCGAGAGCAGTGGGCATTCCCAGGAAGCTATGAACCGGGAAGTGAATCTCTTGATGAGCATCACCTCAGGCGACGCACCGCCGGAACGGCCGCCCCGCAAACCAAAAAGAAAGGACCGGGAGAAGGAATCCACCGAGGCCCAAGTGGCGTCAGACGATTAGATGATGATCGGTCCCGGTCCGCAAGACGGAGACCTATTTTCTTTTAGAGAACGCTAGGCCGCTTCAGAGCCGAATTCCTTGAGGCTCTTTTTCATCGCATTTGCCACCGAAGCGAATTCCTCCTCCACCGACTTATCCAACAGGGTGGTCGGTTTGGACGAGTCCCGGTAGATGGAGCGCAGCGCCAGTTCCCCCAGGAATGGGGCTTCAACCTCTTTAGCCAGGTCCTTTCCGCCGCCCTCTCCGAATATCTCCCCTGTGTAGTTCTCCACCACTCCCAACACGTTCAGGTTCAACTTGCGGATCATGTTGATGCAGCGCTTGGCGTCCAGGTTGGCCAAGTCCTGAGGAGTGCTCACCACAACGAACCCGTCCATGGGCAGGTTCTGCATCACGGTAAGGGGCGAGTCTGAGGTGCCGGGTGGCAGGTCTACAACCAGGTAGTCTAGTTCCTCCCAGTCGGTCTGCTGCAAGAACTGGCTGATGGCGTTGTGAATCATGGGGCCGCGCCAGATTATGGCCTCGTCCGGGTTCTCTTGGAAAAAGGCCATGGAGACGACCTTGACGCCCCATTTCTGTTTTGGGGTTATCTGACCGTCGATGTAGTCCGGCTTATCAGTGATGCCCATGACCTTGGCTACGTTGGGGCAGTCGATGTCCACATCCAGCAGTCCGACGCTGTTTCCCTGACCGGCCAGGGTCACCGCCAGGTTAACGGCGACGGTGGTCTTTCCCACGCCGCCCTTGCCGCTGTATACGCCAATCTTGGTTTTGATTTTCTCAAGACGGTCAGTGATCTGGCGGCGTTGTTGCCAAGACCGTTTGATCTGTTCCAAGCGTGCGCTTTCCTGGGGCGTGGACATGCTGTCCTCCGGGTAGAATTCTGTGATTCAGAGTAGGGGGTGGCCGGTCTGGAGCGTTACCGAGCCGACGAAACGGGTGTCCGTTCTCGGGTGACTCGGTTAGGCAGGCGGACTCGCCGTTGGCTAGATGCCTAGTTGAGAGCGGGCTTCTTCGCTGATCAGTTCGGGTGACCAGGGAGGGTCGAACACCATCTCGATCTGCACTTCTTCCACGCCGTCCAATTCCTGCACCGCCCATTCAGCCTGTTGGCCGATGTAGGGGCCCATGCCGCAACCTGGGAAGGTGAGAGTCATCTGGACGTAGACATCACCAGAGTCCTTAACCTGGACGTCGTAAATCAGACCTAAGTCAACGATGTTGACCGGAATCTCCGGATCATACACCGTCTTCAAAGCTTCATAGATATCTTCTGGGGTGACGGTAGCTTCGGCCATGCCTGCCTCCTAGATGGGGTCGCCTGCCACGATTATATTAAAGTCGACTAAGTTGGGCAACAATTATTTGCGTGTTGTTAGCGAGGCGGCGAGATGCACGTTTTCAGCCGGCATCGCCGCCTTGTTAACGCTGTTAGTGTTACTAGGGAATCAACAGCAGCTTGCCGGTGGTGGCCCTACTCTCCAGTTGCCGGTGCGCTTCCGAAGCATCAGAAAGCGGGAATTCGCCGCCGATCCTGAGGTTCAGTTCACCGGAGGCAACCCAACCCAGGACGTCGCTGGCCCGCTTTTCCAGTTCGGCCCGGTCAACGGTGTAGTCGCCCAGTCCGGGGCGGGTCAATGAGAGCGACCCCGCGCCCAAGATGCCGGGGTTGATGGGGTCTGGCGCTCCGCTGGCAGCACCATAGAGGACCATGTGGCCGCGGCGGCCTAGGCTGGCGATGCCCTGCATGAAGGTGGTCTTGCCCACGCCGTCATAGATCGCTCTGACGCCTTCGTCGTTGGTGGCCTTCTTGACTTCTTCGGCGAAGTCCTGCTGGGTGTAAAGAATCACGTGGTCGGCGCCGGCCCCTTTGGAGAGCTCGGCTTTCTCTTCCGTGGAAACGGTGGAGAATACGTACCCGCCCAGCTTCTTGATCATCTGGGTCAGAAGCAGGCCCATGCCACCGGCCCCGGCATGAACGATGACCCGGTCACCCTTCTGCACGGCATAGGTGGAATGGCAGAGATAGTGGGCGGTCATGCCCTGTAGGATGGCCGCGGCGCCAGCCTTGGCGTCTACTCCGGCCGGCCGTTTCATCAGTCGCCAGGCCGGCACAAGGGCCAACTCGGCATAGGTGCCGGGGGCCGTGCAGTAGGTGACATCGTCGCCCACTTTGACCTCGGTGACACCGGGGCCGATGGCCTTGACTACTCCGGCGCCTTCCACTCCGATGATGCGGGGCAGGGGCGGGCCGGGGTTTACGCCCTGGCGGCTGTAGACGTCCGTGAAGTTCACGCCTGCAGCCTGGATCTCAACCACTGCCTCGCCTTCACTGGGAATAGGGTCGGCCACGTCCTGGTACTTCATAACATCGGGGCCGCCAAATTCGGTGATCTGTATTGCCTTCATGCTGAGCCCTCCTGAATTTGCCGCGAGTATTAACGGTATCGACCGTCAGAGGCAGATACTATTTAGCGGGCGCCATTTGGATGGCGGTTAATATACACCGGGTATAGAAAACGGCGGGTACGGAATGTGACCCACCGTTGATGTTTGAAGCAGGGTGCGAGACCCTCCTCTGTTAAGAAGCTTTTAGACCCAGAGATGCCAATGCGGCGCCCGGAAGACTCAGGCCGGATTTTCCGTACATGTCCTGCAGTGTTTGCGTCTCAGCCGCGCTGGGGGCGCTGCCCTCGGCTTTATGGGCGTCCAGATCAGCCACCGTGTCATAGGCCTGGTCCACGTTCCAGTAGAAGGAGAGCAACCAGGTCAACTCCCGCTCGTTGTTGGGAACGGGGATGTCAGTCAGGTCGTAGAGTCCGTTCAAGACCTTGGTGTAACGAAGGATGCCGGCTTTGTCTTCCGAACTCTCTCCGTAAAACCGGCGCCGGCTCAACTCGGTGATGCGCTGGGAATAATCTTCCGCGCTGTAGATGTTGGTGGGCAACCACTCGGAGCGAAGGTCGACAATCTCTTTGCCAGACTCGTCAACGATCCCGACGGCGATGTCCGACCCCAATAGGGGCTCCCATTCAAACTTCACGGCGTCACGCAGCAAAGCTTCCTGAAGCATCAGGGTCAATTCCCGCGGGATCTTCTTGTACTTAGCGCCGATGGCCTCGTCGTTGTTGTCGGCGCCCACGCCACCGGTATTGAAGACGAAGTATTGTTGGTGCAGTCCGCCATCTTCGATTTTCTTGACTATGGCGTAGAGGTTATTGGCGTTCTGGTCTTCCAGCCCGATGATGAACGGGTCGGAGAAATACTCAACGTAGGGACGGCCGATGACTCCGATGGCCGCTCCCATCTGAACCGCTTCCCCGTACATCAAGATCCGGATGTACTGTTCCGCGGACAGACGGCGCAGGGGCGGCACCACGGTGTTCTGGCGCATCACAGCCTGCCAGAAGACCTGGTCGGTGTCTTCGATTGGGACGTGGACGCCCTCGGTCTCGCGGCCGTTGGTTATCTTCTCAAGTATGTCGTTGGCCCCTTTGCGGGCCACCAACCGGGTGCGGGAGAGGGTTACGCGCATGTTGCGGACTGGGTTGGAGAGGAAATTCGGCGTCCATGAGTCCAGGTCTACCGGCACGTTCTCTAAGGTCTCTTCCGAGTTGGGGTCTTGTTGCGTGCCGCGGACGGACTCGAATGTGATGGGGTCTTCTGCGTGGTTGAGGCCAAATGGCATGGCGTAGAGATTATTCTCGGTGCCGTCTATGCCGTAGTAGAGGGTGGACTGCTTGCCGCCCTTGGAGACCTTAACCGGGTCCTTCAGCGGCTGCAGCAACACGATGTCGTCGTTCATGGGGTAGACGCCTTCATCGGCGTCAGTCTTCAGGTTTAGCTTCTTCGCGAACTCGCTGTTGGCCAGTTCCAGCATGATGGTCAGGGTGCTCTTGCCGTGGAGCGACGGCCCAACCGTGATCAACGCAGTGTTCTTAGTCTCGCCGGCCAGGGTTTTGGCGCGGGCCATGCTAAGCGCTGCTTGGATAGCCAGCCCGTCGACTTCCTTGACCTTGTACATGGCGATGGACAGGGGGCCCATCTTGTGTTCGCCGACGTAATCGAAGCCCAGATGCAATGAGAGCCCAAAGGTGGGGGCTTTGAACACCAACTGGGTCAACCCGGCATCGCGCAGGCGCTTCTTCAGGTCTTCGGGCATCGCCAGGTCTTCCATCCAATGTGGTAGAGAGACCTCGAGGATATCCGGTTCTTGCTTGGCAATCTCATCGGGGGCAGGGAAGGTCAGTTGCCGCCACATCATCGGTATCTGCATGTAACGTGTGCCGAAAAGCATCTGGCGGGCGTGGAAGGAACGTCCCGGCGCGTCGCCGACCTGCCGGTCGGACTGGACGATGGTGTCGCCCGATGCCAGCTTCTCTTCCATATAAGAGTTGATGTAACCGAAGACCTCGGCGAACAAAGTCTGGCTCTCCGAGCTAAACACCACGCCGTCGCGGTTCTTGGCGAACCCATCGATGAAATATTGGGTCAGGTCGGGCCTTCGAACCACACCCAGTTGACTGAAGAAAGCGTATCCGCCGGTGTCCAAGCGGACGACGACCCCGGGCCACGCCCTTCCGGCTGCCCTCCCGGCGGCGTTGGCCTCGGCGGCTTCTTTGTCGATCTGGCTGGCTTCGCTTAGCAGCCCTTGTTGCTCGCCTTCAGGTAGGTCCTGAAGCACGTTCATCTTGCTGATGAGCCATTCTTGGGATGGGTTGTTAAATGTCGCGCCGGGCTTGTGACCCTTGCGGGCCAAAGCCACCAGGCGGTCTAGTTCTTTCACGAAGACCGATACGTTGGTGGGACCGGCTAGAGAGGAGCCAGGTTTTGGCTTTATTTGGGGACTCATTTATTCCGATTCCGTTTAAGATGAAAAGTGGTTACTGTACCGCCGTTAATCGGGCGGGCACGGGTAACTTGGCAGGCATATCATACAGAGCCGAGAGTATGCTACATCTTAGGCATGACCAAGTCAAAGAAAATCAGGGGTGAATATCCCGGTTACGGTGGCGTTAAACCGAGGAATCTGCAACCGGCCAAGTTCGATTGGCGAAGACCGGCGACAAAGACCAGCGTTAACGGTCCGACTGGGGTGCTGAAACAGCCGACCCCCCCCGCGTCGGCCGGAGTTTTTGAAACGGGCCAGCAGCCTAAACGAGGCCCACCGCGGGCCGCCAAAAGAAATCTTCGGATTGCCTTTGCAGCCGATAGCTGATATTATTTTAGTTGTTGATTCTCCTTCTAAACCGGGCCAAACAGGGCGATTCGCCATCAAGATTTAAGCAAAGATTCCGGCCGCAGGGTTTTTCCAAAACACTCTCCGGCGCGCCTCTCAATTTCTCCGGCAAATCCCTACATCGCTAAGGCATGGCGTACTGTAACGACAATTAAAGACTGACTGAAGGTGGAGGTACCTGAGTGACGACTGAGCAAAGCCCTTCAATATACGAAGCTCTGACGCATTTCGTGGCGGCCAAGAAATCAGCCAAGTCAGCTCAAGCAAGCCATCAGGAACTGGGCCGTTTTGTGGCCTGGGTTGGCCGAGAGCGAAAGGTTGCAGAACTATCCCCCTCGGAAGTTGCCGAGTATGCTCAACAGATCGGTCTCGGTGGATCAGAATCAGTGCACCGGTTGAGCCCCGTAAAGGTATTCCTCGCCTATTGGAAAGACCAGGGATGGATCGAAAATGGACTAGCATCCCACCTCCGCGTTCCCCGCACCCGCCGCACCACCGCCGCAGCGAAGACTGGCACCCGCACCAATGGCCGTTCCACTTTCACCGGCTCTCAACTCAGTCAAGAAGGCTACGACCGCCTAGTCGGTCAATTAGATGACCTCAAAGACCAGCGGGCTTCCGTGCTAGAAGATATCAAAAGAGCCATGGCCGACAAGGACTTCCGGGAAAACGCACCGCTGGACGCAGCCAAAGACCAGCAGGGAATCGTAGAACTCCGCATCCGCGAACTTGAAGCCAGCATCAACAATGCGCAGATCCTGCCCGAGGGCGCTTCGTCCAAGGTGGCCCGCTCCTCTGTCGGCGCAAGGGTAACCCTGAAAGACACCAACTCCGGAAAGACCCTGGCCTACACCCTGGTGGATGTCCATGAAGCGGACGTCACCGAAGGCAAGATTTCCACCACGTCTCCGGTGGGCCAAGCCCTCTTGGACCGAATGGTTGGAGAAGAAGTGACCATCAACGTTCCGAAAGGCACCCTCCGCTACTTGGTGCAGCGGATAACCGCCACCAGCTAACCGGAACCCACCCAGACATCAGAAAGACCGCCCTTCAATCAGATGGCGGTCTTTTTTACCTAATTATGAGCCGGCTAATGGCCGGACATAATAATCGCAAAAATAAAGGCGCCCCATTTCCGGGGCGCCTTTTTGATGTCTGGATGGCCGGACTGGTTCAAGGTTCGGCTAGCCGAGCCCTTCCATCACTCCGAAGATGTCTACCGGGTTTGGCAGGAT
The DNA here is from genome assembly GCA_002328185.1 of Dehalococcoidia bacterium UBA2158. Lineage (GTDB taxonomy): Bacteria > Chloroflexota > Dehalococcoidia > Lucifugimonadales > UBA3495 > UBA9611. The sequence continues at coordinate 96,739 of DCWQ01000041.1, forward strand.
GCCGGGTTCGTATTCCTCACGGAAACGAATAACGCCCTCTTTGTCGATGATGATCACGGCCCGCTTGCTGGCCCCACGCTCCTCATTGTAAAGATCATATGCCTTGCTGGCTTCGCCCTTCGGATGGAAGTCGGACAGTTCCGGGTACGGAAGTCCGCCTAGTGCCGTGCTCCATGCCTTGTGGGATGGAACGGTATCGCAGCTTATGCCCAAGACCTGAGCATTATTGTCCTCGAACTGTTTGTACTCAGTGCGGAACGAGGTTGCTTGAGCCGTTCAACCAGCGGTGAAATCGAATACGTGGAACGAAAGGACAACTACTTTGTTGCCCTTGTAATCGCTAAGAGAAACGTCCCCATCTGCAGACGGAAGTTTAAATTCCGGGGCCACATCGCCAACTTGTGCCGGCATATTCCCTCCTTATTAAATATTAAGATTTGAGCGCGCCAAGTATACAGCACATTCCGGCGTGAAACACCTATCGCGGCGGCCTCTCGACCCTTAAGGCCGGCCCATTACCCCGTGATATACTTGGCCGCGTTGCCTCCAGATGAATTTGGAACGGGGGATTGTGTGGTACAGGCGGTGTTCAAAAGCGGGGTATACCTGCCCGATCTGGACCTTTGGCTGGACTCGACTAGAAAGCGTGAGTTCAGTCTGATTTCCCACGCCCATTCCGATCACACCGGACGCCACGAGCGGCCCGTTCTCACTCCCAATACGGCCAAACTGCTGGGCGATTACCTCCAGAAGTCCGACCCCGTCCTCCTCCCCTACCACGAGCCTTTCGACTCTCCGGCCTATACCATGACCCTCCACCCGGCCGGCCACTGCCTGGGTTCGGCACAAGCGCTGATCGAGTCCAAGGACACCGGGGAGAGAGTGCTCTACACCGGCGACATCAAGAGCCGCCCCAGCCCCACCAACGAGCCCCTGGAAGTTGTCCCCTGCGACACCCTGATCATAGAGGCCACTTACGGCCGGCCCGAGTACGTGTTTCCGCCGGAGGAACAGGTGTTGGAGACCGCCTTCAAGACCCTGAGGATGTGGTTGTCCCGCGGGGAAAAGCCAGTGGTACAGGGTTGGCGGTTGGGAAAATCTCAAGAGTTGCTGCATCATCTCTTGGGCCAGGGGTTCGACGTCTTGGTCGAAGAGAGCATATACCTGGGCACCATGGTTTATCTGGACGTCGGAGTGAAATTTCCTGGCCAGATCAGGATGTTCGAAGGCCAGTGGCCCGATGGCTGGGTTGTGCTGTTTCCCCCGGGAAAGCGCCGCGATGTCCTTAAGACATTCCGGAGGAAGCGGACCTTAGAGATGACTGGCTGGGCGACTTCTGGAAGCATGCCCTGGGGCCGGGGCGCGGATGCCAGCCTCCCTTACAGCGACCATGCAGATTTCAACGAGCTGGTCGAATACGTCCAGGCCGTCGCGCCAAAACAGGTCTACACCGTGAACGGCTTCCCGGAACTGGCCAGTGGGCTCCGAGAGTTGGGCTACCCGGCGGTCCATCTGGCCGGCCGGGGCCAGAAGCAAGACACGGGCTTCCAGATGAAGTTGGTTTAGATTAGAAGACAACGCAACCGTCAAATAGAAAGCGCCCCGTTCTTCCCCGGAAGAACGGGGCGCTTTTTGCTTCAAGACTTTGTCTAAGACGACGTACAGAGAGTCTTGCTGGTTCGTTACTTAGTTGGCGGTCTCGATGATGATGTAAGGAGCGGCGGTGACGTGGACTGCGGAAATCTCTACAACCACTGTCTGCACGGAAGCCTCGGCGGCCTGGGGACCGAAGTCCAAGGAAGCGGCGGACTGGAAGGGATTGGCGGTCATGATCAAGACGATGGTTACCATGGCCAGGTAACCAAAGACCATCGCGGTGATCGCCTTGCCGCTGAACTTGGGGGCCAAAAACATCGAGCGTTTCATGTCGTTTCCTTCATTGTTCCCGTTGGCGTTCTGGTTGTTGTTGCCGGTGTTGCTCTGGATGGTTGTTTGAGTTGTCATGGTTGCTCTCCGTCCGTTTCGTCTTACCATCACTTTAGGGGTGGGTAGAGGGGTCGCACATGCTGGAGGTCACTCATCTTTAGAAACGGGAAATAACCCGGTGAATCGGGTGCGTATAGGTAGTGCTACCTATATGGATTCGTGCCTATAGTGGTTAAATTAGGGCCAAAAAGAGGTCAAAACAGCGGTGATTAGGTAGAAGGCAACAAGAGGGAGTCGGAAATAAAGTAGCTGTGAGGTGGTTGAGTAACGGGGACAAAAAGAGGGCTGTTCCAGACCGCCGCAAACGCCAAAAGTTCGAGTAATATAAGGGGCCAGGAGTCACGGCGGAAACCAACTCTCTGCCAAGAAAGGAGGCCACCCCAATTATGGCTAACGAGATACTGAATACTCTTCTGCCGTTCGCAGGATGGAGTGACGACCGCGCCAAAGACTTGACCATCACCGGCGGGACCGACCCCCTATTGCCCACGTCGTTCCGCATCACTGACACCAGCACAGCTGCTCTCGGAGCCGTTGGCCTTGCCGTGTCCGATCTCTGGGAGTCCCGCACCGGCCGCCGCCAGGAAGTTACAGTCGATGCCAGAAGAGCGACCGCCTCTCTCCGCAGCGGGAAATACATGCACATGGATGATTCGCATGTGTCCACCGAGCGGAACACGGTGATGGGCGTTTATCCGACCAAGGACGGCCGTTGGAGCTATCTCCATTGTAATTTCCCCAACCACCGCGCCGCCGCCCTCAGCGTTCTGGGCGTGTCGGAAGACCGTGACGCCGTGACCAAAGCGGTGGCAATGTGGAACGCCCAAGATCTCGAAGAAGCCATCATCGCTGCTAAGGGCGCCGGAGGCATGGTGCGCACCATGGAGGAGTGGGCCAAGCACCCCCAGGCAGCCGCTATAGGCTCACTGCCACTGATGGAAATCGTCAAGATCGGAGAAGCTCCACCCGAAGCGTTGCCCGAAGGCAACCGGCCCCTGTCCGGAGTGAGGGTGCTGGACCTGACGCGTGTTTTGGCCGGGCCCACTTGCGCCCGAACGCTGGCTGAGCACGGCTCCGACGTCATGAAGATAACCGCTGGGCACCTACCCAACATTGGCTACCAGGAATACGACACCGGCCACGGCAAGTTGAACGCCCAACTGGACTTGCGCGATGATTCGGCCCTCGAGACCCTGCGTGGCCTAGTCCGCCAGACGGATGTGTTCTCCCAGGGCTACCGGCCGGGGACTCTTGGCGGGCGCGGCCTCTCACCTGAGGAGTTGGCGGAACTGAGGCCGGGCATCGTTTATATCTCGCTGTGCGCCTTCAGCCACGAGGGCCCTTGGGCGTCGCGGCGCGGGTTCGACACCGTGGTGCAGACCGTCAGCGGCATCACCAGCCGCCAGGGAGATCTGTTCCCCGGTGCGACCCCGGGGCCCCAGTTCTACCCTGTGTCAGCCATCGACTACCTCACCGGCTACCTGATGGCCTTCGGGGGGATGGTGGCCTTGAACAAGCGCGTCCACGAGGGCGGCAGTTGGTTGGTGCGAATATCGCTGGCGCAGGTGGGGCGTTGGCTCGTCTCCCAAGGTGAGATTCCCGAATCGCAACTCCTGAACGTACCCGCTGAGTTCACTCCGGAAGAGGTGGCAAGTTGGTCCACAGTCAGCGACACCCCCATGGGCAAGCTGAGGCACCTGGGGCCGGTGCTGGGGTTATCTGAGACAGCGACCCGCTGGGCCAGGCCATCGGTGCCACTGGGCCACCACGACCCGGTGTGGCCTGAACGGTCGAAGTAGCCGAAGACCGGCACGGATCTTTTGCTCAAGGTATCCACTACTGCTTGCGCCGCCTTGGCACGTATGGAAGGCCAGATCGCCATAGGTACATTGCTAAAAAGGATGCCGGACATAAGATTGGACACCGAAGACTTGGAACGAAATCCGAGTACGACTCTGTGGGGGTTTAAAGAGATCCCCGTCTCGTTCTAGAACACGAAGTTTATAAAGAAAGAGGGGCCGTCCTGACGAATCGGGACGGCCCTTTCTTGTTGCTACTGTTGCCTCCAGCCTAGTCGGGCGTGCTGCCTAGGGCGGGTACGTTGGATTCCTCGTCGGAGGCTAATTGGCGGTTGACCGCGCTGAGGTATGCCTTGGCGCTGGCGACGATGATGTCGGTGTCGGCGCCCCGGCCCGTATAGGTGCGGCCGTCCTTCTCGATGCGGATGGTGACGGTTCCCTGGGAGTCGATACCCTCGGTTACCGCCTGGACGTTGAAGTCCACCAGCTTCGACTCGGTGCCGATTGCCCGGTCGATGGCGTTGCAGACCGCGTCCACCGGACCGTTGCCGGTGCAGGCGTCGGTGATCTCCTCGCCTTCTGGACCGACCAGCTTGACAGTGGCGGTGGGAATCCCCTGGTCGCCGCCGGTGAACTGGACATGGTCCAGCGTGTAACTGATGGGCTCGCTGGACGTCCGCTTTTCCTCGTCCATGAGGATCTCCAAGTCGCGGTCGGTGACCTCACGCTTCTTGTCGGCCAGTTCTTTGAATGACTCAAATACGCGGGCCATGTCTTCCCGCGAGAGGCTGTAGCCCAGGTCTTCCAACCGGGACTGCAGGCCGGAGCGGCCGCTGAGCTTGCCCAGCACCATGCTGTTGCCGGGGACGCCCACGCGCTCGGGTTGCATGACTTCGTAGGTGGAGCGGTCCTTCAGCACGCCGTCTTGGTGGATGCCCGATGCGTGCCTGAAAGCGTTCTCGCCGACGATGGCCTTGTTGGACTGGACAGCCATACCGGTGATGCGGCTGACCATCCGGCTAGCGCCGTATATCTGGGTCGTGTCGGCGTTGATCTCGATGCCGAAGTGGTCCTTCCGGGTGTCCAGACCCATGATGATCTCTTCGATGGAGGCGTTGCCGGCCCGTTCGCCGATGCCGTTGATGCAGCCCTCCACTTGGCGTGCGCCGAATTCCACGGCGATCAGGCTGTTGGCCACGGCCAGGCCCAAATCGTTGTGGCAGTGCACGCTGAGCGTTACGTTCTCGATGCCGGGGACGTTGGCCTGAACGTCTTTCAGCAGTTGGCCGAACCCGGTGGACGATGGGATGGCGTAGCCCACGGTGTCGGCGATGTTGATGGTGGTGGCCCCGGCCTTGATCACCTCTTCCAGCATGTGGAACAGATACTCGGGGTTGGTCCGGGTGGCGTCCATGGGCGAGAACTCTACGTCGTCGCAGTAGCCCTTGGCCCGCTCCACGCTTTTTACTGCCATCTCCAGGACATCTTCCCGGTTCTTGCGCAGTTGGTGCATCTGGTGGATCTCCGATGAGGAGAGGAACACGTGGATTCGGGGCCGCTTGGAGTGTTCCACGGCCTTGGCTGCCTGGTCCACGTCGTCGGCGACTGCCCGGGCCAAGGATGCGATTATAGGGCCATCGACCTCTCTGGCGATGGCTGAAACCGCTTCAAAGTCGCCGGGGGAGCTGGCGGCGAAGCCAGCTTCGATGATATCAACCTGCATCTTCTGCAGTTGGCGGGCGATCTCCATCTTCTCTACGCCGGTCATGCCGATGCCGGCAGACTGTTCGCCGTCGCGGAGAGTTGTGTCCAAGAGCAATACTTTTTCTTTAGCCATGTCTTTTACCTATATCCCTTTCTGTTTATGAATTTGGGGCTGCGTTTGCCGCTAACTGCGGCCTTCAGAAAGGGTCGCCAGGGTCACGTAGTCAACCGCCGCCAGCCCTGCCAGGACCAGCGGGCGATGATTGACTACATTCAACGCCTCCAAGATCGTCATGATATTGCTCCGTATTGCCGAATATTCGTGCCTAGATTATTTTGGGTCCATCCAGGGCATCATGGCGCGCAATTCTTTGCCGATGTCCTCGATCTGGCTGTGCTGGGCCTGCTCGCGCAGGGGCGTGAACCGGGGGCGGCCTTCGTCGTTCTCGGCGATCCATTCCTTGGCGAAAGTGCCGTCCTGGATCTCTTTCAAGACCTGGCGCATGTTGTCGCGAACGTGCTCGTCGATGATCCGGGGGCCGCGGGTCAGGTCGCCGTATTCGGCGGTGTCGCTAACCGAGTAGCGCATGTAGTTGAACCCGCCCTGGTACATCAGGTCGACGATCATCTTCAGCTCATGCAGGCACTCGAAGAAGGCGATCTCCGGGGGATATCCGCCCTCGACCAACGTGTCGAAAGCAGCTTTGACCAACGCGCTCACGCCACCGCAGAGGATGGCCTGCTCGCCGAACAGGTCGCTTTCAGTCTCGTTCTTCAGGGTGGTCATCAGGACGCCAGAACCGGTGCTGCCGATGCCCTTGGCGTAGGCCAAGCCGATGTCCTTGGCGTTACCAGTTGCATCTTGGTGCACTGCCAACAGGCTGGGGACGCCGACACCCTCGGTGAACAACTCACGCATGCGGTGGCCGGGTGCTTTGGGGGCCACCATCATCACGTCCATGCTTTCGGGCGGGACGATCTCTTTGTAGTGGATGCTGAAGCCGTGGGCGACCATCAGGGCGCTGCCGGGCCTCAGGTTGGGCTCGATCTGCTCGCGGTAGATGCGGCCCTGGATATGGTCGGGTATGACCATCATCAGCACGTCGGCCTCTTTGGCTACATCAGGAACGTCCCCAACCCGCAGACCGGCGGCTTCGGCGACGGCACGGCTGCCGCTCTCGGGATAAAGTCCGACAACCACGTTCTGTCCGTTGTCCTTCAGGTTGAGGGCGTGGGCGTGGCCCTGGCTGCCGTAGCCAACCATACCGATCGTCTTGTCCTCAAGAAATTTTAGGTCTGCATCTTTGTCATAATAAACGTCTACCATTGTTGTTCTGTCCTTCTCCCGGTTCGTCTTATGCGCTGACTTTCGTATCTAGGTGTGGCCGTTCCCGTTCACCTGGCCATTACTGTGTCCATTTGCTAATCCGTTGGCTTGGCCCCGCACCATGGCCACCAACCCGGACCGCAGCATCTCGATGATGCCGAAGGGGGCCAGCAGGTCGTTCAGGGCGTTTATCTTGTCCTCTTCTCCAGTGATCTCAATGACCATCGAGTCGCTGCCGACGTCGATGATGTTGGCCCGGAAGAGGTTAACGATCTGGATGATCTCGCCCCGGGTTACCTGGGTGGTCTTGACCTTGATCAAGGCCAATTCTCGGGCCAGGATGCGTTCGTTGGTGATGTCCGAGACCTCGATGACATCGATGAGTTTATCCAGTTGTTTTGCCACCTGGCTCACGGTGTAATCGTCGCCGTCGACCACGAAGGTCATGCGCGAGAGGCCCACTTGTTCGCTGTTGCCCACGGCTAGGCTGACGATGTTGAACCCGCGGCGGCGGAACATGCTGGCCACGCGAGTCAAAACACCCGGTTTGTCTTCGACCAGGGCAATCAGCGTGTGTTGTTCGTTGCTATTTTTCTGGACCATCTTAGGCTGTCTCTGTGGGCGCCGGTTCTTCCAGCATCTCGTTTACGGACTGACCGGATGGGATGAACGGGAAAACGATCTCGTCTTCCTTCACCATGAAGTCCACGATCACTGGACCGGCGGTCTCCATAGCCTGTTGCACGGCATCCACCACCTCGTCCTTCTTGGTGACGCGGATGCCCCGGATGCCGTAGGCCTCGGCGATCTTCACGAAGTCTGGGTTGGCCGAGAACTCGCTGGCCACGAAGTCCTTTCCAAAAAAGACATCCTGTAACTGGTGGACCATGCCCAGATTGGTATTGTTCAATATGGCGAATTTGACGTCGGCTCCGCTCTCAACGGCGGTGGCGATGTCGCACATGGTCATTTGGAAACCGCCGTCGCCGCAGACCGACCAGACGGTCGTATCGGGAAGCCCAACCTGGGCGCCCAGAGCGGCGGGGACCTCGAATCCCATGGTGCCCAACCCGCCCGATGTAATGAACGTGTTCGGCTCGGTGAATTTGCAGTGTTGCGCGGCCCACATCTGGTGTTGGCCCACGCCGGTGACCACGATGCCCCGGCCCTGGGTGGTCTCAGTCAGCCGCTTGAGCACATATTGAGGCAAAAGCTCGTCGGACTCCCGGACAACATGGGACGGGTGCTGGGCCTTGATCTCTTCGATATGGCGCAGCCAGTCTATGTGGACGTTGGCTTCTATCTTGGGCAGCATCTGGCCCAGAACGGCTTTCAGGTCGGCCACCAAGCCGACATCGGTCTGGACGTTCTTGTCGATCTCAGAGGCGTCGATGTCAACATGGACGAACTTGGCGTTGGGCGCGAAGTCGGATATCCGGCCGGTGACCCGGTCGTCGAACCGCATGCCCAGGCCGATGATCAAGTCGGCTTCGTTGATGGCCAGGTTGGCGTAGGCCATGCCGTGCATGCCCGACATCCCCAGGTTCAACTCGTGGTTGGAGGGAATGGAACTAATGCCCAGTAGGGTGGTTATCACCGGTATCTGAGCTTTCTCCGCCATCTTGGTCATCAGACCGTAGGCATGGGAGATGAGCACTCCGTGCCCTGCCATGATCAGCGGGCGCTCGGCCTTGTTTATCAACTCGGCGGCGGCGGCCACCTGGGCTTCAGGGGCTTCGCCGGGAATACTATATCCGGGCAGTTTGGTCTCGGTGGGCCAGACGAATTCCGTCTTTTCGCCCAGCAACACGTCTCTGGGGATGTCCACCAGAACCGGGCCGGGACGTCCGGTGCGGGCGATGTGGAAGGCGTCGTGGATGGCTTGGGCCACGTCTTTAACGTCCATGACCAGCATGTTGTGCTTGGTTATGGGCAGCGTGACGCCGGTGACGTCGGTCTCTTGGAAGGCGTCGCGGCCGATGTAGGGCCGGGGCACCTGTCCGGTGATGGCGACCATTGGCACCGAGTCCATCTGGGCGGCGGCGATGCCGGTGACCAGATTGGTGGCGCCGGGTCCTGACGTGGCGACGCAGACGCCGACCTTGCCGGTGGCGCGGGCGTAGCCATCGGCGGCCATGGCTGCGGCCTGTTCGTGGCGCACCAGGATGTGGCGCACGCCCGGATAGCTGGAGAGGGCCCCGTATAAAGGAAGCACCGCTCCGCCGGGCAGTCCGAAGACCACATCAGCGCCCTCTTTAAGAAGGCTTTCGCAGACTATTTCAGCGCCGGTCAGTTCCATCTTAATAGCCGTTTTCCTAGTCCGAAAGTAGGGAAGGAAAATCCCAATAAAAAACCCATCCCAATGGAAGGGACGGGCTTGAAGCTCGTGGTACCACCCTTCTTTAGACCTCACGTCCGTTTCACCGTGTGGTCCCTCGAAGACCTGATATCGGTGTCAACCGCCGCGCCCTACTCGTTGTTCAGGCGGGCCGCTCCCGGGCGAGTTCGGGGTCCTACTGCCACCGGATTCACACCAACCACCGGCTCTCTCAGACAGGGTACCCTTACTACTCCCGTTCTTAGCGGAATTCGTAATATTTTAACTCAAGAATCGTATCAGCGGGGTTGGGGCTTGTCAAACGGACATAATGTTTGGAAGCCCACCTTACGCAAATCGAACTATCCATCAATAAATCCGATGCGTCCTGATCCACTCCAGCCTTTTCCGACTCAACGGCCATAGCTTGCAGAGGCTTGTTTTTGCGTCGCGAATTTCCGGGTTTTCTGGGAATAAGGCTAGTAGCCATAAGGACACGATCACGAAGGCCGGCGTTATGAGCAGTAGAAGGATTCTGGCGCGTGGGGCAGCGTCCCAGAATGTTGATGTTGAAAGGACCACTGCGAAGAAGGGGATCAACAGCAGCCGGAAGATGACGTTGACGGCTCCAAAGGAGATTGTCCCCAGTACCCGCAGCGGAAGGCCGGCCATTCTGAAAACGGGGACCACTGGCGTGGCGATCGCAACGGCCACATCGTTCAGTTTGATGGCCGCATTCAAGAGACCGCCCTGCTCGCGCAATTCGGCTATATAGTCATCCCATCTCTTCAGGTCGTCGCTTTCCAATGAGACGGCGAGCCGGCGGTCGCGCTGAGATTCATTCGTTGTTGTCTGCCTGGTTTTTGGGCTCTTCGAGTCGAAAGTGTATCCCAACGGACTCGGAGGCCGCCACCCGGTCCAAAGGAAGATTTTTCTCGTCATTCAGGTAGCTGTGATAGAATATCCGTGCCCAAATCCGTAAATCGTAACGAGTTATTTTCCCTTGCCTGATCGTACCCCTGACCGAATTTTCGTGGCCGTGGCCTGGCCCTACGCCAACGGTCCACTCCACCTGGGTCATATCGCCGGCTGCTACCTGAGCGCCGACATCTTCGCCCGTTACCACCGCATCAAGGGCAACGAAGTCCTGATGGTCTCCGGCAGCGACACCCACGGCACCCCCATCACCATCCGGGCCGACCAGGAAGGCATCACCCCCCAGGAAGTGGTTGAACGCTACCACGGCATGTTCCTGGAGTCCTGGCAGCAACTGGGCATCACCTTCGACCTGTTCACCACCACGAACACCGAGAACCACGAAAAGGTGGTCCACGATGTTTTCAAGTCGCTCCACGAAAAGGGCTTCATTTATACCGACAACATGCTGCTGGCCTACTGCGCCCAGTGCGACCGGTACCTGCCCGACCGCTACGTGGAGGGCACCTGCCCCCACTGCCAGAACACCCGCGCCAGGGGAGACCAATGCGACGCCTGCGGCCGGACCCTGGACCCCCAAGAACTGATCGACCCCCGCTGCTCCATCTGCGGCGCAACCCCCGAGTTCCGAGAGTCGGAGCACTTCTTCTTGAAGCTCTCAGCCTTCGAGGAGCCCCTCTTGGAATGGGTGGAGAAACAGGACCACTGGCGGAACAACGTCAAGAACTTTACCCGCCAATTCCTCCGGGACGGCCTCAAGGACAGGGCCATTTCCAGAGACCTCGCTTGGGGAGTGCCCCTGCCCCTGGACGGCTACGACTCCAAGCGCATCTACGTCTGGTTCGAGGCGGTCATCGGCTATCTGTCCGCGGCCGTGGAGTGGGCCGATAAAAATGGCGGCAACTGGGAAGACTTCTGGAAGGACCCCGCCACCAAGAGCTACTACTTCATCGGCAAGGACAACATCCCCTTCCACAGCATCATCTGGCCGGCGATCATCATGGCGTACGACGAAGGCCTGAACCTGCCCTACGACGTCCCAGCCAACGAGTTCCTGAGCCTGGAGAACCAGAAATTTTCCACCAGCCAGAACTGGGCCGTCTGGGTGCCCGACTACCTTGAAAAGTACGACCCCGACCCGCTGCGCTATCTGCTGTCCATAAACATGCCCGAGTCCGGGGACTCAGACTTCTCCTGGTCCGAGTTCGTCCGCCGCAACAATGAAGAGCTGGTGGCGACCTATGGGAACCTGGTCAACCGGGTGCTCTCATTCACCTACCGCAACTTCGACGGCAAAGTCCCTGGAGTCCAGTCTCTGGATGAGGTCGACGAAGGTCTGCTCCGCGCCGCCCGCGAAGCCATGGACTCGGTGGACGACAACCTCTACAACTGCCATTTCAAGGCCGCCGTCGGCAGGGCATTCGGGCTGGCCCAGGAGACCAACCGCTACCTGGACACCAAGGCTCCTTGGAAGTCGATCAAAGAAGACCGAGACCTGGCCGGCAGCAGCCTGACCGTAGCCATGCAGGCCATCAACTGCTTGAAGACCATCTTGTATCCATTCATGCCCTTCAGTTCCCAGAAAGTCCACGAGTTCCTGGGATTTGACGGCCTCATCGAAGAGGGCGAGTGGGACTTCGACAGCCTCGTCGGCCAGATAAAAGCCGGAGCCGACCTGCAGGAGCCTGCGCCGCTGTATACTAAGCTGGATTCTGAACTCATCGAGGAAGAGGTCCAGAAATTGGGTATAGGGACCTCCGGCGAATAATATGCTGCACGGCTTAGACGAACGCACAGCATCCATCTACTTCCCGGTCCAAGAGGGGCTGGCCAAGGTGGATGAGAAACTTCGCAGCCTTGCTGAAACCAAGACTTCACCCGTTCAGCCCCTGCTGAAATACGTGACCGATGCCGGCGGCAAACGGGTGCGCCCGGCCATAACCCTGCTGGCCGCCCAGTTTCATTCCCACGACCCGGCCCGGCCCACAATCATGGCCAGCGCGGTGGAACTGCTGCACCTGGCCACTCTGATCCATGACGACACCGTCGACAACTCGCCCCTGCGCCGCGGCCGCGCCACGGTCAGCAACACCTGGAGCCCCCACGTGGCGGTGCTCTTCGGCGACTATGTCTTCGCAACCTCGGCCACCTTTGTCTGCGACACCCAAAACATCCGAGTGATTCGCCGGTTCTCCGAGACGATCATGGAACTTGCCAGCGGCCAACTGATGGAGTATTTCACCGCTTTCGACGCCACCCACGCCCGGGACATCTACAACGACCGCATCTACCGCAAGACGGCTTCGCTGTTCTGCACGGCCAGCGAGTCGGGCGCGGTGTTGGGCGAGGCGCCCGAGAATGAAGTCCAGGCCCTACGCGATTATGGCTACAACGTCGGCATGGCCTTTCAGGTACGTGACGATATACTGGACTTTGAAGGCGACGCTTCCAACCTGGGTAAACCGGTGGGCAGCGACCTGCTGAACGGCGTGCTGACTCTCCCGACTATCATGCTGATGGAACGCTACCCCAACGACGACCTGGTGCAGTCGCTGTTCAAAGACCGCTCCAACGAAAAGAAGCTGCAGAAGGTCGTTGAGGTGATCAACGACTCGACCGTTCTGTCCGACTGCGAGCAGGTGGTCCAAGACTACAGCAACAAGGCCTGCAAGGCCCTGGACGCCCTTCCTGACTGCGAACCCAAGCGCTCTCTGATAAACCTAGCCGAATACATAACCGCCCGCCACCGCTAGGCACCGTAGGTGCGTTTTGTTCAGACGGGCGGGATGGCTTTGGTGGGGAATGGTTTTTGCGGGCTGGCGAAATCCCCCCTGCCCCCCTTTACGAAAGTGGGGTTCTGACCTTCGGCACGCAAACCAGACTTGCGGGATTAAGAATCTCCCCCTTTCGTGAAGGGGGACTAGGGGGATTTCCGTACCCTATCGTCCTTCCCACACCACCTTTCCCCCAACGATCGTCATCTTTGCCTTGATGTCTTTGAGGCCCCCGGGCTCTGCCGCGAGCGGGTTTGCGTCTACCAACACCAGGTCTGCCAGCTTCCCGGGGAAAATTGAGCCCTTGTCTTGGACTGTGCCTTCCAGTTCTGCGCCTGAGAGAGTGTACATCCGTAGGGCAGACTCGACGCTGACCCGGCCGGAGCCATCTGCTTCGGGGAATGATTGACCTTCATGGTCTTGGCGGGTCACTGCGCTATGAATGGCGGGCCACGGGTTGGGGTTGATTACCGGAGTGTCCGAACCGAAAGCAAGCGGTACATCCGCGTTGTGTATGCCGCCTATGGCGTACAAATAGGGCTGCAACGAGAAATCAACGTTGTTTCGGTAGCTGGGCCCGTTCCAGTGGATGAAGCCGGGCTGCGAGACCACGGCGGCCCCGCTCTTGCGCACGGTGTCCAACACTGCCGGCGGGCACTCTGAGCAGTGTTCTATGCGGTGGGGCGGAACACCCTCAGGCAACGGCAGCAGCCGCGATATCACCTGGGTGGCTGCCGTGACTGATTCCTGTTCCACGCAATGCACGGCCAGCGGAAAGCCGGACTGGCTAGCCTCAGCGGCGATCTCCGACAGTTCGTCCAGACTGGGATGGAGCGCCCCGGTGCTCAAGGTCAGCATGATCTTGACGTGGCCCAGGCGCAGACTTTGGTCTCCTGAGCCCCGGGAAAGCCCCGCCTCCAGCAGTTCCGACCTGCTTCTAGCGCCGGCCATCATGGTGACCCTCGGCTGAAGTGTCTCGGCGTCGATCAACTCCCGGAATGCCTGCCATCTTTCGAGCCCGTTTGAGGGCCCGGCATCTTGCAGCGATGTGATGCCGTAGCTCAACAGCAGCCGGTTGGCCGCGGTCACGCCCTGCCTCATCTTGTTCCGTGTCCGTCCCGCGTCCACCCTCTGGGATAGATACGCCGCCATCTCGAACAGCACGCCGGTTGGCTCGCCGTTGGCATCCCGTTCTATAACACCCTCGACTGGGTCGGGGGTATCGGAGTTGATTCCGGACATCTGTAGCCCCAGGCTGTTCAGCACCGTGACGTGGCCCGAACGGTGGTCGATGCGCACCGGGTGCCGGGGGGATATCTCGTCCAGGTCGTGGCGGTTGGGATGCCGGCGTTCGTGCAGGGCCAAGTCGTCGTAGCCGTAGCAGCGCACCCACTCCCCCGGCGGCACGATGCGGGCCCACTCGAAAACCCGGTGGGCTATAACGCTGATCGAAGCGGCCCGGTCTGGCCGGCAGTCCAACTCCTGGGTGGAGCGGGCCAGCGACAGCAGGTGCATATGGGAGTCCATGAAGCCAGGCAGCAGCGTCAGACCTTGGCCGTCGATCACCTGGGTGTCTGGGCCAGCCAGTCGTTGGATGTCTTCGGTCTCTCCTACGGCTATAATGCGATCTTGGTCCACCGCCACTGCCTGGGCGGCTGGCTGGGAAGCGTCCATGGTCAGAACTTCGGCGTTTACAATCACCAGGTCTGGTTGCTTTTGCATATGCTGAGCGACTCCCCGCGATCTTAGGCAAATAAAAAGGGGACGGTCCTTCCCGGAAAAACCCTCCCCTTAACTCTACCTCTAGAGGTTGTTGAAGTGTTAGCCGGACTCGACCAGTCTGGCCTTGCCCATCTCTTCTTGCAGCGCTGGTAACGGGTTGGGGTCGGCGAAAACGTCTTTGTTGGAGTAGTCCGGGGCCTTCTCCGTGGGGTTGGTGATCCGGACCGAAGTCTCCAGGGCGATGCCGCTGAAGTCATGGAAGTAGATGGAGTGGATGAACTTGTGGTCAACCACAGTGGTCACTTCCTGCCCGGCTTTTTCCAGTTTCCGCTGGAGTCCGATCAAATCGTTTTCAGTCTCAACATCGAAGGAAACGTGGTCGAATTGAATCTGGCC
>DCWQ01000041.1:112037-166812 GCA_002328185.1 Dehalococcoidia bacterium UBA2158
GGCCCGCCGGCTTGTGGTAGTCCTCGGCGCCTCTCCACTCGAAGAAAGCGATGGTCGAGTTGGGGCCGGTCTCGAAGAAATAATGCCTGGCCCTGAGGCCGTTGGGATAGCCGCCGATGGCCGCGACCATGGGGAAACCCATAACGTCCTTATAGAAACGGACGGTCTTTTCCATATCGTTGGTGACCATTGCCAGGTGATTTATTCCGCGTGTCTTCCTATCGAGCCTGTGATGTAGAATCCGTGAAACCGGTCATGAGGAACCTGGCGCACCTTGCAAGACAACGGCGACATACAGCTAAAAGCAGTGGTTTTCGACTGGGACCTGACCCTGTGGAACAGTTGGGACATCCACCTGGCTTTGATGGAACAGATTGCTGACGAGTTGGCTTATCCTCGCCCGGTACCCTCGGACGTGGGCAGGGAGTATTCGAGGCCTTTCTTGCAGCACCTGGCCCGGTTCTTCCCCGGCGACCAGGAAAAAGTCATCGCCACGTATATGGGTTTCTACCACGCCGCGGTCTGGCAGGAACGTCGGCTATACCCGGGTGTGCCCGAACTCTTGAAACAGCTTAAAGAAAACGGCTACCGTACAGCGGTCCTGTCCGACAAACGACAGGTCTTCGGCGTGCCTGAATTCGAGTATTCGGGCATCGGCGATTCAATCGACCGGGCGCTTTTCTTCGGTGACGGCATGGTGCCCAAGCCTGATCCGTCGAGTTTGGAAGGCCTGATGCATACGTTGGAGGTCGCGCCCAGGGAGTGCTTGTTCGTGGGGGACAGCCACCGGGATATCGAGTGCGCTCAGCGGGCCGGCGCCTGGAGTGGGGCGGCTTTGTGGGCGTCTGTGGAGCCTGAACTGGTATTGGCTCTTAGACCCGAATTCCGGTGGGAGCGGGTCGGTGATATCGGGACCACTCTGAAACTTAGGGGCGCCTAGACCGTCAGTCCGGCAGCCGCATCGTGCTGTTCGTCGGCGTGGTAGGAACTGCGCACCAGCGGTCCTGACGCCACGTGCTTGAACCCCATTTCCATCCCGGCCTTGCGCAGTTCTTCGAATTCCTCGGGCCGGTAGAAACGGTCGATGGCCAGGTGCCTGAGCGAGGGACGCAGGTACTGGCCGATGGTCAGCAAGTCGCAATGGACCTTGCGCAGGTCAGACATGGTTTCCAGTATCTCGTCGACGGTCTCGCCCATGCCCACGATGATCCCCGACTTGGTGACCGTTGCTGGGTCGATGTCCTTGGCTTTGGCCAGCAATTCTAGGGAGATTCCGTAGCTGCCTTTGGGCCGCACCTTGGGGAAGATGCGCATGGTGGACTCGATGTTGTGGTTCAAGACGGCAGGCCCGGCTTCGATGACTCGTTTCAGGGCGGGCCACGATTCGGCGAAATCGGGTATCAGCACCTCGACCCGGCAGTCCGGGCTCGTCTCTTTGATCTTGGTGATGCACGAAGCGAAGATGTATGCACCGCCGTCGGGCAGGTCGTCCCGGTTCACCGAGGTGATCACGCAGTAGCGCAGCCCCATGGATTGGACGGCCTCAGCCACGCGCTTGGGTTCTTGCAGGTCCAGGCCCTTGGGACGGCCCGTGGTCACCGCGCAGTAGCGGCAGGCCCGCGTGCAGATCTCGCCCAGAATCATGAAGGTGGCAGTGCCTCGGTTCCAACATTCGCCGATGTTGGGACAGTGGGCTTCTTCGCAGACCGTGTGGAGCTGCTGGCACTTCATCAGGTTCTGGAGCTCAAGATAACGAGGGCTGCCCGGCATCCTGACCTTGAGCCACTCGGGAAGACGGGGCCTGATCTGAAGTTTGTCGGGACGCTGGGCCATGGGGTCTCCAGTCGGTGGGTTCGTTCGCCCGGATCCTGATATCGGCTCCAAGTGCTCCGCGGATTATATCAAGGAATGAGCCAGAGCAACTTAAGTCGCTATAGTAGGTGGATGGGCGTGCGGTCACTCCGCTGCTTCTCCGCCGCGATGGTCGCGTCAATGTCGGACACTGCCTGTCTCAGGTTGTCTTTGCTGTTCATCACCTGACGGTCGAAATTGGCAGCCTGCCTCAGTTCGTCCATCGCCGTTTTCAATCGTAACTCCATCTCTGGGGTCGACTCGGTCATCCGTTGGGACAAGCGATCCTGCAACTCTTCGAACGACCCAGGGACCATGAAGATGAACAACGCGTTCGGGGCCATCTGCCGGACGGTGGCCGCGCCCTGGACATCTATCTTTAGAATAACGTCCTTGCCCGCCTCCAGGCCGGACGTCACTTGGCTCCGGGGTACGCCGTACCAGCGGCCGTAGACCTCGGCGCATTCCACGAACTCGTTCCGGTCTTTCATATCTATGAAAGTGGGTTCGTCCAAGAAGATGTAATCGACGCCGTCGGTCTCGCCGGGGCGGATGGCCCTAGTGGTGGCGGTGACCACGAAATGCCAGGGCCGGTCCAGCTTGCGCAGTTCGTTAAGGGCGGCGTCCTTACCCACGCCCGACGGTCCCGATAGAACTACTAACAGGGGAGAGGAGTCGTTCTCGGGCACCTGAGTTACCTGGCTTCCTCAAGCAGGAGGTCGAGGTCCTGCCAGAATGCGGGGTAAGACACCGAGGTATCGGCCGCGCCGTGGACTGTGGTCTCACCGCTGGCCAGCAACCCGGCTACTGCCATGGACATGGCCAGCCGGTGGTCGCCGTGACTCTCGCAATCGGCGCCGGTAAGTTCGCTAGCGCCAGCCTGTCTGCCGCGTATGATCATGCCGTCTTCTCGGGGCTCAATCTTGGCGCCCAGACGGGTGAGTTCTTCTACGGTTGTGGCGATGCGGTCCGTTTCTTTCACCCGTAGTTCCGCAGCGTCCCGTATCACCGTGTTGCCGGTGGCGAAGCAGGCAGCCACGGCCAGGATGGGTACCTCGTCCAACATTCTCGGAATCATGTCGCCGCCGATCTCGACTCCGTGCAGTTCGGTGGAGGTGACCAAGATGTCGGCCACCGGCTCTCCGCCTTCAGTTCGCTGGTCGACCAGCTGCAGCGAGTCGCCCGCGCCCATCGCTTGAAGCACGTCTACTATTCCGGTGCGGCTGGGGTTCAGGCCCACGCTCTGGATCAGGATGCGGGCATTCGGGTGGCAGAGGCCTGCGACCATCCAGAACGCGGCCGAACTGATATCGCCGGGCACGGTGATGTCGACTGCATTTAGTTCCGCCGGGTGGATAACCAGGTCCAAGTCGTTCTTTTCGATCTTCCCGCCCATGGCCAGGACCATGCGTTCGGTGTGGTCACGGGACAGGGCCGGTTGGTGGATGACAGTATCGCCTGAAGCCGAGAGCCCAGCCAGCATAATTGCCGATTTCACCTGGGCGCTGGCCATGGGCAGATCGTACTCGATGCCCTGGAGGCTGCCGCCACGGACGACCAGCGGCGCCAAAGAGTCGTCCTGGCGGCCCAAGATTTGGGCGCCCATCTGTTTCAGAGGCTGGACGATGCGCTGCATGGGGCGGCTCCGCAGGGAGCCGTCTCCGGTGATTACGGAAACGAAGGACTGGGAGGCCAATATCCCCGAAAGCAGCCGCATGGATGTGCCGCTATTTCCGGCGTCCAAAATGTCTTCGGGCTCTGTCAGTTGAGGGCCCTGGCCCCTCACCGTGTAGCTGCCGGGAGCCCCGGCAGGTTCGATGCTGACTCCCATGGCTTGCAGACAACGCATAGTGGAGATCACATCGTCGCCGCTGGAAAGGCCTTGCACCAGGGCGCCACCATGAGCAATGGCGTTCAGAATCATCGATCGGTGGGATATGGATTTATCGCCGGGAACGGAGAGGACGCCGCCCAACGATGTGGGACGGCTGATGCCACCGGAGGGGCTGGATGGAGCGGCGGTGCTCATGATCTGGTCTTACTCGCAATGGTCATGCCTGACCGGTTAGCGGTTTTCGTTGCCCCGGCGGTGCGGCTACTTCTTGTTGGCCGGGTCATCTTTCAGCCCGCCGAAAACTTTCTTTTGCATCTCCATCGCCCGGCGGCCCATGAACATCTCGCCTATGGATTCACCGAAGGATGGAATATCGGTGGCAAGCCGGTCCATGGTGGTGTAGATACCCGCAGTCCAACGGGCCCGGGCATCCAGCGCCTCGGTAAATACACTTTCCACGGTCTCCGGGTCGGGTCCGCCCTCTTTGGCCAGCATATTGCGCAGGTCGTAAAGCTCTCGGATGTAGGCGTCGATCCAGGAGACGATGGGCTCAGGGTTGGTCACACATATATCGCGGTGCATCACCGGATCGCCCGAGGCCAGGCGGGTCAGGTCGCCGAACCCAGAGGATGCCAATTGCGCGATGTCTTCCCAGTTGGCGCTCTTGGAGGCGGTGCCCATCAGGGCCACCGACATCATGAACGGCAGGTGGCTGACCGCGGCTACAAAGCTATCGTGCTCGTCCACTCCGATGAAATAGGGCTTGGCGCCGATGGCTTCGGCCATGGTAGTTACGGAGGAAACCGCGGCTCGCTCAGCAGTGACGCTGGGAACGATGCAGTAGGCCTTACCCTTGAACATCTGGCCGTCGGCATTCTGCGGACCGGACAATTCTCTGCCAGCCATGGGATGGCCGCCCACGAAGCTAACGTGTTTTGGGAGAACTTCCTCGGCCCATTGCAGCACCGCTTTCTTGGAGCTGCCAACGTCCGTGACCACGCAGCCTTCCTCAAAATCGTTGGCTGCCGATTCCATCATCTCCCGCATCGCCTGGATGGGAGTGGCGAACACAACCACATCGGCCCCTCTGACGGCGCTGGCCAGGCGGGCTTCAACCTTCTTGAAGGCCCCGGACTTCTGGGCGCCGGAGCGTGCGGAACTATCATAATCGGTGCCAACGATGTCCACCTGGAGATTGGAGCTCTTGATGGCGAGGGCTAATGAGGTGCCCATCAAGCCTGTTCCGACGATAGCTACTGTGGTCAAGGGTTCCTCCAAATACGGCCTGGCCGACTCTATCTAGTAATGGGCCACAAGCCTGCCTGGGAATATATCTTACACCATTAGATGCAAGCCAGGCACCTAGGGTTACAGGGGCTCGGTCAGGCGTAAACCGGGGCTATTTTCGAGAGGACAGAGCCTCTGCCACGATGTCAGTGCGGACCATCTTGGCGTAGGGCTGCCTCGCCTTGCAGAGACCGGCGGCGATCAGGATGTCGTGGAGGTTTTCGAACTGGGGTCGGGCCAGCGTGGGGTCGGTGGGCCAATTATCCTGGGCCTTCAGCCTGGCGACTGCCTTAACCACTAGCTCCAAGCTCACGTTGGGGAAGAACCCGGCCACTGCCTCGCCGACATCGGCTGCGTTATGGGAGGCTAACCAGTCCAAAGCGTTGGCATAGCCCACGGTGAAGCGCTGGACGGTCTCCGGCTCGGTTGCCAGGTAGTGGTTGGTGGCTGCGAATGAACTGTAGGCCAGGTGCCCGTTCACGGGGCCGAGGGCGATCACCAGGTGGCCTGATCCGTCTTCCAGCAATTGTTCCGCAGCAGGCTGGGGCACGTGTATGTACTCGGCTTTGTCTTCCCGGAAAGCGGCCATGGCTTGGTCCAAGTCCAGGCCGGTGACCAGGTCCACCTCGGACGGCTCGATGTTGTGCCGCCTGAGGGCATACTGGAACGATGCCCAGGGCATGGGCGAAAAGCGGACGGGGATGAGTTTGGCGCCCTTCAGCGATTCCCACTTAAAGGGGTCCTGATTGGTCCGGCTGATGACAAAGAAACCGTCCCTGGAATTTATCTCTGCGAAGTGGACTGGGACCGTCTCCGCCCCCCAATCAGAGGCGATGATGGAACGCATGATGCCGCTCTGGGCGATATCAGCCGCCCCATTGATCACCGCAGCCATCGGGTGGCCGAACTCGGGCGGGCAGGTCTTGAAATCGACGTCCAGGCCCTCTTTCTCCAGAAAACCCCCGGCCACCGAGACGTAGATGGGCGTGTAGAACAGCGTGCGAATGACTTCGAGCAGTCTCAGGGGCCGCCGTTTGCTGGTGGAAGCCACGTCGTCTCCTACTGGTTATGGGTTATTAGGCTTCAAGGAAGGGTATCAGAGCGCCTAAGAATGCTTCGGGATCCTCGACCTGGGGGATGTGGCCGAGGCCGGGCAGGACCACCTTCTGGGCGTTGACGATATTGTTGTGCAGCAGTTCTTCACCCTCACGCAGCCGGTCAACCTCGCCGTAGAGCACCATGGTGGACGATGCTTTGACTCTGGGCAGGCGGGACATGAGGTCGTAATGGGCCAGGGACCCCATCAGCTTTCCCACCCAGACACCAGCCTTGGCACGGCTCTGGTTGTTGGCGTCCAGCCACTCCTGCTGGGGATTGGCGAAAGTGGTGGCTTCCTTCAGCCCTTTCAAGGTCCGTGGCTTGGGCATGCCCTTTGCGTCGAACTGGCTGGCCGATTCCTTCAACCGCTCTTTGGCCGTGCGTGGGCTCCAGACCGGGCACCCCACCAGCACCAGCTTGTCCACCCGCTCCGGGAAGCTGGCGGCGGTCTCGGTGGCCAGGACCGCGCCGACCGAGTTGCCGACGACGTGGGCGCGGTGGATGTTCAGCACCTGACAGGCGTGATCTAAGGCCTGGGCGTAATCGGGAAGATTGAAGTGCCGAGTGGGCTTGTCGGAATCACCGTGCCCCAGCATGTCAAAGGCATAACAGGTGTACTTCTGGCTGAGGGAATCGATCACCCCTTCCCAGGTCCAGATGGACGTGCCCAGCGGGTGAAGTAGTACGACCGGGTACCCGCTGCCCTTTTTAACGAAATGCATGTTGCCGGAGGGAGTGGGAACGGTATCGGTCAGGTCACGGCGTACGAACATGGAGCCCTTCTCCTATATTGCCACACGAAACGGGTAATTGGCCACGCAAAATAGACGTGTCAGGCGCGTATGGTACTCACCGTTAGGCCCTCTGTCAATTTGGCCAAGACAGCGGTTTCCGGTTGACCTTTAACGCCTGATGTGGAAAAATCCAGGTTCTGGAGCAGCCCTGCTCCAGAACCTGTTCTTAGCTCTTGAATAAACCCGTAGACCGTGAAACCGGCCTGTGACATCTAAGGGGTAAAAGGGGGTGGGGTGATGGGTGAACCGACTTGGACCCGGGAAAAACTTCAACGGCTAGTGTACCGTGAGATTGGCGACTATCAATTGATAGTGGTCTCTAATCGTCAGCCCTACGTGCACGAGATGGTTGAGGGCAAGCTCAGCTATACCTCCACTGCCGGTGGACTGACCACGGCCATCGACCCCTTGATGCAAGAATGTGGCGGCACCTGGGTCGCTTACGGCGGCGGCAAGGGCGACTCCATCGCCGTTGACGCGAACAACCGCATCCAGGTCCCCCCCGACGATCCCTCCTATACCCTGCGGCTGGTCTGGCTGACCGAGCAGGAAGAACAGGGCTACTACGCCGGTTTCTCCAACGAGGGCCTGTGGCCGCTTTGCCACAACGCTTTCATCGAACCTACTTTCCAGTTGTCCGACTGGGAGACCTATAAATCGGTGAACAACGTGTTTGCAGAGCAGGTCTTGGACGAGATCGACGGCCGCCCCGCCGCCGTGTTCACCCAGGACTACCACCTGGCGCTGCTCCCGCGCCTGCTGCGGGAGGCCGACCCCGATATTATCACCGGTCAGTTCTGGCACATACCCTGGCCCACCTACGAGATCTTCCGCATCTGCCCTTGGGGCGAGGAACTCCTGGACGGCCTGCTTGGCAACGACCTGCTGGGTTTCCACATCGGCGACCACTGCGACAATTTCATGGAGGCCGCGGGGCGGGTGTTGGGCTCCCAGGTCCATGACGAGTACAACCTGGTCTATCAACGGGAAGAGCCGACTCTGGTCAGGCCATTCCCCATCAGTGTTGATTTCGAACAGATCAATCAGGAGTCTCAAAGTCCCGAAGTGACCGAAGAGATGGATCGGTTGATCGAGGAACTGAACCTCGGAGGAAAGGTAATCGGTCTGGGCATTGACCGCATCGACTACACCAAAGGCATCCCACACCGCATCCGGGCCATCGGCCGGTTCTTTGAGAAGTATCCCGAGTATATCGGCCAGGTGGTGTTCGTCCAGGCCGGCGTCATGAGCCGGGCCAACATACACGCCTACCAACAGCTTTCGGACCAGATCAACGTGGAGCTGGAGAGCGTGAATGGGCGGTTTTGCACCGATGATTGGCAGCCCATCCTCTATCTCCCCGACGACCTGCCGGCGGTCACACTTGCTGCGTTCCGACGCATCGCCCGTTTCTGCGTGGTCAGCTCTCTGCACGACGGCATGAACCTGGTCGCCAAGGAATACGTGGCCAGCCGGTTCGATGAAGACGGCGTGTTGATCCTGAGTCCGTTCACCGGGTCCGCCCATGAGTTGACCGATTCCGTAATCGTGAACCCCTATGCCACGGAGGATTTCGCCACAGCCATCTGCGAGGCGGTGGAGATGCCGTACGAGATGCGCCGGGAACGGATGAAGCGGATGCGTGGTGTGGTGGAAGAGAACAACATCTACATGTGGGCCGCCCGGCTCTTTGTCGACATGATGCAGGGGACCCGCCGTTCCCACCGCCCCATCCGCAGCCCCTAGTCCGGCTGCTCCAGTGGACTATCTCCATGCCCCATCTGCTTAACGTTTGGCCTTCCGTGAGCCGCCAGCTGGCAAGTTCGCCGCGCGTGCTGCTGCTGTTTGACTACGACGGCACTCTAACGCCCATCGTCGCCCGCTCAGAAATGGCCATCTTGCCTGATGAGACGCGCCGCTCGCTTTCGGTATTGGCTGCCTTGGACCGGTTTGTTGTTGGTGTCGTCAGTGGCCGGGGCCTGCTTGACCTGGAGGCTATGGTGGCCATTCCAGGCCTGGTTTACGCCGGCAACCACGGATTGGAGATCAGCGGTCTAGAGATGGACTACGTACACCCCGAAGCGCCGGGATTCGAGGCATGCCTGGCCGATGTTGCAGATTTGCTGGAGGCGGAATTGGCCGAGGTCCCCGGCCTCGTGGTCGATAACAAGCGTCTGACCCTCACGGTCCATTTCAGGAACACCCCCGATTCTTTCGAAACCCAGGTGGATAGCGCCGTTGTGGCCACCGTGGCGCCCTACGTTCAAACGGGGCAGATGATGCTCACCAGGGGCAAGAAGGTAGTGGAAGTCAGGCCCAACCTGGACTGGGGCAAGAGCCAGGCCATCGAGAAGATACGCCGGGAGTGCGTCGATAATCCGCTGCCGGTGTTTTTCGGCGACGACCAGACCGATGAAGATGGCTTCGCTGTGGTGCAAGATGCTGGTGGATTGGCCGTGTTTATCGGCTCAACCAGGCAAAGTACGAAGGCTCTACACCAGTTGGAGTCGCCGGCTGAGGTTGGTCAGGTCCTGGAGCTATTGGCCCGGTTGGACTAGCCGCTACCGGACATTGACGCTAGGGCAGACCGTTCTGCTCCACCTGGATAATCTTGTCCAGCCGACGCTGGAACCGGGGTTCGGGAAGGAAGGTGGCGTCCAAGAATGCGTCCAGAACGGCCTTGGCCAACTCGATGCCGATGATCCGGCCACCGATGCAGATCACGTTCATGTCGTCGTGTTCCACGCCCTGGCGGGCGGAATAGGTGTCGTGGCAGAGACAAGCCCGGATTCCCTGCACCTTGTTGGCGGCGATGCTGGCACCGACCCCACTGCCGCAGATGATAATGCCCCTCTCCGCGCCACCTGATTGTATGACGCCGGCTACTGCGATGGCAAAATCAGGGTAGTCGTCTTTGGGGTCTATTTCGTGGGCGCCGATGTCGTTGACGAGGTGTCCTTCCGACTCCAGCCACTTGACGATCTCGCCTTTCAAATCGAAACCGGCATGGTCCGCGCCAACCGCCACTTTCATCAAAATTCTCCAACCAGTTAGGCCATACGGACAGTTACCCAAGCATACTCACTGGGCCTGTCACGCGCAAGGCCGCTTGGGGTTTTCCGTGCTTGCGATGTTCGACCGACTCCCAATAAATTAAGATAGAGGACAGCCCGGAGTATTTGGACCCCACGGCCAGAATTTGTTTCCATCAAAGGCGGCTTATGCTAGAATGCCCTCGCCTCAGAGTAGCCTGCGGTTCTTATCGGGGCGCTCTCTTTAACCTGAGTTTTAAATCGAATCTTGATGGCGTGCTGATGATCAAAGCGGTCTCCTTTGACTTCTACAACACCCTGGTCCGGTTCTGGCCTCCTTTGGAGCAGATACAACAGGCCGCCTGCCATGAACTAGGGTTGACTGTCCAGGAAGACGCCATCACCCACGGCTATGCCGAAGCCGATGTGCTCTTCAACCGCGAGAACGAAGAGAACCCCCTTTCCAAACGGTCGGATGAAGACCGTCTCCAATTCTTCGCACGCTACGAGCAGTTGATCCTGGAAACCGCCGGTATCCCCGTATCGTTGGACCTTGCCCAAAGAGTCTGGAAGATGGCCATGTCCGTCCCCAAAGATTTTGTTCCCTTCAACGACGCTATCCCCGTTCTGGAGCAACTTAAAGAGGCGGGTTACAAAGTCGGTATCATCACCAACCTGCGCCGAGACCTGGACGAACTTTGCCAGCGGGTTGGCCTGGCCCCCTACCTGGACTTCGCCGTGGGCTCTGAAGAAGTAGGCAAGGAAAAACCCCACCCGCCGATCTTCCTGGCCGCACTTGAGAAAGTTCACGCCGCGCCAGAAGAAGTGGTCCATGTCGGCGACCAACTCCGTTCCGATGTCATCGGCGCCCAGAGCGTTGGCATGCACGGCGTGCTCATTGACCGCAGCGGCTACAGCCCCAACGGCGTGGACTGTGCGACCATCTCTTGTCTGTCTGAGCTGCCCGAACTGCTGGAAGGCCTGAACCAGGCTTAAGCACCTTTAATCTGTGGTGGGCATCCCATTCAAGGTGATACCCTGTTAGGATATCCACCCAATATTACCGGGCAGGAGAAGCCAAATGGCCGAAGAAGTACAGACCACTAAGAATGACAACGAACCGGTCCGTATCGCGGTTTGGTACGACTATATTTGACCCTGGTGCTACGTCGGCCTGGAGCGGGTCGACAAGTTGGCCAACGAGTACGAGATAGCCGTTGAAGGCCGGGCTTATCTGTTGCGGCCCGACACCCCCAAGGAAGGCGCCGAACGGCCCCAGCGCCCGGGTGAGACCGCCGACGAGCTTTCCGAGCCTCTGCGCGGCCAGGCCAAAGACGCCGGCCTGATCATGAAACCGCTGCCCAGGACTCCCAATACTCTTTACGCCCTGGAAGCCACTGAGTACGCCCAACAACACGGCAAGTTCCTAGAGTTCCACCACGCCGCTTACAAGGCGCTGTGGGAGGACCGGAAAGACTTGGGCGAGCTTGAAGTGCTGCACAAGGTGGCTCACGAGGTGGGTCTGGACGCCGACGAGATGGTTAATAGCCTTGAAGAGAAGACCTACGCCGAAACTGTCATGGCCCAATACCAAGAGGCCTTGCAGTACGGTATCAGCGGCATCCCCACTTTCTTGGTGGGAAACCTGCTCTTCACCGGGGCCCATCCCTATAACATCTTCAAGTCAGCCATGGAGCGCTTCCTAACAGAGGGAGTACCCCTGGCCACGGAAGGCGGAGGTTAGCCAAGTCATAGGCCAATGACATCGTAGAGACGGGTTAGAAACTTGCCCCTACGCCGAACGGCATCAAAAAGGCGCGTCCTTCAGTTGAAGGACGCGCCTTTTTAGTTTCTAGCTATGGTCGCCGGCTTAGTCGTCGGCGGGGGCTGGCGTCAGCGATGGGCCTCCATCGGCTGACAGCGCCTCATCGCCATCTTCGGTGGGCAGATTGTAGTTGACAGCGTAGAGGCGGGCATAGAAGCCGCCCTTCTTGGTGAGCAGCTCGTCGTGGCTTCCCTGCTCGACCAACCGGCCTTGGTCCAAGACCACGATGTTGTCGGCGTTCCGGACTGTGGAGAGACGGTGGGCGATGACTATGGAAGTCCGGTCTTTCAGGACTCTTTGCAGAGCCCTCTGGATCAACACCTCAGTATGGGTGTCGATGTTCGCCGTTGCCTCGTCAAGGATGATAACCCTTGGGTCGCCGACCACTGCCCGCGCGAAGCTGAGCAGTTGTCTTTGGCCCACACTCAGGTTGATGCCTCGTTCGGCCAGTGTAGTGCTGTAACCCTCGTCAAGGTCTATGATGAATTCATGGGCGCCGACCGTCTGTGCGGCGGCTACCACGTCTTCGTCGGTGACGCCCTCATTGTTGTACCGGATGTTGTCGGCAACGGTGCCGGAGAACAGATAGGGCTCTTGCAGCACCATGCTCATCTGGCTGACCAGCGAATGGCGGGTAACGTCGCGTATGTCGTGGCCGTCCACGGTTATGCGGCCGTTGGTGACGTCGGCAAACCGGTGTATCAGAGTTACTAGCGTGCTCTTGCCGGCGCCTGTGGAGCCGACCAAAGCCACGTTCTCCCCGGGTTTGATGTGCAGGTTAACCTCTTTCAAAACGTCAATGTCGGTCACGTATTGGAAGTTCACGTCTTCGAACTTTATCTCGCCTTGCATCTCTGACAGCGTGATGGCGTCAGGCTTGTCCACCACCTCGGGTTTCAGGTCCAAGACCTCAAAGATACGGACCCCGGCGGCCATGGCCCGTTGCAGTTGGCTGTATTGCATGGTCAGGTGGCGCACCGGCTCGAAGAAACGTTGGATCCAGAGGGCGAAGGCCACCAACACGGCCCAGTCTAGGTTCCCGCCCTTGACCATGACGCCCCCAACTAAGACAACCCCGAACCCCATGCCAACTCCCATCAGGACTTCAACGAAGGGCTGCAGGGCGCCGGAGTATCGGCTGGCTTCCAGGTTGGCGTTCAGATGCTCGCTGTTCAGGTCGTCGAAGTGCTGCATGTTGGCTTCCTGCCGGTTGAAGCTCTCGACGACGCGGACCCCAGTGATGTTCTGGTTGTACTCGCCGTTGACCATGGCGATGGCCCGGCGGATGCGCATGAATGAGTGCCGGGCAAACTTCTGCCAGTAACCGAGTATGAAGAAGAGCACCGGCAGGATACTCATGCTGACCAGGGCCAGCCGCCAATCGATCACCAGCATGATGATAATGATGCCGACCAAGCTTAGGATGTCGGATAGGCTTTGGACGATCAGTTCAAAGGTCTCTTGGAGTTGAAGGACGTCGCTCTGGCTCCGCGACATGATCCGCCCCACCGGCGTGCGGTGGAAGAACGACGGCGATAGTTCTTGCAAATGGTTGAACATCCCTGTGCGGAGAGAAAATAGAATGCCCTGCCCGACCCTGGGGATGTAGATGAACTGGACTATGTTTGCTCCGAAATGGAGCACGGTGGCCACGGCAAACAGTCCGCCGACGATGTGCAAGTGGTTGAGGTCTCCTGAGTTGACCGCCCACTTGATGCCGATCAACATCAGCAGAGGGATGGTCACGTTGCCCAGGGTGTACATCAGCACGGCCGCCACCGCGATGAACGCGTCTTTTTTGTAGGGCCAGATATAGGTCATCAACCGCATGACGACTTTGTGGTCGTATGCCGCACCCACCAGACCGTCGTCAGTTAGGTTGTCCATGTTGGCGGTGTTCATGCCGTGGGCGCCCATTCCCCGCATGCCGCCCATCATGCCGCCGACTCCGCCTCCTGGGCCTGAAGCTCTCATCAGTCGTCGTCTCCTGTCTCAGCGGCGAGCCGTGGATTGACGGCGCCGCCGGTCTGAAGGCCATTATTCGGAGGTAGAGAAGCGTCCAATAGCAGCTCTTCTTGGGGCTGCAGTTGAAGGTCGTAGATGTCCTGGTAGATGCCCTTCGATGCCAGGAGTTCTTCGTGAGTTCCCTGCTCGGCGATCTGGCCGTCTTTCAGCACCACGATCAAGTCAGCTTCGCGCACAGTGCTCAGGCGGTGGGCGATCACGAAGGTGGTTCGGTTCTTCATCACGTTGATCATGGCCTGGTGGATCATTCTCTCTGTCTGGACGTCCACGCTTGATGTGGAGTCGTCCAAGATCAAGACAGGCGGGTCGATCAGGATGCTTCGGGCGATGGACAGCCGTTGGCGTTGGCCACCGGACAGGGTTGACCCGCGCTCGCCGACCCAGGTGTCGTAGCCGTCGGCCAGGGATTCGATATGGTCGTGAAGTTGGGCCACCTTGGCGGCGCGGATAACATCTTCACGGGTGGCGTTTTTCACGCCATAGGCAATGTTGTCGTGGATGTTGGCGCTGAACAGGAACACGTCCTGCTGGACTATCCCAACATTGTGACGCAGGGAATCCAAGGTGAATTCACGGATGTCTTTGCCGTCTATCGTTATGCTCCCCTCACTGACATCGTAGAACCGGGGTAGCAGATTGACGATGGTGCTCTTGCCGCTGCCGGGTGCGCCGAGGATCGCGGTGATCTGGTCCGATTTTGCCGAGATGTTGATGTGTTGCAGCGCCGGCATCCGCCCTTCATAGGCGAAGGATACATCCTCGAACTCCACTAGTCCTTCGGCCCTCTCCAAGACCTTCGCGCTGGGCCTTTCTATCACTGGGGATTCGGCGTCCAGAACCTCGAATAGACGGCCTCCTGACGAAATCGCCCTTGAGAAGGAATTGATGATGAAAGACGACATCCTGATGGGGAAGGTCAATTGGTTCAGGTAGAGGATGAACTTGGCCAGGCCACCGGCGGTCAGGTCGCCCCGGATCACCTCCCATCCTCCATACCAGATGATCAGGCCCAGCCCGGCGGTAAAAAAGAAGGTCATCCAGGCACTGTTGGTGCCCTGAAGCCGCTCTGACTGGTAGTACTCTTCCCTTACTTCTTGGGCTTTCTTGGCGAATTTTTCCTTTTCGTATTCTTCGGAGGCAAAGGCCTTGACCACATGGATGCCTACAAGGTTCTCTTGGAGGATGGTCACCGCTTCGCCCATGCGCACCTGGACTCGCAGCCACATGGCGCGGAGCCTTCCCATGACCATGGTGGAACGGATCACGATGAACGGCACGAAAACCAAGCTGATGAGGGTGAGCTCCCAGTTCATAAAGCTCAGTATCGCCACCAGAGCTATAGCTCGAACCACTACTTCAAGCGCCCGGACGAGGCCCATATTAACGAAGCGGCGAATGGCCTCTACATCAGCCGTGGCCTTGGACATGAGTTCGCCGGTGTGCTCTTTGTCGTGGTAGGCGAAGCTTAGGTGCTGGAGTTTGTCGTAGAAGCGGTTACGGATGTCATAGGAGACTTTCTGCGACAGGGAGTCGGTGCAATAGGTGCGGGCGAAGTCCAAGAAGCCGCGCACCAGGCTGGCGCCGAGGAGGGCTGTGGCAAGGAATAAGAGGGTGCTGTTGGCGACCGATTTCCCGGTGACGCCGCCTTTGTCGACATCGACCAAGAGGTCGATGGCTTCGCCGAATATCTGGGGTATGAGCAAGGAAACGCCAACTGCGGCGAAGAAGGTCAGGTAAGCCAAGATCAGGCGAGAGCGGAACTGCCACGCGATCTTGGTGATTCGAACGAGGATTTGCATCTGAACGTATTTGCCTGTTCCACTTACCGCAAAAAGGGATTGCGTTGCGGCCGTCGCCAAATCGACGCGCCGTACTTCAAGGTTGATTGCGGAACGAAAGTTTGAGCTGCGTGGCACTAGAATCCACAGTTGGAGCCGAGCACTTGGCAGCCAACCAATCATACGCCCAAAGAGACGCCCAGTACAAGCTGAACGGGGGCTATGTCGAGTTCGTCGTGCCTCGGTTGATTAAAATAATAAAGGCCTTCGCCCAACAAGCGGAGGCCTTTCTGAAGGAGAGGGGACTACTCCCGTCATTCCGGCGAAGGCCAGAATCCATGCAGGTAGGGCCAGTCAACCTACATTTGGGATGACGATGCGGTCCTAGAGAACAGGCCTAGGATGACTGGTATTTACCGTGGACAGACCTTCGACAGGTCCGATTCATCGAGACTCTCGCCTTCCGTCGGAGCTCAGGGTGAGCGGTCATATAACGAACTACATCCGGTCCGGGGCGGTCATGCCCATCAGATCTAGGGCACGGCGGAACACGATCTGGGCCGACTCCACCAGCTTCAACCTGGCGGCGGTCATGGCGTCGTCTTCCTCGTTGGAAGAGACCACCCGGCAGTTCTCGTAGAAGTTGTGGAAGGAGTTGGCCAGTTCCGTGGCGTAATGGGGAAGGTGATGCGGCTCCAAAGCCTTGGCCATCTGGTCAACCAACTCCGGAAGCTTCAGCATGGCGCGGATCAGCTCCATCTCGGCGGGGTGGGTCAGCAGGCTGACATCGCCTTCGCTCCAGTCGATGTTCCGCTCTTTCGCCAGGCTGAGGATGCTGGCGTTCCGGGCGTGGGCGTACTGGACGTAATAGACCGGGTTCTCCGAAGACTCTTTTTTGGCCAGGTCCAAGTCAAAATCCATCTGGGTCGAAGGAGTCCGGGCAAGAAAAAAGAATCGGCAGGCGTCTACGCCGACTTCATCGACCAATTCCTTCAGGGTCACGAAGTTTCCTTTGCGCTTGCTCATCCGCTCGCCTAGGGTCACTAACTGAGAGATGAGCACGGTTAGGCGGTCGCGGTCGATGCCCAACGCTTCGACGGCCGACTTCATTCGCGGCACGTGGCCCTGGTGGTCGGCGCCCCAGATGTCCACCACTGTGTCATAGCCCCGTTTGACGAACTTGTTGTAATGATAGGCGATGTCCGAGGCGAAGTAGGTGGGATCACCGTTCGAGCGGACCACGACGTTGTCTTTGTCGTCTCCGAGCATGGTGGAGTTGAACCAGGTCGCGCCGTCCCGCTCCGACAGGTAGTCATTATCTTGGAGCAGGCCGAGTGCGGTGGCGTATTCTCCCCCCGTGAACAGGGTGCGCTCGCTGAACCAGTTATCGAACTCGACACCGATCTCGAAAAGGTCTTCCTTGATGGTTGCAACCATCCTCTCGCGGCCGATGTCACCGATCTCTTTAAGTGCCTGTTCGTCATCTTGGTCGATGAACCGGGTCCCTTCCGAGTCCGCGATTTCCTTGGCTAGGTCGAAGATGTATTCGCCTTCGTAGCCTTTTTCCGGCATCTCAGCTTCATGGCCCAAAGTCTTCTTGTAGGCGGCGAGGACCGATCTGTAGAACAACTGCATCTGGTTGCCGGCGTCGTTCACATAGTATTCCCGGGTCACGTCGTATCCGGCGGCCTCCATGATGTTGGCCAGAGCGCTGCCCAGTACGGCGCCGCGGGTATGGCCCACATGGACCGGCCCGGTGGGGTTAACGCTGACGAACTCCACCATCATCTTCTGGCCCTGCCCAGACTCGGTGTTGCCAAACTGGTTTCCGGCCTGGCGCACTGTCTCTACTTGCTGTTGTAGCCAGGACTCGTTCAGGTAGAAATTGATGAACCCGGGCTGCGCGGCTTCAACCCGGTCGATCACGTCGCCGGTGGCGATGCGGGCGGCCAGAGACTGGGCCAATTCTAAGGGATTGATCCGGGTGGCGCGGGCTAGCTTTAGGGGCAGGTTGGTGGCGAAATCGCCGTGGTCCGAATTGCCAGGCCGCTCCACTTGAATCTCGGGGATGGTCTCCAGTCGCAGCACGCCTTCCTGACGGGCGGCCTCCAGGGCCTGGGCCACGATGTGCTGGATGGTTTCGTTCAATAAGGGAGCCGGCATCGGTGCTTGATCCTCGCGTTTTAGACGACTTATCAAATAACGAAAGGCGGCCATACACCGGCCGCCAATGTTGAGTGACGTGGACACATCTTAACACATGGCAGAGTCGTCTCAGGCACGGATCACGGGCGGAGTTATCGCCGTAACGCCGGCGATTTCTTAAGCGCCATCCCGCCCAGCGCCGTCCGCAGACGGGGTTATGGCGTGAGCGCGGTCCGTGTTGGACTCTTCCGCTGAAACCGAGGTGAATCCTGATTCTCCAGTTTCGAGGACCCGATTCAGAGGACGCTTGTTTACCAGCAATTCCAGGACGTCGGGGCGAGAGTAGTGGCCGCCTACGTCGCAGCGAGACTTGGCTGCAAGCACCACCTCCACGGACACTTTGGCCGTCAAGATCGTCTCCTCTCCCTACTCCGGCTCCGCAAGGTATTCGCCATTTGTTCCAATGATCAAATTGCCTCCAGGATGAATGGAATCCGTGAGTTCACGGTAGCACTCGGGCGTGTCATTTTCTAAACGCATGGCGGCAGGCGCGATTACGTAACAACCTCCTTAACCGGCGAAGGTCCGTGACAAGAGTCGAGCCCTAAGTGCGGCCGTATCGGGACACGAGGCGATATGAACCTGAGTGCCCTGGGCCATCAAGGCATATGCGGGGAGCAAAACATGTGTTCCCGATAGTTCAAACCGCTGATTCTTCCGTATGGCCGTTGGTAAACTATCAGGCCGAAACCGTCGCCTTCATCCCAGGCCGTGCGTTCAGTGCTGTTGGGCTTGAGCTTGCGATGGCGTCCGGGTATCTCACCTTCGCGGCTGATGAACAGCAATGTGCAATAAATGGTGCCCTCGTCCTGCCGTCGAGCTTGACGATCCCAATAACGACATCTATTCCAGCCTGGCGAACGGCAGCGCAGAGGCGGTCGGTAGTCGAACTTGGAATCTCAGCGCCGTTGGTTATGTACTCCAGAGCCGCCTTCTGTTGGAGTGGCGATCCGGCTGTATCGTGAAAGTAAGGATGACCAGCCAGCCAGGTCTCTCCGAAGGCAGCAATGGCAGCGCCCTTCTGTGCCGCATCTTCGATAAGTTGACAGGCTTTCTTGGTCGAGGCGTCACGATCGAGATAGAATGGCGCCTCCTGGACGGGAGCCAGCTTGAATTCAGAATAGGTTGTCATCGTTCGACACCTCTTCGTGGTTATTTCACAACAATATCTTACGGATGAGTACTCAAATAAAGGGCCACCTGGCTTCATCTAGGCCGGCTCCAATGTCACTTAGGAAATGTTCGGGTCGGAAGACCGCCTGTTACAATTGCTGCAACGCTGATTTATCTCTGTACCGAGCCTGATTCGACGATTACTCCCTGGCCTACCCGCGGCAAGAAGAAGATGGACCAATCTCAGATAACGCCGCCCGACTCCCGCACCG
Organism: Dehalococcoidia bacterium UBA2158; assembly: GCA_002328185.1. GTDB lineage: Bacteria > Chloroflexota > Dehalococcoidia > Lucifugimonadales > UBA3495 > UBA9611. The sequence goes on from DCWQ01000041.1 coordinate 131,152, forward strand.
AAGACCAGTCCCGGCCACTGGAAGAAGTGATCCAGGAACTGGTAGAGGAACTTGAGCGTCTTTTGGAGTCCGGCCATCGTCTGGAGGCCCTGGAACGCTTTGGTGGGCTGCACCCTGTGGACCAAGGCGAGGTCCTAGAAGGGTTGCCCCGGGGACTTCGGAGGTCGTTCCTGGACGACCTGGAAGCATCGGTGGTGGCCGATATCCTGGAATACCTGGAACCCGAGGAGTCGGCCGAACTGATCGGCGACCGGGAACCGGCGGAATTGGCCGAGGTCCTGGACCTGACCGACGCTGACGTGGCCGTGGACCTGCTACAGCAGATACCGGAGGAGAAGCAACAAGAAACCCTTGAGGCCATGGCCGACCCGGCCGAGGTAACCGAACTCCTCCAATACCAGGATGACACCGCCGGTGGTCTGATGACCTCCGATTACCCGGTGGTGAGCGAGACCACGAACACCCCCAACGCTCTGGACCAACTCCGGTTGCTAGGCCCCGACGCCGAGGATATCAACTCGGTGCTGGTGGTGGACGATCAACGCCGTCTGGTTGGGTCACTTAGCATCACCCGGCTGGCCCTTGCCCGTTCCAGTGCCATGGTCGGCGACATCATGGACCGGGACATCGACTCAGTTTCGTCCGAGACCGACCAGGAAGAGTGCGCCAGGGTGATGCAGCGCTACAACCTGAACCTGCTTCCTGTGCTGGACGGGGAGGGCCGCCTCACCGGTGTGATCCTGGCCGAGGACCTGGTGGACGTGGTCGCGGAAGAGGCCACGGAAGACATGTTCCGAATCGCCAGCGTAGGCGGGGAACGAATCCCCGGACCCCTGACTAATTCCCTCTGCAGCAGGCTGCCTTGGTTGTACATCAACCTAACCACAGCCTTCTTGGCGGCAGTAATGGTCAGCCTATTTGAGGACACCATCGCCAGAGTTGTGGCACTGGCGGTCTTCCTGCCGGTGGTCGCCAGTCAAGGTGGTATCGGCGGCACCCAGACCGTGACGCTCGTCGTCCGCAGCATGGCCCTGGGTGAGGTTCCAAGCCGTCTTGGGCTTCGGCTTCTGGCGCGGGAGTTAGCTTTGGGACTGATTCACGGAGTGGCCTTGGGGGTGGTGGTCGGCTTCATAGCCTACCTCTGGAAGGGGAATTTCACCCTCGGGGTGGTGCTGGGCCTGGCGATGCTGGGTAACATGCTGGTTGCTGGGATGTTCGGCGCCGGAGTGCCGTTGTTGTTGCGGCAACTGCGGCTGGATCCGGCGGTGTCCTCTGCGGTCTTCGTCACCACTTTTACTGACGTGATCGGCTTCGTCCTGTTCCTCGGCCTGGCGACCATTTTCGTGGACCACCTGGTTTGATCCGTAAACACAAATAGACAAGAGATGAAGATATGCCCGGACAGATAGGCCTGGTTGGTGGCGATGAGTTCAGGACCGGCTGTGAAGACATGGACCGTGAGATCATGCGCGTCTCAGGCAATGACCCGGCCAAAGTGGTTGTTATTCCCACCGCAGCGGTCACCGGGCCGGGCAAGGCCGCCAACGACGGCGCAACCCACTTCGGGGTACTGGGCGGCGACTCCAGTCAACTGATGCTTCTGGAACGGGGCCATGCTGAAGACCCGGACTTCTTCGCCCCCGCGACACTGGCCGACGTGGTCTACTTCACCGGCGGCAGCCCAGAACACCTCCTAGAGACAATCGCCGATTCCCCATTTTTGAAGGCGGTATTGGCTTCGGTGGAAGGAGGGTCTGTTTTAGCGGGCTCCAGCGCTGGGGCGATGGTCATGGGGTCCATGATGCGCCGTCCCCGGGCCGGAGGATGGGTCGAGGCCCTGGGCTTGGTTCCGGGCGTCGCTGTTCTGCCCCACCACGAGCGGCATGACCAGGCCGAGACATCTTCAAATCTACAAGAATCTGCGCCCAGTGGACTGACTTTCCTGGGAATAGACGCCCGCACCGGCTGCCTGGGCACACCCGGAAACTGGCTGGTTGTCGGCTCCGGCAGGGTGACCGTTTACCAGGGCTCCGAGTGGCAAATCTTCAACTCCGGAGACAAGCTCCCCACCGGGTTCTAACCCGCGTTACGGCGTTTTCCTAAAGTCTGGCTTGGGCTTTGGTGTTTCGTTAACATAAAAGTATATGAGTTAACAAATGTTGTCTTAACATTAAATGTTTCTGACATGACGATGAAAGCTGAATCCTCGACGGACTGGACGGCCCAAAACCATCTTGCTTACTGGGTTGGGACTCTAGGGTCGGCGATGCGCAAAGGCCTGGAAGGCGAGCTGGTGCCCATGGGTGTTAGGCCTAGGCAGTGGGGAATCCTGGAGGCGACATTCTCGTGCAACGCCGATACTTTGACCGCGTTGGCCCGAATCATTCCCGTTGATGCGGCAGCCATCAGCCGGCAACTGGACAAACGTCAACAACGGCGTCTGGTCCGGCGCAGGCGTCTCAGGTCGGACCACCGGATGGTCCGCATCGAATTGACCGCCCCTGGCTTACTTCCGCCGCTCCCGCAGCTTCTCGTAGACGGCTTCCGGTTGTACGCCGGTGGCGGCTAGGAGGACCAGCGTATGGTAGAGCAGATCGGCGATCTCTCCGGGCAGGTTTTCATTGTCCTTGATGGACGCGGCGATGGCAGTCTCTCCGGCTTCCTCAACCACCTTCTGGGCGATGCGCGGCACGCCCTCTTGGAACAGTGAGGCGGTGTAGCTGCCCCCCGGCATCTCTTGTTGACGGTCCTTGATCAGAGCGAATAGTTCGCCCAAGACGCTAGGGCCTGACTCTGTTTCTTCATATTCTTCTGGGAGGCCCTCCAACTTGTTGAAAAAACACGAAACTTCGCCGGTGTGGCAGGCCGGGCCGTCGGGGTCGACCTTCAAGAGAATGGTGTCAGCGTCGCAGTCTAAATAGGCCTCTTTCAAGTTCAGGTAATTTCCGGACATCTCGCCCTTGTGCCATAAGTCTTCTCGGCTCCGGCTGTAGAACCAGACCTGGACGCCCTCCACCGTGCGCTTCAATGACCCCGGGTTCATGTAGCCCATCATCAAGACTTCGCCGGTGTTGGCGTCTTGGGCAATAGCGGGCAGCAGGCCCTGTTCGTTGAGTTTCACTATCATAATTTGCCTTTCGTATATCGCGCCGATTTGGGGCTAGGTTGCCAGGTCGTTGGCCAAGAGCTTGGGCAACTCCAACAGGCTGGATATCTGGTGGGACGGGGCCGGAAGATTGGAGTCCAAGGGCGTGTGGTTCCGGTTGATCCACACTGGGTGCATGCCGGCTTGGGAGGGGCCCATGACGTCCTCCAACTGCCGGTCTCCCACATAGGCAGTCTCCCCTGGAGTCACGCCCAACTGTGAAAGCATCATCTCGAAGAGCTCGGGCCGGGGTTTGTAGATCTGGGCTTGTTCCGAAGTGAGAATGATGTCGAAACCGACCTCCAGCAACTCCAGATTGGGCAGCAAGAAGCCATCGTCGGCGTTGGACAAGATTCCCGTCTGGCACCGCTGCTGGACCTCAGCCACTGCGTCGTCAGTCTCTGGATAGGGGTCGCGCTGGGACACGTCGCGGAAGAATTGCTCCGTGGCCGCCTGGGAGTCGCCGTCCAGGTCGAGCATTGAGAAAGAGAGGTCGAATCCGCCTTTCCAGGCGCTGAAATAATTCTGAAACGGCAGGTTGGGGTCCAACCGGGTCTTCTGGAACACGGCTTCGGCGGGCATCCAGCTGTCCCATAGTTCATCAACGGTGGTGTCCAGCCCCTGCTGATCGATGATCTTGGCGAAGCTGCTCTTGCCCATCCCGTGGGGGTTCTGTACCAGCGTTTCATACATGTCGAAGATTACTGTTGTGATTCGAGGCATCTGTAGCTACCTAAATAGTTGATTGACCCGCGCGTCAGGCTGGCGGCTGATATTTCGGCCTGACCGGGACCCCCTTTCCTTTGAGGTATTCCTTGGCCTGGTCGATGGTAAACGTCCCAAAGTGGAAGATGCTAGCGGCCAGAACGGCGTCAGCCTTCCCTTGGTCTAAGGCTTGGTAGAGGTGCTCCAGCTCTCCGGCGCCGCCGCTGGCGATCACCGGGACCGGCAACGCCTCGGAGATTGCCCGGGTCAAGTCCAGGTCGTACCCCGACAATTGGCCGTCTTCGTCCATGCTGGTGAGCAGTATCTCGCCCGCACCAAGTTCCACCGCCCTGATTGCCCATTTTACCGCGTCCAAGCCGACGGGTGTGCGTCCGCCGTGGGTGTATACCTGCCACTTCGAACTGTCGTCCAGGGCTAGACCGGCGTCCTCCGGAACGGGTCCTTCTTCCGATGAGCTGACCCGTTTGGCGTCGATGGCGACCACGATGCACTGGTTGCCAAAGGACGCCGCGCCCTGCTTGACCAACTCGGGGTTGTTGACTGCGGCGGTGTTCATGCCGACTTTGTCTGCGCCCGCCTTCAGCATCTGGCGGACGTCCTCCACGGAACGGACCCCGCCGCCAACTGTTAGGGGGATGAAAACCTGCTCCGACACCCGTTGCACCACATCAACCATGGTGTCCCTGGAGTCGGAACTGGCGGTAATGTCCAGAAAAACCAGTTCGTCGCCGCCTTGCTGGTCATAAAAGGCAGCCAATTCCGCCGGGTCTCCGGCGTCGCGGAGCTCGACGAAGCTAACGCCTTTGACCACCCGGCCACCGTCCACGTCCAGGCACGGGATTATGCGTTTAGTCAGCACGATAGGATTGGATCTCCAGGGGAATCAAAGGCTTCTCAGGTCGTACAAGCAGTATAACACCGTGCCTGGGCCGGCTTTGAAATGTCACCCCCATTGGCGCGGTTGACTGCCTGCGCTAAAATGTGCCTACTTTTTATCGGAGGGAATCATGGCCATATCACTTGACGAAGCAAACAAGATAGTTGCGGGTGCCATCGCTAAAGCCAACGAGTTGAACATCAAGATCAATGTCGCGGTCGTCGACGCCGGCGGACGGCTCTTAGCCTTCAACCGCATGGACGGCGCCATCTGGGGCGGAGCTTATGGCTCTCAGGGCAAGGCAGTCGCTTCGGCAGCGTTCGGCCGGAGCAGCGGCGAGCTCCAAGAGCGGTCAGAATCGCCGATCATGAAAGGCATCCTCTCTGCCGAAGGTGGTCACGGAATCCCGAGCCAGGGCGGACTGCCCGTTAGGCGCAACGGCGTGGTTGACGGAGCAGTCGGCGTCGGCGGCGGCACCAGTCAGGAAGACGAGGACTGCTCTGCGGCTGGAATCGCAACAATCTCTTAAGGGGTAGGGGGCGTTTAGGGCCTTCAGGGAACCAAGGCCGTAACCGCCGCCGGGCCGCCGCTGCCGCCATCCAGCCGCAGCAGCCCGACCACCAGCAGGGCCCCGGTGGGAGGCAGTAGGTCTAGGTTCGTCATGTTCTCTAGGACTATGAGCCGGTTTCCCAACGCGTACTCGCTTACTGACAACCCGGTGTCGGCTCCTGGCTCGACGCCGGCGGTGTCGACGCCTAGTCCGCCTATGTTCCGGCCCTCAAGCAGCATCTGGGCCGCGTCCAACCCGAATCCTGGGAAATGGAGTTGCGGGGCGCGGGCCCCGCCTAGGTAGTTCAGAGGGCGGCCCCACTTTGCCTGCCAACCGGTGCGCAGCAATACCAGGCAGCCCTGGGGCACCGGTCCGTGGCCAGACTCCCAGTCTAGGATGTCGTTCATCGTGAGGGCGTAGTCCGAGTTGGCCCCCGACTGCGCGGCGATATCGATGACGACCGCCGGCCTGACAAGGTCCTGGGGCGAAAACCCCTCGTGCCCGGGCGCGCCTTGTCGGAAACCGGAGGGGGCGCTGAGGTGGGTGCCGGAGTGTTCGCCCATCGAAAAGCGGCGCAGGAAATGGCCGTCGTCTTTAAAGTCGGCGACGTTCTCGAATTCCACGGCCGGGTCCTCGGGCCACCGAGGGATTCCGGGGTGGACCGGCCAACTAAGGTCTACGACTTTGGAAAAAGAGACGGACCCGCCAAAAGCAGGTCCGCCTCCGTGTTGCTGGGTCACCGTTGAACAAGCCCCCTCAGATCATCCACTTCTGCACATTCTCCCGCCAAAGGGGTCCCGGGGCAACCCGGAAATTCGTTTCTGGTCAGGCTACCTGGTAAATCGGCGTTTGCAGCGTCCCGATCGCACCCAGGATGTTCTCGCGCTTTACATTGGTGTCGACCCACTGCATGGCCTCTCGGGAAGTGCCCTTGGCGGCTACTTCCGGCCGTTCGGGACGCGGCCCATACACCGAATAGCTGATGGAACGTATCTCTTCGTCTATGACATAACCCCGGTAGAAGATCCTCATGGTATACGCCCTCCTCCGATTGTCAGCGGCTATCCAACCCTGGACCGGGCTGCTGCGAAATTCCACTGGAAAACTATTGCGGACATATGTTCTAACTTTTCATTGGGAGGGTCAACGGGGAAATGTCAGGAGGTGGCAGCTAGCATGCGCCCACGAAAACCGTGCCCAACACGACGTGGGGCGGCAGTGGTTGGGCTAACAGGCCGCCGGCTAGGGATGACGGGCCGGGTCCATCGGGGGTGAATCGGCTAAGGGGGACGCCGGGCGCGCTCAGGACCAGTTTAGTGGCCCCGCCTTGCGTCCAGCGAACGCTCTGTTTGGCGTCGGAGCTCCCGACTTTGAACGAGATCAACTGGCCTGTGAAGGACGCGCTGGAAGGTTGCTCCACCAAGAGTGTGTAGCTGCCGAACTCGACTTGCGTTGTGGCTGCCAACCTGCCGTTAATCCAGGCGGACACCTCCACTCCGTCGGCCGCCGCCGCACAAAGGGCCAACCGGGTGGGGCGAGGAGTAACTACAGCCGTGGGTAGCGGCGTCCGGGTCGGAAAGCGGATAGCGGTGGGGGCCGGGGATGTATTGAAGCTGCCGCCCTGTCTGGTGGTGAAACTGGTCGGCTGAATGGTGGGTGCTGGGATGCCCTCGGTAGGGGTGGGAGAAGGAATGGGAGTCGCGTTGATCAGCGCCCGGACTGTGGCTTGGACTGCCGCAGTGATGGTGGACTCGGTGTCTGGCCGGCTGGCTGTCTGGTCGGCAGCTTGGGTTTCGGCAACCACAGCCTGTGCCATGACTTTGATCGCCGGAGGCAATTGCTCGGATGGGGCATCCGCCTCGCCACAGGCCAATGCCAAAAGTACGAGGGGAACCAAAACCGAAACCAGACGCTTCATACCCATCATCCCAACATCCGCACCCGTGTTGCTTATTCAGACCAGATTGGTCTTTTCTGCCTAGGTGTCTCCGCCGCTAGACTTGGCCGCCTCTTCCAAAAATTCGGCCAGAGGTTTGCTCTCTTGTTCTGACGTTTCCATGTTTCTGACGACCACTTCGCCCTTCTCGATCTCATCGTCGCCCAAGATCAGGGTGAATGGGATATTCAATGCGTTGGCCTGGCGCATCTGGCCGCGGAGCCCGCGGGCGCCGCTGCTCAATATGGCGCCGACCCCGGCCCGGCGCAGGCGCACCGACAGTTCAAGGGCGGCGATGCGGGCGTCATCACCCACGTTGGCCACGAGGTAGCGCGGCGACGGCTCGTCGGGGACGGGAACCTCGTGGCGTTTCAGGTTCAAGGTCAACCGTTCCAGGCCGGTGGCAAATCCTATGCCTGGGGTCTCCCGGCCTCCAAGTTCGGTGATCAACCCGTCGTACCGCCCGCCGCCGCAGATGGTCGACTGACCGCCGCCGTCAACTGGTTGCACTTCAAAAACGGTGCGGGTGTAGTAGTCCAATCCCCGGACCATGCGGTGGTCGATCTGGTACGGCAACTGCATGGCATCCAGGTAAGCCAGAAGCTTGTCCCAGTGCTCGTTGCAGTCGTCGCAGAGGTTGTCGGCCGAATGAGGCGCATCTTCGCCCAGAGCGTGGTCGGTCTCAACTTTGCAGTCCAGCAGGCGCAGCGGGTTCCGGTCCAGCCGTTCTTGGCAGTCGTTACAAAGCTTGTCTTTATGGCCCGAGTAATACTCCCGCAGCTTAGCCACGTAGGCCGGGCGGCACTTGTGGTCGCCAACGCTGTTGACCAGTAGGCTGATGTCGGTGAGGCCGACGCTGGTCATCAGGTCCCAGGCGACTTCGATGACCTCGGCGTCCACCGAGGGGTCGGCGTCACCCAGCACTTCCACTCCGAACTGGTGGTGCTGCCTAAAGCGGCCGGCTTGGGGGCGTTCATACCGGAAGACCGGGCAGAAGTAGTACATCCGCACTGGTTGGGGCAGGTTGTGCATGCCGTGTTCCAGGTAGGCCCGGCAGACCGGCGCCGTGCCCTCGGGACGCAGAGTGACACTGTCGCCGCCGCGGTCGTCGAAGGTGTACATCTCTTTCTCGACGATGTCGGTGCCTTCGCCCACAGTGCGGATGAATAGATTGGAATCCTCAAAGGCGGGGGTGTCGATGCGGCCGAAGCCGAACTTGGCGGCCACGTCCATGGCCTTAGACTCGATATACCGCCAGTATTTTTGTTCTTCAGGGAGGTGGTCCGCGGTGCCCCTGGGCGCTTGAAACAAAGTCAAAGGTAACTCCGAAATTGACCGTACTAGGCAGTATTATAGGCTGATATCGTCTTGTATGGAATCAGCCAGGGCTCCCTTTCGGGGGATAAACGGCCTATGCTTGAGGCGGCGCGCCGTCTTTGTGAGGCATCAGCAGGGCGTAGAGGGCGTCATTTATTGGAGTGGGCACGCCGACCCGGCGGCCGATCCGCACCACCGCTCCGGCCTGCGCGTTTAATTCCAGTGGTCTTCCGGCTTCGATGTCGTCGAGCATGGACATGCGCTGGTCCTGGGGCAGGCTTTCCATGAACTTGATGCCCTTGGGGATGGCCTCGGGGTCGATGTTCACGCCGTTGGCCAAACCCACCTCTGCCACTTCCTTCATGGCTCGGACAAGGAGGTCTCGTCCTTCGTCCGTCTGGATCAACCGGGTTATTGGGACCCGGGACGTGGCATTGATAGCGTTTCCAGGGGCAGTCAGCAGGAATTTCGACCAGAGCACACTGGCGATGTCGCCGGTCAATTCGGCGTCGATGGCGGGCGTCAGGCAATCTTGGACAGCCTCAGCTTCCAGGGTGATCTGACCGTCCGCTCTGCCGAAGATGATGCGTGCAGTCTTGCTCTGCTGCTTGATGACGCCCGGAGACGCTATCGAGGCGATGGTGTAAGAAGTGCCGGGCAGCACCCGGTCCGGGCCGAATAATTCCGCCAAACCATCGGCGCTGTCCACTCCGTTTTGGAGGGTGACGATATGGGTCTTGGGTCCGATCATGGGGTCCATGGAGTGGGCTGCTTCGGGGATATGGTAAATCTTGACGGCCAGGAGCACCAGGTCCACCGGCCCGACTTCACACGGGTCGTCGGTAGCTTTGACTGGCACCTTGAGATAGCCATCTGCTTGAATCAATCGAAGACCATTCCGTTGCATGGCCTTCAGGTGTTCGCCGCGGGCCACTAGGGTAACGTCGGCCCCCACCTGTATCAGCCGTGCGCCGAGACAAGCACCCACTCCGCCGGCGCCCATCACTGCGATTCTCATGATTGAAACGGCGGAGCTAGTCCGCCTGGAGGACACCGCCTTTGTGGGGTAGCAGTACCGAATAAAGGAAGCTGTGGACCGGCGTTGCCACACCGATCTGCTTGCCCAGCCTGATCACCGCGCCGGAAAGAGCGTCCAGCTCGGTCTCCCGTCCGGCCTCGTAATCGGCGTGCATGGAGTTTTGGAAATTGGGCAGGCCGTCGATGTACTTCAGGTTCTCTTCGATTAGGTCGTCGGATAATTCGATACCCTTGGCGAGGCCCACGGCCAGCGCCTCGCCCATGGCGTCGCAGAACATCTTCCTCGCGCCCGGATATTGGAGCAGTTCTTTGGGGCGCGTCTGGGCGGCGCTGGTGATACCTGCCAGGGCGCTGAGGACGATGAACTTCTCCCACAGGACCTGCAGGGGGTCGGGGGAAAGCTCGGTTTCGATGCCGGCATCCCGGAACACTTTTCGAATATCCAAGGCCCGGAGGCTTTCGGTGTTCTCGACTTCGCCGAAGAATATTCGGGCTGGAACCTCCTCGACGATCACGCCCGGTGCAAGGATATGCGAAGACGCCCAGTAGCCTCCCGGCAAGATGTTGCCGGGCCCCAGCACTGCGCCCAGCTGCTCGTGGCTTTCAACCCCGTTCTGCAAACTGATGACCGAAGTTTCTTGGACCATCAATGGCTTGAGAGAGGTGATTACATGGTGGTTCTGGAAAGTCTTGACGGTGAACAGCACCAGGTCAACCGGTCCGATCTGCGCCGGGTCGTCGGTGGCCTTTACTTCGACCACGAATTCGCCGTCGGGACGGACCAGTTTCAGCCCGTTGGACCGGATGGCTTCCAGGTGCTTGCCCCGGGCGATGAGCGACACGTCGTTGCCGGCTTTGACCAGCAATCCACCAAGGCATCCTCCGACGCCGCCTGCGCCCATGATAGCTATTCGCATAATTCTCCCGAACCGCGCTTATTGACTACTTAATGCTTCCCCATCTGTCTAGCGGTTCTCCGAAGAACCGAGAATATGGGGGAGCAGTAGGGTATATAACAGGTCGAATATGGGCGTTGGCACGTTCACTTTACGGCCGATGCGGCCTATGGAACCGACGATGGCTTCTAATTCCAGAGGCCGCCCGGTTTCCAGGTCAGCTTGCATTGACCCGCGGGCTCCCATAGGGCGGGCGGCGATGAGGTCGATCGCTCCTTGGACATCTTCTGGCCCAAACGGGACTCCAAAGGCCGTCCCCACGTTGGCCACTTCTTGGATGGCCGACCGGAACATTTCGGCGCCTTCCGGAAATTCGATAAGGTCCCTCGGACTCAACCGGGCCGCGCTGGCCATTCCATTGGCCGGCGAGTTGTACAGCATTTTCGACCAGAGGACCTTGGAAATATTGTCTGAAAGATCGGCGTCGACGCCTGCTTTAGAAAAGGCGTTATGGATAGCCACAGCCCGTTCACTTAGATCGCCGTTGGACTCGCCGAAGGCAACATTTGGAACGGGAGATATCTGCCTGATGACGCCGGGTGAAATGATGTTGCTCAGCACGTAAGCCGAGCCTGGCAATACCCGTTCTGTACCGTAAACCTCCGCCAATTCGTCAGCGCTTTCCACCCCATTTTGTATCGTAAGGACGGTGGTGTCGCTCCCGACCAGCGGCTTGATGAGTGGGACCGCTTCCGGATTGTGTTGCCCTTTCACGGCGAAGATTACCAAGTCTACTGGGCCAACCTCCGAGGGGTCTCCTGTCGCCGCAACATTTACCGTAAAGTCATCTTCGGGCTGGACCAACCGGAGCCCTTTTTCTTTGATCGCCGCAAGATGAGCGCCCCGCGCGATCAGCGTGACGTCATTTCCGGTGCGGGCCAACAGCCCGCCGTAACAACCGCCGATTCCTCCAGCGCCCATGATGGCTATTCGCATGGAATCCCCACCATCGAAACCGGCATCCTAAATAACCCCGTCAGACTGCATCAGTTCCAGGTCTTCCCGGCTGACGCCGCCGATGGAGCAGAGTATCTCTTCGTTGTTGGCCCCCAATAACGGGGGCTGGATGTTGGGCGTTCCGGCCCCGCCGGCGAACTTGATGGGCGTGTTGACCGTCCTGAAGATGCCGCCGATGTTGTTGCCGCCATTGACGAACATCCCACGTGCTTCCAGGTGCGGGCAACTGTCCAGGTCCGCTGTGTCCTGCACGATGCCCATGGAATAGCCAATCTCGGTCAGTTGAGTGACCACCTCGGTCTTGGTCCGCAGCAACGTCCAGGCTTCTAGCTCTGGCACAAAGTTATTCATATAGAAGTCGCCGCTTACTCCCAGGCCAAGGAACCGGTCGTCCTCGATCAGGTCTTCCCGGTCCATGAACCGCCAGAGGACCTTCCATTTCTCCGGCCCGCCGGCCCCGGCCAGCACCACCCATCCGTCCTTGGCCCGGAGGGCCAGTTGGGCGCTGAGCATGTTGCCCCGGTCCCGTCCAGCTGCGGCGCCGGTTGCCTGGTAAAAGGGCATGGTGCTGGTCATATGGGCGGCCATGCAGTCGTACATGGCCATGTCGACGAAGGCCCCTTCTCCCGTGCGGTGCCGGGCTTCCAAGGCCATCATGATTCCCAGGGCCGTCCAGACTCCGGGAACCGAGTCTCCGATGTTATCGCCCACCATCTGCGGCGTCCCGTCCGGCGCTCCGGTGACGGCCATCCAGCCGCCCATCCCCTGGACACAGGGGTTGTTGGCCGGCCAGTTGGAGTAGGGCCCCGGCGCCGGTCCCTCGGGGTCGCCGTAGCCGGTGAGGCTGGTGTAGATCAGGGCGGGGTTCAGCCCTTTCAGGACGTCGTAGCCTAGGCCGAGACGCCGGAGCGCTCCCGGACCCCAGTTGTCCAGGAGGATGTCCGACTCCTTGACCATCTGCTCGAAGGCCGCCTTGCAGCGGGGGTCGCGGAGGTCCAAGGCCACGCTCTTCTTGTTGCGGTTCAGGCCCAGGTAACGGGCGCTGACAGTGTCGCCGTTCTCGTTGTGGATGAACGGGCCGTTGCCCCGGCCACGCTCGCCGACGCCCGGACGCTCGATCTTGATGACCTCGGCGCCCATATCAGCCAGAATCATCGAGCAGAACGGTCCCGCCACGATGTGGGTCACGTCCATGACTCGGATGCCTGCTAGGGGGAGAGATGGGCTGGTCATGGCTTAGACATCCGACTCGAATTCTTTGAAATCGAGACCCAGACCCTGCGCCCCAAATCGCTTGCCGTTCTCAACGTACCTGGCGGTGGGGTCTTTCAGACGCTCGGCCTGTTTCTCCGAGAGGGGCCGTATCTGGCCGGGGACGCCGATGACCAGAGAGTTCTCCGGCACTTTCCCTCGGACGATGGCTCCGGCGCCGATGAAGACATTGTCGCCGACATCGGTGTCTTCCAGGAGCACGGCATTGACCCCGATCAAGACATTGCTGCCGACCTTGCCGCCGTGGACCACCGCGCCGTGGGTCATCAGAACGTTGTCGCCCAGCTCTAGGTGGTCGTCTGTATGGAGGATGGCGTTGTCCTGGATGGAGCAGTTCTTGCCGATGATGATGTCGCCGTAGTCGGCACGGATCACCGCGCCGGGCCAGATGCTGGTCCCCTCCCTGATGACCACGTCGCCGACGATGTAGGCTGCTTCGCTAACGAAGACGGACGGGTGTATCCGGGGTCTTTTTCCATCTAACGGGCGGATCAAGATATTCCTCCAAAGAGTGCAGACGGGTTGATCATATGGCGTTTCCGGTCGATTGTGCGGAGATGAAGAACCTTCCAGGGCGGAAGATCGAAGCCGAAGTCCGGGTAAGAATACACGCCTACGCCGGGAATCGCCACTTTTCGTGCCTGAAATGGCTTTTTTTAGCACTCGGGCTAAAGCCCGAATATGCCGGTCAGCCAATCGGCCCCGGCGGTGCAGGCATAGGCGAAGGCCAGGAATTTCAAAACTTTGCCAACCCAGACCACCGCCAAGAATCCCCAGATGGGATACCGCAGGATCCCGGCGGCGATGCCCACAACGTCGAAGATGGGGTTGGGGACCAGCGAAACCACGAACAGCACCAACCACCCACGGCGGTGCATCCAGGTTTCGAGTCGCCGGTACATGCGGCTCCGGGCTAGAACGTCGCGTCCGGTGTAACCCAGGTAGTACCCGCTCAGTTCTCCTGCAGACTCGGCGGTCCCGGCGATGATGCCAACCAAGAAGGGGTTCAGAAAGATGGCCGTGGCGCAGGCGGTCGCCAAGGCGGGCACCGGGATCACCAGACCGCCGCTGGCCACCAACGCGCTCAGGGCCACCGCGCCATAACCCACCTGGGTCGCGCCGAAGTTGTCGCGGAGCAGGAATGCAGCCACGATGGCGGCGATGACGGCAGTGAAGATGCCCAGCCGGACCAGGGTTTCCGGTTTGCACCAGTCCACCTGGCCCAAGCGCTGTATACGCTGTATCAAGACTTCGGTTCGGCTGTCCGGGTTGCAGCCCCTCCCAGGAAATCTATCAGCATCGGACTGAAAACGGACGGGTTCTCCATCTGGGGCCACTGGCCGCATTCGGGTATGATCTCGACGATGCTATCGGGTAGTTCTCGGCGGACATCTTCTGCGTGCCGCACAGGAATGATCCGGTCATCGGCACCCCAGACGGTCATCAACGGCACGTCAGAGCTTTTCAACCGGTCGAGGATGTAGCCGGCTTTGCGAACTCCCCGTAGGGTGACGCTGAAGCAGATTCCGCGTATCACAACCGTCCGCGCGCCGGGGAGTTGCCGCATGCGGTTCATCTCGGGGAGCAGTTCATCCAGAATCTCGGGCGGCCGGTAGAACAGGCGCTGAGTGATCCTCATCTTTTAATTCACCCGGGGCTGGTACACGGTGTCGCCCAATACCGAGACCGATACGGCTCGGAGCAGCCAGGACACTCTCCGGCCGAACCCGCCCGAGCCCACCAGCGCCATCTTTTCCACCATCTCCGGGTGCTCCAATGCGAACAACCCAGATATCAATCCCCCCGCCGACCTACCCACCAGAGAGAATCTCTCTACATGAAGTTCTTGGGTGAGGTCGTAGACGAATTCGGCGGCTGAGTCCGGGTCGTGCTCTAGGTGGTAGGGCTTCTCCGAGTCCCCGGAGCCGGGCAGGTCCGGAGCGATCACGCGGTGCCTGGCATCGGCCAGGGCGTCGATGTTGCAGTACCAGCTTAGAAGCGAATCGGCCAGGCCGAGTAGCATGACCACCACGAGGCCATTTCCAGCCTCAACATAGCGGACATTCAAGCCCCAGACGCTGACGGTTTTGTATTCCGCTTGCTGCATCGGCTCCCGGCTTGGATAGGACTTGGTTTATGGAATCAAGGGAGTTCCCCACCCCGGAAGAAGCTCCGACCCCGCTCATCCTGAGCCTGTCGAAGGACTTCTTGGCATCGGCAATGGTTTCATTCGAACGGATGCCCCCACTCTAACCCTCCCTCGTTGCGACGGGAGAGGGGATTTTGGTTTTCCGGTCTAGTTAGTAGAAGGCACCGCCTCTGCTGGTTCGCTCTGAGCGGGTTCCGGCTGGCCGGGGACCACCTTGGTCAATTCCAGGGCATCGGCCGCGGCGTCCACCAGGATGTGGTCGCCGGAGTTGAATTCCCCGGACAGGATGCCCTTGGACATGGGGTTCTCCAAGAAACGGGTCACCGCCCGGCGCAGCGGCCTCGCTCCGTAGACCGGGTCGTAGCCTTCCCGGCCCAGCCAGAGATTGGCGTCGGCCGTTAGTTCAAAGGTGATGCTGCGCTCTTCGAGGCGTCCCTGAACATCCTTGATCATCAGGCCCACAACCCGGACGATCTGCTCCTGGGTCAGCGGGCGGAAGATGATGGTTTCGTCTATCCGGTTTAAGAACTCCGGCCGGAAGGTCTCCTTCAGAGCTGCGTTAACCGACTCTCGGAGTTTCTGGTCGTCCTCCTGGCCGTCCTTGTCGTCAGTGCGGAACCCGAAAGCCCGCTTCCTCAGGCCGGAGGTGCCCAGGTTGCTGGTCATTATGATGACGGTGTTCTGGAAGTCCACGGTCCGGCCGTGGCCGTCGGTCAACCGCCCGTCCTCCAGGACCTGGAGCAGGATGTTGAAGACATCGGGATGGGCCTTCTCGATCTCGTCGAGGAGCACCACCCGGTAGGGCCGGCGGCGCACCGCCTCGGTGAGTTGCCCGCCCTCATCGTAGCCCACGTAGCCTGGAGGGGCGCCGATGAGCCGCGAGACGGAATGCTTCTCCATGTACTCAGACATGTCGATGCGAATCATGTTGGACTCGTCGTCGAACATGAACTTGGCCAATGACTTGGCCAGCTCGGTCTTGCCCACGCCCGTAGGGCCCAGGAAGATGAAGCTGCCGATGGGACGCCGCGGGTCGCTCAGGCCGGAGCGGGAACGGCGGATGGCCTCGGCCACCGCCACCACTGCTTCTTCCTGGCCGATGAGCCGCTTGTGGAGGTTATCCTCCATGTGCACCAGCCGCTCACCCTCGCCCTCCAACAGGCGTCCGGTGGGAATGCCAGTCCACTTGGAGACCAACTCGGCAATGTCCGACTCGCCCACCACCATGTCGGTGCGGCGGTCTTTCATCAGAGTTTGTTTTTCCGATTCGTGTTCGTCTTCCAGGCGCAAACGCTCGACCCTGATCTCGGCGGCCCGCTCGTACTCGTGTCGCTGGGCAGAGGCCTCCTCTTGGTCTAGCAGTTGCGCTATACGTTCTTCGATGTTCTTGACGTCGGCGGGCAGGCTTTCGGCGTCGATGCGCAGCTTGCTCGCCGCCTCATCGATGAAGTCCACCGCCTTGTCGGGCAGTTGCCGCCCGGTGACGTAGCGGTCACTGAGCCGGGCGGCCGCCACCAGGGCGGAGTCGTCGATGTCCACCTTGTGATGGGCCTCGTACCTGGGCCGCAGTATTCGCAGGATCTCCACCGTCTCTTCAACGGAGGGCTCCTCGAGAATGACGGACTGGAAACGGCGCTCCAAAGCCGTATCTTTCTCGATGTATTTCCGGTACTCGTCTAGGGTGGTGGCCCCGATGCATTGGAGCTCGCCCCGGGCCAGGGCCGGCTTCAGCATGTTGCTGGCGTCGATGCCGCCCTCGGATGCGCCGGCGCCAACCATGGTGTGTATCTCATCCAGGAACAAGATCACGTCGCGGTGGGCCTGTTTGACTTCGTCCATCACCGACTTGAGCCGCTCTTCGAACTCGCCCCGGAACTTGGAACCGGCAACCAGAGCGCCCATGTCCAGGGCCAGCACGCGGCGGCCCTTGAGCGAGTCGGCCACGTCTCCCGCGACGATGCGGGCGGCCAGACCCTCGACGATGGCCGTCTTGCCAACGCCGGCCTCGCCGATGATCACGGGATTGTTCTTCTTGCGCCGGGTCAGCGTCTGCATCACCTGGCGTATCTCTTCGTCCCGCCCCACAACTGGGTCCAGTTTCCCCTGGCGCGCCAGATGGGTCAGGTCGATGCTGTACTTGTCCAACGACCGGTAATGGCTCTCGGCCCTGGGGTCGTCCACGCGGTGGCTGCCGCGGATCTCCGCTAGGGCCCGGTAGACGCGCTCCTGGTCGATGCCGTGATCCTTCAATACCTGGGACGCTTCTCCCTGCGACTCCAAGACGGCGGCGATGAACAGGTGCTCGGCGCCGATGAAGTCGTCCTTAAGCCGGTCGGCTTCATTCTTGGCGTCCTCCAGCAGCCGCGAAGCCCGGGGGGTGGCGTAGATCTGGGTGGCGTTATCGGCCACCTTGGGAGACGACTCAAGGGCCCGGTCCAACTCGGACTTGACCTGGTCGACGTCGACTTCCATCTCAACGAGCATCTCCACCGGGAGGCTTTTTTCCAGTTCCAAGAGGGCCAGCAGGATGTGTTCCACATCCCATTGGCTGTGGCTATATCTTCGGACCAACTCCTGGGAGTTGTGCAGTACTTCTTGAGCTTGTTCTGTGAATTGGTCTGGTCTTAATACCATGATGATTTCTCCTAGGGTCCCTACTTAAAAGGGGATCACGCATCGCTGCGTTGATTTACTGCCGTTGCGAAACGGGGGACGCCCCCTGTCCTTGTCCCTGCCCTGACCTGAGTTCCTGCCTTTGCAGGATGCTGACGGCCTCGGTCAACTGTTTGATTTCGCCCTCAAGTTCTTCGATGCGGTTCATGAGCTTCAGGGCTACTTCGGCCCCCGCGAGGTTCAGTCCCATGTCCTCGGTCAACGACTTTAGGCGGCGCAGACGTTCAATGTCAGCCATGGAATAGAGACGCTGACGGCCTCCGGTGCGGGACGGCCAGATCAGGCCTACGCGCTCGTATTGGCGCAGCGTCTGGGCATGGACCCCAACTATGCGAGCCGCCACGCTGATCACGAAACACGGTTCGTTCCGAAATTGATTATCTGTACTCATTATTACTCCTCACCCGTCCCTTCATCATCCACACCGTCTTCTCCGCCCTGGTCGTCAGACTTGGTTGGGCCCATGTTTCTGTCCCGTAACATCCGGAACAGGTCTAATTCTTCTTCTGTGAGCTCGGAGGGAAGCTTGACCTTCAGTGTGGCGAACAGGTCGCCGCGGTGATCGACATCGCTCCGAAGATTGTTTGTCGAGTTGTTCAGGGCCGGCATGCCCTGTCCCGCCAGTCGGAACCGGCGGCCGTTCTGCGTCCCCTTGGGGATGGTCAACGCCAGCTTTCCGGTCAGGGTAGGCACAGTCAGCTCACCGCCCAGAACGGCGTCGTCCAGGGGCGCTTCGACCTCAACGTAGAGGTCTTTCCCCTGACGCCTGAAGGTGGCGTTGTCCTTGACCGACATCACCAAGTAGAAATCGGCGCCGCGGGCGACTTCCGATGAGATGTGCACCTTGGAGCCGTTGTCTACGCCCGGTGGAATCTTGACCTCCAAACGGCGGCCATCTTGCATCCGCAGTCGACGGGAAGCGCCTGTGAAGGCCTCTTCCAAGGTGATGCTGACCGGGTATTCGGAGGGCGGAGGCGGTGCTTGGCGGCCTCCCATGCTGCCGCCTATGCCACCGAACAGGTCTTCTAGATTGAAGCCATGGGCGCCTGCTCCCATGCCACCCATGTTGGAATAGCTAAACCCGCCGCCGCGACGTGACTGCCCGAACTGGTCGGCCCGTTTCCAGTCGTCGCCGTAGTGGTCGTACTTGCGCCTTGAGTCGGCGTCGGACAGGACGGTGTAGGCTTCGTTGATCTCTTTGAACTTATCTTCCGAAGCAGGGTCGTTGTCGTTGACGTCGGGGTGATGTTTGCGCGCCAGCTTCCTAAACGCGCTCCGAATATCTTTCTCGGAGGCGCCCTTGGCCACGCCTAAGGTGTCGTAATAATCAGCCATTTAGTTGATCGAATCTCACAATTTCGCTTATCTATAACCGCCCTGAATTATAAGTTAATTGAGACTAATTGTCAATGTAATGCTATATGTAATAAGCACTAAACTTGATAATCAGCACTCAATTATCAGCAACATAGTTTGTCAGATAGGGATTGAGACGAAGAGCCCCAACCCCAGATATTCAGGCATTATCCAGGAGGAGACTGAACATTGTATTGACACGTTGGGAACCATTCTTTCAGATCAGGCGGGCCCGACATCTGGCGAACCGCCGTTTTGCCGGCTACACCGCCGATGAGCGCCGCGACTGGTCAGTCCCATTGGACATCGTCCGCGACGGAGACACCGCCAAAGCCAGCCTGGTCGGCGTTCCTTCGGAGGCCATCGATGCCACCGTCGAGGGCAGTGTGTTGAGCATCAAGGCCGACACCAAGGTTGAAGAAAAGCGTGAGGATGGCAGCTACGTTGTCCGGGAGCGCCCGGCTCGGTCGTTCCATCGGTCGCAGCTGCCCATCGCCTTATCATCCTCGGAGTACAAGAACCAGGTGGTTGTCGGCAGGCAAGTTTCTGGCGGGTTGTTCGAGTCGCTCATCTTATTTGATGGGAATCTTTACGTAGTCCATGTTCTTGGACGGGTCAATCTTCCTTCGCTCGATGAACGAAGTCCGGCGTTCCAGGCACTCCTCGGACGCGAGGTAGTCTGGCATGTGCTGTTCCATGGGTGTCGTGGCCGGGTCTTCGAAATGGTCGTGCCGGTTGAAAGAGATCTTCTGCATCTGCAGGATAACCGGACTGACGTTCTTGATGTCTGCGATCCAGCGGTCGACTTCGGACCATAATTTGTCGGGCTCAACCACAATGTTGACCAGGCCCATGTCGTAGGCCTGCTGGGCGGTGTACTGGCGGCAGAGCATCCACATCTCCCGCGCCCGTTTCTGGCCGATCCTGGCGGCCAGCATCGCCACGTTGTGGCCGTTGGCCGGGCTGCCCACCCTGGGACCGGTTTGCCCGAACCTAGACCTGGTGGTCGATATGGTGAAATCGCAGGTGTAGGCCAAGATATTCCCGGAACCTATGGCGAAACCGTCGACAGCCGCGATCACCGGTTGGGGCATCTGCTGAACGACCTGGTTATACCTGATCTCGGCCTCGCCTCGGTAGTCAGAATGCTCCAGCTCGGGGTCATAACTCTGGTCGTTCCCGGTGCAGAACCCGTTGGGGCCGGCCCCGGAAATCACCACCACACGGATTCCGGAATCACCGGCCGCATCCAGCAGGCAAGTGGCCATCTCATCCATGGTGATGCCGCGCTTGGCGTTGTAAGTCTCGGGTCGGTTCAGCAAGAGCCAGGCGACCCCATCTTCTTTTTTGTAGACAACGTCGGAATAAGAATCCGAGCCCACAATGTTGCCCAGGTAATTGGAGAACTTTTGGTCGACCATGTCCAAAGCGTCTTGGAACCCTCTGATCAGTTGGGGCTCCGTCATATCTTTGCGGGGAGTAGCCACGATCTCAGCCTCGTTGCGGCTGGCCTGAAACCCCTTGGTCCCTAACCAGCGGGTGAAACCCCGGGTGAAATCATGAACCGCCGGGCAGGCAACGTGGGTGAAATCAATCTGCTTTCCAGAGGCTAGATCGTCAACCGTAACGCTGAAACTTGCCTCATCGGACCCCGACGCAGAGGTCAGACTCAGATTGAACCGCACGCCGGCAGCCTCATAAGCCGGACCGGATTTTAAGTCGATGTTGGCTGGCATAAAGCCCTCCTCAAATTTGGAAAAGGTATATCACAAGGGATTCGATAAGGAATTTCGGCAAGCAACTGTAGGGAACGGAAAAGTGGCGTAAAGAAGAAGTTGGCTTCTCAAGTAGTCCTTCCAGGTCTGTGGGTAGAACCTACGACCTAGCAGTTAATTCTTTCCATCCGAGGAGAACCCGCTCTACCGGTGAGTAATAAAGCAATAATGGTGAAGAGTGTTTGGCTCCCCGAGTAGGATTCGAACCTACGACCTAGCGGTTAACAGCCGCCCGCTCTACCGCTGAGCTATCGGGGAACGGTAAAAAAACCTGGGGTTGGAGCCGTGGTAGTTAGCCTAGGGAATTGTAGCATCTAGGTTGCGAACGCTCAATAAGAGAAAGGAGACATCTGGTTGAATCGTATTCCGCTGCCGCCCTGCTGTATCATGGTTACTACAATTCACCGGCTCAATAACCCCAAGGAGTTCTTTTCCCATGCCGTCTTTTGATGTGGTGTCCAAGACTGATCTGGCGGAGGTAGACAATGCCCTGAACGGTGTCGAGCGGGAGATTAAGCAGCGATTCGACCTAGCCAACACCAAGTGTGCCATCGTCCGGTCGGACGACACCCTGACCCTGACCGCCGACGACAGCATGAAGATGACGCAGGTCGAGGAACTTCTTAGGAAATACCTGGCCATGCGCAAGGTGGAACTTGGAGCGCTAGACTTCAAAGGGGCTGAAGACGCCGCGGGCAGCAGCCTACGTGAGGTCGTGAACATCAAACAGGGGATCGACAGCGACTTGGGCCGCAAGATCGTCAAGGACGTGAAATCCGCCAAGATGAAGGTCCAATTGGCCATCCAGGGGAATGAGCTCAGGGTCACCGGCAAGAAGCGGGACGACCTTCAAGCGGCCATCACCTTCATCAAGGATATGAAGAACACCCAGCCCCTGCAATTCGTGAACTACCGGGACTAGCGCCTGTCTGGAAACGACATTTGTGGTTGGCCGTTCGTCCTGTGGCCCGTCTAAGGGCCCAGTTGTCTGTGCACCAATGGTTCGACGGAGCTCACCACGAACGGCACTGGGAAACCACGCCACAAGCGGGACTTGAACCGATTGTCAGTTGACCGTCTTCACCAATTAGGCCCCGAAGTTGGGCATGACCTCTTTGGCGAACAGGTCCAGGGAGTCCAACACCTTCTGGTGTTCGATACCCCCGAAGTTGATGAAGAAGATGATCTTGTCCACGCCTGATTTTTCCAGGTCTTTGATTCGGGTGGTCAGGTCGTCGGGCGTGCCGAAAAGCATGACGTTCTCGTACATCTCGTCATAATTGAAGGAAACGTCCCGGGTGAACCTTCCCCGGTAGGCCCGGTATTCCTCGGGCAGCAACTCCACGTTGTTGTCACGGGGCGCGCCGACTTCTTGCCCGGTCTGCTTGAACCACATGAATGGCGCTTCAGTGTCCTGTCGCGACTGGGGAAGGGTGGGCGCGGTGTACATGGCGCGCGCCACCACCACACGTTCCTCTGCGTACTCATGGCCCGCTTCGGCGAGGGCCCCTTTATAGAATTGGATTTGCTCCTCCACCTGAGCAAAAGGCTCTCCCTGCCCAATCATGAGATTCCAGTCGTTTCGGGCGACGCGGTTGACGCTGGCTTCGCTGGATGCGGCGACGAAGATTGGAGGATGGGGCAACTGGACCGGCTTGGGCTGCACCGTCATGTCATTGAATCGCCAGAACTCCCCGGCGTGGTCGAATGGCTCGGTAGACGTCCAGGCCTTGTTCAGGACCTCCATGGTCTCCTCGAAACGACGGCTGGCTTCCTCCATGGGGATGTTCAGTTTATGGAACTCGCCCCATTGGAAGCCCCGACCGGCGCCGAAGTCCAACCGCCCGTCGCTGAGCAGGTCGACCGTCGCTACTTCCTCGGCCAACTGGATGGGATTATGAAAAGGCAAGACTGTGACGCCGGTGCCCAGGCGGATGGAGTTGGTGACCGCCGCCAGGTAGGCGAGCAGCGACAGGGTCGCCGAGACGATTCCGTGCCGGGAGAAATGGTGCTCGGTGATCCACACCGAATCGAATCCTAGCCGCTCGGCGTGTTGCGCCTGGGCTAACGCATCTTTGTAATACTTGACCTGTTGCTTGGGGTCGGGAAGTTGGATCGAATGGAAGAGACCGAATTTCATATAACTACCGTTCGAACAGAATAGGCCCATGGCCGCGCCTAGTCTAACCAAGAATGGAAATTTGCGGTAGTGCTGGCAGGCAGGTAAAAAAGAGTCTCCTGCGCCAAATGAAGGCAGCATAGACGACCCGGTCAGTCAGCCGTGACACGCTCGAAGGAAGTCTTTGGAAAAGAAGCCAACAGAGCTGCCTTGCTCTCTGAGCGGTTCACGAAACCGTGCTTCACTCCTGCCGGGGCTAAGACAGTGTCCCCTGGTCCCAGCGTGACCACTTCGTCTCCCAGTACCGCTTCTAGTGTCCCTTCCACGATGACCATCGCTTCTTCCGTGTCGGGATGGATATGGGTCGTGACCCTGGCACCAGGTTCGATATCGAGATGCCCCACCCACAGGGATTCGGCACCGTAGCTGGCATCCACCAGGACGGTCCTGGGAATACCTGGATAACCCTCTTCCGTCTTGGCGTTGGCTCGGTACAAGATAGGCATCAGCTCACCTCTTTCTCAGGAATGATTAGGCTACCACGGTTTGTACTCGAACCCCAATCATCTATCAATCCCGCAATCTCATCGGCCAACTTCTGACCTCCTTGGACAGACAGTTCGATGGGGTTCGCGTAGTCCCCGCTATCCGTAAAGATGGCCCTGATATCAAGGATAGGCAGTAGGCGCAGTGACGCCTCTTCGACAATTATGTCGTTGAACAATCCCAGGGCCGTTGAAGCCATCCTCTGGAACTCCTCGTCCGGGAAATCTGGCCTGTAGATGGTGCAAATATAAGATTGGACATCGGTTGCCACCACGGCTTCCAACATTCGGCAATAGTCTTCCCTGAACTGACCAACTGCATCGCCGAGGAGGAGAAGAGCCTCGCCGACTGTGGTCACCGCGTCGTTTAGCACTTCTGTTTGCACCAGCACGTCGTTGCCGCCTGTACTGACGACTAATATCTGTGCATCGCCCGGTAGTTGTTCCAGTTGGTTCTGAACATCAAGGATGTAGCTGCCATCGACCGCAAGCAGGGACACGGCCCAATCGTCGAGCACCTTAGTTTCAACCTGGTCACGAACATCTGGTCCGTTGACGTAGGCAGCGTTGTCGAACACCGAATCTCCAACTAAGACTAGAGTACTCATCTACGGTCATCCCTTGCGATTCGGCCAGGGTCTATGGGTTTGCCATAGGTAGGGTCTCCGGCCGCGGAAAAAGACAGCACCGGTAGGTGGTCGAAGAAGGGTTTAATACGCCACTGGATCCAATTGCTGCGTTTTTGGCTGTGAACTAATTAGATAGAGTGGGTTCAAAAATTCCTTCTACTCACACCCCAATTTTGCGACCAAATCGTCGGTTGACTGGACATCACCGAAGGTCACCAGAAATTTGCCCAGCGTGTGATTGTGCAGCGCATCCGTCTGATCGGCGTTGCCGTCTGCGACCATCACAGTGCGGTAGCCCCACATAGCGGCGTCACGTGCGGTCGACTCGCAACACGTGCTGGTGGCAACGCCGGTGACGAGCAGGGTATCGATGCCTAGCTCACGGAGCATGCCATCTAGTTCTGATGGGTACGGAATGAACGCTGAGTAGCGGTACTTGATCGCGATTTTGTCCTCCGGCAACACTGCGCAGGTGGAGTAGATCGGAAATCCGTCGCCGCACTTTGATAAAAGCGATTGACGCTTTGCCCACCCTGAGGCGCTCGTCGCTTCCTTGCGGTTGGCCCAGTCCTGAGGGTCTGCAGAGAGAGCTTCGGTCTGGACCCAGATCACCGTCCCGCCGGCCATCCTCGTTGCCTGGGCCAGGCGGTTGATGTTGGGCACGATCGTTCGCGCCTGGGGCGCACAGGCCGGCATGCCGTTGGCGACGAAATAATTCTGCATGTCAACCACGACGAGGGCCGTCTTACGTGCATCTAGCTTGTTGTAGGCATTGAGCCGACCGTCGCGGATCTGCTTTGCCTTGTCCACGAACCAGCGATCGATGTTCAAGTGGTGCATCATCATCTCCGCAATATTCGGTCTTGGTATTGTACGATTTGCTTAAACAAGAATCTGTCCCCGCCAGGTGGATGTTAGGAATGCTACATCCAGGCCTCTTATAGGGCAACAAAAGGGCCGTTATCACGACCTTGAGTTTGTCTGGGACCTCCGGTGACAGGCATATCCCCTTTCGATTTTCTTAGGAGCATGCAGGCGTTTGTGAGATACTTCTCACCTCCCAGCATGCCATGCCCGGCTGACCCGGAACAGAATTGAGCCCATTCCTAAGCGATGCCCTTCATCTATTATGTGAACGACCCAATACCCTTTTTCCTCGGCGTATATCGCCTGCATCATTTATCATAGGTTCGATTATTTGCAGCTACCACCACCTGATTGAACGCCTTATAAGCGGTGATAGGAAGGTCGCAATCGTAAAGCCGGCTAACAACCAATCATCATTACTGCTCGAGGATGCATAAATCATGGATCTACACGATATCCCTTATCTCTCGATCGCCCAACTGGGTGAACTGATCAAATCGAAAGAGATTTCATCGCTAGAAGCCACAGAAGCTTATCTAGAGCGCATTTCCCAAATAGACGGCGTCCTAAATTCTTATATTACAGTTACTTATGACGAAGCCCGACAATCGGCGAAACAAGCAGACAAATCAATTGCGGATGGGCATTATCATGGTCCACTCCACGGAATACCAGTAGCCGTTAAGGATCAATTTTTTACCAAAGGGGTGCGAACCACCGCAGGGTCGAACCTATTGTGGGGATTCATTCCTGAAGAAGACGCTGTTGTTGTCACGAAACTGAAGGATGCAGGAGCAGTACTCTTGGGCAAGCTTAATCTTAGCGAATTTGCTCTCGGGGAAAGTTTCTCCCATCCCGGAGGTACGCCGAGAAATCCCTGGAATCTCAACAGGAATCCAGGAATTTCTAGTAGCGGCTCCGCTGCTGCTACATCGGCATTCATGTGTGCATCCGCCTTGGCTGAGGATACAGGAGGCTCCACTCGCATTCCCGCCGCTTGGTGTGGTTTGGCTGGATTGCGTCCCACTTGGGGCCGGGTCAGTAGGAGAGGCGTAATTCCAGTCTGCTGGTCAATGGACACAGTAGGGCCAGTAGCTCGAACCGTTGAAGATTGCGCGATTATGTTTCAGGCCATAGCCGGTCATGATCCCGAAGATCCGTATTCTTGGGAGACCCCTGTTCCGGATTACCGCCAGGGGTTATCTGGAGGTATTTCAAAACTAAGGATAGGCATCCTGCGTGAAAAAGTTGCTCTGGGTGGATTAGAACCAGAAACCCTAGAAGCCTTGAACGCAGCTATTGACCAATTGAGATTATCGGGCGCGATTGTCAAGGAAGTGTCTATACCATCCGTAGAATGTGCTGGCGTGGCGTCAAAATGCATCACTGACATGGACGGTGGCTACTTACACCACGAAAGATTAAAGACTAGAGCTCAGGAGTACGACCACAACTCCAGGGTTCGTCTAATTACGGGGATACTAACGCCAGCCCAATCATATATGAAGGCACAAAAACTTCGCGCTATGGTGAGGAATGACATTCTCCAAGCCCTTCACGGGGTAGACGTACTAATTCTGCCTACATCACCGGGCCCAGCTCCTAAGATTCCAGAGAAAGCAGGGATAATTAGTCAAGAAGATGCTCAGAATCGTATCTCTGGGGTACGTAACTTTACCGGGGCGTTCAATTTAGCGGGTTTGCCTGCTTTATCTTTGCCGTGTGGCTTCACATCAGAGAACTTGCCGTTGTCAATCCAGGTAGCAGGACGCCCCATGGAGGAAGAGCTACTTCTACGTCTAGGTCATACTTACCAGCAAACAACTAATTGGCATTTGCGCCGTCCGCCAGAACCTGTTTCTTAATCTTCCAAGAGCCGACGCCCTACGAATAGGGGACTGCGATACCCAACCAAAAACTAATAAAGAAGATAGGGTAAAACCAAACTAACTATCAAGAGAAGCCCAGATGATGAGAATCTGGGCTTCTCTTTTTTTGGCGTTTTGGCCCCAAGAGGGCCCCGATCTATTTTTAGGCTAGTGCCGCGTCTATCTCGTCTAGAACTTCCAACAGGCTGTTAATCTCTTTCCTCAAGGACCCACGTTGCAGACACTCGGTCTCTAGATCCTTGCATTCGAACGTATCACGCGCTATCTAGTCCAAAGCAATGACATCAGTTGCACGGGTTCACGGAAGGACGAATGCCTCCTTTTTTAGCTACAGGCCAGGGAATACAGCTGTGTAGCCCCTTCCGGAAGTGGGTGCTCACTCCAGCTCTCGCCGCTGTCTTGGCTGGCAAAGACCTGGCCGCTGCTGGTAGCGCAGTACATGTTCTTTGGATTCCGATTATCGAAGGCCAGCCCGAATATGGTGCTGTTGGCTTCGAATCCGGTCTCCACTGTCCGCCAGTGCTCGCCACCGTCGGAACTGTGGAATAGGCTGCCGGAATCGCTCTGGAAATGCGGACCTCCAGACACCCATATATTCCTGGAGTCTCCCGGCGCTTCACGAATGGCCCTGCAGTAAGTCTGGCCCTTCTCGTTGAGGGAGTCGATTTGGACGCGGTTCCAATGGTCGCCCTGGTCTTCGCTCCGGAACATGCCGGCCCGGCCGATGCTGAGAATATCCCCTGGGCGGAAGCTGCTGGCCAAGACACCGTGCATATCCACCGGGTCGTCGTTGACGTATTGGCCGTGGCTAAGGTTTTCCCAGTGTTCGCCACTGTCCTTGGAGCGTATGATGCCACCCACTTCGATGGCGCCGTACAGCAGACCCGGGTCGTCCATCGTGGCCGATATCATCAGCACCCGTTTGGCCAGGTTTGCGCCCGGTCTAACGGTCACCTCTGGAAATCGGACGCTCACCGGCAATTGGCTCCAACGTTCCCCGCCGTCGTCACTGCGGTAGATCTCTGCTGACTCGTAGCCCACGAATATCACGTTGGGGTCTCTAGGATGGAACAGCAAGGACCAGACCGGGAGTCCGTGGTCTCCTACGTTCACCTTTTCCCAATGGTCGCCATGGTCGCCGCTACGGTATGGTCCGTCCTGGGTGCCAGCGTAAACCACCTCGGGCGTTTTGGGGTGTACGGCAATGGCTCTAACCGCCGGTGCATCTGGCAGACCGTTGGTGAGCAGCAACCATTGGCCATCGTTGTTGCTCATCCGGTAGAGGCCACTATTGACCTGCCTGCCGGGCGCGGTCTCTCCGGCCAGGCCCGCGTAAACATAGGAATCTTGGTTGGTTGAAGTCATGGGTCTTGTCTCCTCTTAAGTGGTTTGCTCGACGTCCTAGGGAAGATTGGGATTGTCTGCTATTGATTATTCGTGGCTGATCAAGCCTTCGTCCATCATGGCTTTGATGGTGCCGTCGAAGGCCTCAAGACTCTGATTGATGTCGGCTTCGGTATGTACTCCGGACAGCACGCCGCTGGTGCGTGACATGAGGTCAACACCGCGCACTTGAAGGCCCTGCCGGAAATTCGTCTGGACCTCGGGCGGGGCGCTCTTGAGGCTATTGGCGTCCAGACCGTCGATGGACTTGGCTCCGAAAAATATGTGGAAGGTGGAAGACTCGCCATAGACGCAGGCGGCCACCTCGTACCGGTCCACGATCTCCCGCAGCCCAACCCGCAGCCGCTCGGCCATGCGGTCGGCGTTCGCTTGCATCTCGCCGGTGGCTACTATGTTGAGCGCAGCGTTGCCGGTGGCGGCGCAGTAGGGGTTGGCGTTGAAGGTGCCGCCGTGGTAGACGCGCTCGTACCGGTCGTGCTGGGCGTCGCCGGTTATCTCCATTACAGCCATGAACTGTTCCCGTCCCGCCACAGCCCCGCCGGGCAGTCCGCCGGTCAGGATCTTGGCCATCGTGCAGAGGTCGGGTTCGATACCCAGGTTCTGCTGTAATCCGCCCGGGCTCCATCGGAATCCGGTAATCACCTCGTCCAGGATCATCACTACATCGTATTTTCGGGTCAGGTCCCGTACCCCTTGGACAAAGCCGGGCTCCAACGGAACGGTACCGTATGATGCGCCCGAACCTTCTGTGATGACGCCGGCAATGTCGTTGTCAGATGCCAAGATGCTCTCAAGAGCAGCCAAGTCCGGTGGCAAAACGATCACGGAGTCCACTGCACCGCGCGGGATTCCAGTGGATGCGGGCACGTCGAAAGGTGACAGGTTACCCGGCATCACGTAGTCATGCCAGCCATGGTAGTGGGATTCCCATCGGATGATTTTGTCTTTTCCGGAGTAGGCTCTGGCGATTCGGATCGCCAGGGCAGTGGATTCGGCGCCCGAGCCAACAAACCTCACCTTGTCGGCACAAGGGATCAAGCTGCAGACGCGTTCACCCCATTCCAGTACCTTTTCCACTGGCGCTCCGTAATGGGATCCCGAAGGCGCGGCTTGCATCAACGCCTCAACCACCTCGGGATGGGAATGGCCCAACAGCAGGGATGCGGAGCCGAGACCGTAATCGATATATTCGTTGCCATCGACGTCCCATTTCCGGGACCCGAGGCCGCGTTCGATGGCGATTGGGAAGGGGCTGGTTACGTAACCGTCGTGGCCACCTCCGCCGGAAGGGAAAATCTGTTTGAACCGTGGGAAAAGCGCTGCCGATTTGGGGTTTCTTCGGATATAAGCCTCTCTGATTGACTCTGCCATCAAATCCTCCTTTCCATGGGCGATTGATTGCTGTCCCACCACCTCACACTCAATGCTTTGCTGTAAATTGCTGTGCTAACCCGGTAATTCTGAGATCGACACCCAACAGGGTCCGTTACCGAGGGGATAAGTCTCCAACGGGGTCAACTTACCTGAGTCCGGATTGATATTGAAGGAGGCCATGCGGCCCGAGTCCTGGCCGGCGGAGAACAGGAACTTGTCCTGGAGGCCCAGGCATAGGGCGTTAGGCCTCGGTTCGGAAGCAACTATTCCGTTGGAGGTCAACTGGCCGGTTGAGGAGTCGACCAAGAAGCAAGCGATGCTGTCGTGGCCGCGGTTGGGAGCGTACAGGAACCTACCCGAAGCAGAGACCTGTATCTGGGAGCAGGTGTTCCTTTCGGCATAGCCTTCCGACGGTAGGGTGGAAATCGTTTGAAACGCAGACAGGGTCCCCGAATCAGTGTCCAGGTGATAGCCGGTGACGCTGCAATCCTGTTCGTTGGAGAAATAAAGGATGTCTAAGGTGGGGTGAAAACAAAAGTGGCGCGGGCCCAGGAACTCTTCCGGCTCCACCTTGAAAGGGGAGTTTGGAGTGAGGCGGCCAGTGGTGTCGTCGAACCTGAATTGAAAGATGGAGTTGGGTCCGTTGCCAGCGATGTGGGGCACAAATGCGTAACTATTGGTCGAGTCGGTCTGCATCGCATGGGCCCCGGTCGCCGTTGCCAGCGATTCGGTGGGCGGGCCTCCCACCGAGCCGTCATCCCCAATTGGATGTACCGTCACCTGTGCGCCCTGGTAATAGGCCGACAGCACAAACTTGCCTTTGCGGTCTGTGTTGACATAAACGGGCCAGGACTCCAGCGGTATCGTCCCGTTTTGAGTGAGTCCCCCGGTGCCCTGGTTGATCTGAAAACTAAAAAGCTGTGGAGTCCCGCGGCATCCGGCGTAAAGGAAATTCCTGTCTGGGCTGATTGCCAGTGTGAACGGACCTCCGGGCACGGCTATCTCATCCTGAGGCGTTAACTTCCCCGTTTGGTGGTCAATGGCAAGAACCGATATCTTGTCGTCCTCTTGTAGGGCAACGTACATGAAATAAGGCATCGTGTCCTCCTCCCGTTGTGCTCTTTCCGGCATTCCGTCAATCCGTTCTGAACTACCGCTTCACCGGGCCAATCCTTTCCTTGCCACCTCAAGGTTGACCGGGAGTCGAATGGCGCTGTTCACTTCTTGAGCAAGAACGCCACGACTTCATCGCATTCGGCCCGATCAGGTCTGGACGACGCTACGACGTAGTTCTCGAAACCGTCTCGTCTCGTCGGGTTGGGAAGCGTGATGGCTTCCGGTCCGTTTCGTGCTGGTTATATTACGCTCTTCGATGGAGTGACGCATGCTATGCAATGGTAAACGAGGTTTGAACGATTGACACTGCGATTCGGCGACGGGCTATGGTCTCATAGCGCGAATCTCGTGCAGGTACTTGGCGACCAACGGCGATGCCGCGGCGGGCTGCCACTGCCTCCTCGAGTAAGATTCATCTCCGGGCCACGACCGCTCTGCATACACGATAGTATTGGGTTCAGTAGCTTGTTCCAGAACCTTCAACGGGTCTTTTATCACCAGGGTCTGAATTCCTAGGTGGCCGGGCAGTCCTGGTTGATGGCCTAATGGAAACTCCAAGAACTTAGATTTGGACTCAGAGGCTATGTTAGTCACGAGTGTGGGATATGTCTAATCTCTACCACCGAACCTAGATATACCCGCAATCACCGCCCGAATTCCTTCAGTAGGTTGGAAATCGCCTGCGGCCTTCCTCGAACGACTTCAGGATTGACCGGACCACTAGGCCGCTGCGGACCTCGTATGTCTGGAACGGTTTTCACGCAAATCAAGACCGGCCCCGGTTTTCTTAAAACCTCTTCGGCCTGATTGTCAAAATCCTCCAACTCATCGAACTCGAAAACGGCAGCGTAGCCAGCCGACCGCGCCAATTGAGCGTAGGAGGCCGAGTTTGTGCCGGGAGTATCCTGTCCGCCGGTGGTGGCATAAACGCCGTTGTCCAGGACAAAGTGATATAGGTTCTGGGGAGCCTTGTTGCCCACAGTCACCAGACTGCCCAGGTTCATCAGAAGGCTACCGTCGCCATCGAAAAGGATGATTTTCGTTTCGGGCCTTGCAAGGCTCAGACCCAATGCGAATGAAGAGCCTATACCCATGGCGGCGGGAAAATCTAGCGTTCCGATAGGGACGTCCCGAATGGGTTTATTGGAAACCTGACTCCAGGCCCCATTCGCCCTGAAAACAGGCATGACCACCGCGTTACCACGGATTCTCTCAAGTATCCTCATCAACTCAAGCTGGTCTATCATCAGTCATCCTTCGACCGGTCGCATCGACATCAGTTTTCATTTATAGCTGGTATGCCGGGAAATTGTCGGCAATTGCTGAAATCGATCGATGATAGAAGCCCCCCGACCTACAGCCAAAAGGTTTTCTCACCCTAAGTCAGTGGAAGCACTTTCCCGGTTTCCCCAATCCATGTCGTGGATACACCGTTAACGAGCCGGGCCCGAACGAGGAGTGTATCAATTGCTATAGTTACACCGAATAATTCTCAAAGGCCAGATGGGCATACCGCATGAAGATGCCACCCCCAGGAGCAGCTAGAGGCCCGTTGGCGGCGAGGCAGGCAATGACATATTTCACTCCCGGATCTGCTTCGGTGGCCATGGGCACGCGTTGGGGTATGTTAAAACCCGCTACCGTTCCCGTGACCCTGTCGCACTCGCCATCTACCCAGATTTCCCCGTAATCATCTATGCAGGTCTCAAAAAAAATTCGACACCCCTTAATATCCCTACCTTGCACCTGTTCCGGCAGAGTGACTGTGATACGAAACCAGCCGAAGGTGAGTCCGCTAGACCGGCCCACCTGAACATTTTCGCAGACCTCCCACCCTGAGTCGTCGTAATCAGCAAGCCGGGCTGGGCTACCGCTGAGTCGTGCAACAAGTCCTTCGTTGTCTTCACCGGGCACTAAGCCAGGCGCGAACTTCCACTCGGCCTTGGCACTTTGTAAATCCTCTGGATTCTCAAGGTTCAGTGCTACCCTTATCACAGCGTCCTCCTAATCTTAAACGTCCGAAGGATCCCGTCTAAGGTTTCCGGAGCCCCGAACGTGGTCACTCGCAATCCTCTCCACCTCTAATATTACCTCAATCCGGCAAATCTGTAGCAGGGATATAATCAGGTGCACCGAAAGGACTTGGTTTTAGCCCTATTTAGCCGCGGCGATATTCTAGCTTGATTCAACCCGCAATCATTAGACCAAAATCGGGTGACTGAATGCTTCTCTGGAGGAGCGTCATATGATTATCAACATCATCAATGGTAATGTTTTGGACCCGGTAGCCGGAGAGATAATTGGTGAACGTTCCATTGTTGTTGAGAACGACGTGATCGTCGACGTGCTTGAAGGGCAACCCAGTGTCAAGCCGGAACATGGGAAACGGCTAACTCTTAATCAGTAGGTTCTCGGTTCGACCCCGAGGCGGGTCACCACGAAATTAGGCACGGAAAAGCCCCTGGAGACGGATCCAGGGGCTTTTCTTGTTTGCCGAGTCTTAGTCCAGCACCTGCCGGGCGATCTCTTCAATCTCCCTTAACGCTCCGGACTTTTCGGTGTCATCCAGCCAGATTGTCACCCGGCTAACGCCAGCCTGCTCCAGGTCTTTGATGGCTTCCCTGTCCTTATACTGGCCAGACATGCCAAAGGCCATTACCTGGATCGTGGAGGGGTCTCGGCCAGCTTCTTCAGCAAGTCGGTTCAGGGTTTCCCGGCCCTGCCGGATTTCATCCACCGAGCAATGATTTGGCATCCACCCGTCGCCCCACTCAACCACTCGTTTGAACGCATTTAGCGCCTTGCCGCCCAAGAACACAGGAGGATGTGGTTTCTGCACCGGTTTTGGAAAAGAGCGGACTGGAGGGAAGTCGTAGTAGGTCCCATGGTACTCAGCCTCGTCTTTGGTCCATAACTCCTTCATGGCCAAAATCGCATCTTTAGTTTGAGTCCAACGGTGAGGGAAATCGCCGCCCATTATCTCGGTCTCCTCCTTCAGCCAGCCAGCCCCAATGCCGAAAATGAACCGACCCTCGGAGTAAAGGTCCAGGGTAGCAATCTCTTTCGCCAGCAACAGCGGGTTGCGCTCGGGAACCAAGCAAATACCGGTGCCCAGCTTGATGGTAGAGGTAACCGCCGAAGCCCGGCTCAAGGCGACGAAGGGATCGACGACGCGCCCGTAAACGTCTGGGATAATGCCGTCGGAAGAACCCGGGTAAGGAGAACTGGTCTGGAGTGGTATCACCGGATGCTCTGGCACCCAAAACGAATCGAACCCCAGTTCCTCGGCCCGCCTGGCTAGCACCGCCGGGTCCAAGGACGAATCGCTTTCAAAAACAAATATGCCGATGTCCATAACTTCCTCGCTTGCACGTTTTTTTACCGCTACTATAATGCAGATCAGATACAGAAGGTGAAGAAGGGGGTATGGGTCGCTCCCGAGACCTCTCTCTACATTCATGCCGTTGCGCAATTGGCTAGATTATTCGGTAATGATTGCGTACGTATACGTTTGTCGATGTATACATTGTTAAACAATCACAGTCGTTAATACTACGTAATTATTGCGTATACATTGTTTTGTATACATTGGGGTCCGTCACCGGAGGCCTTAGACAAACTTAAAATGCTGTGGTTCTGTTAGGTGCTAGGTGGCTTGGAGATTGGAATGAGTAAATCGAACGCTGTTGATAACCATGGCCGTCAATCGAGTCGCAGCCGGCTGGAAGCGGTGATTCCAGCACGTAATGAGGCATTCACAATATCCCAAGTGGTAAAAGGGGCACTGAACTCAGTCGATCGAGTAATCGTCGTAGACGATGGTAGTACTGATGAAACTGGTGCATTAGCAGCAGCAGCAGGTGCAAATGTCATTAGAAATGAAAAAGCGACAGGGTGGCTCAGGTGCCTTGAAATTGGCGTTCGAGCTACCAACGCCGAGATTGTCGTCTTCTTAGATGGAGACGGTGAACATGATCCAGCTGATATACCGTTGATGGTCGCGCCCATCGAAACCGATATCGCGGACATGACATTTGGTAGTCCGGGGACGCCGGTGCGTTGGTCCGAAGGAGCGCTTTGTCGGCTGGCGGGGCTTAGGTTGCCTATACGCAACAGCGGATTTGGCTACCGTGCGATACGCAGCGAATTGGCCGAAAGATTGCCATTCCGAGGGAAGTGTGGGTGTGGTCTTATGGCGCTAGACGCTAAGAGGTTAGGCGCACAGTTAGTAGAAGTTGAGGTCAATTGGCAACCCGTCGAAAAACGACAACGTATGGCATGGCTCCATTTGATACAGGCATGGTGGATATTAAGAGGTCTTGCTGGATTATAATACTCAGTCAAACGACGCCATGTCGGTCTGGTTAACTTTAAATTTGTGTCCGCGCACGAAAATACCCACGCCTTGGAGCGCCTTTAAAAATAGCTGGCTTGCATATGGCACGTCACACCATTTCTGATCATCTAATTTCTGTTACCCGATTAGTAGAACGAATGAGATATAAGATCGGCAACCAACCCAGCCCGTCACCGGAGGCCTTAGACAAACTTAATGCTGTGGTTTTGTTAGGTGCTAGGTAGCAGGGAGATTTGAGGATTTTGTACCCAAGTTGTACCCAATTTATTTCTGTACTGTAGGCACGGTTTTCGCCTTTAGCCTCAAAATGGTGTCTGCGGTGAACTCCTGTGTACGCCTGTGAACAAAAAACGGCTGACTCTTAATCAGTAGGTTCTCGGTTCGACCCCGAGGCGGGTCACCAAGAAATCAGGCAACAAAAAGGCCCTTCCAATTTGGAAGGGCCTTTTTGTTGAGACCTAGAAATAAGAAGCGGTGCTGTGGGGTTAAGCCGAATTGTCGAGCTTGAAGGACATGAGGCTGACGATTTAGGTCAATTAATGGTCGGGGTGAAAGGATTTGAACCTTCGACCTCGTCGTCCCGAACGACGCGCGCTACCCGTGCGCTACGCCCCGACAGAAATCGTAATTTAAT
>DCWQ01000041.1:167156-246721 GCA_002328185.1 Dehalococcoidia bacterium UBA2158
CATTCGGTGTCCCGAACGACGCGCTTCCCCCGGACCGTCCATATCTATCAGAATGTACGAACGAGAGGCCTCTCTAGTGTGAACCGAAGCGGAGTAATTGCGTACCCGTCGTCAGGGTGAGCGGTGCGGGTCGGCACCTACTCTACCGGCGTGGTAGACCAGTTGACGCTGGCGTAAGTCCAGCTAATCTTGAAGGGTTGGTCCCCATGGTTGGCGATGCTGTGGTGGGTGCCGGGGGAGATGAAGGCGGCGTCGTTGGGGTGGACGACGTGTTCTTCGCCGTCGATGACGATCAGGCCCTCGCCCTCGATTACGATCACTGATTCCTCAGCGTCGTGGTAGTGGGTGGGCGCGGAGGCCCTGACCTCGAACTCGGCGACTCCGCTGGAAATCAAGGTGGCTCCGGTGTCTCCATCTACCAGGCTGGTCAAGACCACTCCGGGCCGTTTGTTCTGGTGTTCGACACTATCGAAGGGCACGAATTTAGCTTTGGGCATTTTGTTACTCCCAGGTTCTCTTATGGTTTACTGAGGTCCCAGCCAGGCAAGGCCATGTAGCCTTCGATGGGGATCTCTGTTTTTATAGTCAGGCCTTGCGCCAGCTTGATCCTCTGAATGTTGTAGAGGTGGGTGATGTGCTCGAAGTACCGGTGGCGGAAGATGGTCTCCAGAGTGAACCAGATTCTTGTATTGAGCTCGGGGTCACGCCTCAGTCCGGTGTGGACGTTGTAGAACCAAGGCCATTCACCGGTGTCTGAGAACTCGAATTCCTTGGTTCGCACGGAACCGGCAGTCTCGTTAGCGAGTATTGCCTGACCTATGGCCAATCCTTGGAGCAGCTTCTCCAGAATCACATCAACGCCCCAATACAGGTCTTCGTCCATCCTGCGATCGTACTTGGACTGGGTCAGCAGTACGGTTTCTTCAGGGCTGGGAACATTGGGTGGCGCCCCGCCGGGGAACATTTCGAGACCCCAACGCTGCCAAAACCACCGGAAATTGCCCGACGCCATGTGGCTCAGGTGGCGGCGGATGCTCTATTCGGCCCAGCCCCACTTGTCCGACTCAAAATCCAACTGCTCCTCAGTCAGGGCAGCTACTTCGTAGGCGGCCATCCGGTACAACTCAGACTCGAACTGAGGGAAAACCAGGACTGCCGGCGAATTGTCTGATACGTTCTCTGAAGGCATGGAGACTAAATTCCCTGCCAGTAGCGGCGGTCTTCGCCCCGGACGAAGCGCCCGAAGCCGGGGTCAGGGAAGTGGCCGGCCGAGACCAGGGTTCCCTCGGCCTCCAGCATGTCGATGACCGAGTGCCGGGTGGCCCGGGCCATGTCCGGGATAATGTCGAACTCAGGGCACCAATCAGTGTGATGGGCTTGGATCGGGCTGTGGGCCACGTCGCCCAGAATGAAGGCGTGCTCGCCGCTGGAGGTAACGCGGATGGAGCTGTGACCGGGCGTGTGACCCGGCGTCGGGTGGGTGGTTAGTTCCGGAGTGATCTCATGCTCGCCGTCGAAGAGGTCCATCACGCCGTTCTGGTTCAGCGGGAGGACCTGGGGCACGATGTAGTCTACTGTGTCGATATTCTCAGGCTTGGTCCAGTAGTCCCAGTCGCCCTGAGGAACTAAGAACCGGGCGTTGGGGAAGTTGGGTTTGCCGTCGGTGTAGTTCCAGCCGACGTGGTCAGGATGGATGTGGGTGAAGACCACGATGTCCACCGCATCCCGGTCGATGCCCTTCTCCTTCATGTCGTCCAGCAGGTAGCAGCCCTCGCCCTGCATGCCCGTGTCCACGATGATCAACTTGCTCGAGGAGCGGATGGCCAACGAGCCCCAGCGGTGGTTAGCGTTCTCGTGGTCGTGCATCAACTCGGGGTATTCGTTCCACTGCTCCATGGTGGTGTGGGGAAAGGCGACGAAGGGCGACCTGACGGGCAGGTTGTCATTGAGGGCGATCAGTTCAACGTTGCCGACGTTCACGATGTGGTTGGGCATTGTGTTTAATCCTAAAGTTCGAATGTCTTTCTGTAGATGCTTGGCGAGCCCGATCCATGCTGGATCAGGCCGATCATTTCGTTATTTTTGGGGTCGGCGTTCCGTTGGGCCGCCCATTCCGGAGTCTGGGAGACGTTCTCGTTCTCGAACTCATAGACCACCGAGTACAGAGGGTCCTCGCCGCGCACGGTCTTGAACCGGCGACCCCGGATTACGCCCGGCGCCTTCTCAAAATTGGGCACGAAAGTGGAGTTATACCACTTATTCCACTCGTCGGACTTTTCGACCGGGATATTCATGCGGCCTACCTGCAGAGCCGGGGCCATACCGCTTCCCGCCATGTCGGTGGAGACCGAGTCGGGGTAGATCATCTCGTAGAGCGGATTGAAGAAGTTTGTGCCGATGAGAGTCGGACCCATGGTCTCGCTCCACTTGGACTTGGTGCGCTTGGTGAAGCCGTCGCCTAGCACCGCGGCGGGGCTATCCAGTTCGTAGCAGGCGAGGTGCTTGGGGCCGCCTTTCACCGCCTCGTATCGGGCGGCGTTCAGCACGCCGGGGACGGTCAAAATCTCAGCGATGTGCTCCTCGTTGTACCAGCGGTTGAACTCATCTTCCCGGTCTTCGGGAACGTCGCACCAGACCATCAGCAGTCCGGTCCCTTTCTTGGCGGGCATTATCTTCTCCATTAGTCCCTAGTGGTGATGCAGCAAACACTATATCCCAGGTTGACTTAACGGGAAACACGTGGCGGCCATCTGGCGTAGTATTAGTCGTCGGCCGACAACCAAGTAAGGGCACGGCAATGCCGTGCCTACGTTCCTCATCAAACCGAACGACACGATTCTAACAAGGAAATAGCCATAGGAATCCAGCCGGAAACTTCATCAAATCCCGGAGGACCCGCCAAGCCTCGCTACATATTTTACGGGTGGTTCATCGTCGGAGCGGCGGGCTTGGTGGTCTTCAGCAGCGGACCCGGCCAGTCCTACGTCTTCTCGATCTTCATCGATTCCATCGTCGAGGACACCGGGCTGTCCCGCCCGGGCATCTCGGCCTTGTACATGGCGAGCACCGCCATGAGCGCTGTTCTGGTGGCCATCGTAAGCCGGCTGGCAGACCGCTATGGGCCGCGGGCCATGCTGGTGGCCGTGGGACTGGGCTTCGGTGCGGCCTGTTTCGGCATGGCGACCGCCACCAACATCGTACTGTTCTACATCGCCTTTGCCAGTCTGCGGGCCCTGGGGCAGGGGTCGCTGAACATCAACTCCATCCTGCTGGTGAACACGTGG
Organism: Dehalococcoidia bacterium UBA2158; assembly: GCA_002328185.1. Taxonomy (GTDB): domain Bacteria; phylum Chloroflexota; class Dehalococcoidia; order Lucifugimonadales; family UBA3495; genus UBA9611. The sequence continues at coordinate 170,441 of DCWQ01000041.1, forward strand.
TTCGTTTCGCGCCGAGGCCGGGCCATCGCCATAATGGGTCTGGGGGCCGTGCTGTCCAGCGCCATATTCCCGCCCTTCGCCAGGTACCTGATCGTCAATATCGGCTGGCGCGAGGCTTACGGAGTGATTGGCGTGGTTGCCATCGTGCTGATCATCCCGGTGACCCTTTTGGTCGTCAGAAACCGCCCTGAGGACATGGGAATGTTCCCCGACGGCAGATCCGAGCCACCGTTCTCCGAGACCAGAGCTGCCCAGTCCGGAGTCCGGAGAGACAGCCGGGTTTTCAGCTCCATCAATTTCTGGTTGCTGGCGTTGTCCCTGGGCACGCCTGGCCTGGTATCCACGGCGCTGGTCTTCCACCAGACATCCATCTTCGAAGAGAAAGGCTTGAGTGCGACGTTAGCCGCCGGGGTATTCGTGATCTTCTCGGCGTCTTCGGCCGTGAGCTCGCTGATGGCCGGGTTCGTGGTAGACCGCATCGGACCCAAGTACCTCTACGCATTCTCCATGGTATCCCTACTTATCGCGCTGGTGCTAGTGGTTGCTATGGACTCGGTGTTCATGGCGGTGGTCTACGTGCTGGTGATGGGCGTAGCCGGAGGGGCCCACCACATCGTACAGGGTGTCATCTGGGCGCACTATTACGGCCGTCATGGGCTTGGCCGTGTGCAAGGTTCTGCCATGACCATCAACTTCTGCGCGTCGGCAGTGGGCCCGCTGCCCCTGGCCATCTTCCACGACCTGACCGGCACCTACACCCTGGGCATGGTGGTGATGATGGCCCTGCCGGTGCTCTCAGTGCTGGCGCTCGTCAAGGCGCGGCCCGGCGGGACTCAATTGATTGAGCAACCCCTGCCCGAAGTCCCTCAGCCTTCATAGGCGTAGGCATAACTGGAGCTGGCCACCCGGCCACCTTCGACGATGATGTCGCCCGGCTGCGGGGCTGGGGCCTGCCGTGTTGGCGGGCCTGAGCCGCTACTCGTTTATTAAGATTCGGGGCCGGGGCCGAGGGTTCCCGATTGAGACTACGCTTACCTATATTTTAACCCCCGCTGCGCCGCGATTGCCGCCGAATAGGGAGATGTGTAAAATGCGCCCAGCATGGGAGCCCTATTCCGGGCGACATTCAGAGGCAAGAGAGGAGACTGAAACATGGACCTCGGACTCAAGGACAAGCGTGCATTTGTGGGCGGCGGCAGCCGTGGCATCGGCAAGGCCATCGCCCTGGAACTGGCTCGAGAGGGCTGCGATGTAGTGATCGCGTCCCGGACGAAATCCGCGTTGGACGAGGCGGCCAAAGAGATTGAAGACATCACGGGCCGCAAGGTAATCCCCATGGTCCTGGACGTTACCTCTCGTGAGGACGTCGACCGGGTCATGGCCGAAGCAGCCAGCCAACTGGGTGGTCTAGACATCCTGGTCAACAGCGCCTCGTTGCCCGGCGGGTCTCCGGGAGCGATCGGACCCATAGACACGATTGTCGACGATGAATTGATAGGCGATTTCGACGTGAAATATGTTGGAGCGTTACGCTGCGCTCGAGCGGCCATTCCCTTCCTGAAGGAACAGCCTTGGGGCCGGATCATCAACATCAGCGGCGGCAACGCCAGGACCGCCGGTAACCTCAGCGGCGGCGCGCGCAATGTGTCCCTGGTCCACCTGACCAAGACCTTGGCCACCCAGGTTGGCAAATTCGGCATCACTGTGAACTGCGTTCACCCTGGCATGACCCGAACCGAGCGCACGGTCGGCCTGATGGAGGCCCGCGGCAAGGAATTGGGCGTCAGCCCCGCGGAGGCGGAAGCCCACGATTTCACCGACGGATCCCCCAGGACCAACCACATCAACCGGATGGTTGACGCCTCGGAGATCGGCTTTCTGACGGCCTACCTGGCATCGGACAAGTCATGGGCCGTCACCGGGGAAGTCATCATGGCCGGCGGCGGCACCGGCACTGCGGTCTACTACTAAAGATGGCTTTTCGGCAGCTCGAAATCTCGGGGCACGTCATTTCCCTTTTAGGGTGACGCGCCCCGTTTAGGTGTTCAACTCACTAATGGCGACAGACGACCACACAGAACTTGACCAAGACATCGCCGAGGTCCGCCGGCGGGTGGAAGCCCTAGCCAACGACATGCGCGGCCTAGGCATGGAACTGCGGATATCTACGGAGGAGTACGGGTCGGAGCGAGACTCCGACGGTACCATCACCCGCACCATAACCTTCAGCTTCAAGGTCTCCGAGCAGGACTGACGCCACCTCTTTTCTCGCCCAGTTGCAAGACGCCTCGCCCCAATTCGTCATTCCGAGGTGTCAGCCGAGGAATCTCATTGCCCGGTCTTGCCATGTTTGACCAAAGCAAAGAGGCCCCTCTCTTTCCCCGGTAGGATCGTGGTGACAGCAAATATGGCTTCTAGCTTCTGATGCAAGGCATTGAAAATGCGCCGAAGCATTTCTTCGCCTCAGTAGGAGGGATTCTTCCCGTGGCGTAATCACGCCGCTCCAAAGCCATGGCTGACGCCTAGGGCAGTGCCCACAACCGCAGCATGGCGGCGGTCCGGAGGATCCGTCCGATGGCCAACACAGCGAATGCCAATCCCCAACCCACCGAGTCGGCCATCACCGTCAGGAAACGAATGAGCGCGATGGTCAATAGAAATCCGATCCCCGTCTGAAACGCCAAGGCAGTCCCTCGGTAATCGTCATCCGATAGCTCGGTCAACGTGGTCGATAACTGGGCCGAATCCGCTACCACCGACGCCTCTCAGACTATCGCCACCACGGTGATCACGATGTTCCATTCCACGGGCAGGAACCCGATGAATACCGCCATGCTCCCGCTGATGATTATCGCCTAACTGGTCGCGGCGGTGTATTCATTGCGCTCGGCGAAGATGCCGGCAGTCATACAGCCCAGCGCCCCGGCTAAACACCAAGAACGTGACTAGGCTGACGAGGTCCAGTGAGTCTCCAATGAGGCTCTTGGTCCCATAAACAATGGCCAAGAAGGGTGGAATCCAAGGCCACATGGCGTAGGGCTCCCACATGTGGCACAGATAGCCGAACAGGACCAACCTGGTCGACCTAACCCTGACCGTCTCCAAGATGTAGCCGGGATTGAACTTTCTTGCCTGAACGTCCAACAGCCCATCTTGTACCAGGAAATAAACGACGGCCGCAGCCCCTACGGCCAGCCCGGAATTCAGGTAGAAGGCGAGCTCCCACTGAGCAACGAAGATGGAACGGAGCAGGAGAGGGGAGCCAGAACCCAGCGTCAGGGCTGCGATCATGACGTCGACGGCGATGCCTCGGCCCGAGAGAAACGGGCCGGATATTATCTTCATCTCCGGTGGGTAGACGCCGCCCAGGAATACCCCGTTGAGCACCCGCAACACCAGGGCGGTGGCGAAACCTCCCGGCATGAACACCTGCGCCGCGTGGAACACCCCAGCCAACACCGTGCGCCCGGTGAAGACCTTGCGAGTGTTGAAAACGTCGGCTAACTTGGTGATGGCGAGGATCAATGTGCCGATGACAAAGCCGATCTGGACGGCGATGGTCCGCCAGGCGATGTCGCCGGTGGAGAACCCTTTCTCGACTTCCAATGCGGGCGCGATGGCGTTGGTACTGAACCAGACGGTTAGAGCGAATACCATGGCCACAGACAAGAAGGCCAGCATGCGCCAGCGCAGTGGATGCTCGGGGGCGAAGGCCTCAGACGATGACGGTTCCTAGGCCATCGAGTCTTCTGGAGATGCGGCCAACTCTTACCAGAGTTCTTGGCTAGCTAGCCGCGCGCCCTCCACCATTGACTCAAGTTTGGCCCAGGCAATGCGCGATTCCACTCGGCGTCCCCAAGCTGAGGTGCCGAAGCCGCAGTCGCTGCCGACCATCATGTTCTCCTTGCCGACCACGCCAGCGTAGCGGAGGATCCTCTCGGCGATCAACTCAGGGTGCTCGATGAAGTTGGTGGTCGTATCCAACACGCCGGGGATTATCACTTTGTCTTCGGGGAGTTTCACGTCCTGCCATACTTTCCACTCATGGGCGTGGCGGGGGTTGGCGCCCTCGAACGAGATGGCCAGGGGAGGGGCCGTTAAGACGATGTTGACGATCTCTCGCAGGGGGACATCGTAGTGATGGGGCCCCTCGGTGTTTCCCCAGCAAAGGTGGAGCCGCATCCGGTCCGGAGCGAGCCCGGCCAAAGCGTATTGCAGCACTTCCACATGCATCTCGATTACTTTGATGAACTCTTCTTGGCTTAGGTGCGAGAACTCGGTGATCCTGGTCATGGCCAGGTCGGGACAGTCGATCTGCAACAGCAGGCCGGAGTCGACGATGGCTTTGTAGTCGTCCTTCATCACCTCGGCCAGAGCGTATAGGTAGGCCTCGTCCGTCGGGTAATGCTCGTTGACCAGGAAGTTGGCGATGACTCCAGGAGAGGCGGCGGTCATGAAAACCTCTTCTGACTGCACGCCGGCAGTGGCTGACTTGAGCCTCTGGATGTCCCGCTGCACAGCGTCTTTGTCCTTCCACGTTATGGGGCCGGTGCAGGCGGGCCAAGGGATGGTGGCCGATGATGATACACCGCTTTGAGCGGCGAATTCGGGGAAGTCCAACATGTCTTTCCGCGGGCGGGCTCGGAGGATCTGCTCGCCATCGAAGCCGGTCAACCGGTCCTTCACGTAGGTGGCGTATTGGACCCGGCCCTGCTCGCCGTCGTTAATGACATCGATGCCGATGGATGCCTGTTTGGCGACTACGTCGGCCACGCCGTCTTTCACACCGGCGATAAACTCTTCTGCTTCGCCCTCCTTGGGATCGAGCCTGGAGCGGAGTAATTCCTGCAGTTCAGGGGAGCGGGGCAGGCTTCCGGTGTGAGTGGTAAGGATCCGGGACTCGCTTCGTTTCATTGTGAACTCGCGCTCCTCAGTCATGACTAGTCGTCAAAGGTGGACGAGATTGTACACGGTCTATTTGGTAAGCGCACGTAGGACCAGATAATGGGTAGTTTGCCGTTGGGAAATGCCAGGCGCCTAGTTTGTGGCGTCTGCCACCGGCACAGTGAAGAAGAAAGTGTTGCCTTCGTCCGGTTCACTCTCGACCCAGGTCTTTCCACCCCGATGCACCGCTATCTCTTTGCTGATGGCTAACCCCAGCCCGGCCCCGGCAGGTCCGTCGGAAAGAGACGATTCGGCTTGCTGAAACCGGTCGAATATCCGGCCGTGCTCGGTTACGGGTATGCCCAGTCCGTTGTCTGACACGCTAACCTCGACCATATTCACGCGATTGGCCTGGCTAGAGCTGGGCGGCAAACGGCACTGCACATGGATTAGCCCACCGCTGGGGGTGAATTTGATGGAGTTGCTCAGCAGGTTCGTGGTCGTTTGGACCAACTTATCGGTGTCGGATTCAATCGTGGGACGCCATTGCCGGGACCTATCTTCACCGTAACGTTCTTCGGAAGGGTTAGAGCGTGGGTGAGGTCTATGGCGGCTTCTATAGCGCCGGGCAGGTCGACTTGGGACGTTTCCCATACCGTCTGGCCCGACTCGATACGGGCCAGGTCCAGCACATCGTCGACCAGCCCGGTGAAGCGGTCGCTTTCGCTGTCGATTATGCCCATGAATTTCTGCCGTACAGCCTGGCCAATATCTCGATAGGGCTGAAAGGCTTGCTGATGTACTCATCGGCGCCCCGGGATAGCGTGGCTTCGCGGTCACCATATTGGTCTTTCGTGGTCAACATCACCACGTGGATATCCCTTGATTCGGGGCCCGACTTGATCTCGCTACACACGCCGTACCCACTCATGTTGGACACCATCACGTCGAGGATCAGGATGTTGGGTTTGGAGTCACGAATCACCGACATCGCTTGTACGCTGTCGCCAGCGATGGAGACGTCGTAACCACCCTCATTGAGGATAAAGGTCAATGACCGAACGATGTTCGGCTCGTCGTCAACGACCAATATCTTATTTCCTAACAGCAATCACCGCCTCCAGGGCGGTCCAATGGCCACCGGACTTTATGCTTAATGGTGAAGTCCAGAATTGTCTGATTTAAGACTACCGCGCCTACCGTGCATGATGGTGTGAGAAACGTGTGATTACCGTTATGGAATCTGGGAAACCGGCGCTGGTGTGAGGGGTTAAACCAGGGTTGAACGGTTGTGGACCGGGGGTTGTCGAGGCCCGATGTAGTCCCGTTGAAGGACTACCGGGCCCTGGTCTTTTCCTCGTAGCCCCTGGGTGTGATTACCTTTCCGCTGTGGAGGTAGGTGGTGGAATTCCCGATCACGACAATGGTGACCATGTCCACGGACTCGGCATCCTTTTCCAGGTCCTGGAGACTGGTGATTTTCACGCGCTGTCCGGGCCGAAACGCGTCGCCCACGATGCCCACCGGAGTGTCTCCCGGCCGGTGCTTAAGCAGTATCTCCTGGGCTTCCAGAAGCTGAGTCTGGCGGCGCTGGCTGCGCGGATTATAGAGGGCCACCACGAAATCGCCCTGGCCCGCCGCCTCCAGCCGTCCCCGAATCTTCGCCCAAGGTGTAAGCAGGTCGCTAAGGCTGATGGCGCAGAAGTCTTGCATCAACGGCGACCCTAGCACCGCCGCCGCCGCCTGCATCGCCGACACCCCTGGCACCGTCTCCACCATCGGGGTCTGGCCGTCCCAACCGCGGTCGGTGAGCACCCGGAACACCGGGCCGGACATGCCGTAGATGCCGGCATCGCCCGAAGACACCACCGCCACGGTATTGCCCGCATAGGCCGAGTCTACCGCCGCTTCCGCCCGCTCCAATTCCTGGCCCAGTTCCATGGAGACCACGTCTTTCCCGGAGGTCAGGCCTTCGATCTGCTGGATATAGGCCCTGAATCCGACGATAACATCGCTCTCGGCCAGCGCCTGCGAGGCCGCGGGTGCCAGGTATTGGGCGTCCCCAGGGCCGAGGCCAACCAGATGTATCTTGCCTGTCTTTCCGGATGCGGTGGTCATTAACTTGCGCTCCCCACGGCGTTAGGTCGTGTTGAAATTCTTTCGAGCCACGGCGATGGTCGCCCTGGCGGTCTTTTTTCTGGTTACCAATAATTCTTCTGCATCAGCGGTCAAAAGCGCGGCCGGCTCGGCCACCCCCCAGACACCGACCAGCCCGTGGGCCCGCTCCGACTTGGAGGTGATGGCTCCAGGGTCGGTCTCAAATACTTGGTTCAGCTCCTCACCCTGGAGGAAGGACAGGGGCACTCCGTGACGTTCGGCCAGTTGCTCAAGTCCCGGCTCGCCTCGTTTGATCTCGGCGGTGGCGATCTCAGCCAGGCAGTCCAGGGACAGCCCGTTCTCCTGAAAAGTCTCGGCCAGCAGCGACTCTAGCTCCTCCACCGGGACTCCCCTGCGGCAACCCATGCCCACCACCAGGCTCCGGGGCCGGTAGACCACCGTGATCTTGTCCGCCAGCAGCGTGTCTAAGGCGTCTGTCTTGTCGGTGATCACCAGCGCCGCGGCACAGGCCGAAGCGGCCAGGTCTTCCAGCGCCGGATACCCCGTGATGTTTTCCGGCAGCGGATTTTCTTTGGGCCACCAGCCGGGCTCACCCGCTCCCTGCCAGACGCCGACCGGGTGGCCGTTGATGACGGCGGCGCTGGCGCGGGTGATAGCGGTGGAATCGGCCACCAACCGCCAATCAAACTCCCGCCCAAGCAGGTCCACAGCCAGGGTGCCCGAGGCGTGGGAGGCCGACGTTATCACTGCCCTGGCCCTCAGATGTTGCGCCACTTCCTGGGCCAGCTTGTCGGCCCCGCCCACGTGCCCAGAGATAAGACTCACGCAGAAGCTGCCGGCGTCGTCGACGCAGACCACCGCCGGATCAACTTGTTTGCTCTCCAATAATGGCGCCAGTAGCCGGATCGTGGCCCCGGCGGATAAGAACAGCACCAGACTGGAATACTCGGCGAAGGCTCGTTTCACCACGGGTCTTAGCGGCAGGTCGAAGGCCTCTCCGGTGTCGCCATCCTCGCGAAAGCGGCGGTCGATGAACAGTGTGGATTCGCGACCTAAAGACCCAGCCAGCTTCCGCGCCATGCTTGCCCCGTTGCGCGTGAGGGCGATGATGGCCGTTTTGCCATCGCCCGCATTTTCTGGGATGTTATCCTTTTCCATTGCCACTGGCCTGGGTCCCAGAGCCCTTCCGGTAACGGTGGGTGTAATTGGCGGAATACAGGTGGGAAACCGCTCCAGCAGCGTCCAATCCAGGGTCAACGGCGTCGCCCACTATGATCAGGGCCTGCAGGGTAATCTTGGCTGCCCGCACCTTGTCGGCGATGTCTTTCAACGTGCCCCGGATCACCAGTTCGTCCGGCCATCCCACGCGGTAGACCACGGCCACCGGGGTGTCTTCGGTGTACCCGGAGGACGTAAGCTCACCGACGACCTTGGTCATCCGGGTGATGCTCAGGAAGATGACCATGGTGCAACCGTGGACTGCCAGGTCTTTGATCTGCTCGCCCTCGGGCATGGCCACCCGGCCCTCCATCCGGGTCATGATCACGGTCTGGGATTTCTCTGGGACGGTGAGTTCGGATTTCAGAACTGCCGCTGCGGCGAAGGCTGCGCTGACTCCGGGGATGATCTCGAATTCGACGCCTTCTTTCTCCAGAATACGTATCTGCTCCAGGATGGCCCCGTAGATCGAGGGGTCGCCGCTCTGCACGCGGGCTACGGTCTTGCCCTCGCGGACAGAGCTCAATTCAAGCTCCATTATCTCGTCCAGGTTCATCTCTTTGCTGCCGACGACCTTGGCGCCTCCTTTGGCGAACCCCACCACTTCCGGGGGCACCAGAGAATCGGCGAAGATCACCACGTCGGCCGACTCGATGATTCGCTTTGCTTTCAGTGTCAGCAGTTCCGGGTCTCCCGGTCCGCCTCCGACTATATAGACCTTGCCTTTGGTTTGGATCATTCTTTCGTCCTTAGATTATTGCCGGGGTTTGTTTGGGGGATTCCCTTTGACTATGAGAAGTGAGAAGTAGTCCATGTCTTCTTCCGTTATCTTCGTCACGTCTTTGATGACTTTCTCGCGGTCGGTACTGACGCGGCGCACGTAGGTGCTCTGTCCGGTTAGCCCGAGTTCTTCCAGTTCCGCCAATGTTTTCACGATATTGGGGCTGACCTTCATCAATACTACCGTATCAAAATTGGATGTGGCATCTGACAGGTCGTCCAACCCGTAGGCCGCCGGCAGGATGGCCAGCCGCTGCCCGTGGGTGACCAGTGGCACCCCCGAACTGGCCGCCGCAGCCATCACCGATGATACACCGGGGATGATCACTACGGGGGCCTCCGGGCACAATTCCTGGACCCCGGTTAACACGTAGGAGAAAGTGCTGAAAAGCATTGGGTCGCCCTCAGTGAGGAAGGCCACATCCTGCCCTTTGCTCAGATGCCCGGCCACCAATTCCGAGGCTTCACGCCAGACTTGGGCCGCGCCCTTGGCGTCGTCGGTGGGGAATGGGGCCCGCAGGATCTCTTGCTCTGGCTTTACATATTCTTTGACGATGGTCAGTGCGTAGCTGTCTCGCCGGTTGGCGGCCTGGGGCACGCAGATGACCGGGACTTTTTGCAGGGCTTTCAGGGCTTTCAGGGTCAGCAGTTCGGGGTCGCCAGGGCCGACACCAATGCCGTATAGACAGCCGAATGTAGTGGATGTTTCTGGCATAGCGGCTGCCTAGTTTCCGCGCCGTCCGGAGACGATGAAAACCGGGTTGAGCGACTCCAGCCGCACCGCGCCGTCGGGCATCTTTTTGCCCCTGGAGGCGGCAACCTGGGTGATGTCAGCAGACAGCCCTAGCCTGGTGAGTTGGCGGTAGGTTTCCGATGTGCGTTCCAGCACCGCCAGATTGACCACGATCGTTCCATCAGGGTTGAGACGGGTGACGGTGTACTCCAATATCTCGGACAGGTTGCCGCCACTGCCGCCGACGAAGACCGAGTCGGGACTAGGCAGGTCTTCCAGCACACCAGGGGCTTCTCCGGCCACGATGTGAACGTTTTCGGCGCCCCATTGGGCCACATTGGCTTCCAATAGGGGCAGGAAATCGGTGTCGCGTTCGATGGAAAATACTTGGCCACGGTTGGCTATGAGGGCTGATTCCACGGACACGGACCCGGTGCCCGCGCCGATGTCCCAGACCACGCTATCCGCCCGGAGACCCATTGAGTAAAGACTGACGGCCCGTACTTCCCGCTTGGTGATTTGGCCCTTGCTGGGGCGGCGCTGCTCGAAAGCGTCGTCCGGGAGACCGAGAGACCGGCGTATTTCCGACAAATCCTTAACCACGTTGTGTCGCCCCTGTTGCGGAGGTCATAGGGATGCCTTCGGGGGAAGTAGAGGCGTAGCCCAAAAGCGTGCCGTCAAAGTCGAAGCACATGGCATCGACAATCAATTTGTTCGCATCGTCTCCCAGTAGCTTGTGGCTCTCGTCGCAGACCATCTGACTGAGCAGTGTGAACAAGGAGAGTTGGCTGTTGGCCAACGCGATCTCGCCTAAGTGGCGGCCCGAGGTGGTCGCAGCCATCTCTTTTTGAAGTTTCTTGGACGCGCCGCATTGTCCGGCCAGTCCGGCCAGGAAAGTTGTGTCCACCTTGTTGCCGGCCACGTGGGTCACGAAATGCCCCATGGCCATCTTGGAGAACTTGCCGACCATGCCCACGTGGGTCGCGCGTTTGAATCCTCGGGCCACGCAACGTTTAATGGCCGAGCCGCTGAATATCCCGATACCCACGTAGGCCATATCCGGCAGGTCTAGGTGGTTCTTGGTAAAGGCTTCGCTGGCCAGGCCGGTGGCCAGCACCATGTGGTTGATGTTGTTGGTGGCGGCGACGTCGACGGCCAGGTTCACGCTGGCCCGCCAGGCGGCGGTGGAGTAAGGCTGGACCACGCCGGTGCTGCCCAGGATGGATATGCCGCCGATAACGCCAAGTCGGGCGTTGGTGGTCTTCAGAGCGATTTCTTCGCCGGTGGGAACTGACAGTTCCACGATGATGCCCTTGCCTGGCTCGATGCCGTGGGCCTTGCCGGCTTCGAGAGCGTGTTCGATGATCATCCGCCGGGGCACTCGGGTTACGGCCGGTTCGCCCACCGGGATGCCGGTGCCGGGGAAGTGAACTATGCCGACGCCGACCCCGCCAGTGATGGTCAGACCTTCTTCTGTCGCTGGACCGAGGCTAATTGTGGCGCAGATCTCCGCTCCGTGAGTCGCGTCTGGGTCGTCACCGCCGTCTTTAATAACCGAGCAGAGGACTTTTTCGCTGCCCATGGTTCTGTCCGTCCACTCACAGCGGTTTATGGTGAATTCGACGTCTTTGCCCATCGGCAGGTGGATGGTCACTTTGTCGACGGGGTTTCCGGTCAGAAGAGCAGTGATGGCCGCTTTGGTTGCAGCGGTGGCGCAGGCGCCGGTGGTGTACCCGGTCCGCAATCCCTTGCCCCGTACCGTCGGCCGGCTGTAGTCACTCTCAGGCCTGGGCTTGGCCGGGCTCATGACGCCGCCTGACTCCAAACTTGCCGCACACGGTTGGCGGTGATGGCCACAATCTTGTCGTCGATACCCAGGGGAGGCGTCACAGACATGACGACATCGGGATACCGCTCTTTGATCAGCTCCATGCCGCCGATGACGTTTCTCTGCAGGATGATGCCCGGAAAGAATAGATAGGGGACACACATGATGGACGAGACGTTGCGTGTTTCGGCCAGCTCGGCGGCTGCAGCATCCATGGTGGGGTCACCGTAATGGGACTGGGCCACCGCTACAGCGTAGTCCGCGCCCAGTTTCCCTTCGATCAGTTGGCCCAGTTCTTCCAGCCAGATGCAATCGTCGTATTCGGTCTTGGTGCCCGCCTTGACCAGCAGGATGCCCTTAGGACCGGTTCCTTGGCCTAAAACGGTGGAGTCCCCGGCTTCTAGTTCCCGGACTCTCTGCACCACCAGGTCAGCCAGGTTCGGGTCCAACCCCAGGCCGCCGGCCAGGTGCAGTTGGATCCCCGGCAATTGACCGCGGACTTCTTCGATGATCTCTTCCATCTCTAGGGTGGCGTGTTTGCCGTTGCCCAGCAGAAACGGGGCCAGAACAACGTTGTGGATGCCCCGGTCGTCCAGCATCTTGACCGCTTCCGGAGGGAATGGCTCAAGAAATTCTAGACATGATAGGACCATCTGCGACTGATCCAGCTCCAGCATCCCTTGTAGCCGGTTGGCCGCTTGTTTCAGGCCGTCTGGCGTGCTGGGGCAGTCTTGGCACCAAACCGGAGTTCCAGCCGACTCCCCTGACGGAGTCTTTGACTGAAGCCAGGCGCAAGAGCACTCGGCTTTGCTGGTGCCGCGTTGGCTGCCGTGTCCCAGCAAGACCACTCCCCAGCGGTCGTTGCCATTTTCTTTACCGTTCTCAAGTTCGTTCACAAAGAAACCTCTTTGAGGGCCAGTCCCAGCAGAGCGTTGACCGTGGCCGCTGCCGCTGAACTGCCGCCGCGCTTCTCCCAGATGGAGATGTAGGGCACGTCAACGTTTTTCAGTTCGGCCTTGGACTCAGCGCAGGCGATGAAGCCCACCGGCATGCCGATGACCAGCGCGGGGGTGACCTCACCTGAATCCACCATGTCCAGCAGTGCCAGAAGGGCGGTGGGGGCGTTCCCGACCACGGCGATGGCGCCGCTAAGTTGGGGCGTCAGTTCTCGGATGGCCGCCACGGAACGGGTGGTGCCGTCGGATTTGGCCCGTTCTGCGGTGTTGAGCGTGTCGATCTGGCAGTGGGTCGTAATGCCGCACTTGCCTAGCAGGGCCTTGGATATGCCGACCTCCACCATGCGCACATCTGTGACCACGGCCGCCTGGGCTTTGATGGCGGCGATGCCGATATCCACCGCGCCGGGGCTGAATCCCACGGCTTTGGCTATCTCGGGGTCACCTTCGGCCCGCACAATGCGGCACACCACGTAGCGCTCTTCGGGCGTGAGGCCGTCTAACTGGGGCAGGCTGGCTTCAACGACTTCGATGCTTAGGCGGTCGATCTCGTCTGGAAGTAGGGCGTATTTCTCGACTAATGACATGACAATACCGATGTTACCGGTGTGTTATTATAGCCGGTTTCACGATGTGAGGGCAGGGGGAGAAGCGGTAAGAAGCCCTGAAGTGGTTACCTGAAGGGGTTAACAAGGATTAATCAGGGCTTTTAGGGCCTTCTTCGCTCAGGTGAAAAATGTCCCGGGCGATCTGAAGTTCCTCGGGGCCTTTTCGCTCTTTCAGGAACATGGTCGGGTCGTGCAGCAGTTTGTTCACGATAGCCCGGGTCATGGCGTCCAGCGACTCCAGACCTTCGGCGTCCAGCTTACCGTTGAGCTTCCGCACTGTTTTGTGCAGTTCCAGGGAACGGATTTGGTCCGCCCGGTCGCGCAGTTCGATCACGGTGGGCAGGGCTTCCAGATCCAAGCACCACTGGCGGAACTGCTGGGCTTCGTCGGTGGCCAATTCCTCGGCCCACTCGGCTTCCTCGACCTTCTTGTCCCTACTGGCCTGGGACGCCGATTCCAGGTCGTCGACATCGTTCAAGAACACGTTCTGCACCTGGGCGGCCTCGGGGTCTATGTCTCTGGGAACGGCGATGTCGATGAGCAAGAGGGGCCGTTCGGGGCGGACGGCCATGGTGTCGCCGATCAGGCCGGCTTCCAGCACATATCCGGGAGACCCGGTGCAGCCGATGACGATGTCCGACTCGCGCAGAGCTTTGGGCATCCCATCGAAGGTTATGGCTTGGGCAGAGAGGCTGGCGGCCAGCTCTTCCGCGCGTTGGAAGGTGCGGTTGGTCACGGTGATGTCGGTCACTCCGGACAGGCTTAGCACCTCGGCGGCCAGTTCTCCGGCCTCGCCAGCGCCCACAACCAAGACCCGGCTGCTGGAGAGGTCACCCAGCACCGACTTGGCCATCTCGACGCAAGCCCTGCTCACCGAGAGGGCGTTTCTGCTGATCCCGGTCTCGCGTCGGACCCTGCGGCCAACACGCAAAGCTTGCTGAAATAGCTGGGCCAAGGGGCCTTGGGCGGTGCCAGCGGTGGTTGCGGCCTCGTAGGCGTCGCGGACCTGGCCGATTATCTGCTCCTCACCCAGGATCATGGAATCGAGACTGGAGGCCACCCGGAACAAGTGGTGGATGCAGTCGTATCCGCGATACACGTAGAGATACCGGTCAACGTCCAGCAGCGAGATGCCGAACCGCCCTACCAAGAATTGTTTCACGCGGTCGGCCCCGGCTTCAGCACTGGCCGCTTCCTCGGGCAGTTCTAGGGTGTAGAACTCGGAACGATTGCAGGTGGACAGGATAACACCGGACGCGCCGTGACTGTTCATAGCGCTAAGAGCTTCGGGAAGTTGCTCTTTGTTCAGCGAAAGGCGTTCCCGGACTTCAACGGGCGCGGTCCGGTGGTTTAGTCCAACGACTAGGAATTCCAAGTTCTCTCCGGGAATTAGTCTATTTTTGTTTTGCCGGTTATCTTTATCGAAATGTCAGTTCGCCGATTGGATGTGGCCATTCACTGAGTGGACTCGTGGCGCGATGTGATTGTCATTTTAATAACGGGGAAATCTCTGGAACAAGGCTCCAGAAACCTACTAATATCTACAGAAATCTTCAGGGATTAAGTTTAGAAATTCAGGCCACATAGGAGTGTAGATGGCGCACTCCACCCTGTCAACGGGCGTCAACTTGAGACATCTTCAGCTTCTGCGGGTTCGTCGGTTATCGGTGATAGATGGCTACTCAAATTTCGCACTCTGGGGTTGACGGTGGCCGGGCCCAGGGCGAAGAGGGCCACGGCCAGACCCCCGGCGGCGATGGCGATGGGCGCGGTGAATAAACTTGTCAACGCGCTGGCCTGCAACCCGCCCAGGGGCATGATGCTCCAGGTCATACCATAGAACCCCATGACCCGTCCCCGCATCCGGTCTGGAACCATGATCTGTAGCGAACTCTGGATGGAGATCATGTAAACGGAATTAAAGATTCCCACGACGAACATGATGCCCATGGCTAGCAACAGGGATCCTACGTATTCGGCGGTCAGGGCGAACGTTGCCACCGCCAGGCCGAATAAGACCGCCCCGCCGATGATGGCCAGGCCGCGGTTGGGCACGGCGCCTCTAGCGCCGATGTACAAGGTGTTGATCAGGGCTCCGGCCCCAGACATGCCAAGCAGCAGGCCCTGTCCCTTGGCGCCCACTTCAAGAATGTCCACGGCGAATATGGGCATCAGCATGACGTAGGCCATGCCGAAGAAACTATTGAAAAAGGTCATACCGATCAAGAACGCGAATATGGAATTGACCTTGATGAACTTCAAGCCCTCTTGAATGTCCTGGATCGGGTTGCCGATGGCTCCCCGGGGAATGGGCGGGACCTTGAGACGGGCCATCACCACAGCCAGCACTACGAACCCCATCCCGGATATGTACATGGCCGATTGGGTGTTGATCAGGTCGATCAGAATCCCAGCGATGCCGGGGGCCACGATCCGGGTGCCCTGCCAGATTACTGAGTTCATCGCCACCGCGCTCATCATTACCTTGCGATCTATGAGGTGGGGATAGAGCGCCTGGCGGGCCGGATTGTCGAACGCCTCCACTCCGCCAGCCAAGAGGGCAACCACCAATACATGCCAAGACTCCACCACGCTCAGTAATGTGAGCGTGGCCAGAAGAAATATCAGGCTGCCTGTGGTGAGCTGCGTGAAGATGATCAGGCGGCGCTTGTCCAAGCGGTCCGCGAAGACCCCGCCAAAGAGGTTGAAGAATATGGCTGGGATCGCGTTGGCCGCACCGACCAAGCCCAGGGACCAAGGGTCGCCGGTGATCTCGTAGATCAGCCAACCCTGCCCAACCCGGAACATCTGGAACCCACTGACCGACGCCAACAGACCCAGCCAATAGGCCCGGTAGGCCGGATAACGGAGGGCGGGCGGAATTCCGAAACCGCTCTGTTCAACCGATGGGTTATTTGGGGGAGGTTCGTGCAAATCTATCTGGAAGCCGGCGGTGTTTTACTGTGTTTCCGGTATTTCATGAAGGGCAGGGCAGGTTGGTTACCGGCCAAATACTAACAGCGGTGAGGGCGAGTGCCAATCGGCAAAATAAAAGGGCCTCCTGAAAATTTGGAGGCCCTTTATCACGACATGGTTCGCATGCGGCCCGTTTCCCGGACCGCAATGGTCGTCTCCTTGGAATGTTAGCCGGGTGACTTAGTTGGTCTCTACCGGCTCGGGCTGATCGGTCAGCATCTCGTCCAGGATTCGTTGGAGGGCCATGGTGTGGCTGCAAACTTCCCTGTTGGCGAAGAAATGGCATTCACAACGCCAGGCGCCGTCCTCAAACCGGACATCGTACTGGTCGTGGTTGCCTTTGAATGTCGCGGCGAAACTCGTGATATTTACTCGGTCTTTCTCTTCAGCGTATTGCCTGGCCTTTTCAATCTTGCCGATAATGCTGGAGTCCATCAACACCTCCTACTACACCGACAGTGGACGCGTTCGGAGACCGAAAATTCGCGCCCGTCAACTAAATCTTAAGGGTGTCAACCTTTATGGTCAAGCAAGATTATGCCAACTGAAAAGCAATATGCCATGGGCCACCTGTCATCTCATTTCCGGGCCAGTCAGCGGCGGTAACCGTTGACTGCCTATACGTAGTCAAATACAATTCAATCCAACCCCTTCGTAGAGCGTATTCCGTAATTTTGGCGACCTGTTTTCGACGCCAAAGAGAGTTTTGACCGGCTCGGCAGCCCAGTTAATGAAAAACCAGAAATACCCAAAGGAAGACCCCGAAAGGTAAACAATGAACGGCGACCAGATCAGAGATTCTTTCATCAAGTTTTTTGAGAGCAAAGGGCACCAGCATATGCCCTCGGCCTCGTTGGTACCGGCTGGCGACCCGACCCTGCTTTTCACCAGCGCCGGTATGGTGCCGTTCAAGCCTTTCTTCATGGGCGAGCAAACCCCGCCGTCCAAGCGGCTGACCAGCAGCCAGAAGAGCTTCCGCACCACCGACATCGACGAGGTGGGCGACCACAAACACCTGACCTTCTTCGAGATGCTGGGTAACTTTAGCATCGGCGATTATTTTAAAAAGGGCGCGGTGGGCTTCTGCTGGGAGTTGGTCACCGAGCTATTCAAGCTGGACCCAGAGCGTCTCTATGTCACCATCCACCTGGGCGACGATGAAGCCTACGCCATCTGGCGGGACCAGGTCGGCGTCCCTGCGGAGCGCATCTACCGCTACGGCGACAAGGATAACTGGTGGGGCCCGGCTGGCAACGAAGGACCCACCGGCCCCTGCTCCGAGGTCCACTATGACGGCGGCTCGGAGAAGGGTTGCCACGACGGCCGGATGATGCCGCCCGATGACCTCACCGCCCAGTTCCGCAGCGAGTTGAAGTCCGGGGAGGCACAGCCCATTAACGGCTGCCACCCCAACTGCGACTGCGAACGATTCGTGGAGCTGTGGAACCTCGTCTTCATGCAGTTTTACCAGGACACCGGTGGCGACCGGACACCCTTACCCGCTCCATCCGTGGACACTGGCATGGGCCTGGAACGGGCGATGGTCATCCTACAAGGCAAGAATAATATCTACGAGACTGATCTCTTCGTTCCCATCATTGACCGGGTTAGCCAACTGACCGGCAAGACCTACGGGAAAGACACTGACACCGACTACGCCATGAGGGTGGTCGTCGAGCACGCCCGCGCGGCCGCCTTCCTGATCGGCGACGGCGTGGTGCCGGGTAACGAAGGCCGGGGCTACGTCCTTCGCCGGGTCATCCGCCGCGCCATCCGCTACGGACGCCAACTAGGCCTCGAAGAAGCGTTCCTGACCGAGGTCGTCGAATCAGTCATCCCCCAATTCAACGGAGTCTACAAAGAACTCTCACAGAACCATGAGTTCATACAGCGGGTCATCAGTCTTGAGGAGAAAGGGTTTGCCGAGGCTTATGAACGGGGTATCGACATACTGAATGGCATGATCAAGGGTCGGGCAAAATCCGCTAATGAACTTGAGAATTCTTTAGTTGAGACGGGTATTGTTTCTCCTGCGGGAACCAATTTAACTGGTATCGACGACCTATATGTTTTCGAAGACAAGGAGGGTGAAAACGCTGGAGCGGTGTTAGCTCATATGGCCTTGATGAAGCGATCTGAGTCATATCAAGTTCTAGGCGACGACCTCCAACTGGCCTACCGGAAAGCGGTAGGAGATATGGAGGAGTTGCTCACAGGGAACGAGATTTTCACCCTTTACGACACTTACGGCTTCCCGCCGGAACTTACAGCCGAGATTGCCAAAGAACACGGCCTGGAAGTGGACATGGAGGGCTTCGAGAGGGAGATGGACGCTCAAAAAGAGCAGTCCCGCTCCTCTGGCTCGTTCTCCGGCGCTATGGAGATGCAGACCTCCTACTCGGACTTGGGTCTGGACGCCAGCGAGTTCGTGGGCTACAACCTGATTGAGCAGGACGCCAAAATCGCCGCCATACTTTCAGGCGGCATATCCGTAGACCACGCCACCCAGGGGCAGCAAGTAGAAATAGTGATCAGCCAGTCCCCCTTCTACGCAGAGGGCGGCGGGCAGTTGGGAGACCGGGGCGTTATCAGCGGCCCCAACGGTGTCGTCATAGTGGCGGATACTCAGAGTCCGGTGGCGGGGCTGATAGTCCAGCTAGGGATGGTCGACCAGGGCGAAATATCCGTTGGCGACGCGGTCACAGCCTCAGTTGAAGCGGCGCGCCGCCTGGACTCATCCCGGAACCACAGTGGCACCCACATCCTGCACGCGGCTCTGCGCTCGGTGCTGGGAGCCCACGTCCGGCAGGCCGGTTCATTCGTGGCCCCGGAACGGCTGCGCTTCGACTTCAGCCACGTGAGCGCTCTGACCCGTGATGAATTGCTGTCGGTCCAATCTCTGGCCAACGACAAAGTGCGCGGCAACCTGTCTGTGACCTTCCATGAGACCAGTTACAGCGAGGCGGTCCGAGAGGGCGCTTTGGCCTTTTTCGGAGACCGTTACGGCGACGTGGTGCGGGTGGTCACTATGGCACCCGAGCCCCATTTAATCGAAGATGCTTTCAGCGTCGAGGTTTGCGGAGGTACCCACGTCTCTGCCACTGGACAGGTGGGCGCGCTGGTGGTTCTGGGCGAGTCCAGCATCGGTGGCGGTATGCGCCGTATCGAGGCGGTAACTGGAAGGGCTGCGGAAGGATTATTTGTGCAGCAGTCTGACCGTCTGGAAGCGTTATCTAAAAAGCTCCAGACTCCTGTTGCCGACCTGGAAGCCCGGTTGGACAGCTTCATGCAGGAGAACGACGACCTCCGGAAGCAATTGGAAGGGTTCCAGAAGACTTCGCTGCGGGACGAGGCCGAGGAACTACTGAAACAGGTCCAGGACGTTGATGGCGCCAAGGTGGTGGCCGGACGTACCTCGGCCGCCAGCGCCGACGGCATGCGGGAGATGGGCGACTTCCTCAAGGACAAGCTGGGCAGTGTCGTGGTGGCGTTGGCCGCAGTAGTGGAGGGCAGCCCCATCCTGATCACTATGGTCACCCCGGACCTGGTGGAACGGGGCCTGCACGCCGGAAATCTCGCCCGAGACACCGCCAAGGTCATGGGTGGCGGCGGCGGTGGACGTCCCGAGATGGCCCAAGCCGGCGGAAAGCAGCCTGAAAAAGTAGATGAAGCTCTGAGTCGTGTTCCAGCTTTGGTACGCCAGGGGCTTTCTTAGATCGGCGATGGCGGAGCAGCCGAAACTGATCGCCCTCGACCTTGGTGAGCGCCGCATCGGTCTGGCGGTCAGCGGACCGGGCGGAATGTCGTTGCCGGCGGGCCACATCGTCCGCAGCAAACTGGCCCAAGACGTCCAGAAGGTCATCGACTCGGCCAAAGAGCACCAGGCCCAGGGCGTCGTCGTTGGCATCCCCTACACCTTGGACGGCAAAGTTGGAGAGGCTGTGAGATTGGCCCGCGGTTTCATCCGAGCCCTACGCCGGACCATCAGCGAAAAATCCCTTGCAATCTACGAGGTGGACGAGCGCTACACCAGCGTTGAAGCTGAGGGACTGCTGCGGGAGTCCGGGGTGCAGCCTTCAAGGGACCGGGCGTCGGTGGACGAGACTGCGGCGATGCTGATTCTGCAGCGGTTTTTAGCTTCTCGGGAGAATTGATTTAGTAGGAATGAGGGGTGCCCCATCCTAACCTTCCCCCTTTCCGCGAAAGGATGATGAGGGAAGGGACTCTTTCTTCCCTTTGCGAGTTACTCTGCTGCGGCGTGTTTGGCCGCCAGATAGCCGAAGGTCATGGCGCCGCCTAGCTCACAGCCTGCTTGGTAGCCGATGCCGTAGAAATGGGCGCTGGTGCTGCCACAGGCGTAGAGTCCCGGTATGGGCTGGCCCCGCACGTGCAACACTTGGGCGAATTCGTTGGTCATGAGACCGGTGGAGCCAGTGGCCGCCGGTTCCAGGGGTAGACCGTAATAAGGCGGCTGGTCCAGGGGGCCTAGGTTGGGGTTAGGCTCGTGCGTCAGGTCGCCGCTGATGGAATTGGCGAAGGGGAACTCGCCCCGGCCAAAGTCCTGGTCTTTCCCAGCAACCGCGAACCGGTTGAACCGCCGGATGGTCTTGGCTAATCCGTCCCCATCGATGCCGAGATCATAGGCCAATCCATTGATGCTTTTATTTCGCACCAGCCAATCGGGAATGTCTTGGCCTGGCTGGATGCTGCCGAGTCCATACTTATCCAGGTAGGTCTGGTCGAAGACCAAGAAGCAGGGCACGTTGACGTACCGGTGGCGCCGAACGTCGAAATTGCGCAGGGTGGAGCCTACCTGCTGGCCGATAGACTCGTCGGAGAACCGGTTACCGTCCAGGTTCACCAAGATGCTGTGGGGAAACCCCGATTCGTTGTTGGTCACGCCCCGGTATAACGGAGTACCGTAGTGGTCCTCCCCTGGGATGACGTACAGCAGGTCTTGCTGGAACATGGGTTTGACGCTGATGGCCGCGCCGATCTCGCCAGCCATCAACACCGAGTCGCCGTCCACGCTGGGCGGCAACAGCGATTCTGTGGCGTGCATCTCGCTGAACCGCCTGGTCAAAGAGTTGTCTCTAATGTTGGTCCCGGTGGCGAGGACAACGCCCTTCCGCGCCATGATCCGGACATCTTCGCGTCCTTGCCTGGCCAGCACCCCACGCACCCGGCCACCTTCCACGATCAGGGAGCGTACCTGAGTATCAAGGTGAAAGGGGATATC
This sequence comes from Dehalococcoidia bacterium UBA2158, assembly GCA_002328185.1. Lineage (GTDB taxonomy): Bacteria > Chloroflexota > Dehalococcoidia > Lucifugimonadales > UBA3495 > UBA9611. The sequence continues at coordinate 191,781 of DCWQ01000041.1, forward strand.
GCGCTGCAGCACCGCGCTCATCAGGTGGCCGATCAGGCCGGCCCCGAAGGTGCGGATATCCTGCTCCATGCGCTCCCGGATAAGCCGGCGGTCCCAATTTTGGGGTTTCGCCCGGCCGCCCCAACTGGCAACCTCCTCGAACGTCGCACGGTGCGTGACCGCTGGAGCAGCACGCAGGTGACTGTGCCACTTGCCGAGAGACTTGGCTTCGAATGGCCTGACTTGCAGATTGCGTCCTTCGCCCAGAGAGCCAGGCGCCATCCCCTGGAAGTAATCGGGGAAGCCTGGCACCACATAGAAAGGAATCCCCACATCGTCGCAGAAGAACTTGAGTGCTTCCGGAGAGTTTTCGATATAAGCCCGGAGGCTGCTGCCTAGCTCGTGTCCGGCTGCCAGGTGCAGAAGATAGTCATAGGCGTCTTCCCTGGAATCCTTGATTCCCAAAGCCTGTTCCAAGTGGTTGTCGCCCACCCAAACTATCCCGTATGAATAGGTAGTTCCACCGCCGTAAACCTCGGACTTCTCCAGGATGACGGTTTCCAGGCCCTGCGCTTGGGCCGCCAGGGCTGCGCAGCTTGCCCCCATGCCTGATCCGACGGCAATGATGTCTACTTCTTGGTCCGATGTGGGACTTGAAGTGTCCATCAAGTCACTCCTTGTTGGCTGGAAATTGGCCTATCATACAGCAGCCGTGCGCCAAGTCAGATAAGAGCCTACAATGCCGGTGCGACCTGAATATCGATTAATTACCTGGGAGAGCCAGACATGACCAACACCAACGGCAAGGCCGAAACGGTTATCAAGAACACCAATATCATGACCATGGACACCAAACGCCCCAGAGCGCAGGCGGTGGCCATGACCCACGGCAGGTTCGCCGGAGTTGGCAGTAACGAGGACATGGAAGGTCTCATTGGGCCGAACACAAAGGTGCTTGACATGGGCGGCAAGACGACGTTGCCCGGGTTCATTGACGGTCATATCCACGTGTTGAGCAGCGGCATCCGCCACGTGATGTCCGCCGACTGCGACGTGCCGACTCTGAAGCAAGTCCAGGCCGGCCTTAAAGAACGAGCCGACAAGACCCCGGCCGGTGAGTGGGTGCAGGGGTTCAAGTTTGACGACACCAAGACCGACCGCACCGCCTCCAACGAGGGCCGTCATCTATATCGTGAGGATCTGGACGCTGTGACCACGGACCATCCGATGATGGTGTCCCACCGGGCCGGGCACGTCTACTATATGAATACGGCAGGTCTGGAAGCAGGCGGTTTCAACGATGAAACTCCGGACCCGCCCGGTGGCAGGCTGGGCCGCGACCCGGATACCGGAAAGTTGAACGGCATAGTCTACGAGCGCGCCATCGATCATGTGCGTTTCAACCTCATCCCGGTGGACACAGAAGAGATACGCCGTGAGGGTCTGCGGACCATCTGCAACATGCTGAACCGGGTCGGCCTGACCAGCGTCCATGACGCCAGGGTGACGACCGAGGAATTCCAGACCTATCAGGACGGCAAGGCCGCCGGGGATCTGAGTCTCCGGGTGTATGCCCTGATGTGGTACCCACAGTTCCCGGCGCTGCGTGAGGCCGGAATCAAGACCGGCTTGGGCGACGATCTGCTGCGCGTAGGCGGCATCAAAATGGTGGCCGACGGCGCCATCGCTTCCCGCACCGCCTACCTGTCCGAGCCTTACATCGGTTCCACCTGCGACCACGGCATCCTGGCCATGGAGCAAGACGAGATCGAGCAGCAGGTGATGGACATGCACCGGGCCGGCTTCCAAGTCTGCATCCACGCCAACGGTGACCTGACCATCGACATGGTTCTGACCGCCTACGAGAGGGCCCAGAAAGCTCACCCCAGGTCTGACGTCCGGCACCGTATCGAGCACTGCACTCTGGTTAATCCGGAGCTGCTCGGTAGGATGAAAGCCCTAGGTGTTATCGCCACGCCCTTCTGCACCTACGTCTATCACCACGGCGAGAAGATGCGTTACTACGGCGAGCAGAGGCTGGAGTGGATGTTCGCCCAACGGTCGTTTATCGACTCGGGCGTGGTCTCCACCGGGGCCACCGATTACCCGCCTGGGCCCTTCGAGCCGCTGCTGGGGATCCAGAGTTGCGTCACCCGCACCGACAGCACAGGCAAGGAATGGGGCGCCAACCAGAAGATATCCATCGAGGAAGCCCTGCGGCTGTACACGGTGAACGGCGCCTACGCATCATTCGAAGAAAACATCAAGGGTTCGGTGGAGATCGGAAAACTGGCGGACCTGGTGGTCTTGGGCAGCGATCCCACACAGATAGACCCCCTCGGGATCAGGGATATCTCGATCGATCGGACCATAGTTGGCGGAGAGACAGTGTATGAGAACTAGAGGTATGGCATACCCATTTTGTTGATAACTTGGTATGCCAGTCGTTCGTGGTGAGCCCCGTCGAACCATGTTTGCGCAGAAACGGGAGCCCTTCGACAGGCTCAGAATGAGGGGAACCCCGGAACCGGGTTTCCACAATCAGGTTTTGAGGGGTTAGAGGTACACCCGTTCAAAGTCGTCTGAAATCATAGACATATTGTCCATGTCCCAATCGAAGGAGAGGACTACCGACCGGTCTGATGTGGCCTCCAGAAGCCGTTTTCCGTTCTGGGTGACCACACTTTCGGCCAGGCTGTAATCAAGCTCCCCGGCCTCGTCGCCCGAGCGGTTGCAGACCATCATGGGCAGTCCGGTGTCGACCGACCGTGCTTCCCACTCGCCGTCGGGGCCGCAGTGCCCAGGGCCCCAGGATACAGGCGAGACCAGCAACTGGGCTCCCTTGTCCTTGAACACCTGGGCAATCTCGTTCTTGTAGGCGTCGGCGCAGATCAAGATTCCCGTGCTGATGCCGTCACAGTTGATGGGGTCGATCTTCCAGCCACTGGTGGACCAAGATTCCGCCCCGCCCAGGGCTTTGACCTTGCGGTGTTTGCCGATAATCTCGCCGTCGGAGTTGATTACGAAAACGGTGTTGTACATCTTGTCGGAGGCCGGGTCTCGCTCCGGATGGGACAGGAAGACCGTCAGGCCGTGCTCTTTGACCAACCCCAAGAACCCGTTCATCCAGGGGTCGGGTTGGGGGAGTATCCAGTCGGTGCCGATGGTGTGCATGAACAGGTAGCCGGGGATGCAGAGTTCGGGGGTAACCACCCACCGGGCCCCCCGCTCGGCGGCGACCTTCACGCCCTGTTCCACCAGCTTTCGATTGTGGTCGATATCGCTGGTGACGGGCGCCAGATGTAGGAACGAAATGCGGAGTTTTTTCATCTTCGGGAGATTATAGCATCCGGCTTGAGCAACGCCCTGCGGCCTTGACGGCCAGGTGTGATGACATCAGAATAAATGGAGCGGTTTTGGTTAATAGACCGTGTCTTCTTCTTGTAGCCCCGTAGTGTAGCGGTAACACGCCAGCCTTTGAAGCTGAAATCTCTGGTTCGAACCCAGGCGGGGCTGCCAACTCATTCTTCATCCAACAACCCAGCTAGGCACTGCGTTGACCCTACAGGCGCGGCGCGAGTATATTACCGGCAAGATAGCGGCCCGTAAATTAGGTTGCCAAGTGCGAGGTTTTCTGCCGTGTATGCGTTGATCCTGGCCGGCGGGAAGGGTGAAAGACTCCGCCCGCTAACCGATACCCTGCCCAAGCCCATGGTTCCCGTTTGCGGCAAGCCCATCCTGGAACACCAGGTTGAGTGGTTGAAGCGCGGCGGAGTGACCGACGTGGTGTTTCTGGCCGGGTACCGAGCCGATGCCATCGAGGACCACTTCGGCGGCGGTAGCGCCTTCGGCATCAACGCCCACTACAGCGTGGAAGACTCTCCTCTTGGACGCGGCGGGGCCATTAAGGCGGGGTTCCCCGAAGTTCCGACCACCGAAGAAACGGTGGCCGTGCTGAATGGAGACGTCATAACCGATGAGACTCTGGACCGCCTAATTTCGGTCCACCGGGAACGGAAATCGGCCAACGAATTGCACATGGCCACCATCATGGTTGTGCCCATGGTCAGCCCCTACGGACTGGTCGAGATGGACTCCTCCGACACCATAACTGGCTTCCGGGAGAAGGTGGAGATGGAGCACTGGATCAATGCAGGCATATATCTCTTCGAGCGGCCCATCGCAGGCGAGTTACCGGACCTGGGCGACCACGAGACCGAGACCTTTCCAAGACTGGCTCAGGCGGGACAACTAGCCGCCCTAAGGTCTCGCAGTTTCTGGCACAGCGTTGACTCGTTCAAAGACCTACGGGAAGCTGAAGATCACGTTGGGAGCCGGTGACCAAGGGATTATACTAACTCATCGCCTAACCTCAGATAGAAGCCCCGGTGAACCAGCAATTTACCGTTGACGACCTGACTATCCCTCTGCCCGCGTTGTTCTTGCTGATCGCCACTCCGAACCCCATCGAACTGGGAGGCACCTTCCCCTTGCCCGAAGCCCAATTAGACCGTTTCCTGCTGACCGATGGCGTAGTTTCCGGGCCGGATATCCCATAGCGCCCCGATGCGTGCAAACGTCACCAGCGGGGTGATGTTCGAGGTGCTCGGGACGGGCCCGATCAACGCGACCGTGGCCCTTTGATAGGTACCCCTTCCACCGACACATCCACCCGCCTGACCCCTGGGAAAAGACCATGTTGACCAAGGTCGCGGCTTCCCGCGTGTCGCCTATGAAACCGCCAAAATTGAGTGGAGGCTCTCCTGTCAACACCTCCGGACCCCTGGTCACCATGGATCCCTTGGGAGTCCAAATCACCTGTCTGGCCGGGATCGCCGGCTGCGCCTTTACACGCAACCATGGCGAGCAGGCCGATCAATGCCAATATCACCCAGGGCCGGCCTGAGCCGCATTCTTGTCCGATTATTACCGAGAGGTATTTTCAAGCTATACTCTAGTTTCGTGAGAATGACCGCCGTGGCGGGCTCGTAGTCGTGCCTCGGCGTTTTTGGTTGGCATTTTCATATACGTTGTCTTGGCGATCAACCGATGTACCAACTCCTAAATAGAATGCCGTTCTTCTACGGCTGGACCATTCTCTTCGCGGCCGGCAGTTCCATGGTTGTCCGGAACGCCACCGCCAGTTTGACCCTGGCCGTATTCATTTTCCCTATGTCCGAAGACTTGGGTTGGAGCCGGACCCTCATCGCCGGAGCCGCCAGCCTGGGCGGGCTGGTGGCCACTGTGGCCTCGCCGGTGGTGGGCTGGACCCTGGATCGGTATGGCGCCCGGACGATTCTGACGGTCAGCATACTCGTTCTAGGGCTTTCGACGATCTCTTTAGCCTGGGCAACCGTGCCGATTGCATTCTATCTGGCTTACGGCACTGGGCGCGTCTTATTTTCTAGCCCACTGAACATAGGCCCTTCGGTCGTTGTGTCTCGGTGGTTCGTCAGGCGACGCGGCCGGGCCACCGGAATGCTGTTTCTTTCCCACTCTCTAGGCATGATCACTTTTCCGTTGATCGCAGGGCTAGTTATCAAATACCGGGGCTGGGAAGACGCCTGGATCGTGTTGGGGGTGCTGGTGTGGGTGCTGGCCTTGGGGCCGGTCTCGATGCTGATACGGCAGAGTCCGGAATCGGTGGGCCTGCTTCCCGACGGCGATCTCCCGGAACAACCCGGCGCCGGAAATGATGTGGCAACCGCCGTCGAAGAGGTTAGTTGGACTTTGCGAGAAGCCATGCGCACCCCCACCCTTTGGCTGTTGGCCCTGGCCACCGGATCGCTGTTTTTGCTTCAATCAGGCACCAATATCCACCAGGGAGCCTATTTCCTGGACCAGGGCCAGGGCGTGGGCGTGTCGGCGGCGACGCTGAGCGTCAACGCCGTGTTCACCGGCGCGGGCAGCCTCTTTTGGGGCTGGCTGGTAGACCGGGTGCCCGTGCGCTTCACCTATGCTGGGGTGGCGCTGATGATGGCGGTGGCGCTGGTCCTGTTCCCTTCCGCCGATAGCGCCATTGAGGCATTAGTCGTTGCAGCCATATTCGGGGCTGCAGTTGGTGGAATCCTGGTGGTGCCGGTAGTCGCCTACGCCAACTACTTCGGTCGCCGTTCGCTAAGCGCAATCCGGGGCGTAACCGAACCCTTCGTATCCCTGGGCCAGGCCATCGGCGCTATATTCTCCGGCGCCATTTACGACGTAACCGGCAGCTACAAAGACGCCTTCCTGATCCTGGCAATCTTGGGCTTCGCCACCATAGGCATGCTGCTGCTGACGCGCGCGCCGGTGAGGCCGGGGGTTGAGACTGAAGCGGGGGAATCATAGTTTGTTCCTAGATCGTTTGGCCTTGTACTCTGCGGACAGGGCCAACGTCTAATGCAAGTATTACGACCTCTTAGAGATAGGACGGAGGATGGCCATGGCCCAATCTATGGGCGAATTGGAACAGGACGCGTTGCAACTGTCTGCTGAAGACCGCGCTAGGCTTGCTGTAAGCCTCCTTTGCAGCCTTGAAGAGCCCGTTGAAAACCCGGTGGAAGTAGAGAATCTTTGGATCACTGAAGCTAAACGAAGAGCTCAACAGATCAAAGATGGTTCGGCGACCGGAATCCCCGTTGCTGATGTTTTGGCAAGGCTGAAATTTAAGTACGAAGGAACGTGATTGAAGTAGAAATCCACCCCGACGCTTCAACGGAACTAGAAGCCACGGAAAAATTCTATGAACCGCGCCTCGGCGGCCTTGGCCTAAGATTCTTACTCGCCTTTGAAAGCGGAATTTAGCGAATAGAGATATTTCCGCAATCAGAATCCCCTCTCAGTGAAGGGTTTCGGGAGGTCGTTGTCCCAGGGTTTCCGTTTAGCATCGTCTATCAGGAAACGCAAGACCAAATTATGATTCTTGCAGTGGCTCACCACTATCGACTCCCAGGATATTGGCTAAACCGGTCTCAATAAGATTACCCCGACTGTCCAAGATCCGTTTCTTAACCTGACCTGGCCATGACATCTACTTAATCCCCTACCGAAACTCTGGCATAATCTCGGCCGCGATCGTCTCCATCAGCTGCTTTAGGGCGAGGACATCCCCTGAGTTCAAGGCTAAGACTATGTGGTCGACTCCGGCGTCTTGGTAGGCTCTGATGTCGGCCACCATCTTTGCTGGGTCGTCTCCTGGGAGGGTGTTGCGGCTGGCGGCTCGTTCACTGGAGGGGCGGCCGTGCACTTCAACCTCAACCCTGGTGGACCAGGTCATCTTGGAGGAATCCCTTCCAGCGGCCGTGGCGGCCTGGATGATTTCTTGTTTGGTGATTGCGTAACCCTCGGCAGAAACGCCGGTGGGATGCCAGCCGTCGCCCCTGACGGCAGTCCGCTTGATAGCGCCGGGGCTGGAACCGCCGACCCACACGGGGATGCTGGGCTGCACCGGTTTGGGAGAGAAATAGAGGTCGGAGAAATCCCATCGCTTGTTCTGGTACTTGGGCAGATGGCTGGACCAGAGCTCCTTCATGATGTCGATGCACTCGTTGGTGAGGGAGCCCCTTTCACGCATCGAGACGCCAAGCGCATCGAACTCCTCGGTCATTGCCCCCACACCCACGCCCAGGGTGACCCTGCCATCTGAGACCTGGTCCAAAGTGGCGGCGTATTTGGCCAGCTCAACGGGGTTGTGGTACGGAAGCACCAGTACCGACGTCCCCAAAGTGACTTTTGACGTCGTGGCCGCCAGGAATGACAGGATGGCCATGGGGTGGTAGTAGGGCTTGTCTTCCAGCCGCTCTCGGATGTATCCGGTGTTGAACAGATGGTCCATGACCCAGACTGAGTCGTAGCCCAGGTTTTCTGCCAGGGGGCCGAACTCCAAGACCTGCTTAGGGTCTTCGATACCCCAGTTATTGGGGATGGTCACACCGAATTTCACGGAGAGTGCTCCTTGTTATCTAAGAGGTTAGGCTGTGTTGGCGGCCTCGATGAGCCTGGCGGTCTCGATGGCTGCGACGGCCGTGTTGGCCCCCATGTTGCCCGCCTTGCCCCCGGCCCGGTTCATCGCCTGATCCATGTTCTCGGTGGTCAGCACGCCGAAGATGGTCGGCACTCCGGTCTCCAACGCCACCGAATTGATGCCGCCGGCAGCCTGGCCAGCCACCATGTCGTAGTGGGAAGTCTCGCCGCGGATGACCGCTCCAAGGCAGATGACCGCCTGGTAACGCCCGGTCTTGGCCAGGGTCTTAGCCACGACCGGCAATTCAAAGGACCCAGGGACCCAACTGACGGTGATGTCTTCGTCCCGCACCCCGTGGCGAATCAGGGTCTCTACGGCTGAGTCCAGCAGCTTCCTGGTTATGATCTCGTTGAAACGGGCAACGACCACTCCGACGTGTAGGCCCTGACCGTTCATGTCACCCTTAATTTCTTTGGGCACGCTAATTTCTCCTGGTGCAGTTTGGTTGGTATTCTAGGCTTGGACCGGTGCGGATTCAGATTCCTGGCGTACTCCCCATTGGACGATTTTCTCGACAAATTCGGCTTCGCTGACGAGTCCGGCGACCTGGGTGAACTCGTTGACCACCGTCACGGGAACGGACCGAACCCCGTACTGGCGGGCCAGAGCGGGAAATTCTTCAATCTCCACCACGTCGGCGGTGATGTTTTGGTTCTCCAAGGCTAATGCGTGGGCCAACCGGGCGACGCCCTGGCAGTCGGCGTCCGTTGGTATGACGAACACCTGGATGTGCACCGGCTGGTTGATCCCGCGCAGCTTCTTGCGCGTGTCCATGCTCAGGGGACTGACGCCCCGGGAGATGGTCTTGATGTTCTCGACGACCACGGGCAACTGGTAGCCCATGGGTATGCCGAAGAACCGCAGTTTGGCCTTACCTTTTTCTCCGAAGGCGATGGCCGGCACCCTGGTTATCTTCTCGCCGCTGGCCAGCTCAGGCTGGGCGTAGATATCGATGATTTCCAGGTGGAGTTTGGGAGAAAGCGCCGTTAGCTCTTCCAACATCTGCTGGGTCTGGACACAGTACTTGCACTCCCGGCCTGGCACGGCGATGGGGGACGGGCGTTGAGTGAACAGGCGCAGCTCCACCTCAGCCTTGAGGTCCTTACGGAAGGTCCGCTTGAGCTGAGCTTTCTGTTGGTCCTGGATTAACGCCTGCTGGGTCATTGCCGGTCTCCAATGGTACATAAGGCAAGGGGCCTTGGGTGGAGACCAGTTTACACGGGAAGCCGTGGGTTATCCAGCTTTGTCCAGCATGTCGCGGATGGTAAACATACGCTGAAACAGAGTGAAGCACGAGACTATGGCGATGCCCAACAGGAACCACTCGATCTGGCCGACGATCAGCCCAACTCCCAGTAGCACCACCCGCTCCGGCCGGGTCATCACCCCGGCTTTGGTGAACACTCCCAGACCCTCGCCGCGGGCCCGTAGGTAGCTGACAACCTGGGAGAAGATCAGCGCTGCCAGGAGGACGGTGATGAAAAATATCTGCCGGTCCTCACTGATGTCATCACGCAGGGCGAAGACCGCTATGCCGACGAATAGCGCAGCCTCGCTGAGACGGTCGAAGACTGAATCAAGCAGGGCGCCAAAGGGACTGACCTTGCCGGTAAGCCTGGCCAACGCTCCGTCCATCAGGTCAAGGCCACCCGCGAAGAGGAACACTATCCCGCCAGCTAGCAGCAAGCCGGCGCCGACCAGGTATGCGGAAACTACGGTGATCAGGAAGCCGAGGATGGTGATGCTGTTGGGGGTGAACTTGATGGCCCTGAAGAACTTGGCCCCCGGCAGTTCTATGTAGCGGAGGACCGCCGCCCTAAATTGTTCGCGTCCCATTTGTTCCATTAGAAGTGCTTTTGGCCGCCTGTAAACATCTGTCGTAGTATTTCTCAACCTGGCCCGCGACCACTTCCCAACGGTAGTCCTCGGCCGTCCGTTTGCCCTGACCACCCAACTTGGCCCGCAGTTCTGGGTCTTGGGCCAGCTTTTTCAGGGCGTCGGCCAGGGCGTCGCTGTCTTTCTTCGGGACTAGCAGGCCATGCTCGCCGTCGGTCATGACTCCCCGGAAGCCTTCGATGTCCGACGCGATCACTGGTTTGCCCCCTGCCATGGCCTCCAACAGCACGATCCCGAAGCTCTCGGCGCCGGTGGCCGGTGAGCAGAAGATATCGGCGCTGGCGTAGTACCGGGGCAAGTCATCGTAGGAGACCCGACCCACGAAATCCACGTCTTGCAGGTTGTGGGAGCTCAATATGCGGTAGGACTCTTTGTCCGGGTTTCCGGGGCCGACCACTATGAGCCGGATGTTGGGCATCTCCCATTTCAGCTTGCCGTAGGCTTCCAACAGGTACCGAAGGCCCTTCCGCTTCTCCAGACGGCCCACGAACAAGATGTTCAGCTTGCCGTCTTGGTACTGGGGTAGCAGGGCGGCGCTGGCTGAGAAATGCTTGAAGTCGATGCCGTTGGGGATAATCTCATAGTCGCCCGGGAAGGTGTTGTTTACATAACGGCGGGCGGCCGGAGAGACGGCGATATTGCCGTGAAGCCTCTGCTGCCAGCGTTTGATTATCGGAGAAGTGAAACGGTATAGGTGCTGGCGGGCGTAGGAGGCGTGGAAAGTCCCCACGTTGACCGATTTGGAGAATTCCAGAACGCACAGGGGGAGTATGGGCGCCATGGGCTCGTGAAGGTGGATGATGTCAAATTGCTCTTTCTTCAGCAACGCCCGCACTTTGGGGTAGAGCCACCAGGATAGAGAGACTCTGGCGATGGAGCCGCCACTGGGCAGAGGGACCGAACGGCCCAATGGGACCAACAGGTCGGCATCCTGAAATTCACGGGATGGGGAATGTGGGGCCAACACCTGAACCTCGTGTCCAGAGCGGCCAAGCTCTCGTGCCAACTGGGCGACGTGGGCAGTAACCCCGCCGGGCCAGGTAAAGTCGTATGGAGAAACCATGGCGATCTTCAAGGCGTCACTCCCGTTCCATCGCCAGCCAAGGGATTATTCTTTGGATTTGCCTTTCTTCGCTTCCGTCTTTGATGGTCCCTCAGCGATGAAGGCCTCGAGAATATCTCGGGCTTGGTCGTCGGTGTGTTGGATCGGAGGAGACTTCATGAAGTAGGCGCTAGCCCCTTCAACTGCTCCACCCTGTCCCCGGTCCATGGCCAATTTGGCGCACCGGATGGCATCTACCACCACTCCGGCGGAGTTGGGGCTGTCCCAGACCTCTAGCTTAAGCTCCAGATTGATCGGTGCGCCGCCAAAGACACGTCCCTCCATGCGGATGTAGCACCACTTGCGGTCCTTCAACCAGGGCACGTGGTCGCTGGGGCCGATGTGGATATCATCCGGTTCCGGTTCTTCGTCCATCTGAGACGTTACGGAGGTGGTCTTCGATATCTTCTTGGAGGTTAGGCGTTCCCGTTCCAGCATGTTCAGGAAGTCGGTGTTGCCGCCAAAGTTCAACTGATAGGTGTTGTCGATGGTCACGCCCCGGTCTTCAAATAGGCGGGTCAGCACCCGGTGAGTGATGGTCGCGCCCAGCTGGGACTTGATGTCGTCGCCGACAATGGGCACTCCGCGCTCTTCGAACCGGTTGCGCCAGTACTCTTCGCGGGCCAGGAACACGGGGATGCAGTTAACCATGCCGCAGCGGGCGTTCAGTATCTGCTCAACGTACCACTTGGTGGCCTGTTCGCTGCCCACCGGCAGGTAGTTGATGACCACGTCGACTTCCCGCTCTTGCAGAATGCCGGCGATGTCGGAGGTGGAGTGAGGGGACTTCTTGACGATGTCGGCCAGGTACTTGCCAACGCTGTCGTGGGTCATACCCCGCTCAACAATCACCCCAGTCTTGGGGACCTCGGCGAACTTGATAGTGTTATTCGGTGGGGCGAAGATTGCTTCGGACAGGTCTTTGCCGACCTTGTTCTCATCGATGTCAAAGGCCGCCACGACTTCAATGTCTTCTATGCGGTATCCACCGATGGTGTTATGCATTACGCCGGATACTTCGGCGTCGTCCGGAATCTCCACGTATTTATGGATGCCCTGGACCAACGATGATGCGCAGTTTCCCACGCCAATGATTGCTACCTTGATTTTCCCCACGGATCTGGCTCCTCTTTCCCTTAACCAGCGTTGGTTTTTCATGCGTAAACCAAGCTGCTGCATCTTATCAATTTGCTCTAATTGTCACAAGAGGCGAGGTTACGGACTGCGACGCGTATTTGTGGGATTCGGGCGGCAACTGACCCGGTCGCTCCACCCAGAATCACCTGCTAGAAGAACCTGATTATGCCTGTGCGGTCATCATAACGGAACCGGACGCCGATTGTCTCTGGCACCCGGCCTTCTGTTAGCCGCTCTTTGATGGTGGCCTCTATATCGGCCGACGCCTGCTCCGGGGTCGAGGCATTACGGACAACCTCGGCCAGTTCTTCGATGGTCATGTTGTCGGTGATGCCATCGGTGCACAGCAAAAGCCGGTCTCCAACCGATGGGGTCATCTCCACTTGCGCGGGAGCCCCCAACTTCTCGGATGCGCCGATCGCTCTGGCCACTCCAACATGAAGGAACCCGCCCGCATTGCCGGAGAGTTTCTGGTGGCCTTCCTTGTTGATCAGGAACACCGGACTGTCTCCCGAAGAGACGATCTGGACGTTGTCGCCCCGGCCCAATACAGCCGAGACGGTGGTCAGGAGGAATCGGCCAGACCCCACACTGAAGAAGTCTTCGTTAATATCGCCCAGGAGATTCACTATGTCCTCGGCGTTGTTCAAGTCTCCGGAGTCCAGGGCATCTCTCAGTTCAGTGCTGGCCTGTTCGCCACCATGGCCGGTGACGCCGTCCAATACTACGTCCAAGAACTCCCCGTTCCCAAAATCTTTGGTCAGGAAGCTGTCCTCGCCGTGGGCTGAATTGTCCTGCATAGTTATGACTGTGCTTGCCAACATTACGGCCAAACCTCGGCTAATATGATTGGGTTTTGTGATACCACTAGGCTAGATATCCGGCCAATTCTGAGTCCGGGTCAAACAGGAATCCTCGCCAGTAGTCCTCTTTCAACCACTGGGCGGCTTCCCGCCAAGTTTGATTCGATTCGGAGGCGTTTGCCCTGGCGGCGTTCCGCTCGTTTATTCGGTCCAGATAGGCCGTCAGGTCAGAGCGAAATTGGGAGTACTCGGTGTAGGCTCGCTCCCGTATCTTACCCAATATCGCCGCGCCGGCTTCTACGACAGGCGGAGTGCATGGGTCCAGGTCCCGGGCCATCTCGGCCAGCTCATCGTCGATGTTGGTGATGGGCCGGATGCCCTTTGGCTCCCGGTAACCCGACGGGTCGGCCGGCGGCTCCACGGGCGTGGTGTAGAACTTCAAAATCTCCAAACAGGCGTCGTTGATGTCGTACGGCGCTCGTCCCAGGGGGGCTTCACCATCCAATCGGGCCAGGGCGCCGGTGTCGACGACCACCATCTGGCCGTTGCCTGGTTGGTAAAAGATGTTCTGAGGCCGCAGGTCTAGGACAACGTATCCGGCGCTCAAGTAGACCTCTTCCAGGTCCAACAACTGGTTGTGGACCGCATGCTCCGGCACAGCGCTGGGCTGGACCAAGGGGAACAACGTGAATAGATTTTGGCCGGCCCCGATGGGCACCCCTTTGAACTTGGACATCATATCGCCCAAGAGGGGTATGCCGCAGGCCCGCTCTTCCACCATCACCTGGTATTCCTTGCCTAGGGAATCGCCGAAGAATCCGTCGTGAACGGCACGGTCGGTGTATCCCAGTATCGACGAGATCAGGTTGGTGGAATGCCCCACCTCTTGATAGGCCTGCAAGACCTTCTCGGTGCGCGCTTCGATGGCCTGGTGCTGGTTCCGGCTGATCGCCTGAGGCACAGGCCGTTTGATGGCCACCTGGTTGCCGGTCTCCCGGTCAACGGCCGCCCTGACTTCATAGTCGGCGCCGACTCCGAGTCGTCCAGTAAGCTCGTACCGGTCTAGGTCGACCTTCTCCAATGATTCTGCTCCAGTTGGAAGTGGCATTAAATGGTGGATTGGCTAACTACTGAGTCAACCAGTGGAATAAGGGTTATTTGAGTTCAAATAAGCCGTTTTAAGACCGACTGGATGGTACCCCTTGGTCTGGGAAAATGCAACTTCAGAGAGAGCCTGAAACCGGCTTGAAGCCCGGGTGGCTACTCTGATGCGACGATCGGCGAATCTGGAGCCCGATATAGCAGGGTGACCCATTCTTCCTGAGGCCATTCACTGACTAAAGAAAAGCCCAGGGGCTCCACCGCGTTGGCGACCTCGGGTTTCTGGGTGGCGAGCAACCCGGAAGCGATGAACAGCGCTCCCGGCTTCAGTGCGGTGAGGATGAATGGACACCGGTCGACCACGCCCCTGGCTGAGATATTGGCCACGGCCAGGTCGAACTCCGCGGCGGGAGCTGTAGGATGGGGCACCGAGCCCTGGCCCAACCTGATCTGCTTGCTGATGCCGGTGCGTTTGAAGTTGCGGCGCGCAGCGGACACGGCCTGGGAATCGATGTCCAGCGCAGTTACCTTTCCGGCGCCCAATTTCATAGCCGTGATAGCCAGAATGCCGGAGCCGGTGCCCAGGTCCAGCACGGCCATGCCCGGCGTGATGTGCTGCTCCATGGCCTGCATACAGGTGTCGGTGGTGGGATGATACCCCGTGCCGAAAGCGATGCCAGGGTCGAGCTCGATCACGATATCGTCCAGCTTGATGGTCTCGTCCAATTCCAACCAGGTTGGCTTAATGACCAGACGCTTGCCGACGCGGAGGATCTTGAAGTGGGACTTCCAGGAGTTCATCCAGTCTTCATCATCGGGTAGTTCGCGGACGATCAGATCTCCGATGGACTCGATGGCGCCGACCAACCTGACGCCGACGTCGATGCGCGCCATTCGCTGTCTTGACCCGGTTGTCAGGTAGGTGCGCAGAAGGACCTGTCCGTTGCCGGCCAACTCAGTGCTGACACCCTTTCCGTAGCGGCCGAATAGATAGGATATGGGCTCCACGTACTCATGGGGAACGGTGATGCTTAATTCTTGCCAGGGCACCGAGCCTCCTCGCTATCGTTTGGTGTCAAAAATGGTGTCAAATAAAAAAACCCGGAGGACCGGAGGTCTCTGGGTCTCGTTGGCGGTCAATTAATGACGTCTTTACTGGCTGGAATCAACTCAGCACTTCTTTGATCTTGTTGAAGATGCCCTTGTCGTCTTCATCCGAGGAGCCGTTGGACTGGGCGAATGACTCGGCTAATTCTTTCAGCAGCTCTTGTTGCCGGTTATCCAGGGAGCCGGGGACTCTAACGTCTATCGTCACCAACAGGTCACCGCGCCGGCTGCCGTGCAGGTGAGGCACGCCCTTGCCCTTGATCCGGAACTCGGAGCCAGGCTGGGTGCCTTGGGGAAGATGCAGGTCTTCATCTTCGCCATCCAGGGTAGGGATGGGCTTGTGAACGCCCAAGGCGGCTTCGGCAATATTTACCGGCAGGACGTAGGTGAGGTCTGAACCGTCCCGGTCGAAGTATTGGTGTTCCTGTACATCTATATAGACGTAAAGGTTGCCGGTGCCGCCGCCTTCGTTGCCCACGTCGCCCTCGCCGGTGAGCCGCACCTGCATGCCGGCTTCCACGCCGGCTGGGATGTTGACCTCGATCTTGCGGGTCTTGCGCTCTTTGCCTCCGCCCCGGCAGTTGGAGCAGGTGGTCTTGATGATGCTGCCCCGTCCTTGGCAGCTGGAGCAGGTGGTTACCTGGGTGAACTGGCCGAACACGCTGCGCTGAGCGCGCCGCACCTGGCCGTTGCCCTTGCAGGTGCTGCAGGTTTCGAGTGAGGTGCCGGGCTCGTTGCCAACGCCGGAACAGGTGGCGCAGTCCTCAAGCCTAGTGAGGTCAACCTCGCGCTCGGTTCCGAAGACCGATTCTTCAAAACTAAGGACCACTCGGTGCTGCAGGTCGCTGCCCCGTTGGGCTCGGCTGCGGCGTCCAGGCCCGTTTCCGAAGAAAGAGTCGAAGATATCGCCAAAGCCGCCAAAACCTTCGAACCCGTCAAAGGGCTGGCCGGACCCGCCGTTGGCGCCCACCCCTGCTTTGCCGAACTGGTCGTATTGGGCCTTTTTATTCGGGTCGGAGAGGACCTGATAGGCCTCGTTGACCTCTTTGAATTTCTCTTCTGCGTCGGAACTCTTGTTGCGGTCGGGATGGAACTCCATGGCCTTCTTGCGAAAAGCCCTGCGAATATCCTCTTCTCCGACGGCTCTGCCTACGCCTAGGATGTCGTAATAATCCCTGTCAGCCATTCTTGAACACCGTTATAATTTCGCTCTCCGCACTGGTTACAAATGCGGGTCTCATTGCCAGACCGTTCCAAGCCATTATAAAGCAGGGTACGTGGCCGCTCAAGAGCAGCCACGCCCCGGACCGATATCGTTTCCCGCCGTGGTTCCCCAGTTTGATAGGGGTATATCGGTGCCTGTTTGCGTAGATGTCTGGTTGAATCGGTTAGTTTTTCGGGCATCCAGAAGCCGACTTTCGCCTTGACACCTCCTAGTCATGTGGTTAGGATGTTAGCTAGGAGAATTAACTCCTTTAAATAGGCACACTAGGCGGAAAGGTATAGGTGATTCCCTTGGAGATTATCATCGTCATCCTAGCCGTCCTGGCGGCCGCAGGGACCGGTGTTGCTACCTGGCTCGCTCTTAAATCGCGGATTGACACTTCGCAGGCAAAATCTGCAGGAGAAAGCTCAAAAAGTATCATCACCCAGGCTGAAGAGGAAAGTAGAAAAGTCCTCTTGGCGGCCCAGGAAGAGGTTTTAAAACTACGTAACGCAACTGAATCAGATCTAAAAGACCAACGCCAAGAGTTCCACCGCATGGAAAGCAGGCATCTGCAGCGGGAAGAACAATTGGAACGCAAGGTAGAAGCTCAGGAAGAAAAAGAACGTGAGCTAACCGTAAAAGAGACGGAAGTTGAGCAGGTCCGGATAGAAGCCTACGAATTAAAGGCGCAACAGTCCAGGGCCCTGGAACAGGTGGCAGGCCTCAGCGTAGATGAGGCCCGTGAACAGGTGGTCAGGCGTGGTGAAGAAGAAGCCGTGCATGACTTGTCTAAACGGTACTACGAGCTAGAGAAAGAGTACAAAGAAAAGGCCAACCAGAACGCTCGTAAGATCATCACGGTAGCCATCAACCGTCTGGCAACCGACGTAGTTTCCGAAGTTACCACTTCAACAGTTTCCCTGCCCAATGATGAGATGAAAGGTCGTCTTATCGGCCGCGAAGGGCGCAACATTCGCACATTGGAAGCCCTCACCGGGGTGGACGTCATCATCGACGACACTCCTGAGGCTGTGACCGTATCTTGTTTCGACCCGGTCAGGCGTGAGATAGCGCGTTTGTCCTTGGAGAAACTGGTCTCGGACGGACGTATTCAACCCGCCCGGATCGAAGAGACGGTTAACCGGGCCACGGAAGAGATAGACCAGACTATATTGAAGGCCGGCGAACAGGCCACCTTCGATGCCGGAGTCAGCGGTCTGGACTCAGAGTTGATCCGGCTGCTGGGTCAGCTCAAATACCGCTACAGCTACGGCGAGAACGTGCTCAAACACTCGATTGAGGTATCGTTGCTTTCGGGGATGTTGGCCGCGGAGGCTGGGGCCAACGTGCAGGTCGCCAAGATGGGCGGTCTGCTGCATGACATCGGCAAAGCGGTTACCCACGAGGTATCCGGCCCCCACGCTGAGATCGGCGCTGAGATCGCCCGTA
Organism: Dehalococcoidia bacterium UBA2158; assembly: GCA_002328185.1. Classification (GTDB taxonomy): domain Bacteria; phylum Chloroflexota; class Dehalococcoidia; order Lucifugimonadales; family UBA3495; genus UBA9611. The sequence continues at coordinate 209,564 of DCWQ01000041.1, forward strand.
AACACGGTATCAACCACAGTTCATACCGGGGCATCTTGGAGCACCACAGCGACGACCACGAAACCGTGGAGTCGTTCCTGGTGGCCACCGCCGATGCCATCAGCGCATCGAGGCCCGGCGCCCGCAGAGAGTCCCTGGAGCTGTACGTCAAACGGCTCAAGGAGCTTGAAGAGGTCGCCACCAGCTTCAACGGAGTTGAACGCGTCTTCGCCATCCAGGCGGGGCGCGAAGTCCGGGTCATGGTAAAACCTGATGACCTGAACGACATGGAAGCCGCCACGCTGGCCCGGAACATCGCCAAGAAGGTGGAGGAAGACCTGGTCTTCCCCGGTCAGATCAAAGTGACCGTGATCCGGGAAACCCGTAACGTGGAATACGCCAAATAACTGCCAACCGCAGCAACAAATAGGCAAGCGAAAAGGGGACCCAAAAGCGGGAGTAACCGTCTGTTGGGTCCCTTTTTAATCTCCGGGTATTTTGGCCAAGGAGCGACGGCACTTGCGCATACTGATGATTGGCGACGTGATCGGGAAACCTGGCCGTGACGCGGTGCGGGCCCTGCTGCCTGTTCTAAAGAAAAAAATCCATCGAGTTTGTGATTTGCAACGGCGAGAACACAGCCGGTGGTCATGGCATCACCGCTGACACGGCGTCGCAACTACTCGAAAGCGGTGTTGACGTGCTCACCTCCGGCAACCACATCTGGGATAAGAAAGAGATTATCCCCTTGATGGATGAGGGCCTGCCCCTGATCCGGCCGGCCAACTACCCAGATGCCCCCGGCAGAGGCTACATTCAGCAAGGCGGTGTGACCATAGTCAACCTGATGGGCCGGGTGTTCTTGGCGTCGTTGGACTGCCCCTTCCGCATCGCCGACGCCCTCCTTAAGCAGTTGAAGCAAGAGGGCCAAAGCAAGGTGATCATCGTCGACTTCCATGCCGAGGCGACATCGGAAAAACAGGAGGTGGGATGGTACCTGGACGGACGTGTCAGCGCCGTGTTGGGCACCCACACCCATGTGGGAACGGTGGATGCCAAGGTATTACAACAGGGTACAGCCTACCTGACCGATGTCGGCATGACCGGACCTTCGGACTCTGTGATAGGCTCAGATAAAGAAGCGGTGCTGGAGCGTTTCCTGACGTCGCTACCCAACTAGCTGCCGGTGGCGGCCGGCCCATGCATGTTGAACGCGGTGCTGGTTGAAGTGGACGAAGACACCGGCAAGGCGTCATTGATCGAACGAATAAATAGGACCGTGAATTAGATTGACCGCGACCATAGACCTACACCTGCATACCCTGGCCTCGGACGGCCGCCTTACTCCCACGGAGTTGATACAACTGGTGGTAGAGCAGGGGCTTCAGACCATATCCATTACCGACCATGACAGTACCGAAGGGCTGGCGGAAGCCTACGAAGCAGCCAAAGAGTTCCCGCATCTCAGGATCATTCCCGGCATAGAGATGAGCGCCGACCTGCCTGGTAACGAAGTGCACGTCCTGGGCTATTTCTTGGACTACCACGATGTGGAGTTCCAGGCTACGCTGACGGAGTTCCGCAGAGGCCGCGTCGACCGGGCCCGGATCATGGTGGAGAAATTGGACGCACTTGGGATGCACGTGGACTGGGACCGGGTCCAGCACTTCGCCGGAGACGGCTCGGTGGGAAGGCCCCACATCGCTTTAGCCCTGGTCGAGGCGGGTTTCTTTAAAGAGCCCAAAGAGGCGTTTGAAGAGTATTTGGGCAACGACGGGCTCGCCTATTATGACCGACCCAAGCTGAACCCCATCGAGAGCGTCGAGATGATCAAGCGGGTTGGCGGCGTGCCGGTTTTGGCCCATCCGACGTTCATGAACGACATGGAAAGCGGCATCACCGATCTGAAGAAAGTAGGCCTGGTTGGGATGGAGGTCTACTACGCCCAATACGATGACGACACCGTACGTCATCTGGCCAGGCTGGCCAAAGAGTACGACCTTATCCCCTGCGGCGGGAGCGATTACCACGGGCTGGGCAACTCAGGCGAGCCTCTGCCCGGCACGCTTGGCCCGCCTGAGGAGGCTATCCAGCTGCTGGAAGATGCGGCGGCCAAGGCGCAGTCAGGCAATGACAAGTCCGGCTAGCTAGGGTAAGCTCCGAAACATGGACATCGTTCTGCTGTACATAGGTTCCTACATGCTGGGTTCCGTCCCCACGGCCTATATCGTCGGCCGATTGGTCCGGGGCGTGGACATCCGTGGCTATGGCAGCGGCAATGTGGGCAGTGCCAACTTATACGAACACGTTGGCAAACGGTGGGTCTATCCCGTAGCCGCAGTCGAGATTTTCGTCAAAGGCGCTCTTCCCATCTTGGTCGCATTGTATGTTCTGGACATTGACCGGTCGTCGGCTTATATCATCGGACCTGGCCTGTTGGTGTTGGCCGGAAACAACTGGTCGGTTTTCTTGAAACTCCAGGGTGGACGAGGTATCGCCGTGACTGGGGGGACACTTCTGGCTCTGACACCCATCCTTGCAGGGATTTGCGCCGTAATATCTATCGGAGGGTGGAAACTGGCCCAGAGTTCTGGGATCTGGGTGCTGATCTCGCTGATTTCGTTGCCAGTCTGGGCTTACCTGCTCCACAGCGTACTGCATAATGACGGCCTGAACCTGGTCTGGTATAGCCTAGGGCTCCTCGGAATCGTGGTTTTGAAACGCCTGTCGGCCAACTGGACGCCCTTCCCTGGAGACATGTCCCGCAAGAGGGTTCTTTTCAACCGTCTGGTCAGAGACCGGGACGTGTCTGACCGCACCAGGTGGGTGCAGCGCATTCCGGAAGGCTCTTCCAGAATCCAATGATTAGGGAAGACAAAACCGGGGAGACCCTGTTGGGACATTAGAGAATATGGAACAACAAACTGGCGACCAACAGTTTGGGACCTGCCAAGAAGGACACCCGACAGCCCATTGCAATTGGCATCCAAGCGTTGAGACCGGACTGTCCTGCAGTCAATGTGGCCGGAACATCTGCACCCAATGCTTGGTGCAGGCGTCCGTCGGCATCCGCTGTCCGGAGTGCGGCAAAGCCACCAAGATGCCAACATTCGACGTTCAACCGACCTTCTATGCCAAGGCAGCCGGGGTAGGTGTCGGCGTGGCCATCGGCGGCGGGATCCTTTGGATCATCTTCAACGCCATCTTCAGTGGGTTCGGCATACTTTCATCGATACCAGCCTTAGGCGTCGGCTACGCCGCGGGCGAACTCATAAGCAAATCAGTGAATGCGAAACGAAGCAAGGGGTTGGCCTATATCGCCGCAGGGGCGGTGGTCGGGGCATTCATCATCAGCCTGCCGTCCAGCCCGCCGATCGGTTTCTTCGGGCTGATCGTACTGTTTATCGCCATCTACACTGCGGTGAAAAAAGTCAAGTAGCCAGCTCACGCCAGAGTTGTTCCACCGTCCGGCCCAACACGTCTCCCTCGAACCCTTTGCGGTGCAAGAACCCGCCCAATCTGCGCCTGAAATCATTGGCGTCTTCGATCGATAATTTGGATGCGTATTTGGACCCGGCTTGGTAGGCGTTGGCTGAGGCATCGAAGTCAGAGAGGGCTTCCCGGATGACCTCGCGGTCCACCCCCAGCTTTTGCAACTCTTGCCGAATCACCGCCGGTCCCCGGGGCCGGAATCTCTCCCGCTGCTCCCGCCATTCCTTGGCGAAGGCTGCGTCGTCTAGCAATCCCTGTCGGCGGAGGTCGGAAACTGTCCGCTCAATCACATCCGTACTGAATCGGCCTTGGAGCCGGCGTTGGACCTCTTTTTCCGATCGGGACCGGTATGAAAGCAAGCGCAAGGCGGCGTTCTTGGCCTTCTGGTGGGTAGAGACGGAATGTCCAGTCGGGTTTCGGGGTTCAGGCATCGTAATGCTCCGGATTAACTATGCCGTGGGTTACCAAGCATGTTGTGCAAGCTGATGGCGCTTTTCCGTGGAAGAACGCCATCAGCGATGTTTGCTGGTGTGGTTGGTTGCCTAAGAGCAGCCTACTCTTCGTCTTCCTCGTCAGTCTCTAAGGAGGCGGCACCGGAGAGTATGTCCGCGACCGAGTCGCCGTTGGGCGTTTCTTCGTTCGCAGACGCCGAGGCTGGGGTCGCTTCAGCCTCATCGGTCGGGCTGCGGAGACGGCCTTCGACTGAGGCGGCAATCTCAGGGTGGAGGATTAAGAACTCCTTGGAGTTTTCCCGGCCCTGGCCCAGTTTGGTCTCACCGTAAGAATAGAAGGCGCCGGATTTCTTGATGATGCCCTGCTCCACCCCGATCTCCAAGATGTCGCCCATCTTGCTGATTCCCAGGTTGAACATGATGTCGAACTCGGCTATCCGGAAGGGCGCGGCGACTTTGTTCTTGACGACGCGTGCCCGGACCCGGTTGCCCATGACTTCGGCGCCCTGTTTGATGGATTCAACCCGGCGCAGATCGATGCGCACTGAGCTGTAGAACTTGAGGGCTCGGCCGCCGGGCGTGACCTCGGGGCTGCCATAGGTGACGCCGATCTTCTCCCGGATCTGGTTGATGAAGATCACGGCAGTCTTGGACCGGTGAATGGTGCTGGTCAGTTTGCGTAGGGCCTGGGACATGAGGCGGGCCTGCAGTCCGACGTGGGTATCGCCCATGTCGCCTTCGATCTCAGCCTGGGGCACCAGAGCGGCTACGCTGTCTATCACCACGGCGTCGACTGCTCCGCTGCGGACCAGTTGCTCGGTGATGTCCAATGCCTGCTCGGCGCTGTCTGGCTGGGCGATCAGCAGGTCGTCCAACTGGAGGCCGCAGTTGCCGGCATAAGTGGGGTCGAGGGCGTGCTCAACGTCGACGTAGGCGGCGATCCCGCCCAGTTTCTGGGTCTCGGCCATGATGTGGATGGCCAGGGTCGATTTACCGGCAGACTCCGCGCCGAAGACCTCGGTGACCCGTCCACGGGGTATCCCGCCGATGCCCAAAGCGATGTCCAAAGCTAGAGACCCGGTGGGGATGCATTCGGTGACCAGAGAATTGTAAATCTCGCCAAGGCGCATCACCGCGCCCTTGCCGTGGTCCTTCTCGATTTGACCCAGTGCGGTCTCTAGGGAGTCCTGCCTGTTTTTATCCGTCTTTTCTGTGCTCGTCATCCTCACCCATCCTTAATCCAGCGTCAGGCGCCTTGTTTCGGTCCAGCTCCCGCCGTTCCAATCTGCGGCGCATCCTAACATCCATTTCCACAACCCAACAAGGAGAAAATGTCAGTACAAATGTTCAGGTTTGTGTGAATCACAAAATATTGGGTCAACTGGCCCGGTTAGAAGTCTCAAGTGCCGCCTTTGAAGCCGATGGTTACGACGCCGCCTTCCACGATGACTGGCGTTACCCGCTCTCCGCTAGTGAGCGCCAACAGTGCGGGGATCTGATCGGCTTGCTTGGCTAGATTGACCTCGGTGTACTCCACCTTGTTCTTGCGGTATTCCATCTTAGCGGCTTGGGAATAGGCGCAATCTGGGTGGGTGTAGATGATGGTGCTTGCTTCGGCCACGTTAGACTCCTGATGCTTGCCTGAATTTAATAGTTTGCCGGGCAGACCCGACATAATCTGTATTTAGCGGTAATTGTACGTCTGGCCTGTCGATTCTTCAACGAGATGACCAACCAGGGGCGACGATTATTCAGCGCCTGCCCCTGGAATGATATGCTGTAGTCTCATATTTCGCAGGCTGCCCCGGCTGCCTGATCTAATCCGATTCAGGAAGGTTCCACTCCTTGACTGACCACGCCCAAAACGGGCCCTCCACGAAGAGCCTGGTTGCCCTGGCGACGTTGCTGGAAAGATACGCCACCGGCTCCGGCCGCATCACCCCTCGGCCAAGAGGCTCAAGGCTGAGTCCGGATGTCCGGGCCACTCTCGAAGATGCCGTAGCAGCGGCGGAGGGCACATTTAAAGATGGTGAGGGCGCGGTGTTGCCCAAAGACTTATTGGTGTTTGCCAACGGCTGTTATGCCGTCGGACGCCACGCCGAAGCTTCAGACGTCTATCTGTCCATCCTGGCTGACGAGCCGTTCAACGCCGATGCCCGCTTCAACCTGGGGCTTACTTACCTGCGTTTGAAGATCCCGGAAGAAGCGGTGCGTGAATTTACCGACCTGTTGGTTCAGCATCCGATGTTGGCCGAGGCTTTCTATCAGAGGGGCAACGGGAACGACGACTTGGGTCAGACCGAGAGAGCCCTGGCCGACTATGGCCGGGCCATCGAGCTAGACCCAAAGTACGTTCATGCCATGTATAACCGGGGAATCCTGCTGGCCCAGGCTGGACGGCATCAGGAAGCCGTGGACCAGTTCGATAGGGTAAACGACATCAGCCCCAACATCTCCAACACTTATTTGAACCGTGGGGCGTCTCTAGACGAGCTGGGGCTGCACGCCGAAGCGATAGACGCCTATACGAAAGCAGCCGAGATCAACCCGGAGAATTCGTTGGCCCTGTTCAACCGGGCCCGGACCAATTACTACTTGGGCAACCTTCATGAAGCTCTGGTCGATTACAGCGAGGTGATTCAGCTCACCCCAGATGACGCCGAAGCGTTCAACAACCGCGGTCTGACCTACGATGCCTTGGGGGATTACGAGAATGCCATCGAGGACTTCGACGCGGCCTTGGAGCTGCGTCCGTCGTTCGCCGAGGCCTCCAGCAATCGGGGCGCTGTCTTGGAGGTCATGGGCGACTTGGAAGGGGCGTTGGAAGAATACAAGTGCTCGCTAGAAGTTAATCCTGGGTTGGCATCCGCCCACTACAACGCCGCTCGCCTCTATTCGCGCACAGGGGATGTTGCCGCCTGCTTGACGCACCTTGACCGGGTGCTGGAGATCGCCCCGCAGTGGGCCGATGACGCCGCCAAAGATGATCACTTGTCGTGGGCTTTGGAGATGAGAAGTTTACGCTTGGGGAACAACGGTACGGAGATCGACGGCCAGGCCGATTAAGTCTAACCCGTAGGTCTAACGGGGGCCGGAGGTGGCGTGCCCCAGGTCAGCGTTGGGATCTGTGTCTAGAGCTTCGGCATCTTCTAGGCCGTCAGCGTCTTCGCTGTCCGGGTAGACCGGGTGGGACGCAACCGATAATCTCCGGCGGCGAGTGAACATGCTCCGAAGCAGGACCATCGCAGCCAGAACGACCAACCCGGACACTAAGTCACGTTCGATCTGGTGGTATTGGCTAGTCGCCAGCATGACCAGGAAACAGGCTGACACTCCCCAGGTGGACCGCAGTGGCGAATGCCGCATGAGCACGATGGTCGCCAGACCGGCGGCCACTCCCGACACGGCCAGAGCCGGCATCAACGCCAAGGAAACTCCCATCAATGGGGCCATGCCGTCGCCGCCCCTGAACCCGGTGAAGACCGACTTCCAATGGCCCACCACGGCGGCGCCGCCGGCGACCAATATCAGGGCCGGAGGAACGCCCAACGCCCAGGCGGTGAATACGGCTGCGCCTCCCTTGGCCACATCGCCGACCAAGACCAGCGCGCCAGTGCGGTGTCCCACATTGAAGAACACATTGGCGGTGCCAGCCAGGGTGCTGCCGGTGGTAAAAACGTCGATACCCTTGATGCGGGAGGCGATGTGGGCGAAGGGTAGAGCGCCCAAGAAGTACCCGGCTGCGACAGCTATCACCATATTTCGGACCAGATATAGGTCTTCAATCATCGTGTGTTTCTGGCCTCTGGGCCGGAAGGGTAAGGAACCGGGTATAGAGGACTGGTATGGAGGGTGTAGTGGTCATGATGGATAAAGTGGATGGAGGACTATCCTCAGTTCAATCATATACCTGCCGGAGGGATGGGTATAGTTGGGTGGGCCTACCGGATACTGGTGTAGGGATTAGCTAGTCCCGTTTTCTCCAACGTAGAGCCAGTAGCCCAATTCTCCGGCTGCCACCATCTCCCTGACCTTGGCCACCAACTCAAGCGACCGCTCCAGTTGGCTGTCCCCGGTGGCGACGCCGATCATGCGCTGAAAGGCCAAGAACGCCGCCAGTTTGCCTTCCACCTCGTCAAGTATCTTGATGATCTCCGTGGAGGCGTCCAGGCGTTCCGTGACGGTGAAACCACCCTCTTTCAACAGGTCGACATAGCCATCCGCAGTCAGGGCGCTGGTCATGCAGAGCACCTGGTCCAGGTCGCCCTCCGACTCAGCGGGCAACCCACCGGGGCTTGATGGTGACGTCGCTGAGCCCGAATCTGCCGCCCAGTTTGAGCAACCGGGCGGTCTCGGCCACTGCCAGGGCTTTGTTCATGAACAGGCTTATGGAGCATTCGTACACCGGGGCGTTGAAAGCCCCGGTCTGCAGGGGCGGGTTCTCGGCATCGCCCTGGACGAAGTGGGCGCGGCCCGATTCCGGCGCCGCATCGTGGGCATGACGCACGGATTCGGCGCCGAACTCCTCCCTCAGCACGGTGCAGCGGAACAACACGGCCCAATGCCTGAGCGCTCTCTCCTCGGGCGCTGACCAAGTCGTCCTCCACGTCTCTGGACTCCATTTCCGTGAGGCGGCCAAGCTTGTTGGTCAGGCCCAGCCCATCGGGGTGGGGGTTTCGCCAATGATCAGCTTGGCCATGTCCAACTGATAACGGTCGGCGCATATCACCGTTTTGCACTCGGGGCAGATGCTGCGTGTTAGCTCGTGAAAGATATAGTCCGCCTATTGCTTTACCCGGACCTTTTTTCCTTTGGGAATTCGATCAAGTGGCCCCGTTTTGATGCCCGGATGTTAATACCGCATGCGAAAGCGGCATCCTGCAATTGTTTGAGATGCTTTTCACAATCAATGGATTCGCTGGTCAACCAAACTCGGGTTTACCGCGAACCAACCACTGAGATTAGGACTGAATAGGAACGGACCAGGCGAAATTGGAAGGAGTGAAAACTGATGCTAAGCAAGAAACAGTTATTGATGCTGATCGTTGGAATATTCGTGATTCTCGCCATGGCCTGCGGCTCGGACGAAGATGCCGCAGCAGTCTCGGCGTCCGATGGCGACGGAGTCGCCCCGGCCTATGAGTCTCGATCATTCGATGAGGTAAAACCCCAGAACGTTGACCTAAATCTAGTGCCCACCCCGCTCTGCCGGAGATTCCGGACTGCAACGGTGACCCCAAGAACGTCCGGGTAACCCTAGAAACCCTTGAAGTTGAAAAGGAAATTGCGCCGCGGGACACTTTCCGGTTCATGACGTTTAATGGGTCGGTTCCTGGGCCGGCCATCGTCGTCCGGCTTGGAGACTGGGTTGAATTGACCATCAAGAACCTGGCAGGCAACAGATTTGCCCACAGCATCGACCTGCATGCTGCGACGGGAACGATGAGCGGAGGGGCGGCCTCGGTCGTGGGACCCGGACAACAGACCACATTCCAGTTCCAGGCATTGAAAGAGGTGCGTTCGTTTATCAGTGCGCAGTCGGGCCCGTCGTGATGCACGTGTCTTCGGGGATGTACGGCTCAATCATCGCGCTGCCCAACGGCGGGCTGCCGCCGGTAGACAAAGAGTTTTATCGGATGGAAGGGGATTTCTATACCGAGCCTTCCCCAGATGACCCGAAACAGCACGTACATTCCCAGGAGAGGGTCACCAACGAGAACCCGGACATCATGACGGTCATTGAGCCGCCAACCGCCATACGCTAGAATTCGTCAGCTAGTCTTAGCGTAAAGGTGGATACATGACGATCGATTCAGCCCTGTCGGGGATGGTGGTGCTGGACCTGACCCAGATCATGGCCGGGCCTTTCTGCACCATGGTGTTGGCCGACATGGGAGCCGACGTGATCAAAGTGGAGAAGCCCAACGGCGGCGACGACAACCGCCGCATGGGCCCGCCCTTCATCAAGGACTGGTCGGCCGGGTTCCTGGCCCTAAATAGGAATAAACGTAGCCTGGCGGTGGACCTTCGCAATGAGGTTGGTCAGGCCATGTTCAAGCGTTTGGTGGAGGGTGCCGACGCTGTGGTGGAGAATTTCCGACCTGGGGTCATGGACCGGCTGGGCTTGGGTTACGAGACGCTGGCCGCCATCAAGCCCAGCTTGATCTATTGTTCCGTGTCCGGCTTCGGCAACACGGGGCCGGACGCTCTCAAGGGCGGGTTCGACCTGGTGGCCCAGGGTGTGAGCGGGCTGATGAGCATCACCGGCCACCCAGGTATGCCGCCGGCCAAGGTGGGCGTGCCTATCACCGACATATCGGCGGGGCTGCTGTCGGCAAACGGTATTCTCTGTGCCTACATCCACGCGCTGAAGACCGGGCAGGGCCAGCAAGTGGACACTTCGCTGATGGAGGCCGGAATCGCCTATACGGTATGGGAGTCGTCGGTCTACTTTGCCGACGAGGAGATTCCCGGCCCCCTGGGTTCGGCCCACCGGGTCTCTGCCCCCTACCAGGCCTTGCGCACGTCGGACGGCTACCTGAACATCGGTGCCGCCACCCAGCCAACCTGGGAGCAACTATGCCGGGCCATCGGCCTGGAGGCGCTGATCGACGATCCGCGTTTCATCCTGCCCGGCGACCGCAAGGCTCGCGAGGATGAACTGGCCGCCTTGCTGGAAGAAACGTTCACCACAGACACCAGCAGCAACTGGCTCAAGATGCTTGAAGAAGCGAGGGTGGTGGCCGGGCCGATCTACAACATGGACCAGGTCTACAAAGACCCACAAGTATTGGCTCGCAAGATGCTGGTCGACCTGGAAGACCCCGACCTGGGCACCATACATAACATTGGAATCCCAGTGAAACTATCAGTCACCCCGGGCCAGATTCGCACCCGAGCCCCCATGCTGGGCGAACACACCTACGAAGTGCTGCTGGAGCGCGGCTTCAGCCAGGCAGAGGTGGACGACCTGGTGTCGGCGGAAGTGATGTTTGGGAACCAGGGACCGGGGACTAAGTAGTAGCTAGGAGCGCGGAATAAAGCGGTGGGAGCAGACCTTGTCACCGGTGCCCAGCTTCGAGTTTAGACCGCCGGTATAGATCCCTTCCAGAATCAAGTTTCCTTCCTCGAAGCGGAACGACCCAGCGCCGCTGAACCCTGCTGTTTTGATTCGGTTCCATTCAAAATTGAGGTCGATCGCGCCCGTCGCGGTGACGAACTCGTATGTCCCAAACAGGTCAATATAATCTTCCAGCATCGTCCAATTCACCGTGTATTGGCCATTGGTGGTGAACAGTAATTCGCCGATGCTCTCAGCATCGTCTTCGCGCCAACTCCCGATAAACGGATTCATATCTTGTGTGAAGACCGTGATCTCCGTTGACTGGTTGTGCGCGCCATTTTCGTTGTTGGCGTCGATGGTGAACACCGAACCGTGCACTGTTTCGAGGTCCACCGTGAATGCGCCGATTGCAGGGTCGATGGTCCAGGAGACATCTGTTAGGACAGGTAACGTGACTACTCAGCTGTCTAAACCCCGACGGCAAACCGGAATGTTTGTACCGGTTCCATAGCCAGAGGTGTGATCACATACGACTTCATCTTCCGGGAGTCCGATTCAGAAATGGAGATAGGGTGATCGGCGAGGAACGCGGTCCTGGGCAGAAGATGTCCAGGCATTGGTTTTCTTCACCCGTGTAGGTATCGGAATCGCCACCACAGGCAGCGACAATAGCTACTATCAGTATAGAAAACACTAGGCTGGCGTTTTGAGTATGGAGGTTGGCAACATGATTCTTTATAGAAATGCCAAAGGCGTTTCTACCATCTTCCCGTGACGACAGATGCTAAGGCAAGCCGAAATTGGCAGCCAAAGAAGTCCGGCTAACTCTGCGTCCGCCAGGGCTGCCCGTCAGTCTCTTTGAGGAATTGGTCTACTAGGGTTGGGCTGGAGACTATTACGCTGGGGGTGAAGAGTGCGCCGGCGTTGCCTTGGCGGTCTACGACTTTGGCGCCGGCTTCTTGGGCCAGAACCAGGCCGGTTGCCACGTCCCAGGGCATCAGGGAGTGGTGGAAGTAGAGGTCGACCCGTCCGGCGGCGACGTAGGCCAGCCCCAAGCCTGACGAGCCCATGAACCGGACGCTGTACATGCCCGGCCACAGCGAACGGACCAAGTCCAGGGCTTGTCCGGCTTTCTCGTCGACGTAGCCAAGGTCGCAACAGAGCAGGCTTTGGCTGAGTTCGGTGGTGTCGGACGCCGTGATCTTTGCGCCGTTGAGAAAGGCACCTTGGCCCTCGATGGCGGTAAACATCTCCTCGCGCACAGGGTCGTAGGTCACGCCGGCGATGATTTGGTCGTCCTTGGCTAGGGCGATAATGGTGCAGAAGTGGGGGATGCCGTGGGCATAGTTCCGGGTGCCGTCCAAGGGGTCGACCACCCACTTGTAGGGAGAATCTCCGTCCACGGGCTTGGACTCCTCGGCCAAGATGCTGAACTCGGGGAATTCTCCCATGAGCAAGTCCAAGATCGTTTTCTCGGCCGCCAGGTCGACATCGGTCACGATGTCGGACCGGCCCTTGAAGTGGACTTCATGCTCCGAGCTAAACCGATCACGAATGATGGCCCCAGCAGCGCGGGCAGCCTCCAAAGCAACGTCCATGGCCCCACGACCATCCTTAGAAACCGGCAGTTCATCAGGCATAAAAACCCACTATCTAGAGTAAAAGATTCCGAAAAAAGCTGATATCTGACAACTCGAGGCTAGCCGAGCCCCATCCTCTCGTAGACCTCGGCGATGGTCTCTTGGGCGACGGCCCTGGCCTTCTTGCCGCCCTCGTGGAGAATCTCTTGGACGTAGCCGGGCCGGGCCTTGATTTCCTCGCGCCGTTCCCGCAGGTCTTTGAGATAGTCGTTAACGCTGTCGGCCAGATGGCGTTTGCAGTCGACACAGCCCCGTGTGGCGGTGGTGCACTCATCGTAGACGGTCTGGGTGCCCGCGGCGCCGCCGAAGATCTTGTGCAGCGAATAGATGTTGCAGATATCAGGGCGGCCAGGGTCGTCACGGCGTATCCGTTGCGGATCGGTGAAGGCCGTCAGCATGCGCTTGGTGGTCTCCTCGGGCGTGGCGGCCAGGTCCACATGGTTGTCCAGGGTCTTGGACATCTTGTTCTGGCCGTCTAGGCCCAGGATTAGCGGAGCTTCGGTCAGCTTGGCCTGCGGCTCAGGGAAGGTCTCGCCGAACATGTTGTTGAACCGGCGCACGATCTCCCGCGACAATTCTATGTGGGGCACCTGGTCTCGCCCCACCGGCACCGTGTCGGCCTTGTAGAGGATGATGTCGGCGGTCTGGAGCACCGGATAGCCCACTAGCCCGTAATTCACCGTCTCTTCAGTCTCGTGCATCTGGCGCACCTTGTCTTTGAAGGTAGGCACGCGCGTCAGCCAGCCCAGGGGGGTGACCATGCTGAGGAGCGTGTGTAGGGTCATGACCTCCGGGACGTGGGACTGGATGAAGACGATGCTCTTCTCCGGGTCGATGCCGGCCGCCAGCCAGTCCAGGATCATGTCTTCGATGTTGGGCTTGATGTCTTTGACTTCTTCCCCGGACTCCAAGGTGGTCAGCGCATGGATGTCCACGGCGCAGTAGATGCAGTTGTAGTCTTCCTGGAGCGTGACCCAATTCTCCAAGGCGCCCATGTAGTTGCCCAGATGGAGCAGCCCCGTGGGCCGCATGCCGGAGAAGATCACGCCTTTGTGGCCGCTATTTGCTGGTTGGGTCATGTCACCGAATCACGAATAAAATTGGCGAATTTCACGCCTGAGGGAACTTGAAAAGGATAGCATAGAGGCATATTAGCGACAAGACGCTTGGTCTGAAGAGATTAGCGAAATCGAGGAATACCTCTCTGAGGACACAATGTCGAGAAAATTGAAGTACCTGCCGTTGTACAGCAAGAAGTCAAAAAAATCATCGAATTGTCAGACGAATTACGGAGGATAACTTATATTTATTACTGTTTAAGGATGAAACTCGTACACGAAAAAGCGAACACTGGGATAACTGATGATGAAATAGGCGATTATTGGATTCTGGTTGAGGAAATTCTTGAGGAGCTGTTTGGGTTAAGATTTGACGCTTAGATAAGTGCATCACCGGACGGTTGATACCATCGAATCAATCCCCATTTAACTTGAGAGATTGACACAAATCGATCCAAACATGATCAATTCGCCTGGATTGGCAACGGCCGTGCCGAATACCATCCCCGCGGCTCGCCATTGAAACAATCAATCCTGTTGCCCTTGCAGCCATGACCCTGGCTACTTGAAGTGCTTTGAGATCAGGCGTTAACAGCCCCAACCGAAATCAGGACGTGAAGCGCGCCGTATGAAATCCAGCGGTCCAGCTCGGCTCGTGCTTCCGGGTGCATGGCTTCGCCGGGCTGGAGCGTGGGCTGCACGTCTTCGTTCTCACACTTGTGGATAGCCAGGTATTTGGGGCCTGAATTGAACCCGCCCAACGCGGGATGCTCTAAGACTCGGAAGCGCCCGGCCATCACGTAGCCAGAAATCTTCAGCAGGCTTGGAACATGGGACTCGGTGTACCAGCGATTCCACTCGGTTTCGTGCTCCGGGTCTACGCCGGCCGAGACGATGCTTATGGGCCGGTCTGATTCCAGCAGTGGCGCCCTGAGCGGGCTGCCACTTATCTGCTCGTAGGCATTGGCCACGTGGCCGGACATGTCTTCCAGTTGGCTGAAGGCGGCAAACTCGCTGGCCGCGATCGAGTGAGAGTCAGGGGTGCCGCTGCGGCCGAGTATTGAGGTCAGGTCCGAAGCGTCTCTGATCCCATACAACGTCGTGAACCTGGTGGCGCCGCTCTTGTTACCTTCAAGATTGATTACCTCTGGCCTCAGTCGAGGCCAGGGATGCGCAGCAGATCGGGAAGGTGGCTGTTGTACCATGTGTTGAAGGGGTCCAGGTGCTCGTCGGCGCAGGTGAGCTGGACCATCAACAAGAGGGGCTATCAGGCATTTTTAGCGAGCGACTCCAATAGCCCACCGGAATATCCCGGGTCTTCCAATCCTCGCTGCTCGCCACGCATGTAGCCTATCTGCCCGCCGTGTTGGTTGAACTCCCACAGTAGCTGTTGACACATGACGACTAGGGCCATGGTGCCGCCCCTTGGGTTGATCACAACCATGTCGTCGAAGTCGGAATCGCTCAGGGAATCGAAAAACTCGATGCTTTCCTGGCGGACCGCTGCGACGTATTCCAACAGCGCCGTTGTGTCTGGGGCCCTGTAGATTTTTATATCGTCTACCGTGAAGCCGTAGCCGGTGTCGCCCTCAACAGCGGGGGCGCGGCCCAGTCTCTCAGCCCAGTCGCCGCCTTCCCACACCTGGGCGTCTCCCTTTAAGCGAGTGTGCAGCCATCGGTCCAGGGTGCGGCCGTAATGCCAGACTAAGAATGCAATGGACGAGCATTGGTCGTTGGGGGTCCAGGCCATCTCGGCGGGGGTAAGCCCGTCAACGGCGCGCATCATGGAGTTGTAATGCTGCTCGAAACAACCTTGGACAAAGAGCTTCAGTTCCATTGGGGAATCACCTGTGTGCTCTGGGATAGACGTGCAATTATAGCAAGCAATTATTCTGAAAGGTTAAAAGGTGTTGAATACAAGACACCTGAGGGTAAAACCTGAAGGAAACGCGGCTGAGCCGCCCGCCGTTACTCTTCGGAGTCTGAGTCTAGGCGTCCGCCCAATTCGCTGAGGAACTGTTCGATCTCAGGCGACAATTGGGTGGCGGATTCGGGTTTTCCATCCACCGGAGCCGAAGAAGCTTCTTCTGAATCCAACTGGGCGTCGTAATAGGCTTCCATCTGTTGAATCAGAGTCTTGAGCTCCGTGTTACGGTCCAGGGTCGAGTTCAATTCCCGGTACTGACGCTGTCCCCGGCGCACCGGCGCCAAGTCGGCGGGGATGTTGTTGTAAACCGAAGACAGGACCTCGATCATGCGTGAAGTGCCGGCGTAGTCCTCTTCCAACTGCACGTACTGAGGTAGGTGTACCATGAAGTTGATGGACTCGATGTCGGCCTTCTCGATGCCCTCGGAGAGCAAGTTCATGATGGTGGTCGGGCCCTGGTAGGTGCTCTGACGGACCTTGAAGTTGGGAACCGGGCGGTTCTGGACAACGTCGCCCAAACTGCCGGTCACCAGCAGCGGCCGAGTGTGGGGCACTGCGTCGTACATGGCGCCCAGGCGGCAATAGCGCTTCACGTTGAAGTGGTTCACGACTTCCAGGATGGAATCGGTGTAGTCCTCGCCGTTGGAGTGGGGCTCCATCAGGTGGAGGAACAGGTAGTCGGGGCCATCGTCGGTGATGGCGTAGCGGATGATGCTGTTGGGGATCTTGACCTCGCGCTTGTCGTCCACCAGGCGCATATTGGGCCGGTAGCGGGTGAAGTCGAAGAACGTTCCCGGACGCACCAGGCGGCCCAATTCCTTGGAACCCATGAAGCGTTCCAAGCGGTTTAGCGTAAGAGTTCCCACGCTGCCGACGTCCACCCAAGGACGCACCATGGCGAAGACGTGAGGGTCTCTCAACTCTGGTAGTGGTTCGTTCAGTTCAAAAGCGCCGATTCGCATGGGCTCATATTGCCAGAATGGCTGCGAATTTTCAAGCCCCGCCGCGCTATTTGGCCGGATATATGCCAGGCGCGAGCAGGTACGGTCCCTATCGGTTCATCGTTGATTCAACATGGTATCGGCCGAGCCGAGGCCTTCCAGGGCCAGCCCGTAGCCCAGAATGTCGTGGACCAGGCGCTTCACCACCAGGGTCATGGCCACCCGGCTGTAGCGCAGCACGATGTCTGACTGCTTAGCCATTTGTTCCGCCAGCTCCCAGGCACGAGGTAGCAGCTCGCTCTGAGGCATGACTTCGCTCACCAAGCCCAGCTCCTTGGCTTCGTGGGCCTCGATCTTCTGGCCAGTGAACAGGAAATAACGGCCCCGGTTCAGCCCCAACAGCAAGGGATATATGATATGCA
Organism: Dehalococcoidia bacterium UBA2158; assembly: GCA_002328185.1. Taxonomy (GTDB): domain Bacteria; phylum Chloroflexota; class Dehalococcoidia; order Lucifugimonadales; family UBA3495; genus UBA9611. The sequence goes on from DCWQ01000041.1 coordinate 226,538, forward strand.
TGCCGTCGCCGGGAACCAAACCGCTCATGAAATGGCCCGAGTCTTGGAATGCGGCGGTGTCTGAGGCGAGGACGATGTCGCAGAGCAGGGGAATCTCCGAGTGCCTAAGCGCCGGCCCGTTGATGGCGCTGATCATAGGCACTTCGATATCCAGCAGGCTGGTCAGGATGCGTTTGCCTTCCCAATAGGTCTGGTCCCACTCTTTGGGCGCGCGTTTGGGCGTCCGCTCCGGGGTGCCCTGAGGGCCGGTGAAAGCATCGGCTGTGCCGGTCATGATGACGATACGGTTCTCACGGTCGCTGCCAACATCCACGAACACCCTTGAGAACTCCTCATGAGGGCTACCACCCCATTGGAGGGGGCCGCCGTCGGTATGGAAGGTCATCTGCAGGATGCCGTTGTGGCGCTCCATGCGGATGCTGGGATATTTGTCGGCGTAGGTGTCCAAAGAAGCCATATCAGTATCTCCCGTTACGAGTTGGGGACGTGAGGTCGTTGAGAAGGACTGGGAGCCGGTCTAGACGCTGAGTTCGTCGGTCTCGTCGGCTGGGCTAAAGGAACTCCCGGGCGAGTGGTCCGGGAACGGAGTCACGGGTTCTCTGGCGGGGGGCGGCACATCGGAAATGGTGCTCATCATAGCCTGGGGCGGGGCTTCTTTGGGCACGGCGTGACGGACCACGAAATTGGCCACATCGCGGTAGAGCGGTTCGTCCAGGTTGCAGCCTCTGAGCATGGTGAACTCGGGGTCCAGGTCTTCCAACATCTGCTTGATCTTGGTGTCGCCGTGGCGGGCTGCTAGGGCGTAGGCGAGGCCTCGGGTGTCCCGGTCCATGGAATTCTCGTGCTCTTCACCCTCTTCCAATTCGATGTCGTAGTCGACACGGTCGGCAACGGATAGGGCTTCCATGGCTTGGCTTCGGGAGCTGTCGATCTCTTTCAACAATGTGTAGAACTCGATCACGGCGCGGGCGGCATGGCCCAGCAACTCGGGCACCCGGTTCTGCTTGTCGGCGGCGGCTTGGGCGGAGAGTCTGGCCTTGGACAGGGAGTCCTCTTTGGCGCGCCGGCGCTCCTCTGCCTTCTGGGCTTTGGCCTTCTGCAGACGCAAATTGGGAGCTTCGGCAGCCAATGGTTGTAGCCGCTGCATCTCTCTTTCAGCGGATTCCGCTTGCCTCAAGCGATCTTGGAAGTTCTCGTTGATCTCGTTTCCGTTGACCATGGTGAATATTGCTCCTAATTGACTGGTTGCCGTCCCTTAGAACCGATAAAGAAACCGGGAGTGAACCATTTCACCGGATACGCACAACCAAGGGCAGCGGGACAATGCCCAATTTAGCTATGATACCTAGCCCGATCCAATTTCCATTGGGGCAGGCTATGCGGATTTTCCTGGATTTTGGCCACCGCCACGCCTACCTTGACCCGCGATGACAGCTTGAATAGACTCGAATGGCACAAGATTCAGGTGGCTTTGCCCACTTTGCTAGGCGGTCAAGATATGCGTCGCGCTGCTTTCATTTATGAGGACGCCCTGTCCCGCCACGAGTTACGATCGGACCACCCCATGCGCCCGGTGCGCCTGCGATATACCTACCAGTTGCTCCAGGAATACGGTGCCTTCGACAACCCCGAGGCGGTGCTTCTGGACCCCCGATCCGCCACCGATCAAGAGCTGACCTGGCTGCACACGCCGGAATACGTTGCCGCGGTCAAAGCTCTGGGCTCAGGCGCCGGCGGGGTAGACGGCGCGCGGTTCGGCTTTAGCGGCCAGGGGGACAACCCGGTGTATCCCAATATGTTCGAGGCTGCGACCCTGAGCACTGGCGCGTCGTTGTTGGCCGCTGAGATGGTGGCCAGCGGAGAGGTCGGCGCGGCGTTCAACATCTCGGGTGGGCTGCACCACGCGGCAGCCGGCAACGCCTCCGGGTTCTGCGTGTTCAACGACCCGGCGCTGGCGGTGCACTATTTCTTGAAGCGGGGCATGCGGGTCGCCTATGTGGACATCGACGCCCATCACGGAGACGGCGTCCAAGGGGCGTTCTACAACGATAACCGGGCGCTGACCATCTCGGTCCATGAATCGGGCCGGTACCTATTTCCAGGCACAGGCGCTGTGGCCGAACTGGGCGAAGGCGCGGGCCTAGGCTACTCGGTCAACCTGCCGCTATACCCCTACACCGCCGACGACGACTATATTGAGGCCTTCAGCCAGGTGGTGCCTCCGCTGGTCCGGGCGTTTGACCCCGATGTGCTGGTGACCCAATTGGGGATCGACAGCTATCACAGCGACCCCCTGACCCATCTGCAGGTGACCACCGAGGGCTACATCGAGGCGGTCCGCCAGTTGTCGGCCCTGGGGCTGCCTTGGCTGGCGATGGGAGGCGGCGGCTACGACGTGAACGCGGTGGCCCGAGCGTGGACCCTGGCATACGGGGTCATGCTCGATACCGAATGGCCGGACCAGCTTCCAGCGGCCTTTGCCCAGGAGCACGGGGCGGGACGGCTGAGAGACCAGTTAAGTCCGGAGATACCGCCCGACATCAAGACAGACATCAGAAGGCATCTAGGGGACATGGTGGCCCAGATCCGCCAGCAGATTTTTCCGCTGCATGGATTGAGGTAGATACTGTTGGGATTTCTCCTATCCCTGTCATTCCGAGGCGACAGCGGAGGAATCTCGTTGCGGCTGCGCCATGGTGGCTGAGAGCAAAGAAACCCCTCGCCACGCACGGGGTGACGGCGGCGTGGGCGGCCCGGTCAACAAGTGCTGGTGTTAAGTAAAAAAGAGAGCGGTGGCCTATGCCACCGCCCTCTTTTTAGTTCCAGGTTTTGGGCTAGCTAGTTTACGTGCTGCTCATTGTTGAGCAACTCTTTAGCATCGTCACCCACGTTGGCCTCGATGCAATCGCGCAACGTAGAATAGACAGACTTATTGAGAGCTCCCATCATCCAAGCCTCGTAGTCGGCGTCGGTCTGATAGGTGTTCTTGAGGGCCACCAAGCGCTGCAGCAGGCTCAGATAGTGATACTGAAGCGGAGTCAAATCCTTGTCGATGCCGGACACACGCCATTCAACGCCAACAACCGGTGTATCAATATCAGAGTCCAAGTTCGACATCACCTCTTGTGTCGTGTCCTCACCTAGGACCTCCGGGTCTGCCTGATCTTGTTGTCCGCTCATGCTACCTCCATCGACCGTTACCTTCGAAAAATCGAAGATAGATCCATATTGGGGTCTCTATTTGTTCGTTAAGGAGTCCGGGCTTTCGCTACACCCAGTATAGCAGACCGGGTTCCTTAAAGAACATAATAACCAAGTTTGACTGTTATGTTCGCAGTTAATTAAGGCGATATGCAAGGGAAATTCAAACCCTTTTCCTACCTAGATTCTCACCCACACCTGACACTTAGGTCAAACCGTAAGTGCCAGCGGGATTAAACTTCGATCAAACTTCCCGGAATTCACCTTCAACGGTGCCCTCGCTGTCGTCAGATGGTCCTTCTTCGTCTCCACCGTCTCCGCCCTCTCCGCCCTCTCCGGGAGAGTCAGTCCCAGCATCGTCGCCGCCTTCTGGCTGGGCGGCCTGGCTGTACACCGCCTCGCCCAAGCGCTGCATGACGCCGTTCAGCTCGGTCGTCGCGGTCTGCATCTCGGCGGTGTTGTTGGCGGCGATAGCCGCCTTCAGCGCGTCGATCTTGCCCTGAACCTCGGTTTTGAGCTCCTCAGGGACCTTGTCCGCGTTGTCCACCAGCAGCTTCTCGGTGCTGTAGACCAGGGAGTCGGCCTGATTGCGGGTCTCAACCTCGGCGCGGCGCACCTGGTCGGCTTCCTCGTTCTGCGCGGCCTCGTCGACCATGCGCTCGATATCTTCTTTCTCCAGACCGGAACCCGACTGGATGACGATCTTCTGCTCCTTGCCGGTCCCCTTGTCCTGGGCCGACACGCTCAGGATGCCGTTGGCGTCGATGTCAAAGGTGACTTCGATCTGAGGGATGCCACGGGGCGCGGGCAGCAGGCCGTCCAGCATGAACCGTCCGATGGACTTGTTGTCCGACGCCATGGAGCGTTCGCCCTGAAGGACGTGGATGTCCACCGTCGTCTGGTTCTCCGCGGCCGTCGTGAAAGTCTCGTTCTTCTTGGTAGGAATGGTGGTGTTCCTGGAAATAAGCGTGGTCATCACGCTGCCCAGAGTCTCGAGGCCCAGGGTCAAAGGAGTGACGTCCAAGAGGACGATGTCGTCGACCTCACCGGCCAGCACGCCCGCCTGAATGGCGGCGCCCATGGCCACGGCTTCGTCGGGGTTCACGTTGCGGTTGGGCTCCTTGTCGAAGACCTGTTTGACCTTTTCTTGCACCGCGGGCATCCGGCTCATGCCGCCTACCATGATCACTTCGTCGATGGCGCCGGCGTTCAGGCCGGAGTCGGTAATGGCCTGCCGGCAGGGACCCTCGGTCCGGTCGACCAGTCCTGAGACCAGTTGGTCCAGCTTGGCCCGACTCAGGGTCTTGACCATGTGCTGCGGTCCGCTGGCGTCGGCGGTGATGAAGGGTAGGTTGATCTCGGTCTCAAGGACGGTGGACAGCTCCACCTTGGCCCGCTCTGCGGCGTCGCGGAGGCGTTGCAGGGCCATGCGGTCGGCGGCCAGGTCGATGCCGGTCTCTTGTTTGAACTCGTCGATCATCCATTCCAGAATCAGTTGATCGAAGTCGTCTCCGCCCAAGAAGGTGTCGCCGTTGGTCGACTTGACCTCGAAGACGCCGTCACCCATCTGGAGGATGGTGATGTCGAAGGTGCCGCCGCCAAGGTCGAACACCGCGATAGTGGCGTCAGTCTGGATCTTGTCCAAACCATAGGCCAAGGACGAGGCTGTCGGCTCGTTGATTATACGCAGGACTTCCAGCCCTGCGATGGTGCCAGCGTCTTTGGTGGCCTGTCGCTGGGCGTCATTGAAATAGGCCGGGACTGTGATCACGGCTTGGGATATCTTCTCGCCCAATTTGGCTTCGGCGTCCTGCTTGATCTTTGCCAGCACGAAGGAAGAAATCTGAGGCGGGGCGTGGGTTTCTTCGCCCAACTGCACCATCGCGTCGCCGGTGGGCCCGGCCACGATCTTATAAGGCAGCTTGCCCATGGCGTTTTGGATCTCGGCGTCGTTGAACCTTCGGCCCATGAGGCGCTTAACGGAGAAAAGGGTGTTCTCAGGGTTGGTTACGGCCTGGCGCTTGGCGACTTGGCCGACATAACGCTCTCCCGTTTTCGTGTTCAAAGCAACGACGGACGGGGTGATGCGGCCGCCTTCAGCGTTCTCCACGACCACGGGCTCCCCGGCTTCGATAATTGCCGCGACCGAGTTGGTTGTTCCGAGGTCGATTCCCAGGACTTTAGCCATTTGGTTTCTCCTAACTACTCACGCACTGGTGACTATATTGATGCGATGGATCGCTTTGGGATCTCTTATCTATGTCCCGGTATCTGTTAACTATCTTTGGGGGCCGTAGCCACCATGACTTGGGCCGGCCGGATGACCCGGTCGTGCAGCCGGAAACCCGGTCTCAGTATCTGGGTAACGTAGCCTGGCTCAACGTCGCCGGTCTCTTCGGTGCCCAGGGCTTCGTGCTCCAGCGGGTTGAACATGAGGCCTACGGCTTCGATGGCCGCCACGCCCTCGGATTCTAGCACGCCGGTTAATTTCCGCTGGATCAGCTTGATGCCCTCCAGCAGGGAGTCGTTTACGCTGCCCTCCCCTCCGGAGTTGGCTTCGGTATGAGTGATGGCCAGTTCCAGCTCTTCTAGAACCGGGAGGACGTTGACGATCAGCCGGCTGTTGGCGTATTTGGCGTTGGCGATGCGGTCCTCGTCGGTCCGGCGCCGGAAGTTGACCATCTCTGCCTGCGCCCGTTGGGCAGCATCCAGGTTCGTGGCGGCTTCTTGCTGCGCCGATTCCAGACTGGTCTTCAAGGTGCTCACCTGGTCCTCCAATGGGAGGCTGTCCAGGTCAACCGCCGCCTGGGCCAAGAGCTCTTCCAGTTCCTGCTCGAGGCCGGGACTTTCTTGCTGACCGTCCATGTCTTCTGGCTGGTCATCTGATTCGTTTGGTCCTTTCCCCATTGAGGCATTCCCCTAGGTGTGATGGGTCGTTAAAGCCCGATGTTATCGGTCCACCGGCAGGTTCAGGCTGTTGAATAAGAGGTCCATCTCTTCTTGCACAACCTGCTGGGCCGCCGGGATACCTTCGAGACGACCGTCCATGCGCTGCTTGATGGCGGACATGTTGTCGAATGCGGCTAAGGCGAATTCCACCCCGGCCAGGTTCAGACCCAATTCGTCAGACAAGTACCGGATCAGCCGGACCTTTTTGATGTCCTCGGTTGAGTAGAGCCGGAGCATTCCGATGGTCCGCCCCGGGTTTATCAGGCCCAGCCTTTCGTACTTTCTCAAAGTCTGGGGGTGCATGTCCAGGATTCGCGCGGCTACGCTGATGATGTAGACGCCCTGGACTTCGATCACCGCTTGGTCATTACTGCCCAGACCATTGGCCGGATCATTTGTGGGTTGGGCGGGCGAGATGTCGGTGTTATTGGGACGGGTGGGAGGCGTTTGGTCCGGAGTCCCGGCCCGGTTTTCTACTCTGGTTCTTGGCTGTTGGTTCATGAAAGACTCCTCGCCGTTCGGCCGTATTTCGGCCCACTTGTTGACCGGCGATTAACCATATGATACACTCTGAGTCGTTCCATGTCAACGTTAATGCGACAGTCTGCATAACATGATTTAAGATAATCCGGTTAATGGCTGGGCCAAAATCTGGTCCCGGGAAAGCTAATAAAACAGGCAAAAAGGAGGTTGATCATGATGTACTCTAAGAAATGCCCAAAATGTCACGGTGACTTAATTGCAGGGGAGGATATTCACGGCCGGTATGTCAGCTGTATCCAGTGCGGATTCCTGAAAGACGATACGCCTGGCGAGTTGATCGAGGATACCCAACCGCTGCCTGGGAAAACGAATGTGATTGACGCTCCCAAGCCCGCCAAGAAGCGCCGCAAAAAAGTCGCCCAAGTAGCCTGATCACTGCTTAAGGCTAAACGAAAAAGGCCGACTATCTAGCCGCTCTTTTTTGATTGTTGGGTTCAAGTTCAGGCCATTTTGTCATTCGGCCCCACCCGTCATTCCGGCGAAGGCCGGAATCCATGTAGGTCGTGTCAGAAAAGCTGTATGTGTCTGGGCGCCGTCGATTCCTGCTTTCGCAGGGATGAGGGCGAACTAGGCCTGGCGGCTGTTCGATGACCTACGCGGGACGCTCGCCCGCCGTACTAACCCTCCTCCTCTCAAGGCGGAGAGGATTATTCACATAGGCGCGTGGTTTTAACTCGCCAAGTTTGGATACGGATTTCGTTTGCGAAATAAAGAGTGTTTACCAGAGCAAGCGGGTTGAAAACCCGCGCCTACGGATGATTGTGGCGTGGCAAAAATCATTTCCGTCATTCCAACGAAAGCTGGAATGACGGAGGCGGCTCTTAGTTAAAAAGAGCCGCCTCCATTTGTTCTCGATACCCTGGCAGGTTATTTCTTAGTGAGTTCGGGCCAGAAGCGCTCTTCTTTCCAGGGATCGCCCTCGTTGTGGTAGCCGCGTTGCTCCCAGAAGCCGGGGGAGTCTTCGGCCATGAGCTCTATGCCATTGACCCATTTGGCGCTCTTCCAGGCGTAGATGCTGGGGACAACCAGCCGCAGGGGCCAGCCGTGGCTCATGCCCAGGGGCTCGCCTTCCTGCTTGTGGGCCAATATCCCTTCATCCATGGCTATTTCCAATGGCAGGTTGGTGGTGTACCCGCCGAAGCAGTGGGCCATGATGAACTTGGCTTCGGGCTTAGGACCGGCGGCGGCCACCAGGTCTGGGATGTTCACGCCCTCCCAGGTGTTGTCCAGTTGGCTCCACTGGGTCACGCAGTGAAAATCGGCCAGAGTGGTGGTCCATTTGAGTTGGGAGAACTGTTCCCAGTTCAGGGTAATCTCCCGCTCCACCAGTCCAAAGACGCGAATCTCCCAGGTATTCAGGTCGATCTTGGGTTCGGGGCCGTAGGTCAGTACTGGGAATTTTTTGGTGAGGAATTGCCCGGGGGGAACCCGGTCACCCAAACCCAGGTCGGGCGCCGTCTTCACTTGGTCAGGTCGCTTCATCTGTTAGGAATCTCCATTGGTCTGCCACAGAGGGCCGATCCGGCGGCCAATCTGGCAGTGGTAGCCAGTTTAGCATTCGTATGCCTTGCGTTAAAGAAAGCTTGTTAAAAAAGCACCTGGTCTTGGTCTAAGCGGTAACCCTGATGCGGCCGGAGTTCTCCGCGGTGATCTCCCCCACAACGGCCCTGGTCTCCACACTGGAGACAGCCAACTCGGAAAGCAACTGGTCCAACTTGGCCTTTGGGACCGAGATCAGTAGTCCGCCGGAGGTCTGTGCGTCGCACATCAGCAGCCTTTGTTGATCGCTGAGCTTGTCGTCCCAGTCCACCGTGTCTTCTACTCCGGACATGTTCCGGAATGTTCCGCCGGGCACGGTGCCCTTCTCAAGTAGGTCCCAGGTGCCTCGGAGGACGGGCACGTCGGCTACGCGGATGTTTGCGCCGACTCCGCTTCCCCTAACCATGCCTCTGAGGTGGCCCATGAGGCCAAAGCCGGTGATGTCGGTGCAGGAGTTCACTCCCACCCGCACCATCGCTTCCGAAGCGTTCTTGTTCAGCTCGGCCATCGTCTCTACCGCGTGTTTCATGATGGCGTCTGGGGTGGTTCCAGCCTTGGCGCCTGTGGCGATTATGCCGGTGCCGATTGGCTTGGTGAGGACCAGGACATCGCCGGGCTGGGCGTTGGCGTTGGACACCTCTTTGCCGGGCTCCACCAGGCCGACGACTGAAAGACCGTACTTTGGTTCCGCGTCGTCCACGGTGTGCCCGCCGACGATCAGGCAGTTTGCCTGAGTGGCCTTGTCGTAGCCACCCTTCAGCACGTCGCCCAGCATCTCGACTGCCAACTCAGCGGGGAACCCCACTATATTCAGAGCAACCAGGGGCTTTCCGCCCATGGCGTAGACGTCGCTCAGAGAGTTGGCAGCGGCCACCAATCCGAACTGGTAGGGGTCATCGGTGATGGGCGTGAAGAAGTCCACCGTCACGATGATGGCAGTATTATCATCCAGCCGGTAAACGGCTGCGTCGTCCCCTGTGTCATTGCCCACCAGAAGGTCTGGATGGCTGACGTTGGGAAGGTGCTTCAGGACCTGGACCAGGTCCTCTTGACTAAGCTTGGCGGCTCAACCGGCACAGTGGGACAGTTCGGTCAGGCGGACTTTGCTGCTGGCCATCCGGCATTTCCTCCATGAGTCTATGAGCCGTGATTAATAAGGCTTATGAACGGCTCTGTTTAACAGGATACATCAAAGCAGTTGTTATGAAAGGATTCCAGACCGCATCTCTAGCGGTCGTGGGAATAATGGTCACCGGAGCGATCATCGCGGCGTTCCACCAGACCTACGATCCCTCCAAAGACCGGCCCGTGGACCAAGCCAGCCCCGCCGCTGCCGACGACTAAGCCTCGTCTTTCAGGACAAACAAAAAAAGCCACGAGACGGGAAAGCCTCTTAACCTGTCAGGTTCAACGGCTCGAATACGCCCGTGTCTGGGACGTAGTAGTGGAGCTTGCCGGAGTCCACCTTGGTGGCGATCAGGGTGAAATCCAGCTTGTATTCATCGATGTGACGGTAGATGCGGGCGTCGTGCCACTTTTCCGGCGCCAGAGACTCTCTAACCTTCTTAAGCCCTTCGATTATCGCTTCCATCTGGGGGGTCTCAGGCATCGCGTGGCTAACCCTTTCTCACGTACTTGTCGATGGCGTCCGGGACTCCACCGAGGTAGATGTCGCCCCGGGAGTCGATCCAACTGCCGTGACCGGAGCCGCGGCAGTCCCACCTGGCCAGCACGCCACCCTTCTTATCCAGGATGCTGATGCGGGCCGAGTTGTCGCGTTGGCCTTCGCTGACCATGTAATTGCCGTCGCTGTCCATGGAGATGTCCATCGGGCGTTGGATGTCGTCCCAGATCTCTTTGAAGTCGCCGTCCAAGCTGAATATCTGGATACGATCGTTCTCACGGTCGCAGACAACCACGTTTTCGCCGTCAACCAGGATGCTGTGGGGTAGGTGGAACTCGTTGGGGCCACCCTTACCGGGCTCGCCCCACGACTTCTTGAGCTGGCCGTCTGCTGAGAACCGGTGCACCCGGGAGTTACGGTAGCCGTCGGCCACGTAGAGGTCACCCGAGGTGGAAGGCACCAACTCGGCGGGGTAGTTGAAGGGACCTGCGGCCCTGGGGACCAGGTCCCCCGGGTTCTCGCAGCCGGTGTCTGAGTGGACGCCGTGGCGTCCCAGCATCTGGATAGGCTTGCCGTCCAGGGTGTACACGATGCAGACCGAGGTGTTGCGGTCGGTCACGTAGACCACGTCTCCGGCGATGTGAATGCCGTGGGCGAACTCGAACGAGCCGTTGCCCCAGGAGTCGGTGAGGTTGCCGTCGCGGTCGAAGATGAGCATGGGTGGGTCCTTGCGCTGGAATGCGAAGACCCGGTCGCTGGAGTCGGTGGCGATGGCGCTCACCATGCCAAAGGTGTCGCCGGCGGGCAGCTTGCCCCAATTCTCGATGATGTCGTACGTGTATTTTCCGGTGCCTACTGTGGCCATGTCAGATGATCTCCTTGATAGTCCTGTTGGTGGTTGAAGTTGAATCGGTTCTTAGCCTCTGGCGTTGAACAATTGCTGCAGGGGCGATATGCCGCCCAGTGAGTCCAGGCTGATGCTGTCGACGGTCGGGCAGCCGCAGATACCCATGGTGGCTTCTAGCTCGGAGCGGAGTATCTCCAGTATGGAGCTGACACCGGCCTCGCCGTCCACGGCCAGTCCCCAGAAGAGCGGGCGGCCCAGGAGCACGGACCGGGCGCCCAGGGCCAGGGCCTTGAAGATGTCAGAACCGCGGCGGACCCCTCCGTCCAGGTAGACCTCAGCCTTGCCGGCAACCTGGTCCACCACCTCGGGCAAAACCTCGATGGTGGTGAAAGTAGTGTCCAGATACCGCGCGCCATGATTGGACACGATCATCGCTTTGGCGCCGGACTCGGCTGCCAGTCTGCCGTCCTCTCCGGTCATGATTCCCTTGACCACGATAGGCAGCTTGGTGTTGCTGGCCAGCCATTCCAGGTCGTCCCAGGTGGTGGTCTGGTCGCGGATGTCGGAGGGTCCGGCAGGGGCGTCGGCTGCGAACTTCCACGAGTGGGTGCCCAAGTCCAAGTGGGCGTAGTTGGGCGAGACCGGGCCGACGTAGTCGTTGCGCATGTTGCGCTCGCGCTTCGGCGATATCTTGGCATCTAGGGTCATGCAAAGGGCCGTGTACCCGGCTTCTTCGGCGCGGGCGGCCATGCCCAGAGTCAGTTCTTTGTCCTTGAAGAAATATTGCTGGAACCAGATGGGGCCGGTGGCGGCATTGGCCACGTCTTCCAGGGTCTTGGCTGAGTGGGAACTCAAGACCATCACGGTGTCGGCCTTGCCGGCGGCTCTGGCTGTCGCCAACTCCGCTTCCTGATGGGCCGCACCGTGGTTTCCGGCCGGGGCCAGCATGGCCGGGAAGCTGATCTTCTGGCCAAGTACCGTGGTGCCCAGGTCGCGAGTACTGACGTCGACCATCATCCGGGGTTTCATGACGATGGAGTCGAGGACCTTGCGGGTGCGACGAAGGGTTATCTCGTCGGTGGCTGCGCCGGCGATGAAATCGTAATGCCCTTTTTCGAGTCGTGCTTTGGCGATCTCTTCATATTCGTAGATATTTACTGGGTCTGGGGCCATAGGGAATTCCTCCAGCATATGCTAGGTTTACGCGTTGAATCGGGGCAAGTCTAAAAGCTGGGCTGTGCGTAGTCAATCGGAGGCCGGACGCGCATGGAGATAGACTCGTGGTATTCTTTCCCACGGAAAAACTAGACGACGGCGCGAGTAGAAGACGATGGCGAGCAACAAGGTGGACTACGAGATATTCGAGGCGGGCAACCTGGATCTTCAGTCGGGGGAGACCCTTCGCGGGGCCAAACTGGCCTACAAAACCTATGGCCGGCTAAACGCCAACAAGGACAACGTGGTGGTGTTCCCCACTTTCTTCGGCGGGAAGCACACGCAGAACGAGGGCATGATTGGCGAAGGCAAAACCCTGGATCCCAGCAAGTATTTCATCATCGTCCCCAATATGTTCGGCAACAGCGTATCTAGCTCGCCCAGCAATGCCATGCCACCCTACAACCGGGCCCGGTTCCCAGCCATCAGCCTCTACGATAATGTTTCTACCCAGTACCGCCTGGTCACGGAGTTGTTCGGGATCAACAAGATTGCGTTGGTCACCGGCTGGTCCATGGGCGCCCAGCAGACCTTTCAATGGGGCAGCCTGTACCCGGATATGGTGGAGCGCATAGTGCCCGTCTGTGGTTCGGCCAAAACGTCCCGGCATAATTTCGTTTTCTTGGAGGGTGTCAAAGCTGCCATCACCACCGACGCCGAATGGGCCAACGGATCTTACGAGAAACCACCGCTGCGGGGACTTAAGGCCATGGGCCGGGTTTACGCCGGTTGGGCGGTGTCCCAGGCCTTCTACCGGGAGGAGGTCTACTTGGACCTGGGGTACGCTTCACTTGAAGATTATTTGGTGGAATTCTGGGAGGCCCGGAGGACCAGCGCCGACGCCAACGACCTGCTGTTGATGATCCATACCTGGCAGAACGCGGACATCAGTAACAACTACCTCTACAACGGCGATTTCCGGGGAGCCCTCAATTCGATAAAGGCCAAGGCCATCGTCATGCCCGGCCGCACCGACCTATACTTCCCACCGGAAGACAACGAGATCGAAGTAGCCCTGATGCCGAACGCCGAACTCCGGCCGATAGAATCAATCTGGGGCCACCTAGCAGGTGGCCCCGGCTTCAACCCAGTGGACTCAAAATTCGTCGACGACGCCCTGAAAGAAATACTGGTCAGTTAGGCGAGCCCCCGGAGATAAAGGTTGCCACAACCAGTTCGTCCTGAGCTCCATTGACGGGCGGAGACGCACTCGTGGTTCGACGGAGCTCACCACGAACGCTTGGAGGAGCGAACCAGGAACATCTCACAAAAAAACTGACAGCTGACGGCTGATAGCTCATCTAGGAGGTAATCCATGCCTGACCTACGTTATGAACGTTTCCCAAACGGCCATTACGCCGTTTTCACCATGGACCGGCCCGACCGGCTGAACGCCCAGGGCGCGGCCATGCGCCAAGAACTGCGGGAGGCGCTAGATGAGTTCTCCGCTGACCCTGACATGCGCGCCGGTATCCTCACCGGGGCCGGAAGGGCCTTTTCCGCCGGCGCCGACCTCAAGGAGATGACCGACCTCTACAGCACACTGGCATCTCTGACGGAAGAGCAGCGGATCGAAGGCTACCGAGGCAACCAGCCCTTCGGCAGGAACCCCAAACCCTTCATCGCCGCGGTCAACGGTCTGGCCATCGGCGCAGGGATGGAGCGGGCCACTGACTGCGACATAAGAATAGCTTCAATCGAGGCCTATTTCGGCCTGTTCGAGGTGAAGCGGGGCATCATGGCCAACTACGCCATCAACAACCTGGCGCGGGTGATGCCTTACAGCGAAGCCGCGTATCTTATACTCACTGGTGACACACTGACCGTCGAAGATGCGTACCGCCTGGGTTTCGTGCACGAGGTCTTGGCGCCTGAAGAACTGATGCCCCGGGCGGTTGAGATCGCTGAGATGATTGGCGCCAACGCCCCATTGGCGGTCCAAGGCACCAAGGCCGTGACCCAGTTCTGGCGGCGCTACGGCCTGGAGGAATCGTTGCAATTCACGGCCACCGTGGGAGACCGGGTGCTCAGCTCTGAGGACGCGTTGGAGGGGCCCAAAGCGTTCTTGGAAAAGAGACCGCCGGTTTGGCAGGGGAGATGAAAACCGCGGCTATATCCAGCGGCGTGCATCGACAAATGAGAAGCCCCAGGTTCAAAACCTGGGGCTTCTCGAATTGGCTCGGGCTCGTATTTGGTCTTATTGAAGGTTGATCCTTATTAAGTGCCCGACCGCGCGGACGTTTTGTTTAACTGACGTTCGGCTTAAAGGTCGATGAGGAACAGATAGTCGCACCTCAAGATGCCTTCTTCTCCGAGCTGGCTCATGTCAACCAACCCGGACAGCCGCGCTGTACCCGAACCGGTTGCTCCGGCGAAGTCGCCGGTCGCGCTCAGGATGTTGCTTCCCCCGTTGAGAGGCGGCGCCGCTGTGGTGGAGTGGGTGAACCCGTTCTGACCGAAGAGCAGAGGTTGAACCGTCGTCTCGCTGCGGGTGACTATCTGCCCCTCCGGGAAGTTGAAAGTCGTCTTTCCGATTATTTTGAGACCATCTCCGTCTCCCGTGATGTTCGAAAGACAGTCCGTCGCGTCACCTAAGACCTCGTTAGTGTCCGTGTCGATCAGCTCGACCGTGAAACAGGTACTTTCATCAGCCGTTCCGTCGCCGTCGATATCCGGAGCAGTCGAGGTGAAAGCTTCTGCGGTGCCGACTAAAGCGACAGCTTTGGGGACCACTTTCGTCGTCGTCACCCCCCCCGCAGGCCGCCAAGGCCATTAGGGCCACCATCATGAATACGCCGATGCCACCAACGGCGGGCGGGGCGTCATATTCAGAGGCGACGAAGCGCTCAATGGGAAAACGCTTGGAAGGCCACCGCAAATAATTACCGTATGATAATATCACGTAAGGACATATTATTGGCGTTATACGGTGAAGTGGGCCGTTATTTGAACGTGGAAAAATGTTGAACCAAATTCCGTTGGTGCGGAGGGTCAGGGGCGCCTATTACGGCTGGTGGGTGCTGGCTTCCACGTTTATATTGGGCACGCTGTCGGGCGGGATTTTTTCCAACAGCAGCGGTATCTTCTTTGGCCCCATACAACGCGATCTCGGACTGAACAGCGCTCAGACCTCGTTGATCTTCAGCCTGGTACGGGCTGAGGGCAGCATAGCCGGGCCCATAGTCGGCCGGTTGGTGGACAAGTTCGGTTCGCGGCCCATGATCATCTTCGGCGGGATACTGGCCAGCTTTGGTTTCATTGCCCTCCATTGGGTGCACAATTATGTTCTGTTCATCGTCATATTTGTTGGCGTTGTGGGCATCGGCAAGAGCGCGGGTTTGGGCCAGGTGTTGGTCAGCGCGGTTAACCGGTGGTTCATCCGCCGGCGTTCCCTGGCCATGTCCATCTGCATCACCGGGTTCTCTTCTGGCGGCGCGGCCATCCTGCCGCTGATCACACTTGGCGTCAGCACCGTCGGCTGGCGCGATGTCATGCTTTACTCCGGGATATTCATGGGGCTCATCGTTATTCCCCTGGCATCCTTGGTCCGGTACTCCCCGGAGCACATGGGCATCGGTCCCGACCTGCCATTCCCGAAAGAAGGGGATTCCGACAGCCAGCCGCCCGTGGTCGACTTCACGGTGCGGCAGGCGCTGCGGACCAAATCGTACTGGATACTATTTACCGGTTCGGTGCTCAGGATCAGTCTCTGGGGCACAATCTCACTGCATTCAGTGGAGATGTTCGTCTGGAAGGGGATGTCCCACGAAATGGCAGGCCTGATGTTCTCGCTGATGTTCCTGCTATCCATTCCGTTGCGGTTGCTGGTGGGCGTCTTGGGGGACAAATTCCCGCTGCCACCTATGATGGGCGCTGGGATGGCGTCGGCGGCGCTGGCAGCGCTGGCCATGCTGCTCATCGACGGAAATCTTGCCGTCTACCTTTTCGTGGCGCTGATGGCGATAGAGCAGGGGACCAGTACACTGAACTGGGTCTCTTTGGGCAACTTTTTCGGACGGACGAGTTTTGCCTCATTGATGGGCCTGATCAGCGTGGCCTTCAACATAGGGATGCTGATTACGCCAATCTACGCCGGATTGATGTTCGACAGGACCGGAAGCTATACCGTAGTGTTGGTCTCGTTCCTGCCCATCTACTTCGCCGCCGGAGCCTTCTTCTTGATGACCCGAAAGCCAGAGGCGCCGGTTATGCCCGGGCAACGATTTACTGAAGGTAGGGCCTACCTAACCCAGGTTCCGCAGCAGGCTGCCGAATCCCTGGATCGGCTCGGTCCACCCGATGCGTCGAAGGGCCAGCCAGATGGTGGCCTGGTTGACTGAGATCACGGTCTTGCCTAGTTTTTGTTCCAGGGGTTCCACCGCGTTCAGGCCCCGCCAAGCTGTGCCCGGCAAGAAGATTGTGTCGGCCCCGTCTTTCGCCACGGTGGGGACGAAATCGACGATGGTTTGGACCGTCTCTTCCTCGATCTCCAGGGGGTTCATGGAGTCCTGCATCCACGGTTCTCCGTCAGCGCTAAGCACTTCGAACCCAGCCTCCTCAAGCAGCGGTTTGAGCCTTTCACGCAGGTGAAAATGCCGGTAGGGACCGGCGATGCTGAGCTTCTTTGAGCCCATGAACTTGAACGCTTCGATGCAGGCCCCGACGGCGGTGATGGATTCCACTCCGCTGGCTAACTGCATCTCGTCGGACATCTCTTTGTCGAACTGGATATAGCCTTTGTGATAGGTGCCCGAGGTGCAAGCGTAGACCAGGATGTCGGGTTTGATATTGGAGAGGGAGCGCGCGCCCCGGATGACATCTTCGTTCATCTTATCGGCGTCGAACCCGAACAGGGCAGTGTCCACGGTGGCCGCCTCTTCGCTGGAGATGTCTATCTGGTGGCCCGTGTCTTCAGATGACTTGGGCTGGGCGCCCCAATCTCCGTTGAACATCCGCTCGAAGTGGACGGTGATCTCATGGGGCAGCACCCGGTAGAAGTCGGGTTCCACCACGGGGTTGGTGGAGGGCACCAATGCCCCGATACGCTTAGTGACAGGCATGTTTAGTTATGCTCCAATGAATCGCTAGGGATTAGAGGCTTTCCCAATTAATTAGTCCGCGGCACCGGCAGTCTTGGCGGGTGCGGCTTCGGTCAACTCGTAGAGGGTGCTACGGGCGCGGATCTGCTCATCCCAACCGCGGAAACGCAGGTCGATCATCAGTCCGTCCGGCCCTTTGTACTTCCGGTTGGCCTTGCTGCTGCCGGGACACTCGGTGCCGCCGTGGCCCTCGACGGTGGAAACAGCCTCGTCAAGGTCGTCGACGTAGAAGCCGATGTGGTGCACACCCTTCACGGTGGAAGGGCCTTCACCCAGATTGGGGGCATCTTCGGAGCCCATCTTCAGGATGGCGAAATAGATGTAGCCGTCGGTGAGCCATACCCCTTCCTCGCCGGTTTCGGCGGGCACCCGGCGCAGTTCGTCCAGGCCGAACACGCTCTTGTACCACTCGGCGGTCTCAGCTGGGTTCTCGGTTTGTAACGCTATGTGCTTGATCCGGCTGGCCATGGCTCCTCCATCCTTAGGTTGGTAACTGTTGTTGTTGAATAAACAATGGCGGGCGAGAGACAATTAGTCTCACGCCCGCCATTGTACATCGCGTTGCCGTATCGGGCTATTGAGTCAAAAGGCGGTTGGCCGATCAGTTCTCCTGGGGCGAATTCAGGAAAGTCTTGAGCACGCCGAGGGAGTAGCCGACACCGAAACTGACGCCGCCGCCCAGCATCAGGCCCCACACCGCGCTGACCAAGGAAAGGGGGTTTATCCCGGCCTGTTGCATCACGACGGCCAGGCCTAGTCCGGTGACCGCACCCACCAGAGTGCTGAAGATGGAACGCTTCCATGCTGGGACGGGGAACCACCTGAGCAGTCCTCCGGGCCTGCGCCGGGCAACCTTGACCTTGGCGTCAAGCTTGGCGTTCAGTCCGTTGGCCGCCAGAGGTGCGCTGGCTAGGGCTCCAACTCCGGCCACCGCAGAGACGCCGGTGGCCGCTAAAACGGTGGTGCCAGTGAAGCCGGAAACGCTCAGCTCGAAGGGGATATCGCAGAGTTCGATGGGCCCACTGAACAAGGTGCCCTTAACCACGTAGACACCCCGGGCGTGGGAAGAGAAGTCCGCCGCGTTTATCGTGGTCACCCCCGAACTCATGTTCAGGTCCTTGCCCGCTAGTTCCGCGCCCAGTCCCTGGACTCCCCAGTGGAGGGAGGTGTCGGCCGGCAGGTTTATGCCGCGGATGGTCAGGACGGCTTCCGGGTCGATCTCGAAAGTTTCATCGGCCTGGTCTGGCAGGGTGAATGGCGAGGGTTGGCCGCCCTCGATGAGGATCTGAGGGCCACCACAATCGTCGGTATGGGTGCCGTCATGGGCCAACGCCGGGGGCGCCATGAGCCATAGGGCGAACACCAAGATCAGCGCTGCAACGGCAAATTGAGTACCGGCGGTTCTCGTTTTCAATAAGGCTCCGAGGCTGTGCTATTGGGTATGGGCCTAGGCAACATCTTATACGAAAGTCGGGGCGCAATGCCCGGGTTTGGAGATGAATATAGGTGGGTGGAAGAGAGCAGAAACTAGCCTTCACCTGGGGCTGCTTCCAGCCAGTCTTCGCCGACCAGCACCGGACCGATGCCTTCAACCCGGACGAAATAGGCGGGCGAGATGTATTTTTTCGGTCCCTTCGCCGGACCCATAGGCCTTGCCGGTCGTTTCAACGATTCCGCTCATGCCCATGACTCGTTCTTCGGGCGCCGGGTGGCGGGGGTTGTCGACCTCCGTGGCCTGGAGCACCCGCGCCCGCTGCTAGACTCAAATTCAGGTGATTCCACCTTTCCTCTAGCGCCGCTAGGTCTTACGGCTCTTCTGTGCTATTTCCGGTCCGGAACGAAGACCCTAGGCATCCTTGAGCCATTCTTCATAGATCAAGACTACCGGCATATTGTCGATCCGGATGTAGTAAACAGGGGTCATGGAGTCACCCTCTGCAGACCATGCGCCGCTGATCAGCCCAGCAATCTCCACGGTGGCGTTCTTCCCCATGGTTAACATGCCAAGCGGACGGGAACCCAGCTTCTAGTGCTGGCCCGGTGTCCTAACCCTGACCAGGCCCATTGGATGGAACTTAGGTCGCTTCATTAGGTTGGTTCAATCGCCGTTAACTCCGAAGGCATATATATCTGGATATCATTCCATGCCCGCTAAATCAATGGTAACCACACGTTGGGCGGGCTCGAACCCACCTACCCCGCTCGTCACGAGGCATAACGGATTTGAAGTCCGTTCCTATTCGCACTGATAGGTTTTTCTAGCCCTAATATCTCCTCTAATCCATGCCTGGAACGTACCATTGCATCCATTATGACCCAGGGAGACATGTGTTCTTTTGTCCGCGTAGAGTGTTCTTCCGAGTACCTTGCGATCCCTAGGGACCACTATATTCAAATCGGGCCAAGTTTGCTGATTTTCCTGAGTACTCAAAACTTAGGTCTGGGTCAGTTAACTTCAAAGTGGATGAGCGTCGGACGCTGACTGGGCCCGTAAAAAACGGAACCGCCATTCCGCTAACGGTCGTATCTAAATTCCCCGCTCCCGGCATAGGATGAGGTATTTTTTCTGAGGCCGCTTCCAACACACCATCGATTGTTACTCTGTGCTCCCCATCCAAAGTTTCAAACTTTATGGGTACGACCTTTGGAGGGATTGCGTTACCAATCAATCCGCTGAAGGGCTCGAACCAGCCTCCAGCCTGACCAGACAAAATATTGCCAATGGCTTCTGCCTGTGTTTGTGAAGCTTGCTGATCAAGGTAGACACCTAGTGTCCAGTTGCCTTCGAATGGTTTACCTGGTATCTGAAGGTATAGCACAACATTCAGGCCACCCAATTCGGTACCACCATAATTTCCTTGATCTATTCGCAAACACAAAACTGCATCACACGGTAGATCACTCGGATCCCCACCGTAGTTGCATGGGCAAACTGTATTGCAGCTACACATTTCCAAAACGTCGCCCTGCATGTGCCACGATGTCGCAGTAGTCATCAACTCCACCTCAAGGTTAAGGGTCATATACTATCGTTCGTCAAATATATTAACTCATTTCAGCTTCCCTAAAGGTGACGCCAATACGTAGATGTCAATGTCATATAGCGAGACCTCTCTGGCTGCAGGAGTGGCAGGCGTTACCGTACAGGCCAACGCCATCAGCACACC
>DCWQ01000051.1:0-163 GCA_002328185.1 Dehalococcoidia bacterium UBA2158
ATATACGCCCATATAATGCCCAACCGGAAGAAGAAAAACACCAATAAAGTCGAGGCGGCATTACTCGGAAATTAATTGGGGCTAAAACAGCCAAAAAGAAAAGCCCGGATTTCAGTAATCCAGGCTTTTTTGTGCCTAAAATGTTGGTGACCCGCCTCGGGGT
>DCWQ01000051.1:504-9642 GCA_002328185.1 Dehalococcoidia bacterium UBA2158
ACTGATTAAGAGTCAGTTGCTCTGCCATTGAGCTAGCGGGCCGCTTTTGTTGAGTGGGCGAATTGCAGTGTACAACCTATCAACTATCCGTAGATAGTGTCAATTTGTCTGGACACTGAATCTCGCCTGAAGGCCTCGTCTCTTCTATGGCATCGCGCAGGGACGAGAAGACCCTATATCCCGTGGTCCAGCCGGTCGATTAGGCGGACCGGTAGGTCCGCGGCCTTCATTTTTTCCTGGGTTTTGGTTATGTTGTAGGTCACGCGGTGCCGTTGGATGGCGTTCTGTTCGCTGTTGAAGATGGCGTAGCTGGGCCGAGAATCCCGGTCTCTGGGCTGGCCGACGCCGCCGGGGTTGATGATCCGACGTTCGTGGTCCAAGGCAACCTGCTCGTTTTCCGGGAATTCGGTGAACTCCGGGTTTTCCGGGTCCTCCTCAATCTCGCAACACAGGAAGGGTATGTGGGAGTGCCCAACAACACAGTACTTGGTTTCCATGAGAGCTAGCGTGCCGGCCGCCGAATTGCGGTCCAACAGGTATTCCCCTATGGGATCGCGCAAGCTTCCGTGCACCAAGGTGAACTGGTCTTGGACCGAGACAAACGGCAGGGATTTCAAGTAATCGCGTTGTTCGGAGCCGACCTGCTCGGATGTCCAGTTGGCCGCAAATTCGGCGGCTTCGTTGAAATCGGAGGCGTCAATCAGGCCCACGGCTGCATGGTCGTGGTTTCCGGCCACCGCCACCAACTCGAACTCGCGGATCCGGTCAATGCAAGCGGCTGGGTCCGGGCCATAGCCCACGGTGTCGCCCAGGCACCAAATCACGTCAAACCCTCCCCGGTCTTGGGCGTCACTGAGGACAGCCTCGAGGGCTTCAAGGTTGGCGTGAATGTCAGATAAGATCAACGCCCGCATAATTCACGGAATTCCTGAAACGGCCCAATGAAACCGGGACATTGGCGCGAAATCCGGTAATATGTCCCGGTGATTATACCCGCTGGCCAGTCGCTGCTGCACTGCCCGCTCGGGCGGTATATCTTAGATTCGTGCAATAAGGACAGATAAATGGCAAACGAAAGGCCGACCGTAAGGGTGATTGGCACCGGAGGAAGCATCGCCGGGGTCGGTCCCGACCGAATGGACTTCATTCTCTATCCGGAGATCGGCGACCACATCACCATCCAACAATCCCTGGACCGAGTTCCTGAGATTCAGGACATAGCAAAAGTCCTGTCTGAAGACCTGGTCAGCGTCGGCAGCACCGCCATCAGCGCGGCGGAGTGGTTGGGTCTGGCTCGGCGAATCAACCAGATCTTCCGGGAAGAGCCCAACGTGGCAGGGGTGGCCATCACTCACGGCACGGCCACGTTGGAGGAGACTTCTTACTTCCTCCACCTAACCGTGAAATCCGAGAAACCCGTGGTGATCACCGGCGCCATGCGCCCGCCCACCGCTCTGAGCTCCGATTCCGACCTGAACCTGCTGGACGCGGTGCGGACCGCTGCCAGCCCCAACGCCGCCGGCCTGGGCGTGTTAACAGTGTTGAACAACGAGATACAATGCGGCCGGGACGTAACCAAGGCCAGCACCTTCCGGGTGGAAACCTTCCGGCCCAACGAACTGGGGTTCCTGGGTTACGCCGACTCCGACGGCCAAGTCGTGTTCTACCGGGCGCCACTCCGGCGTCATAGTGTTGACACGCCGTTCATGGTTGACGACATGAACGACCTGCCCCGGGTGGACATCGTCTATTCATACGCCGGGGCCGATGGGCTCTTGGTGGACGCAGTTCGGAGCAACGGCTCCGACGGCCTGGTGTTGGCCGGGTTCGGCGGCGGCACGTTCCCTCCGGCGGTGATTGATGCCGCCGTCAAGCTGGTGGATGACGGAATCCCGGTGGTCTTGGCCACACGCGCTACCTCCGGCAGGGTGGTCATGACTCCAATGAAGGAAGAACAGGGGTTCATCGTTTCAGACAATCTCCTGCCCCAGAAAGCGCGAATTTTATTGATGCTGGGTCTAACAGTCACCAAAGACCGCCATGAACTGCAGCAATTTTTCTACGATTACTAAGTGCGGACTGGTATCTCCAGGGCATAAACGAGTATACCCGGATGACGAAAGCTGTTACCGGAATAATCACCGGTGTATACTCCCCGTCGCATGTTTTGGAATATCACGCAATCATCAGGATCATCTCACGGGGGATAAGAAACATTGGCTGAAGCTGTAGACCCTCAATCAATAGCCGATCCACAGTACCAACGGACCAAAGACCCGGTGATGGCCACCACTGTGATCGGCTCTCACGCGTTAGAGCACATGTATGGCCGGGCCTTCTTGGTGCTCATCCCCCAGATCTACATCACCCTGGGACTAGCCCCCATCCAGGCAGGCTTGCTGGACGCGGTCCGGCAGCTTTCCGGCGGCACCACGAGCATGACCGGCGGGTTCTTCGTCGATATGTTCCAGCACCGCAGGGCCCATATCCTCGCCTTCAGCATGAGCTTGATAGCCATCGGCTATTTCTTGGTGTCCATCGCCCCAACCTATGGGTTGATTCTGGCCGCTTTGGCGCTGGCCTCTGCTGGGACAGCATTGTGGCACCCCCCCGCCCTTGGACTACTGGCCCAGCGGTTCCCCCAGCAACGCGGTCTCTTCATTTCGCTACACCGGTCCACGGGCAACATCGGCGACTGGCTGGGGCCCTTGATCGTTGGGATTCTACTGGGGGGCGTTGGCCTGGAGAAGATCGGTCTCGATGCCATCGCTTGGGGAGGCATCGGTTGGCGGTGGATAGTGGGCGGCGGCACACCGGTGCTGCTGATGCTAGCGATTCTCATATTCTTCCTGTTACGCAACGTCGGCGGACCTAAAATCGAGGGCATCGACTACAAGGACAAATTCCGGACCCAGATGCGCGACATGCGGGAGTCTTTCCGCGGCACTGGCATGTGGTGGATCTTCACGGTTTCAGCAGTTCGAGGCATGGGCGACAGGTCTCTACTTTGGGTCATTCCCCTGTATCTTTCGGACCAATTGGAACTTAGCACCTTCTGGGTCGGTTTCCACGTCGCTTTGCTGGCGGCGCCGGGCGTCTTCGCCGGACCGCTCTTCGGCATGCTGTCGGACCGTATCGGAAGAAAGCCGATCATCATATTCATCATGGCCTCCGCCGTCATCTTCCCAACGACCATGGCGTTAGGCGGCGACGGGCCCGGCATGACTGTCTCGGTTCTGATGTTTGGAATATTCCTGTTCTCGGTGAACTCGTTGACCCAAGCGGCGGCCATCGACGTGGCGGCTGGCAAGGGCCTAGAGGGGACATTCATCGGGCTCATGTGGGGCAGCAACGCCTTCTTCGGCGCTATGGCCTCGATCCTCGCCGCGATAATCATTGACGGCGTTGGGCGGTTCGGCCTGGATTGGAATGGGTTCGGCTGGCACGCAGCCTTCTATTTCGCGTCCGGATTGTTCTTCCTGGGATTCCTATCGTCCTTGGTTCTACCCGGTGAATTCATAAAGCGACAACCACAGCCGGTGCAGGTTTGAGGCTTTGCCTGCAGTTTGGTTTACCTAGAAAAACCCTCTCTCCCGTCGCAACGGGGGAGGGTTAGTGTGGAGGGCGACCGCTCTCAGCAAGTCACTCAATAATTACCAGACGTGGTCTGGTATCCGAGCCCACTAAAACCCTGAATCTACGGCTTGCTGATATTGCTCGGGCGTGTTCAGGTCCCAGAGGACCATGGGGTCGTCGACCTCGAACCGCTCCGTGGCCTCTGCATGACGTCTCACCACAGCTTTCAAGCCCTGGGTTTCTTCTTCGATGTCCGCCAACTCCGGCAGCAACTCGGCCGCTATGAAAATGGGGTGGCCGCCCCTGCCGCCGTGGGTTGGAATGGTTATCTGGTAAGACGATGCCCGGTGGCGCTCCAGCAGGGTTCGCACCGTGTCGGCATTCCGGGGTTGGTCAACGTTCAACAGAAGCACGTCGGAGAGTTCTTGGCCGGTCAAGGCCGCAACCCCGGCTTTGAGCGAGGTGGTCTTGCCCTGGAGGTAGTTTTCGTTGAGGGTCCAAGATGCACCAGGGACAGCTTCCACGATGGGCTTCAAGCGGTCGGCGTCATGGCCCAAGACCACGATGACTCGTTGGGCACCGGCGTCCAAAAGCGAACGAAGTTGATGCTCGATGAGGGTGGTGTCCCGCCAGGGAAGCAGCGCCTTTAGTTGGCGCATGCGGCTGGATTCGCCCGCAGCCAGAAGTATCGCCCAAACGCCGGGCATAAGCCGAAGCCTAGACTTCTACCGAGGATTCCGCAGTACGATCAACGATGTCGGCGGCGCGGTCGATGTACCAATCGTCCATCTGCATCTGCCCGCCGTCGCCGCCACGCCGAACCATGATGATCTCCGACATGATGCTCACGGCCAGTTCCTCGGGCTCCAGAGCGCCGATGTTGAGGCCGATGGGGGAGTAGACCTCTTTGATGCGCTCCAAGGGCACGCCCTGTTGCAGCAGGCGGCGGTAGATCATGATGGTCTTGCGGCGACTGCCCAACACTCCGATGTAGCGGGCGCGGGTTTTCAACGCAGATTCCAAGGCCATGTCGTCATAACGGTGGCCTCTTGTTGCGACCACCACGAAGGTGTTCACATTCAGGTCTAGATGGTCGGTCCACTTGTCATAGGTAGAGACCACTATGTCTTCAGCGTAGGGGAAGCGCTCTTCGTTACAGAACTCGGGGCGGTCATCCACCAGATAAACCCGGTAACCCAAAGAATAAGCCAGGTCGGCGGTGGCTTTGCCCACATGTCCGCCGCCCACCATGACCAAAGTCGGAGGCGTGGTGAAACCTTCTACAAAGACCTCCGTGCCGTCGGCCACGCTGAACGATTCGTTGCTACCGACATCGGCCATTTTCTGGGCGATCTCGATGGCCCGAGCGTCTATTTCTGCGTTGCCCAGGGAGCCTGTTACAGAGCCATCAGAGCGCAGCAGCAGTTTCGTGCCCAGGGCCGAGCCGCCCTCTTTCACGTTGACCACGATGGCCAAGCTGACCGGATGTCCGCCATCGTAGGCCTCCACTATCTCGCCGGCGATGGATGTGAAATCCTCAGGCTCGCGCAGCGGCTCCAAATAGAAATACATGGTCCCGCCGCAGACCAGACCGTCGCGGGCGGCGATGTCTTCATTCAGATAGTAGTCCTTGAACTCGGGGCCGCCGTTCAGGCGCAGGATCTCTTTCGCCGCGAACCAGATGTCACCCTCGACACAGCCTCCGCCCAAAGTGCCCAGCCCGGTGCCGTCCTGGCGGACCAGCAGCATTGCGCCGGCCTTTTGGGGCGTGGACCCCTTGGTCCGCACCACGGTGGCCAGTACACAGGGTTGACCCTCTTTCAAGTCGTCAATCGCTCCCTGTATCACTTCTCTCATCTAAATCCTCTTGTGAACCATCAAATATCTAGGTGTTAGCTTATCAAAACCGGACGGGTAGGAGCAAATAATAACAGGCGTTGATACGCACGAAAACCACCCCAACCCTGTCACGGAAACACTGTAACTACAGGCACAAATCGGTTACAATATTATGTCATATGGCAGTTGTAGTAATCACCTCCTCCGGGACCAAGAACGCACGCCGGTACGTTGAAGTGATGGAGTCCGCAGGGGCGGATGTGCGGGTCTTATTGCCCGATGCCCACGCAGACGTCGCCACTGAAGAATTGATGCGCGACGCCGGCGGTCTCCTGCTATCCGGCGGACCGGACGTCGACCCGGCCCTTTACGGTGAGGAGCCTGACACCGAAGCTGGATTAACCCTCAACCGGCCCCTGGACGACCTGGAACTGCGTGTTCTGGAATACGCACTGGAGCGGGATATGCCGGTTTTGGCGATCTGCCGGGGCATGCAACTACTGAACGTGTTCTTCGGCGGCACGCTGATGCAGGACCTGCCCGGCCACAGATCTGAGAAGATCGACGGCAAGTGGGAGTCTGGCTCTCACACCATATATATCGCGCCTGGCGCCAAGGCCGCGCCGATCATCGGGATGGCCGGGTTCTTCAAGGTGAATAGCCTGCATCACCAAGGACTTAAAGAGGCGCAACGGGCTCCGCGTTTGATGACGACGGCATATGAGGTAGAGGATGGGTTGATAGAGGGGCTGGAGAGCCCCGAACATAGCTGGGTGATCGCCCTACAATGTCATCCGGAGCGGCAAGACGAGGTCCCTAAAATATTCGGCAACCTGTTTCTGGGATTGCACGAGCGGGCCGAAACCTTCATCTCCGAATTCTCCGCCTGACCTTCGATAGGTCAAACCACTCTCACAACTTATTGGACAGGCAAAGAAACGGCACAACTTCGTATCCAAATCGCCTAGTCAATCTGGCACATATTCTGGTAACTGTTTACACCAATAGTGGACCCTCTAGGAGCATTTACTGATGGTAACAACTAGCCCCGAACAACCAGGCTCGGGAGAACGCCCAATCCGCATAGAAGACGAGATGCGCACATCGTACCTGACTTATTCTATGAGCGTCATAGTGTCCAGGGCGCTTCCCGACGTCCGCGACGGGCTGAAGCCGGTGCACCGCCGCATCCTGTATGCGATGCACGACATGGGTATTCGTCCCGGCGGCGCCTATAGAAAGAGCGCCAGGATCGCCGGAGAGGTACTGGGTAAGTTCCATCCCCATGGCGAGGGCTCGGTATACGACGCATTGGTCCGGTTGGCCCAGGACTTCTCCCTGCGTTACCCGCTGATCACGGGGCAGGGCAACTTCGGGAGCATCGACGGCGACCCGCCGGCAGCCATGCGTTACACCGAGGCGCGCTTGTCCCCAATCTCTGAGGAATTGCTGGCAGACATCGACCAGAACACTGTCGATTTCACGCCCAACTTCGATGACTCTCTTGGCGAGCCGACTGTGCTGCCGGCCCGCTTGCCCAATATGCTGATCAACGGCGCGTCGGGCATCGCCGTTGGTATGGCCACCAACATCCCGCCCCATAACCTGGGTGAGATCTGCGATGCCATTATCAGGCTGATCAACGATCCGGACGTCACCACGGAAGTCTTGATGCGGTCGGTCAAGGGCCCCGATTTCCCCACCGGCGCCAATATCCTTGGCCACATGGGCATTTAT
Organism: Dehalococcoidia bacterium UBA2158; assembly: GCA_002328185.1. Lineage (GTDB taxonomy): Bacteria > Chloroflexota > Dehalococcoidia > Lucifugimonadales > UBA3495 > UBA9611. The sequence goes on from DCWQ01000051.1 coordinate 7,657, forward strand.
GACACTTACACTACCGGCCGTGGCCGCATCATCATGGAGGCCACCACATCCATTGAAGAGATTCCAGGCAGTCGGGACCGGGAACAGATAATCATCACCGAGCTTCCCTACCAGGTGAACAAGGCAAACCTGGTGGAAAAGATCGCCACCCTCACCAGGGAAAAGAAGCTGGAAGGCATCTCGGACATCCGGGACGAGTCAGACCGCCATGGCATGCGAGTCGTCATCGAACTGCGCCGCGACGCCCAGACTTACGTAGTGATGAATAACCTGTTCCGTCATACGGCTCTCAGGACATCATTCAACACCATCATGCTGGCCCTGGTAGACGGCCAGCCCCAGATTTTGCCCCTGAAACGTTGCCTGGCTCTGTTCATCGAACACCGCCAGGTTGTCATCCGCCGCCGGTCGGAATTCCAATTGCAGAAGGCCCAGGAACGCGACCACGTTGTGCAAGGGCTTTTGTTGGCTCTGGACCGAATGGACGAGGTGATCCAGATCATCAGGGACTCCGCCGACGTTGAAGCAGCGCGGACGAACCTGATGTCGACCTTGGATCTCAGCGAGATCCAAGCCCAAGCCATCTTGGAGATGCAGCTTCGCCGTTTGGCCGCATTGGAGCGGGAACGACTGGAGAAAGAGCACGATGACCTGGTAACCAAGATCACCGAACTTGAGGCCCTGTTGGCCAGTCCGGAACTGGTCATGGCCGAGATTAAGAGTGAGACCCAAGCGCTCAAGAAATCTTTCAACAACCCGCGGCGCACGGTGATCCACGACGCCGAGCTTGCCGACCAGACCGACGAATCGTTCATACCCCATGAAGACTCGATAATCACGCTGAGCCAACAGGGGTACGTGAAACGCGTGCCTTCAGACACTTTCCGTACCCAACACCGCGGCGGAAAGGGCGTCTTGGGGATGCGTACCCGGGAAGACGACGCAGTTCTTGATCTGGTCGTCGTAGATACCCACGACACCCTGTTCTTCTTTACCAACAGAGGACGGGTCTACCCCCTGAAGGCGTACCAGATTCACGGGGACTCGTCACGCACTAGCCGGGGTGTCCTGGCTGCCAATCTGCTTCCCCTTGACCGGGGAGAAGCGATCCAGGCCATGCTTCTCATCGACAACCCGAGAGACGAGTACCCACTCTTGTTAGCCACCAAAAAGGGTGAAATCAAAGCCCTTAAGACGGGCGAACTCACCCGCATCCGCCCCTCCGGTCTCATCGTGTTCGACTTGGAGCAGGGTGATGAATTGGTCTCAGTCGCCCAGGTGGGCGAGGCCACAGAAGTGGTCATGGTGACGCAACAAGGTCAGGCGATCAAATTCCCCATATCCGGCCTGACCCCTCGCTCCCGAACTGCCGGCGGCGTTAGGGGAGTACGGCTGCTGGACAAAGATGAAGTAGTCGCCATGAGCACGGTAACGCATAACAGCCATCTGCTGATCGTCAGTGAAGGCGGCTACGGAAAGAGCACTCCCCTGGCCAGCTACCCCAGGCACTCCAGAGGCGGTCAGGGCGTTCGGACCTTCCGCGTCTCCGACAAAGCCGGCAAGGTAGCTGCCGCTCGGGTGGTGTCGGATAGCCCAGGCCAATTGATTCTCATCGTCTCCTCCAAAGCCCAGGTGGTGCGAATCACACTGGAAGACGTCCGGGTGACCGGGCGAAACACCCAGGGTGTGATTGTCTGGCGTGACCGGGAGCCGGATGACTTCGTTGCCTCCATCGCTTGCTTCCAGGAATCTGACACTCAAAATTCCTCGGAAGCCAATGAAGCTAAAAGCGACAAGAAAGCGCCCAAAGCAAAGGCGAAGGCATCCAAGGCCAGTGTCGAGGAAGACGTCGAGACTGAAGATGTTGAAGGGAACAAGGAAGAACTCGTGACCGACGATGTCGAAGAAAACGACGCCGACGACGAGACCGAGGAGACCAGCACAGAGTAACTGGACTCAATCTTCCGGTGGTCAAAGAAAAAAGCG
>DCWQ01000051.1:10038-22701 GCA_002328185.1 Dehalococcoidia bacterium UBA2158
GATTTCGGCTTGAAACCCTGCTTTTTTTTGGATAAGATACCAACATATGTTCGAATACTTTAACATCGTTATTATCAAATATAATGATGGTAAATATCATCTCAGTGAGTATTAACCAATGAAGCTCGTTTTTCTGCACGGAGCCGGTAGTTCCAGCTTGTCTTATTACTACCAGCTCCGCCACTTCCGAAACTCAAAAGCCATAGACCTTCCAGGGCATTCGACGGGCAAAGCGTGCCATGACATCGATAGCTACCTGGAATGGGTGCGCGGCTTCATCACGGCCCGCCGTTATAAGGATGTAGTCCTCTGCGGGCATGCCATGGGTGGGGCCATAGCCTTGCAGTATGCCCTGAGGTACCCGGAAGAGTTGAAAGGTCTGATCCTCATGGGGACCGGCGCCCGGCTGCACGTACATCCAGACTATCTGGAGCGGTGCCGCCAACCTGGCCCTGGCAACTCCAAGTGGCTGGCCAGATATATGAAGTCATTCAAGGGTGTGGCCACGGACATGCATCCAGTCTTGTCCCAAAGGGCTGTGGAGCTTGGCCCAGAGGTAGAATTAAACGATCTTTTGGCCTGTGACAACTTCGACGTTATGGATCAGTTGGGCCAGATCAACCTGCCGACCCAAGTGCTATGCGGGAGTGAGGACGTCATGACCCCGGTCAAGTATGCCGACTACCTGACGGAGCACATGCAAAATGCCCGGAAAACAATAATCGAGGGCGGATCACATTTCGTCCAGATGGAGAAATTCAAAATGGTCAACGAAGAGATCGAGCATTTCATGGCAAGCCTGAAATAAAGGCTTGCCCTTAGCTGGAACCCGGCCTAGTTACCGCCCGGGTTGTACCAACCACTGTTATAGAACATCAAAGGTGCACCGGACTCGTTTCGGCGTATTTCTTTTACCAGACCGATGTAGATGGTGTGGTCCCCGTACACATGTGAGCCCAAGACTTCGCAACCGAAGAACACCATTGAGCCGTCCAAAACCGGTGTTTTGTTCTCAGACTCCGAGTAGTGGTACTCGACGTCTCCGATACGGTTCTCTGGTCTCCGGGCGAAATAAGCTCCCAGGTCCTGCTGTTCTTGTGTCAGGATATTCACGCCGAAACGGTGGGTCTTCTCCATGAAGCCATGGGTATTGGTGCCGTGGGCGATACAGACCATGATCGTGGGGGGAGCCAGACATATGGAAGAGAAAGCGTTGGCGGTCATGGAATGGGGTTCACCCTCATCATCGAGGGTCGTAATAACAGTCACGCCGGTGGCGAACTGACCTAGGGCAGACCGAAACTCATCTGTGTCTAGCAAGTTGTACCTACACTAAGAGTGATCCAGGTGAAATTGACAATATTATATACGCTCAAATATCGAGGTGCCAGCGCGGCATGTGCTCGTGTTCTAAGAAATTAGGGGTAAGGGAAGAAGCATTCCTCGATCGCGCCGTCTGGATGAGTTGCGTAACGCCCTGCGTCCAGCTTGACGACAGACCCCTTTGGAGCGATGCCTGAGAAGATATCAGGATGCGTGAGTTCGGCCAGCAACTCCACTCCTTCAACGGTCCTGAGACTAGGACGGCTGAAATAAGAATGGTCGATCAGATAGACTTCTCCGTTTCTCACCGAGGTTAGATCCCGCCAACCTTCCTGCAGCTCCAGCCACGGCGCTTCCCGAAGGTTTCTAGCCAGGTCGGACGAGCATAGATCGATGAACAGCTTGTCGGAGTCGTATTCACGGACCTCGCTCCAGTCCAGTCTTTTAGCCGGGCAGCCCGGGGCAAACATGTCCTGGTTCCCTCCGGCCAGGTCCAACATATCTGGGATCCAATGGCCGCCGATAACCAGCGGGTTGATTCCCTCGATCGAGAACACCCGCGGCCGCTTTGACACGGGCGGCAGTTTTTCTTGGACTATTTGGACACGCTGACGCATGCTGATTATCGCCTGAGCGGCTTGTAGCTCGGCATCGCAGGCCCGGCCCACCTGGGTAATGGAATCCAATATCCCTTCGAAAGTTTTGGGCTGTAGCACCACTATCTGCGGCTGGACCTTCATCCCAGCGACCATCCCTGTCACCTGTCCGGCGTCCACTTCGCAGACGTGGCAAAGGTCCTGGGTCAATATCACATCAGGAGATTCTCGCACCAGCCATTCTTTGTCCAGATCGTAGGGATTCTCGCCGTTGGTCAATATACGGATCATGACGGCTTCCACTTCGTCGCTGGACAAGACTGATGGGTCGACTTTGCTGCGGCTGACAATTGGTTTTGACCTGGCCTCGGCCGGGTAGTCGCAAAGGTCAGAAACGCCGGTAATCTGGTCGCCCAGGCCCAGTGAGAATAATATCTCGGTTGCACTGGGAAGCAGAGAGCAGATCTTCATGCCGATGTTGACATCCTCCGTCTAGAATATCGATGTCCCACGCCACCTACACCTTGATCGCCCACCCGGCCGTTGGATTTCGCCGGAGAAACCCAGCCGACCTGTACGGGTTTCAGGTGTAGAAGCTGATATATTATAGACCTCGGTCAATCGCTGAGTCTGGCGCTAATGCCGCCGGGCCGGTTATCGACGAACGACGCACGTCGAACCTATCCGAGGCGGACGCAGAGAATGACCCAGGGTTCATGGGTTGAGAAATGGAACCAGTGGGACCTCCTGAAGCTGAATTCCTTCAGCTTCGGGATAACGGGGTTCATCTTGGCTATGGACACCGTGGTCCTGCCGGTGATCGTCTTAACGGTGGCGCCGGACGATTTAAAGAACACCTATCTGGCGATCTTGGGCATCAGCGGCCTGCTTATGGCGGCCGCGGTGCAACCGACCATCGGACGCATCAGCGACCGCACCCAATCCCCGCTGGGCCGCCGCGTCCCGTTCATCTTCTGGGGCACTGCATTCGCCGCCATCGGCCTCATCGGCGTGCGATTGGCGCCCAACTTCGGAGTTCTGTTCGCAGTCTGGATATTCATCCAGGCCAACGTGAATATCGCCTATGGGCCCGGTCTCGCATTGATCAGGGATTGTGTCCCGCTGAATCGTATCGGCATGGCCTCGTCCATGAAGATCATGTTCGACGCGGCCGGCGGAGCGGTGATGATCGCCGTCACCGGCGCGTTGATCGGCAAGACCGGAACATCCGTCGACTGGGAATGGATCGCCTTTGGGATACTTGCCTTCTTGATGATCATGGCCGTGTCCATCACCACGGTCGTGGTATCCCGGCGTGAATTGAGGGAACCCTCCAACTCACAGCGGTCCGACGTCGGGTCGCCTGTCCACTCGGTGCTGAACCCGCAAATGGGGCTGTTTCTAGTTTCTCGACTGGTAATGATCACTTCCATAGCATCGTTCCAGACCTATGGGCTGTTCTTTCTCCGGGACTCAGTGGGGTTGGAAAATCCGGCAGAGGCGTTGGGAGGCATGATCCTGGTCATTGCCGGGGCGCTGGCCATTGCCGTGTATATCTCCGGATGGGTTTCAGACCGAGTGGGCAGAAAACCGGTGGTCATGGTGGGGGCCATAGGCGCGGCCATCAGCACGCTATGGATGCTGACGGCGGACAGCTCGACTCATGTTTTGATCATTGCCAGCGTGATGGGGGCGTCCGTGGGGGTCTTGCTCAGCGCCAACTGGGCGTTGGCCAACGAACTCGCGGACGAAGGCCAGGCGGGGTTGCACATAGGGATAGTGAATCTGGCAACCATCGGAGGCGCAGCTCTGGCGAAAATGCTGGGGCCCGGAATCGACGGCCTGAACCGGATACCTGGCCGGCCCGACGACTTTGGCTACCAAGTTCTGATCGCAGGGGCGGCGGCGTTCTTCGTCCTCGGCGCCTTGTTGCTCATGCCTCTGAAGACGACTCGGCGAGAGTCCGCCTCCAGAAACGCCGCTCCCCCATCTGCTTCTTAGTCCATGCGCTGCGCTTAAAGCTAGTTTCGCTTCACTTGCGGGTACTATCGGCCTTATTGATGAATTCAGTGGCGCCCCTGGTAACCCAGGCGTTCCACGAGGTCATCAAGAACTGGACCCCTTTGCCTTTGTATTCTTCCAAGTTGGCGTCGTTGACCAAAGTTCCCGCCACCTTGCCTGCCGTGGTTATCTTGGCGATGGCTTCGTCGATGGCCTTCAAGACCTCCGGATGGCCGGCGTTTCCGATGTGGCCCATGGTCTGGGAGAGGTCTGAAGGGGCGACGAAGTACACATCGATGTCTGGCACCGTCAGAATCTCGTCCAGGTTGGCCAGCGCTTCCGCTTCTTCGAGGAGAACTACGACCATGGTTTGGTCGTTGGCCTGGTGGAAGTAATCGCTCACCCCGAAGGACTGACGCCCGCCGAACATCCCCCGGTAGCCCAAAGGGGAGTATTTCGTCGATTGGGCAGCTTGTTCGGCGGCCTCGCGGGAGTTCACGTGGGGCACAACGATGCCCATAGAACCACGGTCAAGCGTCCGGGTGATCAGGCCCGGGTCGTTGGAATTCACCCTGGTGATTGAGGCCATCTCCCAAAGATCGCAGGCCCTGGTCATATCACCCAAAGCGTCCCAGTCCACCGAACCGTGCTCGCATTCGATCCATGCAGCGTCGAATCCGATCGGCCCAAGAAAATCGATGATGTCACTGCTCTGCAATCCGGAGATAACTGTGATGGCCTCCCCATTATGCAATTTTTGCTTAGCCTTATTTACTCTGATTGAAGCCACGTTGGCCCTCCTGATTTCTGGGGGATTTACCGCCGTAATACATCGCAGGCGACGGTGAGCCCGGACATTTTGCCATTCAGGCTGATAATATACAAATCACCGGATCACGGCTCCCAGTCAGGGGCGCTATCCGCCGAGCCATCGTTGGTCAGGTTTGTTTAAAGGGCCCGCCCACAGTCATTCAATAGACCTCTAAATTACTGTTACGGTCGCTCTGAAAGGCTATCTGAAAGCTCCCTGCCTTCCAGGAAGGCGAATCGTTAACGTCTTCGTTTACGGTTATCCGGTACACGCCCGAGCCGTCGTCGTTCATCAGACGCATCACCCAGAAGCCGCAGCGGTAGGAGGTGAACGCGATCAGATCACCTTCGGGCGACCAGGCAGGGCCAGAGTCCGCGCCAACGCCGTTCGTTAGGTTTGACTGCCCTGCCCCATCAACATTCATCGCGTAAATCTCACCGTTGCCGTCCCGGTGGGACACGAAGACGGTCTTGGTCCTGTCCGGAGACTAGGTAGGAGATGTGTCGGCGGCGTTGTCCGTAGTCAAACGCTGTGGAGCTGAGCCGTCCGCGCCCATGACTTATATCTCGTCGTTTCCATCAGCGTTGGTCGGCAGTAAACCCCAAGTCTGGGAACGGTCAAGAAAATGCTGGATGAAGAACCGGGAGTAATTGTTTCCGGCCAGCGCCAATTCGTCCGGCCCGATTCCCGTCTTGATGGACGACATGTTCTGGAACACGACCTGAATGCCGGCATCGTCGACCGATGTTATCGACAACCCGAAGAAACGCCCGGTGCTCAAGTACCCCGTGGACAGATCAGGGACCTCCGCAGGACCGGATTCTTGGTAATTAAGCGTGACCGGGGAGGAGACGGACGCCGTTGGGATAGACACCGTCACCACCCCGTCGGCGGAGGTAAGCTCCACATCGTCCTGGCCAGTGATGACAACTCCTACTGGGCCAAGCAACAGGGCTTCCGGCACACTTACCTCTCCGTCGCCTGACAGTTTCAGATCAAGCACTCCGGTCAGGATCAAGGGCAGAACGGCAAAGATAGCCAAATTAGCCAAAGGGCTGGGCCGGTCGTTCCTAGAGGGCTGGCGATATCTGGAGCGCCGCATAAATCAATCACCAAGGCTGGCTGGACATGGGCCAACGGTCAGTGGCAGCCTTAACATTAACCGATAACACTCGGAGTTAGCCGCCCGTCAAAACGGTAACGGCAGCCAATATAACACGCACCGTCGACTCTAAAAGGTGCTCTAAACAGTTGACAATCACCGAGGCACAACACAAAATCAACAACGACCCGATTCTATGCTCGCTCAGTGACCAGTCGGGTTTGAGCCGGGTCAAATAACCTTCAGCAGGAGCAACTCCATGTCCACTGGTTCCTTAACTTGGAAGGAAGGAAAAACTCAGGTAGCCGGCGCCGATCTGCACATCATCCAAGGCGGCAGCGGCGACCCAATATTGGTACTTCACGACGAGAATGGACAAACGGTCCCTCTCCGCTACGCAGAATCGTTAGCCCAGGACTTCAGTCTGCATATGCCGGCCCATCCCGGATTCGGCGTCACCGACCAACTTGACTGGATCATAAGTGTCCGCGACCTGGCCAGTTGGTACCTCAGGGTGATTGAGGACCTGGGACTTGGCAAGGTGAACGTGTTGGGGTTCTCTTTAGGCGGCTGGCTTGCCGCCGAGATGGCCTGCCAATCGCCACAGTCGATCAACAAGATGGCCCTGGTAGCCCCAACGGGCATCAAGCCTCCCATCGGCGAAATCTTCGACATGTTCTTGGTCGTGGCGAGAGATTATATGGATGAGGGCTTCCTGAACGCCGCTTCGACCCCGGAATACCTCACTGCTTACCCAGAGGAACCGAGCCCAGAACAAGTGGAAATCTGGGAGCAATCCAGGGAAGAGTCAGCTCGCCTAACTTGGCGTCCCTACATGTACCACGCGGCACTGCCTCATCTTCTGGGCCGGGTGACCAACCTACCCACGCTGTTAGTCTGGGGAGAACAAGACGGGGTGATACCGGTCAGCGCAGGCGAAGCGTATCGGGATGCCATCTCAGGTTCCCGACTTGAGACCATACCGAACTGCGGTCACCATCCTGAGATGGAACAGACCGAGGAATTCGTCCGCTTGGTCCGGGATTTTTTCGCCTAACCCAGCCGATCCAATTCAAACTCCCATTTGACCTGGACCAACTTGCCAAAGCCGACCACGTCTTCCGGAGTCGCCAAGGGGATTTTGAGCATCTTGGTGCCGCTGCCACCTTTGGTGTTATCCACAATCTCTTTGATGTGGTCAGGCACGTGTGGGGACGCCATTATCAGTGGTTCCATTGCCCGCACGCCCACGAACATGCTGCCACGGATGCCAGACTTGAAGACGTGGACGTGGAATATCTGCCGTTTGGCCAGGTAATAGGCCGGAGTCCACTCACGGCAGAACCCGTCATATACCGTGCGCTCATCCGCTCCCGGCAGGGCCAGGCCCAAAACTTGGGCCATCGACATGATTCGGCTGCCTTCGACCGCCATAGCGTCGATGACGACAGCGACTTTCGGCCCTTCCCCGGCTTCTGTCGTGACCAACTTTGTAGCCATGCCGTTTACCAGGAACTCCGCAGCACCGACATGATTGGTCCAGCGTCGGTCACTGGAGATGGGTTGGTGGACAGAGAACGGTCATGCAGAGTCGCTGCGGCGATCAACTCCAAGCCTTCTTCCGGCACGCCCACATCGCGCAGCCTTCCAGGAATGCCAAGGGAGTTGCGCAGGTCCTCCACGGCATCCGCCGCTGCCAGGGCAGCGCTATGGTCACTCATGCCGGCAGTATCGATTCCCATCGCCTGTGCGATCAGCGCCTGACGGTCGGCCGAGGCCTCTGAGTTAAAACGCATGGTGTGGGGCAGCATGATGGCGTTGGCATCGCCGTGGGGGACTTCGTAGAGGCCGCCAACGTGATGGGCCATGGCTGTGTTCAGGCCATAACTTCCTCCGGCTATCGTCGCCATTGAAGCAGCAGTTTTGGTATTCAGCAGGCAGTCCGGGTCCAGTCCGGGACACTCTGGCAGGTATTTCACCAGCATCGAGATTGCGTGCAATGCCATAGAATCGGAGATGGGATTGTGTTTCGTCGAATAGACTGACTCCACGGCGATGCGCATCTGCCCCATGGCAGTGGACAAGAGGATGCTCATTGGAGTGGTTGCCAAAGCCTGGCCGTCGATGACTATGGAGCGGGGGATGGTCGCAGGGTCTGCGACCACTATCTTCCGCCCCAGTTCTTTGTCGGTAAAACCGCCGCCTCTGCTGAGTTCGGCCGCGCCCATGGTTGTTGGCACGGTTATAATCGGTACCCGGTCTCCCGAGAATTTGGGGAGAATCACCTTGTCCGGCGGCTCAAAGATCACCTGATGGTCGTGGATGGTCCCGCCCTCACCAAGGAGGGTGGCGATTCCCTTGGTGGTGTCGTGGGTGCTGCCGCCGCCGACGCTGACGAGAGCGTCCGGTTTCGAGTCGTGCACCAGCCGCATCGCGTCGTCCAGGGTGTGCACCGGGGAGTGGGGCGCCACGCCCGAGAAGAGCCCGACACAACGGTCGCCAAGCGCGTCCTGAACTCTGGTGACCACGTTGGATTTTTCCAAGATGGACGGTCCGCAGACCACCATTACTCGGGTGCCGCCCATCCGGTCTACGATGCCGACAAGTCCGCTGATGGCGTCTTCAGAGCAGACCATTTCCTGGGCCACGCTGTTATAGGTGTAGGTCAAAGGTGGGGCCACTAGGCCACCTCCATGATCGTTAGTTAGATTGTTTTATCAGATACCCCGGGCCAGCCGCTCCATCTCCACGGCGAACCAGAGGGCCATTCCGCCGCTGCGGTCGTCGAAACCGAAGATGGCAGGGCGGTCCAGGTACTCCCGGACATTGTTCTGCACCCCGGTGCTAGCGCAGCCGTCGACCACGTTGCCGACATCGTCGACTCTTTCTGACACTCCCTGCCAGGCCAGGTCAAGCGACTCCTGGAAATCGTCCGAGAGGAAGCCCATGCGTATGCCGCGGGCCATGGAGTAGCCCATCATGCAGGTCGCGGTGAACTCCAAGTATGAGCCGGGGATGTCCAACACCTGGTTCAACTGGCCTGACGGGTGCTGTAACCGGCGCAGCGACTCCATCAGACGGCCAAACATCGCAATTATCGCGGGGCGCTTCGGGTGGTCCTCCGGCAGGTAAGTCAATGACTCGGCCAAGCCCATGGCGGCGAACCCGTTGCCCCGGCCCCAGTAATAGGCGGCCGAGCGGCAGTGCCAGAACAGTCCATGAGTCTGCTGAATCTTGCCGTCTGACAGGAAATCGGCCAGGATATCGGCGTATTTTGCATTACCGGTCAGATTGAACGCTCGCCCCAAGATGGCGCCGCTCATGAACATATCTTCGGTGCGGAAGTCTGGGTCGCAAGGCTTGGGGGCGCTGCCCTGGCCTCTGGACTCGAAACGTTCCGCGGCTTGGAGCACCAATTCGTTGTAGCGCGTCTGCCCGGTGGCGTCGGCCAACTCATCGGCCCAGACCACTGACGCCAGGGCCGATGGCGCTATATCTTCGGGCACGCCGCCGGCTGTGAATTGCTCCAACAGGCTGGCGACGCCTTGAACCGGGTTCTCTCCCGTGGGTTCCAACTGATGGAGCCGGAGGCGTCCGCTGATGGGCACGCCCTGAGTGTAGACCACTGGTTCAAAAGTGTGGCCGTAGGCCGTGGCCAGCGCGTTGGCAATCTCGGTCTTGGGCCGGCTACGGCGTGTGTCGAGGGCTTTACGGGCTTCCGACGTGGTCAGCACCTCTAACTGGCGGAGCATGCTGAACAAACGACCTAATTCACGGGGTAGTTGCCCGTCTGTCGCTGTTAAGCGAATACCAGGAATCGTGCCCAGCCCATCGGGGTGGCCGGTGCCCAGGGCGGCCAAGAAACCTTGCTCTCCGGAGATGGTCTTTGCGGCGAGGCCTGGCGCCAGGCTTTGGGCAGCCTGGTTGTACTCCCACGTCAACGAGTCGCCCGATTGCAATTCCAGTACCAGGTCCGGCGCTTGAAAGCAGACCCACCTCCACAGGTAGCGCTTCTCGGGGTCTTCCGGGTCGTAGAAGAACTTGCCATCAGGCGGGTAGACGCCGGAGGGGTTACCACCCGCACCGTTGCCAGGAGCGGAGTTCAGACGCAGGCCATCGGGGTTGGCGCAGGGCACCGCGCTGAGGGCGATGCGCAACGACAGGGCATCTCCACCACCCGCGAAGAGTTCCAAAGCATGGAGCGCCATATCGACGTCGGCTTGATATCCGGTCAGTCCGCCCAGCAGCAGTATCCTGGTCCGGGAAGTCGCCACCGAGTAGGCGTTCCGGTCCAACAGCGCTGGAATCTGGCCCAGGGACCGGGTCACCCCGCAGGCCGTGCGGGTCCAGAAACCGGGCCGGGCCCTGATCAGGGTGTCCATCGCGTCGTTTATCGTGTCTTCTGTGGACAAATCTTCCTCTCGGTTAACTGGCTCTGGATGTGGACAGCTTGATCAAGTCTCTGGAATCAGCCATGACGCCCGGCTCGAGGATCAACGAGATCATCTTCTCAACCGACTCTCCGGTTGGCGGCTGAAGGGCGTGGGCGGCACAGTCCCTGAATTTCTCTTGAAGCTGATTGATGGACAATGGGTTGTCCGGCGAACCCGAAGGCGGCTCCAATTCAGCCGATCCCGACCTTCCAACAGCACAGACCACTTCGATCTCGCCCCAGCCTTTGGGCATGCCCTCTTTCCTCTCTGCCTGTATTTGGCCCGAGGCGACTAATACCGCTGGTTTGCCGAACGAGGTTATCTGGTCGATGCCCACTTCGCCGAGGACCAGGCCGCATGCGATGAGGTAGGGCAGACTGAATTGTGCCTCAACCTGCTGCCGGGGCCGGACTATCCCGGATGAAACGCTGTAGCGGGACGAATGCGTCTCCGGGTCGGTGCGGACAACCACGGTCCGCATTGCATTCCGGTACAGTTCCAGCTCGTGGTGCAGTTTTATCGCAGCGTCAATGTAGCCATGGGTGGGACGACCACAGGGGTAGGGCTTGAGGCTCATCTGGTCTCCCATGAATTCCTTCCCGAGCCCCTGGCAAATCACCGATAGGTCGTGGCCTTCCGGCTGGTACATGGAATAGAAGCCATACTCTCCGCCAAACACGTTGTCAGCTCCGGTGAAACCCTCTTTCGCCAGGAAGGCTGAGAGAATTGCGCCGTGGGCCGCCTGGCCGGCTTGAAACCGCTTGGTCAACGCCCCATCGACGATGCTCTGCCGGTTGCCGGCCGCCTGGCTGTAGGCGATGCCAAATGCGTGGACCATCTCCTCTTGGGACAATCCCAGCAGCTTTCCAACCGCGGCAGTCGCGCCAAATATGCCGAAGGTGGCGGTACGGTGCCAGCCCCGGTCTTTGTCTGGCGCCAATGCCAACCGGCAAGACACGTCCAAACCCAGGGTGACGGCCAACATCAGTTCATCGCCGTTAACGCCACCCAAGGACTCGGCAACGGCCAGACTTGCCGCCAGGACCGACGTGCCAGGATGGATGTGTCCGCCTTTATCAAAAGTGTCGTCGAAGTCGAGGGCGTGGCCCATGGCTGAGTTGACCAGCGCCGTGTGGTGGGCGGGCATCTTCCCACCAAGAACTGCCAGACTGGCCTCTTCCTTGCCGCCCCAGCGCCCAGTGACTGTGGCCAATTCTTGTATGCCAGGTGCGCCGCTTCCGCCCAGCATGGCACCAAAGGTGTCAAGAACATCACGGCGGGTCGCCGTCAGACTGGCGGCAGGGACATCCGCCACGCCGGTGTTAACAACATGGGCGGCCAGAGGCTGGGCTGGGTCGACGCCGGGCGTGGTGTTTGCCATAAGCGAGTCGTTTCTCCACCTATACTACGGGTAATTCAATCTTTATTGCGGGGCCGACTGCCACGGAAGCTGAGCTATACGACGATCACGTAAACTTTGCGCAGGGTCTCGGTGATGTCCCAGCGGCCAGACCAACCCTTGGGGAGGGTTACAACTGAACCGGGGAGCAGGCTCTGTCCGTTGCCGTCGGCGTCAGTGATGACGCCTTTGCCGCTAATTGTGGTGGCCACCTAGGTGCCCTCGCGGTCTACGATCGGCCAACCGCCCAGCGTGCATTCCCAGACGCCCACGTGGATGGAGCCGTCATTGGAGATGGTATGCGCTGAGACCTGTGGGCCTCCTGGCCTGCTCGGCCCCGATGTCCAATGTGCTTGAGGTCCACATCCGTTGCCCCAGGGATCGATGGAATCTTGACGTTCATGAGCTGTACCCCCTCTAGTAACTCGGGAAAGTCTTAGGACTTTTATTTCTGAACTATGTCCACGTTCACGGTGCGTGTCGCCGAAACAGTAAACGTCAATGAAGCGGTGCCGCCGCCCTCAGTGCTGTCCATGACGTGGATGTTCTCAGGGCCTTCCAGGTAGTTGATCTCGTCGCCTTCCACGCGGAAGGGCCTATCGTGTCCCGGATAGAACACGTTGGAGGCAGCGATCATCTTCTCTACGCTCTCCTGGGCGTCCGCCACGTCCCAGAACACGTTGTAGGGAAGGCCACGGGCCACGGTGCCGCTCTCGGGCATGGCATCTCCAGCCAGGAGGACATTCTCGCCGTCGATATCGGCCAATATGCTCATGTGGCCTTTAGTGTGCCCAGGCGTTTCTATGATCGAAACGCCGTCCACTATCTTGTCGCCTTCAGAAACGGTGTCGACTTTCATCTTGCCCATCATCTCGGCCATCCCTGCGGCCACGGCGAGGTCCCATTTGTTGGGGTTGCGGGCGTAATCGATCTCAGTAGGGTTTACCAGGACTCGAGCGCTGGTGAACAGGTCGGTGTTCTGGCAGTGGTCCCAGTGC
>DCWQ01000051.1:22999-31907 GCA_002328185.1 Dehalococcoidia bacterium UBA2158
TTCTGGCAGTGGTCCCAGTGCATGTGAGTCAAAATTACGATGTCGATGTCAGCGGGTTCCAGGTTTCTGGCTTTCAGCGCCTTGACCAAAAACGGGCGCCTCGACGACGGTCCGGTGTCGATCAAGATGTTGTGGTTGCCCACCCGCAGCAGCGAGTTTGTTGAATAGCCGAAAGACCCCTGGTCTGTCGTGAGGGCAAAGCCGTAAGTCAGTACGTCCAGTGTCGCCATCTTTTCTGTTTCCTTTCCGGCTTGCGACCAAGCGGCCGGAGAAATGATTTGAGATACGCTTAGCGGAAGTTTGGTATCACTTTCTCTGCGAACAGCTTCAGTGAGCTGGATACCTGGTGGAAGTCCAGACCGCCGGCGTCCAGGTAACTGATGAAATTGCTGACGTGGTTGTCTTCTAGTTCCTTGATGGCGCCGGTGACTTTCTCCGGGCTGCCGATGGCCGCCATTCCCTCTTTCCCACGCTCTTCCAGCAGGTCATGCTCAATAAAGGGGTCGTTGACATAGTTCTCGTAGCCCCGCAGCCCACCGGGGGCGTTGGCCATCACGGAGACGGGCCTGCGGAGGAATTCACCCATGTCGCCGGCCCATTGCAGGCGGGGCGTCAGCAGATCAACGGCCTCTTGGTCGGTGGAAGACACGTAGACATTGCGCACGGCGGCGATGTCGATATCGTCGGGGGCCACGCCATCCTCGACCATACGCCGGTGGTACAGGCTGATTAGGTTCTGGTCGGAGTCGGGCGATGCGGGGAAAAAGCTGCTGCCCACAGTGAACAGACCCCACCGGTTGGAGACCGCGATCTCCACAGACTCGGGGCTATGCGTGACTGCCATCATTATCGGCGGGGTCGGTTGCTGCACCGGCTTGGGGATGACCATGACCTCAGGGAATTGGAAGAATTTTCCGTTGTAGGAGAAGCGCTCTTCAGTCCAGGCCTTGACGGTGATGTCCATCCCCTCGACGAACCGCTCGCGGGACTCGGCGATGTCGATGCCGTAGATGTCGAACTCCCGTTTTTGGTAACCCCGGCCGACTCCCACTTCCAGCCGACCGCCGCTGATGATATCGATGGTCGCCAGGTCTTGGGCAAGCCGCAAGGGCGCGTGCCAGGGCACGATGGTGCAGGCCACGCCGATCTTGACCTTCTTGGTGCGGGCTGCTATCGCGGCCAGCAGGCTATGCGGCGAGCTGATGATGCTGTGCTCGCTGAAGGCATGTTCGGCGATCCAGACCGAGTCGAACCCAAGCTCCTCGGCCAGTTCCGCACCCTTGAGGATGTCCTCATAGACCTGGACATCGGTGCGGCTTACCGGGTTTGGGTTGACCTTGTGCTCATCGTCGTACTGCTCGTGCAGTTGGGGGCGTTGGCCAACGAAAAACGCGCCGAATTTCATGTTGTTATCCTACTTTTTCGATATCGCTGTAGACCTTGTTCATGCTGACCACCGAGTCGTTCTCAACATCTGTGAACCAACGCAACAGCGACCGAGTCAACTCGTCCACTGACTCGTCAACCGTGGCGGCCTCGTAGCGCTCCCGCACGCTGGGGGTTGGCATACGTGACCGCGACTCTTTGAGCCAGGCGATCTTGTCGGCGTCGGATATGTCTGAAGACACAACGCGGACCTTCTCTGCGAATTCAGGGTCTTCTATTTCGACCGTTGCGAAACCCAGCTCTTTGACCCTGCGGTCGAAGATGTCGCCGTGGCTGTACTCTCGCGCCGCCACGAAGCACAGGCATTCTTTCAGGTCTTTGTTGTCGGTCTTATTGGCCCACGCTTCCAAGTACACACCGGCCCGGTGTTCCTGGAGTCGGATATCGTTCAGAAGGTCTACATACTCGGGTTTGGAGGTCATATCGGTACTGCTCCCGCTACTGTTTCTTGATGAGGGCGTTTACGCCTGGTTGTGAGGGGGAGTTTAGTGCGGCTGGTGGGGGGTGTCAATCGGGCGTGGATGCCGCCTAAACGCCCGCGCAAGGCATGTTAAAATGCCATCATCCCAGACAAGAGGTAACACCGATTTGGCACCACTATCTGAAGCCCAACGTGGCATCGTCAACACCATCCGCGAGTTCGTACGCCGGGAAGTTAACCCGGTGGCAATGCAGATGGAGCACGACGACGAGTACCCCTTCGAACTGGTCGAGCGCATGAAAGAGCTGGGCCTGTTCGGCGCGATCATCCCGGAAGAATACGGTGGCCTGGCCTTGGACGTCAGCACCTACGCACTGATCATCGAGGAGATCTGCCGGGGCTGGATGAGCCTGAGCGGCATCCTGAACTCCCACCTGATCATGGCCTACATGGTCACCACCAAAGGAACCCAGGAACAAAAAAATCACTATCTGCCGCTCATGGCCTCGGGAGAGAAGCGGGGCGGCATCTGCATCACCGAGCCCAACACGGGCAGCGATGTCCAGGCTATTGAGACTAGGGCGGTGCGCGACGGCGACGAATATGTCGTCAATGGCAGTAAGAGCCTGATCACAAACGGCCGCCACGGCAACACTTTTGCCCTGGTGACCAAGACCGATATCAATGCTGACCCACCCCGCAAGGGGATGAGCATCTTCATCGTCGAGAAGGGGCCGGGTTTCAACGTGGTCCGTGATATCCCCAAGCTGGGTTATAAGGGCGTGGACACCTGCGAGCTGTCTTTCGAGGACTACCGGGTGTCGGGCGGAAACCTAGTCGGCGGTGAGGAAGGGCAGGGGTTCTACCAGATATTGAGCGGGCTGGAATTGGGCCGAATCAACGTGGCCGCTCGCTGCCTAGGCGTGGCCCGCGCTGCCCTGGAAGAAGCCACCAAATACGCCCAGCAACGGAAGACCTTCGGCAAGCCCATCGGCGAGCACCAGAGTATCCAGATCATGCTGGCCAACATGGCCACCAACGTCCAGGCCGCCCACCTGATGGTCCTGCACGCGGCGGAGAAGAAGGACCGAGGCGAGCGGGCCGACATGGAAGCGGGCATGGCCAAACTCTTTGCCAGCGAGATGTGCATGGAAGTGACCATCGACGCCATGCGCATCCACGGTGGTTACGGATACACTCAAGACCTGCCGGTTGAGCGACACTTCCGCGACGCGCCATTGATGATGATTGGCGAGGGCACCAATGAGATCCAGCGAGTGCTTATCGCCCGGCATCTGTTGAAAGATTTTTCTACCGGAGACTTCCTGTACGAATCAGGCCTAAAACTTTGAATAATCGACTACGGCGAGGTAGACACTATGGTACGCAACAACAATGAGACCGGAATAACCCAAACCCTGGCCAAATTCGCGTCCAACGTGAGTTATGAAGACCTGTCGCCCGAAGTGGTCGACTGGGCCAAGTACCTGTGCCTCGACTTCGCCGGCGTGACCTTGAATGGCGCCGGGACCGACTCGGCCAAGGCGGTGGTGAAAGCCCTGGGCGACATCGGCCGCACCGGGCCGTCGGCTATCGTGGGCACCAATAAACGGGTGCTACCCGAGTACGCCGCCATGGCCAACGGGACCGCGTTCCACAGCATCGAGATGGACGACGTGAACAACGAAGCGTCGCTGCACCCCGGCGTGGTCGCATTTCCCACTGCCCTGGCAATGGCCGACATCGCCCCGGTATCAGGCAAAGAGTTCATCTCGGCAGTGGTCGCCGGGTACGACGTAATCGTCCGGTTGGGCCGCGCCCTGAAGCCCAAGGAGCACTACGGTCGTGGTTTTCACCCTACCGGCACCTGCGGGGCGTTCGGCGGAGCCGCAGTTGCCGCGCGTCTACTGGGACTACAAGGAGACTACTACACCCATGCCTTGGGCATCGCCGGCAGCCAAGCGGCGGGAAGCATGGAATACCTGGCACAGGGCGCCTGGACCAAGCGCCTGCACCCCGGTTGGGCGGCCCACAGCGGCATCTGGGCGGCGTTATTGGCCCGAGCCGGATACACTGGCCCCACCACCATCTTCGAGGGCCGCGACGGCTTCCTATCGGCCTATTCTGGTGACCCCGACCCCAGCCTGGTGCTACAGGACCTGGGCGATGAATATCTGCTCACTCAGACCGGAATCAAGCCCCACGCCTGCTGCAGATACAACCAAGGCCCCATCGACTGTCTGCTGGACATCGGGCAGGCCAACGACTTCCAGCCCATGGAGATCGAAGAGGTCAAGATCGGCTTACTCAGCCAAGGTATGAGGCTGGTCGCCGAGCCGGTGGAATCCAAGCGCAACCCCAAGTCGGTGGTCGACATGCAGTTCAGCATGCCCTTCGCCGCCGCCGTGGCCCTGAGCTACGGCAGCGCTTCCCTGAACGAATACGCATTAGGCGTGCCGGAGCGCCCCGAGGTGCGCCATATCATGGACCGAGTAGAGTGCGTGACCGACCCTCAGTTGGACGCCCAGACGCCCAAGTTATTCCCGGCCTGGGCTGAAGTGCGCACCAAGGACGGACGCACCATGCGCAGCGAGCTGACCTACCCCAAGGGAGACCCCGAGAACCCCGTAACCTGGGACGAGATGCGGACCAAGTTCAACCTCCTCTCAGCGCCGGTGATCAGCAGCCAACGCCAGCAGGAAATAATGACCGCCGTCGATTCCTTGGAGCAACTGGACGACGTCCGCCAACTCGCATCACTGTTGAGCACAGATTAATTTGAAGGGAAAAGCTTTCAGCAACAGCCCGAAGCTGAAAGCTGACCGCTAACAGTTGATGGCTACGCATCCCCTTCAAGGCGTTCGGGTTCTGGAGATGGCCCAAGCCATCGCTGGGCCTTTTGCCGCCCGAAGTCTGGCGGACATGGGTGCCGAGGTCATCAAGGTGGAGCAACCGGGCGTGGGCGACATGTCCCGCCGCATCGGACCCCATTTCCTTGGTGGTGAAAGCGCCTACTACCTAAATTTCAACCGCAACAAGCAGAGCGTCACCATCGACCTGCGCCAGGAACAAGGTCAGGAGGTTTTTCGGCGCTTGGTGGCGGTTTCAGATGTGGTGTTCAACGCCTTCCGTCCCTCGGTGCTGGACCGCCTGAGCCTGAACTACGAATCGCTCAAAAAGATGAACCCTACGGTCATCGCCTGTTCTCTGTCGGCTTTTGGACAAGAGGGCCCGTATCACGAGCGGCCTGGGTTCGACGGCATCGTGCAGGCCATGGGCGGCGGGATGAGCGTCACGGGCAACGAGGGCCAGCCGCCGGTGTTTATGGGATTCCCGGTTGGCGACATGGTGGGCGGCTACGTGGCGGCGCTCAGCATCGCCTCGGCTCTATATGGCCGCAGCATGACGGGAGAGGGTCGACACTTGGACATCAGCCTGTTGGACGTGCAGATCGCCTTACAGGGTCACCTGGGCCAGTTCTACCTGGTGTCAGGAGAAGTCCCCAAACCCATCGGCTCCAGCCATCCCTCAAATCTGCCGGTTGGAGCCTATTTGACCTCCGACGGCTCCTATATCCAGGTCCACTGCGCCAGCCAGGAATTCGCCACGAAGACCCTTCAAATGATGGCCGGCGAGGTTGCCGAACTGGCAGGCATGGATACTGACCCACGCTTTCAGTCCCAGAACGATCGGATGGCCAACCGGAACGACCTGGACGACGCATTGTCCCTGGGTTTCGCCTCGAAACCCAGGGACAAGTGGCTGGAGCTGTTACAGAAATGGGACGTGCCCGGCGGGCCGGTGAACAACATCGCCGAAGCCCTAGCCGATCCCCAGGTGTTGCTGAGGAATATGGTGGTCGAGGTCGACCACCCGACTGCAGGGAAGTACAACACCGCCGGCAACCCCATCAAGACCGGAGCGGAGGAAAGGTTCGACCCCCCGCCGACGCTGGGCATGAATACCTCCGGCGTCTTGAACGAACTCTTGGGGTACAGCGAAGGCGAGATTAAAGCACTAAGCCAGTCGGGAGCGGTCTAAACAGACCTTAGCGGTGTCGAGCCCTGGCCACGTCTCTGAGGATAGAATCTGCAACCAACTTCGGCTGGTCGCATTGGACGCAGTGCCCGCTCTCTTCGGCAATGACGTGTACCCCGGCAGTGGACAACCGGACCAGGTCTTGTTGTGACTCCAACCACGACCGGGCCAGTTGATCCCGGATGCTCCGGTCGATGAAGGGCGGCAGATCGGGCACCACAGCGGTGATCACAGTCAGCGGAAGATCGCCCAGGCCACCGGCCGATTTCACCTGATCGATACTGGCCATCACGTCTACGCCTTCCGGGTTGGCCTGCGTCGCCCGCAAGAAAGCCGCCATGGCCTGCTCTCCAAGAATCTCACCGGTACGGACTAGGTTGTTCTGCTCCAAGCTGTCCACCAGGACCAAAGCGACGGCGTTTTCGGGATGCTGAAAGGCATACAACTGGGCCACCAATCCGCCGTAGGAATGGCCGACCAGCACAACTGGCCCACCTATTCCGGCGCCGGCCAGCAGTGAATGGAGGCGGTCGGATGCGGTCTGAGCGGTGGGTACACCATCAGTGGCTTCGCTCTCCCCCAGTCCGGCCCGATCGTAGCTACAGACCAGTGTGAACTCGGAAACCCGCTCTTCCACCGGCCACCAGTCATGGTTGCTGCTGGCCAAGCCTGAGCCCAAAATCACCGCCGGAGAGCCCTCCCCGGAACACCTGATATTCAGCCGGTGCCCGCCCACATCCACCAGAGACGATTCGGGGTTGTGGCTGCTGCTGCCGCAGGCAACGGCGAATATTGCCAACAGAAGAAGAACGGCGGTGGAATGAGTGTGAAACCGGAGTTTCATCCGGCGGGTGAAATTAGCCATTGCATGTTTAGGCCCTTCGACAGGTCCGATTCATCGAGACTCTCGACATTCGTCGAAGCTCAGGACGACCGGGCGACTCGATGTCCGACGCGGTAGGTCATGCCCCACCGTCAATCTGGCTTTCGGCAAAACCCGGGTTGGTTGCGAAAGCCGGTTATCTCACCGTTCGAGCATCCTGAATTCCAGCTTCCGCTGGAATCATGGATTACCATGGGATTAGATTTACTCGATCTCCCGGACTAGTTCGTCTACATTGGCCTAGACCTGGTCAACCACCCGTTACGCCGTCTCTTTCGTGGCCTTGAGTGGGTCTTCGATGTCCCAGAACGTCACTGTTTCACCTTCAAACAGGTATTCGGGCCAGGAATCCTTTTGCGCCTTAAGCATCACCCTGTCGGCGGCATCCACCAAGTCAGGCGTGAATTGGGTTTGAACCCCTGACCAAATGCTCACACTATCTTGGTCATAATGTCCATCATTAAGGTGGGATTTTCTTCGGGGTTGCCCTGAACGCGTTCCAGCATTGTCCGACCCTCTCCTCCGATCATCGCCACAATGGTCTCGGGCGTGTGCTAAGAAAGTCGGTCGAAAAAGGCGCTAGCAATCTGGCTACGCTCTAGATTTGCCCGACATACGAAAAGTACGTTCATCCGTTTGATAACCTCAAATTGTTTCTAGAATAAACTAGGCAACCGGCTGGGCCAGCACGCTGGGGGCTACCCGGCGGGGCAGCCATTTGCCGTCACTGGAGGAACCCACCAGTTTGCCGTCTTCGACGATTACTTTGCCCCGGAGCATGGTCAGCACCGGGTAGCCGCTGCACTCGAATCCCTCCCAGATGGAGTAGTCGGAGTCGGCGTGCAGGTCGTCCAGAGTCAGCTTCTTCTTGATGTCGGGGTCGAATAGGACAATGTCGGCGTCGCTGCCGACAGCGACGGCGCCTTTCTGGGGGTACATCCCCAATATCTTGGCGGCGTTGGAAGATGTGACGTCAGCGAATCGTTCCAACGACATCCGACCGGTGGAAACCATTTTGGTGAAGGTGACCGGCATGCGGGTCTCGATGCCGTTGTGGCCGCCGCAGACGGTCTTGATGGTGTCACCTGCCAGCTTGACCTCTTTGTAGGTGGTCCACTCGTCAGTGGCCGTTGTGCAAATGGGACCATCAACCAAGCCCTGTTGCAGGGCGTCGCGGTCGTCCGGATACTTGATGGCAGGGTAGGTGTGGATCGCCAGGCCGTCCGGCTTTTTGTAGTCCTCGCTGGTGAACTCCAGGTAGTTGTGCAGGGCCTCGCCGTAGACGGGAAGCTGTTTGGCGCGGGCCTCAGCCACGGCCAGCACGCCCTCTTTGGCGGTGGTATGAACGAAGTAGATGCCAGTCTCGGTGCTCTCGGCCAGCCGGATCACCTTTCGGAAGGCAATGTCCTCGGACAGGTTGTTGTGCACCAGATGTAGGTTGCTTCCGTGGTCGTTGCCTTCAGAGACCAACTTGTCTTCCATGTAGGTGACGATGTCGTCTTCTTCGGCATGAACGGCCATGATGCCGCCGTGCTTGGCCACCTCCTGAAAGACAGCCCAAAGGTGCCCGGTGGGTATCTTGGCGAAGAACGTCGTGAACACCTTGAAGCTAGCCAGGCCGGATTGTATGGCCTCGCCAATCTCCCCGATGGTCGTGGGAGACACCGCGCCGGCCAGGATGTAATGGAATGTGAAGTCGATGTAGGAATGACCGGTGAAGGTCTGACGGCGTTTGTCGATCTGGGCCATGATAGGGTCAGCGGGCGGCACGGCTCCTGGGTTCAACGGGAGGTTTCCGGCGAAGTCGACGTAGGTGGTTACCCCGCCGAAAGCCGCCGCCCGGCTGGCGGATTCGGGAGGCTGAGTCAACACTTCGCTCTTGCCGCCGGCCCAGTAGTCGGGGACGGGAACATGGATGTGGGTGTGGGGCTCGATTCCGCCGGGGAGCACGATCTTGCCGGTGGCGTCTATCACCCGCGCGCTTCCTGCCTCCAACGTGCCAGGTGAGGCCACGGCAACGATCTTCTCGCCCTCGATGCCGACATCCATCACCGACGCGCCTCCAGGCGCGACCACAGTTCCGCCTTTGATGATTACGTCCAGCATCTGGCCCTCCGTAA
>DCWQ01000051.1:32240-63182 GCA_002328185.1 Dehalococcoidia bacterium UBA2158
CTCCGTAAGTTAGGGGCTACTGCCGGACGGGCGCCTGAATCGGCCCGATCTCGGCTGACAGCGTCTCCGGGATCCACCAGCCCAGCAGCTCTTCAAGGTCTTCGCGGCACTCTTCCAGGCGGTGTTCCGCGCCCTCGTAGAGCACCAATTCCTTGGGCTCGTTGGCCCAATCGTAGATCTGTTGGGCACAGGCGTACGCCAATCGGGTGTCGGCCTTGCCGTGTACCGCCAGCAGCTTGCGGGGGGCGAGTTGCCCCGCCATGCCTGCGCCGTAGGTCTGGGGAGATAACGCCACCACGCCTTTGATGTGGGCGCTGTTCGCCCCGGCGGCGATGACCACAGCCCCGCCGAAAGAATGCCCTACCGCAACGATCGGTTTGTGCCCGACGCTCTTCAAGTAGGCCACACCTGCCAGCAGGTCTAGGGCGCACTCGAACACGTCGTTGGCGTAACGGTAGTCCAACCGTAAAGAGGTTATGCCTTCTCCAGTGAATTTCTCAGCCATACGGGCGTAGGTGCCTGGACCTGGACCGCCAAAACCGCCACGTGCGCCGCAGACCCAGATCACCGCTTGATCGGCGTCAGGAGCGCGGTGGAGGATCGCGGCGAAATCCCCTCGGTTGGTCTTGAACTGGAGTCCTTCTCCAACGTCGCCGTCCGGGAGGTCGATCGGCTCGACGTCCCGGATGCTCATCAGTTCGTCCATGGATTTTGGTTGCTTTTCTGGCATATCTAAACCTAGTCTAAGAAATCGTGGAGGGCAGATATGAAACCCTCGGGGTTGTCTTCGAAGACCATGTGGGCGGCCCGGTCGACGTGGACCAGCTTGCCCTTGGGCAGCACTTCGACCATCTTCTCGGCGGTCTCCAGGCTCAGAGTGTCAGTCTCGGAGCCCCTGACGATCAGAACTGGGCACTCGATGCCGGGCAAGTTGAGCCAGAGGTCCGGTTGTTTCGACCCGGTATTGTTCCGGCGTTGTTCTCGTACCTCGAGGTCGTAACGCCAGCCAAATTTGCCGTTGGGCAGTCCCTTGGTGGCGTAGGTCAGGCGGCGGCGGAGTACCGGGTCGGAGCAGAACGGGTTCTGTTTGCTCTGGTAGGCGACCACGTCCTCAAAGGAGTCAAACTCCTCGGGAACGTCGATCATCTCTTGGGTTATGCGGCCTGAACCTTTGGGATCAAGGTCGGGGCCGATGTCGACGATAACCAATTTTTTTATCTTGTCGGCGTTGTTCTTGGCAAAAGCCATGCTGTTGCGGCCGCCCATCGAGTGGCCGATCAGCGTGAAGGAATCCAAGCCAACGGCCTGGCAGAAGCCTTCCAAGTCAGCAACGAACGATTCGCTGGAGTAGTCTCCTCCCGGCGCCCAGTCGCTGTCTCCCCGGCCACGTTGGTCCAGGGCTAGCACATGGAAGTCCTGGCAGAATTCGGCGGAAACGTCGTCCCACGAGTGGCCATGACCGCGCAGGCCGTGCAGCAGCAGGACCTTGGGCTTGCCTTCATTGCCCCAGTCCAGGTAATGCAGGTTGATGCCGTTTACGTTGACCGTCTTGTCCTTGGGTTGCACCGATGTGGCCATCTCATCTCCTTCATAACTGGGGTGCGGTGAATTGGGGGTCAGTTTAGCATACGATTGAAGCGTGCAGTAGGTGTGCTAAGCTGGCCGAAATCCGCTATCTGTCACACTCAAGAGATACACATGAGAACCATCCAGGTTACCGGCCCCCGCAGACTGCAGTTAAAAGAGGCGCCTGTCCCCGAGCCGGCCGACGGCGAAGTGCTGGTCAAGCTGGAGGCCATGTCGGTCTGCGGTTCAGACATGATGGCCTACCGTCACCCCCAACCGGAAGAAGAATATCCCTTGGGTGAAGGGATTCCATGCCACGAGTGCGCCGGGACCATCGTCCAGTCCCAGATAGCGGAATGGCCTGTGGGGCGTCGGGTGATCTACCTGCCCACGTTGAATCTAAACGGCGGTTCAGAATACGTCGTAGCCCAGCCAGAAACCCTGGTCTCGTTGCCCGACGACGGCGACATGGGCCAGTGGCTGATGTGCCAGCCCTGGGGCACAGTCTTGTATGCGCTGGAGAAGGTTGGGCCCGTTGCTGGGAAGAACGTGGCGGTCTTGGGTCAGGGGTGCATCGGGCTGCTATTTACCATGACCTTGAAGCAGATGGGCGCGAGGAAGATCATCGCCATAGACCCCAATGAGAACCGGTTGGCCATGTCGCGGAGGCTGGGCGCCAACCTGGCCATCAATTCAAGCAGGGTGGCGCCGGAGAAGGTTGTGCGGGACGTGTTCGGCAACGAAGGGGCCGACATGGTTGTGGATGTTAGCGGCGACGCCACGGCCTTGGACCAATGCGCCGACATGGCGCGGATGCATGGCACGCTGGTGCTTTTCAGCATTCCCGAGGAGAAACAGGTCACTTTCGACTATCTGGCGGCCATCTCCAAGCAACTGACCATGATTGGAACGGTCAGCGCCACCTGCGAGGCCCCCGCCAAGCCCGTCCAGGAGGCGGTGGACCGTTATGCCGAGGGCGAAGTCGACCTGTCATGGTTGATTACCCACCGTTACGGTTTCGACGACGCGCCCGCCGGCTACGAGAAGTACGCCAGCAGGGCAGATGGGTTGATCAAGTTGGTTTTGGACATCTGAAATCCAGGCAAGAATGGCGCTCTCGAAGGGGTAAACCGGCAATAATAACAGGGCACGGCTCAGAGTACCGTGCCCTGTTGTTTTGATAAACCCGGGTGCAGACCGGGGTGAATTAGGTCTATAGAAGTCCGGATTCGGACTCTTCGCTCATGTACGACTGTCTGGTGGCGAGCGATACCGCCAGGGCGTCGGCCACCACGTTGTTAAATTCCAGTACCCAGGAGCCGACGGGGTGCACCCAGAAGATACGCCCGTCAATCTCAACCTCGATTACCTTGATGTCCTGAACCATTACCTGTGGGTTAGCCAATCGGTCGGTTTAAAGCCAATCTTGTACACCATCTCCAACTCCTCCTAGCTCCAGCGGTAGGCGCTCTCCTTACCATTCCTTCCCACGGTGAGCGAAAAGCTTTAGTATTCCCAAATATCATTCCAAATTTCGGAGGTAATGCCATGTTATTCCATATCACCGCTCAACATGACCACTTGAGTTGCGGAGGGGTAGCGGCACGAAAATCGGGACAAGACATAACCGACTTTCAAAGAGGAAGCGGCCGCTGGATGGAGGGTAATGACAAAGTGAAGGTGATTGCTGCGTATCTCAACCAACCTTCTCATAGAATATTTGCTGTGCTAGAGGCCGATGCTTATGAAGATTTAAATTCTTTTACCAATCATTGGAAAGATTCAGGTAGTTGTGATGTCCAATTAGTCGGTGATGGTATATCAGCGAGGCATGCGGCAGGAAATTGGGGCAAGTAACAGGGTTTTGCCGATTCCAGGTGCTCCCCCAGCATCAGCACCCGGCCCCGCCCCGCTACCGGATCTTCCAAGGCCGAAGTCAGCGTTTCCAATGCATGGTGTCGACCGACAAAGGCGGCGTCACCATACCTGCTTTGGGCTCGGGGCGAATTACCAGTCTCGTCCATACCTTCCCGTCAGATGGCCGGAAGTTAATAACCGGTCTGTTTAACGCTTGATGATCAACAAGGAGAAGTAGTCTAGGTCTTCTGCTTCTAGTTTTGAGATGTCTTCCACCACGTTCTCGCGGGCGGTGCTGGCCTGGCGCACGAAGGTGGCCTTGCCGGAGAGACCGAGTTTTTCCCGGCTGGCTAGGGCCTGCAGCAGTTCTCGGTCCACTTCCATGAGAACGGTTGTGTCCGAGTTGGCGATGGCCTCCATGAGGTCGTCAATGCCGTAGACCCTGGGCAGGATGGTCAGCCGTTGTCCGTGGGTGACTAATGGCATCCCAGAACTGGCCGCCGCAGCCATCACGGAAGAAACTCCGGGGATAACCTCAACGTCCAGGTCGGGCACTACCGCTTTGACGCTTCCTAGCACCTGGAAGAACTCGCTGTAGAGCATGGGGTCGCCTTCGGTGATGAAGGCCACGTCTCCGCCGTTCCTCAGATGGCGCGAGACCTCCTGCGCCGCGTCATCCCAGGTCTGCGGGTCGATGGGAGTGTCGTCGTCCGAGGGTATTGTGATGGCCAGGAATACCGGGTTCGCAGCCTCAAGAATTCCCCTGACCACACTGAGCGCATAGCTCTCTTGTCCGTCGTCCAGTTGGGTGAAGCAGATGACCGCTACGTCTTGTAGTTTTTTGTGGGCCTTGATGGTCAAAAGCTCCGGGTCGCCGGGGCCGACGCCGATCCCGTAAAAGCCACCGATGCCGTTATTACCGCCGATGGTTGTCATTCTACAGCTACTCTAAACCGCATTTGCAAGGTGAAAGTTCGATTCTGTGACCGGATCAACCCTGTTGTGCCATGACCCAATCGTAGATATGCATGGTAGCAAAACAATCGTCTTCGTTATAGATGATTATCTTGTCCTTTGAGGTCTGGTCAGTGCCCCCGGAGTCGACATATTTCACGTACAGGTCCATGGACCCGACACCGGAGACGTCGTCCTGCTGCCAACTGAAACCCAGACACTTGGCGATGGCTTTGAGCCCCTCTCCGTAGGTGGGAAAAGCATAACCCTTGGTCGCCCATGGTGACAGGTCTTCCAACCGGTCCAACACGAAGGCTGCCAAATCGGGGTCGGTGCCGTGACGCTCGGCCATCTTCGTGAGGTGGGTACGTTCGTAGTGGTGCCAATGGTAGAACACAGGGTCTTCCAGGGAGCTGGCCCACTCCAGGAACTCTTTCAGATTTCGGCCTTCCTGGTCGAAGGAATCGGCGAAGAATGGTATGTAACCACCCTCTCCACCGTCTGTTCGGTGGACCGCGCCGATGAGGTAATTGACCATATCCTTGCCGTCGAAATTCTCTTGACCTTGGGAAGTCTCATGGGCCCCCTCAAAGTCAAAGAAGACTTCAGTCGTGCCGTGGCGCAATTCTTCTAGTTCTGCCCGTGGCAGCGGCTTCTGTCCCTGGATCGCCTGGGCCGACACCACCATCTTCTTGGCCGTGGGGGCGCCGATCAGTCTCACTTTGACCAGCTCGGTCTCATTGGCCTTGGCGATGCTCTCCAGAGTCGCATAGCCCGCCTCAACCAGACTGGTGCGGACCGATTCCCCGACGCCGACGATGAGAGACACATCGTTGGCCTCGATAGCTTGGTTATCGACGTAGGTCGTCCATGGCCATCCGGCGACGCCGTAACAGAAGTCCACCGGTTTTCCCGCCATAATCTCTCTGACTTCCGCCAGCACCCGGTCCAGAAGCAGGTCGTACTCCTCCATGATCACCGGGACGACGTCCATGTCGCCGTTGATCATCTGGAACTCCGGTGGTTCGTAGCCCTGGACCAGTCCGAGCACCCGGTTGTACAGCGCGCCCTGCAATATCTGGGACTCACGCAGCCGGCGACCCGACTTGATCTCCACCACCCGGTAGCTGAAATCGCCGAACACGGACGGAACGCCGTCCACGCGCTCCAATACGTCTGGGCGTCCGGTGAGGCCCTGGGGCCAGCAGACCAGGGGCATGTCCTTGATGAACTGTCCCCCTGCCGACATAAACCCTAAAGTCTGGCGAAATCCTTCTTCTTCGGTGGTGAAAACCGCCTGGACACCGCCCGGGTAAAGCCGGCCGTTGACCCGTTCCTGATGATTGTTCCCGATGTCGAAGATGTGCTGCATCTGGTCGTTCATCGGGTCTCTTGCGTCCGCGGGGGCGTGGAGGCTGCACCAAAACGTGATGGCCGATTCGAGGTAGCGCCCAACCCAAGTAGCCCTGATGGCTTCGCTACTGTTGCCACTGGTGAACTGACGATAGATTTCTTCGACGTTCATTACCGCACCGGTTGTTCTGGAGTTAAAAACCGCTTGGGCAAGAAATATGGCGAGGATTAGATGACGACCACGTTGACCAGCCGACCCGGCACGTAGACCGTCTTGGCCACCGATTTGCCTTCCACGTGGCTCTGGACGCGGGGGCTGGCTAAGGCCAACGCCTGGGCCTCCGCCTCTTCTATGCCCACAGAAACCTCAATCTTATCCCGGACTTTGCCGTTGACCTGAACGATCAAGGTGATGACATCTTCTGCCGCGAGATCATCGTCCCAAGAGGGGAATTCCTGCTGGTGGATGCTGTAGGAGTGGCCGTTCATCTCCCACAGTTCTTCAGTCATGTGGGGGGCCATGGGCGACAACATCAGCAGCAGTTTCTCGGTGCACTCCCGCCAGATCTTGGCGTCAATGCTGCCATCGGCCCAGACCTTGTTGAGGTGGTTGGTCAGCTCGTGGAGGGCGGCGATGGCTGTGTTGAACTTGAACCGGTCCAGGTCGTTATAGCACTTGCGAATGGTCTGATTCAGCAGGCGTTCCGTGTCTCGCACCACGTCCGAATTTACTGAGAAGCCGCCCAGTTTATTGGCGTCGCGCGTGGCTATGTACCAGACCCGGTTTAGCCAGCGGGCCGTGCCATTGATGCCCACGTCACTCCAGGGCCCGCCTTGGTCCCAAGGACCGATGAACATCAGGAAACAGCGTACGGCGTCGGCCCCGAGGGTGCCGACGAAATCGTCTGGGTTGACCACGTTGCCCCGGCTCTTGCTCATTTTCTCGTGGTCGGTGCCCAAGATAACGCCCTGGTTGAACAGCCTCAAGAAAGGTTCGTCATAGTCCACTAGGCCCATGTCATGCATCCCCTTGGTGAAGAAACGGGAGTAGAGCAGGTGCATCACCGCGTGTTCGGCCCCGCCGGTATACTGGTCAACCGTCATCCAACGCTGCAGCAGCTTGGAGTCGGCTGGGTCGTCGTCGTTATGGGGGTCCAGGTAGCGCATCATGTACCAGGACGAGTCCATGAACGTGTCCATGGTATCGGTCTCTCTGCGGGCGTCGGCGCCGCACTTGGGACACGAGGTATGGAGAAATTCATGGTTGGCCGCCAAGGGGGACTCCCCGGTAGGCGTGAAATCGGCGTCTTGGGGCAGTAGCACCGGCAGGTCGGCCTCGAGCACCGGCACCACGCCACAGACATCGCAATAAATCATGGGGATGGGCGTGCCCCAGTAGCGCTGCCTCGATATCAGCCAGTCACGCATACGGAAAGAAACGGTACTACTCCCCCAGCCCTTCTTCTCCAGGTCAACGGCAATGGCCGTCTTGCCTTCGTTGTTGGTCATGCCGTCGTAGGCGCCGGAGTTGGTCATGAAGCCTTCGTCCAGATAGGCCTCGGGCAACTCTTTGCCGTCCCACTCGATGGGGGCAATCACTATGCGAATGGGCAGTTTGTATTTCTGGGCGAAAATGAAATCGCGGGAGTCGTGGGCCGGTACGCCCATCACCGCGCCGGTGCCGTAGGTCGTTAGCACATAGTCGCCGATGTACACGGGGACCCGTTCGCCGTTCAGGCGGTTCACGGCGTAAGAGCCAGTGAACACGCCGGTCTTCTCTTTTTCCGTGGAAAGGCGGTCGATCTCAGAAGTCTGGCGGGCCGTATTTATGTAATCATCCACGGTTTGCCGGTTCTCTTCGGTAGTCATTCCCGGGACCAAGGGATGTTCCGGGGCCAATACGATGAATGTCACGCCGAAGATGGTGTCGATACGCGTGGTGAAGGTGCGTATCTCCTTCTCTTCCAGACCGGCTTGGGAAATATCAAAGCCTATTTCCACTCCTTCACTGCGACCGATCCAGTTCTCCTGCATGGTCAGAATCTTGTCCGGCCATTCTTCGAGGCCGGTGAAATCCAGGAGCTGGTCGGCATAGTCAGTGATCTTAAAGAACCATTGCTCCAAGTCACGGCGGGTGATCTCCGTGCCGCAGCGCTCGCAGGCGCCGTTGACCACCTGCTCGTTGGCCAGCACCGTCTGGCAGGACGGACACCAGACCACCGGCGCGTTGGCCCGGTAGGCCAGGCCCTTCTCGTAGAATTTCAGGAAGAACCATTGGTTCCAGCGGTAATACTCTGGCTGACAGGTGACCACTTCCCGGTCCCAGTCGTAGATGGCCCCCAGCGAGCGCAGTTGCCGGCGCATATTTTCGATGTTGCTGATGGTCCATTCATAGGGGTGGATGCCACGGCTGATTGCCGCGTTCTCAGCGGGCAGTCCAAAGGCGTCGAAACCGATGGGATGGAGCACGTTGTAGCCTTGCATCCGCCTAAAACGCGCGTGGGCGTCGGCCGGGGCCATGGCGTACCAGTGGCCTATGTGGAGATCGCCCGATGGGTACGGATACATGGTCATCTCGTACCACTTGGGACGAGCGTCGTCGTCGGTGACTTTATGCAGGCCGTCTTTTTCCCAACGGGCCTGCCATTTACGGTCGATCACGGCGGGGTCGAAAGCTTGCTCGCCCTGCCGGGGGCTGCTGGTCATCTATGGTCTCCTCAAGTCCTGGGCGCCGTCGAATCCCGATGCAAGGGCGACGTTTCTCGTGCCCATCATATTAGCATACCAGCGGTTCCAGTCTCGGAATGGAGCGGTGTGGGATTCAGGTTTTCGGTGGAATAGACCCGCCCGGTTCATTGACACAAGAATCGCTGAATCCTAAAATTCTAGCTGCCACATATATTCTTCTTAAAGATCGGGTCAAGATATACGGTTTCAGCCGTGTTTCGCCTGCCCTTCCCCACGTTTTTCCCACACGTCTTCCAACGGGAAGTTCCCACCTTTGACAGATGCCTATAGCCTTTTCATATTGCCGGTTCCCATCCACTGTGCCGTGGCCGGCCTCAATCGACCTGACGAGCACTGAACATGGCATTTAGACGGCGGCCCAGGCCGGTCGACAGCATCATCAGGCTCCGAAGAAGGCGGGAACTGTCACCCGCCGTCGCAGAAGTAGAGCCACCCAGGCACAACAAGCCGCTTCTCGGGACCACCGGCATCCTGCTACTGGGTTTTGCCATGTTGATCGTGGCCGGCGGCGGGCTGCTCACTCTGCCCATGGCCCAGAACGGGTCTGGGTTCACCGAACTGGAAACCGCCTTCTTCACGTCTGTCTCAGCGGTGACAGTCACCGGTCACACCGTAGTCAATTCCAGCACTTATTGGTCCACCTTCGGACAGGCGGTCATCTTCGTGTTGATGTTGGTCGGCGGTCTGGGGTTCATGGTCGTGAGCACATTCATCTTGTTGCTGATCGGCCAACGGTCGACACTGCAAGAACGGCTTCTTACCCGCGACCTGATGCGCGACACGGTGGGCGTGGACCAGATGGGCGGACTGCGTCATCTGGGGCGTGCCGTGATTTTTGCTGTTTTCCTGCTGTATCTGGTCGGCGCCGCGGTGCTATTCCTCCAGATACAGGGCACTGTGGAAGGGATGAGCACCTTCCGCGAACTATGGCACTCGCTATTCCTCTCGGTGTCGTCTTTCAACAACGCTGGTTTCCAGATATTCCCGGAAGCGGCAGGCGGCAGCGTCGCCCGTTTCGTGTCCGATACGGGACTGCTCATCACCATGACCATCCTGATGGCCCTGGGAGGCCTAGGCTGGGTCTTGGTGGTGGACATCTTCCGCAAGCACCGTATCTCCCGGTTCTCACTGGAGACCAAATTGGTACTCGTAACCAGCATTCTGCTTTGGGTGTTGGGCGCGGGCGTCCTGTTTCTTGCCGAATTTAACAACACGGCCACGATGGACACATTCAGTTGGTTCGACAAAACCATCGGTGCCATCTTCAGCTCGGTCAGCGGCCGCACGGCCGGGTTCTCGATCATTGACTTCGCAGAGGTCAAGGATGTCACCAAATCCACTTTCTCCGGCTTGATGTTCATCGGTGGCGCGGCCGGTTCGGTGGCCGGTGGTATCAAGGTCGCCACGTTCGCGGTGTTGATGGCAGCGGTGATCTCATCGCTACGCGGCAGGCCCCACGCTGAGGCCTTTGGCCGTGAGATCCACCAGTCCCAGTTGCACCGGGCACTCACCGTCGCCGTCCTGGGCTTCGCCCTTATCGTGGTCTCGGCCACGGTGCTGACAACTCTAGAACCGGATGTGCCATTCCTGGACATCATCTTCGACACGGTGTCCGCTTTTGGCACCACTGGGGCCTCGACCGGCGTCATAACGGATATGGAGCTGGCCTCGAAAATACTGTTCATGACGCTGATGTACGTTGGGCGGCTGGGTCCAGTGGCTTTGGCCCTGGCATTGTCCACCGAAGATGATACAGAGGTGTACCGCTTTGCCCAAGAAAGCGTTAAAATAGGCTGACGCGTTCCAACGGGGCTAAAAGGGATTTGATATGGCGAAGAAACAAGTCTGTGTGATCGGCCTAGGGAGGTTTGGATCCACATTGTCTCATGAACTGTTCCAGAGCGGTCATGACGTACTGGCCATCGATGTAGATGAAGCCAAAGTGCAAGACCAACTGGACCGGGCGACTTACGCCGTCCGCGCCGACGCCACCAACGAGTCCATCCTGAAAGAGTTGGACGTGGCTGAATACGACGTTTGCGTAGTTTCCCTGGGCAGTGAGAACATCCAGTCCAGCATCCTGGTCTCGGTGCTGCTCAAGAGCATAGGAGTTCCCTTCATCATCGCCCGCGCCGCCGACGAGCTACACGGCTCCACCTTGGAACGTATCGGCGTGGACCGGGTGGTCTATCCCGAGTCAGAAAGCGCCCGCCGCACCGCCCATGTTGGCTTCGAGACCGGAGTCATCGACTACATGCCAATCGTTCCCGACTTCGGTATCAGCAAGCTGCGGCCACCTGAAGAGATGCTGGGCCACACTTTGGAAGAAGCAGGGCTGGCAGGGACTGCCGACCGCCATGGGATATCTGTCCTGGCCATACGCCGGGGCCGGACATCGTTCTTGCACCCAGCCAAAGATGAAGAGATCAAGGCCGGCGATGTGTTGATAGTAGCGGCCACAAACGAGCATTTGGGCAAGATATCGGAAATAGCCCGGCACCTAGAACCGGCTTCAAATAAGGCCCACGGCCACCGCAACGGCGCCTGATACTCGCGCCGACGGCTTGACCCGGTTGCCCCTTATGCACACACTGGTATGCACCAAGCATGAATTCGTCTGGAATAACCACTTTCAGACCACTGCTCACGGCCAGGGAACTAGCGAACCACCGCCGGTTTCAGACGCTGTCCTAGATTCACCAAAATCTTATTGTATTAGGTGGACACTGCTCGTATAATCTGCCATTGATTATTGGCCACGATAGGAGAATAACCTCCTTGGTTGAGCTTATGTCTCCTGATTCAGGACGGTGTTCGGCTATGCGATTGGACGCAAAGCGGCTCCTGG
This sequence comes from Dehalococcoidia bacterium UBA2158, assembly GCA_002328185.1. GTDB lineage: Bacteria > Chloroflexota > Dehalococcoidia > Lucifugimonadales > UBA3495 > UBA9611. Next base: position 43,567 of record DCWQ01000051.1, read on the forward strand.
TGCCGGTGAACGGCAAGTCATACAGTGAACGCACATTCCGGTGGGCGTGCCAGATGGCCCGGGAATCAAAAACAGAACTCCACGCGGTCTACGTGATCGAGGTCCCTCTGGAATTGCCCTTGGAATCCGAGATATCCTTCGACATCAACAAGGGCGAAGAGATATTGGCCCGGATCGAGGCCATCGCATCCGAAGAGAAGTACAAAGGCCTCCAGGCCCGGTTCTTGCGGGCCAGACAGGCCGGACCGGCCATTGTGTTGGAGTCCGAAGAACGGTTCATGGACCTACTGATAGTGGGTGTTCCATACAATCGACGGTTCGGGTCCTGCACCTTTGGATATACGGCCTCCTACATCTTCCACAACGCGTCGTGCCAGGTGATGTTCTGGCGCGAGCAAGCCCCTTCTCCCATCTCGCTCCCCAGAGACTAATCCTGGAAGCTAAAGCCAAAGATTACGATAGAGGCCGTGCATGCGAGTTTTGATATTCGGTTGTAACCGGCTCAGCAACAGTCTGGTCGCCGATCTCGCCGGAGAAGGCAACGAGATAATGGTGCTCGGTGCTCAGCGTGACTGCCTGGAAAGCGTTGTCACCCACCCCGGTGTCCGGGTCATCCTCACCGCCGAACCGTTGATGCAGGACTATCTGCAAGAAGGCGGTATCGACCACGCCGACGTCTTCCTGGCCATGTCCGGCGACGACCATGAAAACATCCTTGCCTCTCAGATAGCCAAGCACATCTACAACGTCTCCAAGGTGGTCTGCCATCTGGGTAGCCCCCAATTGCAGGTCATGTATGCAGCCCTCGGTCTGGACGTGGTAGGCTATTCCCTCGGCCTGCTGCAGGATGTCCGCCAGGCCATAGAGAGATAATCCAAAGGGCCTGATGTACGTAGTAATTGTTGGCTGCAGCGAGTCCGGCTACCACCTGTCTAAAGCGTTGATCGCAGGTGGGCATGAAGTGGTGGTTGTCGACAAGAACCCCGAGCGTTACCAACTACTCAATGAAGAACTGGGCAGCGTGGCCCTGTTGGGCGACGGCACCGACGAAGTTGCCCTGAAACGCGCCGGCATCGCCCGCGCTGACGTCGTGGTCAGCCTGACGGGGACCGACGCCACCAACCTGGTCATTTCACAGATGACTAAGCACATCTTCCAGGTACCTCGGACCATGGCCCTGATCAAAGACCCCAAGAACGAGCCTATCTTCCATGAGACAGGCGTTGACGTGGTAGTGAACTCCACTCACTTGGTGCTCGCCCGTCTTGAGGAAGGCATACCGGGTCGGCCGCTGGTCCATCTCATGAATCTCCGGGTGGCGGGCATGGAGCTGGTTAGCGTTTCCATACCTGCCGACTCCAACATCATCGGCAAGCGCCTGAGCGAGATCGAGCTTCCGCCCAACAGCTTCATCACGCTGATGGTCAAGAAGACCGGTGCAACGCTGCCCACGGGCCGGTCGGTGGTAGAACCTGAAGATGAACTGGTGGCCGTTACCCTGGAGGGCGACGAGCAGATTCTCTACGACATCCTGACTGGGGTGTAGCCATGGCCCGCACCATCGGATTCCTGGGTCCTCTGGGCACTTATTCGGAAGAAGCCGCCCTGCTTTATGACCCGACCTCAGGCAATCCTTACCCGACCATCGCTGCGGTTGGTGAAGCTGTGGTTTCGGGTGAAGTCGACGAGGGGATCGTACCCATCGAAAACAGCCTGGCCGGCTCGGTCATCCCCACATTGGAACTTCTGATCAGCCAGCCAAAGCTGTTCATCCGAGGCGAGATCGACCTGGCCATCGAACACTATCTGCTAGCCAAACCGGGGACGAACCCTGCATCGATCAAAGTGATCTACTCCCACCCTCAGGCGTTGGCCCAATGCCGGGAATATCTGGAGAAGAACTACCCTCAAGCGGAGCAGATGGCATCCCTCAGCACGGTCCTTTGCGTGACCGACTCATTTGAAAGCCCGGTCCCAGCCGCGGCGATATCACCACGCCGGGCGTCGGAACTCTACGATGTAGATATCTTAGACCAGGGCATACAAGACGTGGCGACCAACGTAACCCGGTTCGCCGTGATCGGCCTCTCAGACCACACGCCCACCGGATACGACAAGACGTCCATGGCCTTCACATTTGAGGAAGATACTCCGGGGTCGCTTTACAGGGTTTTGAGGGAGTTCGGCCAGAGGAACATCAACCTGTTCAAAATCGAATCACGGCCAACCAAGCAGTACCTGGGGGAATACATCTTTCTGATGGATTGTGCCGGGCACCGGGAAGAATCTCCCATGAGGGATGCCTTGTCGGCCCTCTCTCAGCCCATCGACATGTTGCGAGTGTTGGGGTCCTACCCTAGGTGGAATCCCGAGGCCTAGACCCGGTGCCAGAAAAAGCGTCGGCCCTCCTCCAGTGGCATTGCTAAGAATCCCAAACACCGCACACTACACTTCTTAGCTGGTCAACCGATTGGAGAAGGGCCGACCGGGACAGGCCTTGTACTGTCAGTCCACCCGATGATCGCCCTCCGCGGTAGTCTGACACTTGAGGCACTAGGCCTGTGCGCCCGTCTTATCTAATGGCTTCCGATTTCTAACAGACGCCCCCTCAACTGGCTTTAGTTCAAATATTCTCATTCATTTAAAATGTAGTTTAAAAAGTTTTTAAGAATATTTTTATATGTTAACCAAAGAATACCCTTATGTCAAATTGAGGCCAATCGTCGTGTAAATCCGCCCTACGGAACCCTTGACAACGTTATTTATCCGGGCAAAACACTGATTATGTCAGTCCCAACGGGCTTCGTAGATGGCCGTCCCTTGGTTTTCGAAGACCTTCACGCCCAGGGTTTCAAACTTGTCCAAGCCGCCGCCCACGTAGTTGATACGCTCCAAGTCGCCAACCACAACGTATTTCACCCGGTATTGGCGTAGCAGCTCCAGAGCCCGTTCGTCGTCAGTGGTCTCGTACATCTCCCTGACGTCCTGCGCCCTGTCGTTGATGGCAAAGGAGTAGGCGGTGCGCTGTTGGATCTGGTGCCAAGGCCAGCCGATGACCGTGGGCAAGCCGGTGTAGTTGGCGAAGCGGGCCCCCCAGCGATACTGGCTCATGTGGGCCTCCAGAATCACCGGAGAGCCTGTAACGTTGTCTTGGATCCACTCGATGGCCTCTTGGTCCCATTTCAGCTCCAGAGTCTGCTCTTGCTCCTGGTGTTGCGCCGCCGCCATATAGGCCGTGCCGTCCAACGTTGACGGCCCGTCGGTGAACCGGTCCGCAACCCGCGCGCGGCTGCCCAGGGCAGTGTAGATCAGGCTGGAACCCATGAGCACGGCCAGAACAACCACCCAGGCACCCGACCTTAACCCGAACTTCGGCCGGAGGAATCCTGAAAACCCAAGTTGCCAAAGCATGTAGGCCGAGACGATGCTGAGTAGCACCCAGATCTCCAAGTAGTACTTGAAGAAGGTGTTCATCCGGCCGATGTCGCCCTCAACCCGGACCAGGTCCACTCCGATGCCGATGAAGAGCGCCAGACCCAGCAGCACCAAAGGCACCACTTCATAGGGGCGCTCCTCGCTCTTAGACGCAAAGACCCGCCAAGCAACCAAGCCCACCATCGTCAGGAAGACCAGCAACAACGTGATGTTCCAGAACCCGGCGGCCCCGAACAAGACCGCTGCCAACACACCCACGCCCACGCAGACCCTCATATAGGCGATTCCCGGCACGGTGGCCTCGAAGTCGCTGGAACCCCAGGCGCTGACCAGTTCTTTCAGTGTGCCACGCGACTGATAGAGCAGAAACGACGCTATGACGAACAAGAAAAGCCCATGGATGCCCAGGAACCGGTCCACCGGCGTCCGCCACTTGGATACGTCCAACCCACTGTTGAACGTCTCGTAGGTCTGATGGAATGGCCAGAACGCCAATATGCTAACGGCAATGACCCCCAAGGCCAGCGCCGTCAAGAGTGCCATTTTCTCGCTGCGAGAGCCCTCGGTGAAATACACCGCCAACGACAGCAAGCCAACGGTCAAAATCAGGTATGACGGGAAGTCCCAGCTATTCACCACCCACAGCGAGCCCAGTCCCAGGGCAAGCACCGTTGCCGAGACGATGGTCCACAACCAGCCGCCATCTTTCAGTCCCACCACTAGGTTCAGCCCGAGGCCGATGACCAGCAGGGTGAAAGGGATCACCATCATGTGAGCATGGAGGTCGGCGAAAAGGAAGGTGAAGAAGGGGAATTCGGTGATGTGGAAAGACACGTCCGAGAATTCCGCCAGCTTCTCCGGCACCCAGAAGGCCAGGGGGTTGGGATCGATGTTCTCTAGATTCGGCAGCATCCGGCTGCTGCGCCAAAAGTCGAAGGCCGGGAAGGGCACGCCATCCATCACCCTGTGCCAGGAATTCTGGACTATCTGGACCATGCCGTCCAGGTTGCCTACAACGGCGGTAAATAGCCCGGCCGTCACCCCCGCTCCCACCGGACTCCAGACCCGCTGCTTCCACGGGGAGCGGTCATCACCGGGGGTGGTCGATGGCAGTATGCCGATGCCGGGCACCATGACTTCATGGCCCGCCGCCGGTCGTTGCCGGACGCCCTCGGCCAGGTTGTAGACCAGACTGTACGCCCCGGTGACGGTGAAGGCAAAGAACATGGGCACGGCCAGGTTGAAGGCTGTAGTCGTCAGGATACCGGTAACGCGAATGACGCTGGAGATCGTGAAGTATCCCCAGTAGTAGTAATTCAGGAAGCCGCCGGCGAACCAGGGGTCGAAGGGCGGCAAGGTGGTGGAGCGGACCACCGCGTTCAGATAGGCCAGCTCCATGGGCTTCTCGCCGCCCCGGAACGGGTGCCAAAGGTCCGGATTAGCATGCCGCAGCAAGACGAATCCCAAGAATGCGGCCAAGAAAAGGATCTCGCCGAAGAGCAACCACCGCCAGCGTTCCCTGAGAAATCCCGTTATCTCTTCCCATATGAGCGCCAGGGCAGCCGCCGATAGCCCGGCGACCACGACCAGTCCCAGGTAGACGGCCGTCCGGGAGAATTCCATCCATCCAAAAGACACGGATATCCAAGCAACGTAGCTGACCGCCAGCAGTCCGAAGATGCGGGCCAGGATGATTCCCCGGTCGGGCAACGGCCGGAATATGAACATGGTGAACGGCAAGGCCGCCAGGTAGATCAACTCCACCACCAGCAACCAGGCCAGCACCGGCAGGTCGTTGGTCCATCCGTCCCGGTTCACGATGTCAGAGAACGTACCGCCCTCTTGTTGGGCAGTCAGGTCTTCGTCGGACAGCAGCAGCCCCACCTTGCGGCCGTCTGCCGCCTGCGGGCTGATCTTCAACCGGATACCAATGAGGTCTTCGGTCAGATGGGCTGAGTTCTTGAACAACAGAACCCGCGGGTGGTCATAGCCGACAGCGTTATCATCGGCGTACCCCAAATGCAGACTGATTGCCGAGCTTTCAACTGGGTTCAACGCCAGTGGCTGCTGCAGGCCGGCGCGGCCAATGGCATCATCCCGGAACGACACGCCGAGCAGTTCCGGGTAATTGGTGAATTCACGGTCCAATTCGTAACCCAAACTACCGTTGAACAGGCCCTGGTAATACAGGTTGCTGAACGGGAACCGCTCCGGGTCGCGGGCGGCGCTGGCGTAGGGCCGGCTGCTGTAGAAGACCACATATTCCGACGAAGCCAGCTTCCCGGCCAGGGTGTCCATCTTCCCCAGCGTGTCGTCTTCGTACACCGGGAACTGCCAAACGTTGTACGAGTACAGGTTGGGCACGAACTCGTCCCAGTGGTTGTCGCTGACGATAGCTGTTCCCCGGGGCACATTGTCGTTGATCCACTCGGACGCCGTGACCGCCGGATGGTCCTCTACGTAAACCCGTTGGAACGCCAGGGCGTAGAAACCGGTGGCGGCCACCACCAGGGCCACCAAAGCGATTGCTAAGCCAGGCAGAAACCTGGCTGGATCGACGCTCCGGTTTACCAGATGGACCTGCAACGGCCGGTAGGCGGTCACCATCCAGAGCAGCATCCGCGAGCCCATGATGATCATGATGGGCATCAGTGGGAATACGTACCGCAGAAAATGGACCTCGAATGTCTCCAAGAAGACAAAGCCCGGCACCACCCAGGCCAACAGGAACAGGTCAGAGCGTCGGGTAGCCCCGCTGAATGCGGCCACCGCGATAGTGAAAGGTATGGACGCCCAGGCGACTATTCCAAGCGGAATGCCCAAACCCCAGACCGACGACTGCTGGATCTGGTGGATGAAAGCTGGCGTGTCAACGTATTGGATGGTAAAGGGCCACAGTCCGGCATTGCGGGCCATGCGCGTCTGTGTCCCGAGGTCTCCCACAAAAGCGCCAACATCCAAGAAAGCGTAGGGCGCCGAGAGGAAAAACACACCCAGCGCTACTACCCCGGCCAGAACGGCGTGGCCGAAGATGCGCTGCACCAGTTCCGGAGTGATCTCCGACCACTGCCCATCCGCCTCGTCCAGGACCCAGTAACAATGCACCAAGAACATGGGCGCCAAGATAGGGAGGATGCTTACTTTGGGCGCGATGGCCAGACCCAATAACAGGCCAAGTATCGCCGAGTCCCGCAATCGTTTGCGCTCCAACATCCGCCACATGGCCCAGAAACTGGCCAGGGTGAAGAGCACGGAGAAGGTCTCGGGCCGAAAGAAATGGCTGTTCTGGATGTGGATCACCGACAGCGCGGTGAACCCAGCCGCCAGCAGGCCCACTCCGGTGCCGTAGAACTTGCGGCCCAGCACGAAGACCATGGCCACGGTCCCCACATCGGCCAAGGCGGACAGGGGCCGGCCGAAATAGCGCATATCCAGGGAGTTCAGGTCGGTGAACAGTTCCGCGATCGACCGGAAGAAGACCATCACGTAGATAAGTATGCTGCCCAAGGGGAACCAATGGGGATTCAGGGGGCTGCGGTCCTTATCCAGCAGCGTGCCTATGCCAGGCAACCCTGGCTCGGCATCGGGTTCGGCGCTGAGGTAACCACAGCTTTGGGCGCCGGGCGCGTCGGTCAGCAGGTCGTACATGCACCCGGAGCGCATGTAGATGTCCCGCTCGTCGGGGTGGAACGCGAAGCCCTGGTCCCAGTTGATGCCGTTCAGCCGTAATCCAAGGGCGACAACCAGGATGACCAGCAACACGTAGAACGACCAGGAAACGCGTCCGCCGAAGCTCAGAAAATGATCTGACCTAAACGCCAAAACCAGTCCTTAACGCCAGGGACAAGATAGGACGCTATCCAGCGTATGAGTAAACATTATATTGGGGGCCGGACTTCTCTGTGTCTAAAAAATCCCTCGTCCCCAACAAAATGGAGGCGAGGGATTTTGCTAAGTCTGGTTGAGCTTCTGAAAGCCCCGTCTGGGTTACAGACTAGCTAGGCCGTTAGATACCTTTCTCAGCCATCAGAGCAGCCAGGTCGGCGGTGCGGCATGAGTAACCCCACTCATTGTCGTACCAGCCCATGACCTTGACCATCTGGTCGGCCATAACCATGGTCGACAGCCCGTCGATGATACAGCTATGAGGGTTGCCCTTGTAATCGGAGCTGACCAGTGGCTCGTCGTTGAACTCCAAGATGCCCTTCATCCGGTCTTCGGACGCCTTTATGTAGGCCTCATTGATCTGCTCGATGGTCACATTTTTAGAGACCTGAGCGGTGAAGTCGGTGATAGAGCCGGTGGCTGTGGGCACCCGGAAGGCCACTCCGTTCAGCTTGCCGTTCAATTCCGGCAGAACCAAGCCCACTGCCCGGGCCGCGCCGGTGCTGGTGGGGATGATATTCTCAGCCGCCGCCCTGGCGCGCCGCAGGTCGCCGTGGCGCTGGTCCAGGATGGCCTGGTCGTTGGTGTAGGAATGGATGGTCGACATCAGGCCGTGTTCGATACCGAAGGCATCGTGGAGGACCTTGACCATGGTAGCGAAGCAGTTGGTGGTGCAGGAGGCGTTGGAGATGATGTTGTGCTGTTTGGCGTCGTACATCTCTTCATTCACGCCCAACACCAAGGTCAGGTCCTCGCCCTTGGCCGGCGCAGAGATGATCACCTTGCTGGCGCCGCCCTTTAGGTGACCGGCGGCTTTGTCGGCGTCGGTGAAGATGCCGGTGGACTCAATCACCAGGTCTACGCCCATCTCAGACCATGGGATCTGGGCTGGGTCGCGCTCCGAGAACACCTTGATGCTGCGGCCGTCGACGACCAGGTCGCCGTTGTTGGCCTCAACCTTGCCGGGGTAGCGGCCGTAGCTGGTGTCATATTTCAATAGATGAGCGTTGGTCTCTGCGTCGGTCAGATCGTTGACGGCAGCCACCTCAACCTTCCCGGTGTTCCGGCCCTCATTGGCCCGCAGCACCAACCTCCCGATCCTGCCAAAACCGTTGATACCGATCCTAGTTACCATGCTCCACCTCCAGAATACCTATAATTTTTCGCGACCCGGCCTAGCCGGTAATCGCAACGTTATGTCCATTAGCCTGAAAAAGACGCGTTCATGATACCCGTTGCCGGTGCGCTTGGAAAGAGAAAATCGCCTCTTTTTGCCAACGTACCTCGCAATGCGAGGGAATGCTCTAACCGCAGGTTGAAAAACTCTATCAGCGACCGAGGTAATCGAAGGCCGATTGCCCCGCGTAAACGGCTTTGTCACCCAGTTCGGACTCGATGCGTAGCAGCCGGTTGTACTTGGCCACTCGTTCCGACCGTGCCGGCGCGCCCGTCTTGATCTGTCGCACGTCCCAGGCCACCGCCAGGTCGGCAATAGTCGTGTCTTCGGTCTCGCCTGAACGGTGGCTCATCACGGCGCCCCATCCTGCTTCTCGGGCCATCTTGAGCGCGGCGAGGGTCTCCGAGAGGGACCCGATCTGGTTGGGCTTGAGCAGCACTGCGTTGCTGGATTTCTCGTCGATACTCCGCTTGATGCGGGTGATGTTGGTGACCAGCAGGTCGTCGCCAAGAATCTGGATTGAGCCGCCCAAAAGTTGTTGCAGGCTCGTCCAGCCGGACCAGTCGTCCTCGGAAAGACCGTCTTCGATGGATATAATGGGGTATTCACCGGCCCAATCCTGGTACAAGTTCACCATGTCTTCAGGAGTCAAACTCCGGCCCTCGCGCTCAAGAACGTATAGGTTGTCTTTCTCGTCGAACAGTTCGGTGGCGGCAACGTCCAGGGCTATGTGAACGTCTTTGCCCGGAGTGTAGCCCGCCTTTTCGACCGCTTTCAGAACTATCTCGAGGGCGTCGCGGTTGGACGGTAGGCTGGGGGCGAAACCACCTTCATCACCCACTGTGGTGTTGTGGCCCCCGGCGGACAGCAGTGATTTCAGTGCTTGATAAATCTCCGCGCCTGCCTGCAGCGCGTCGGAAAAACTGTTCACACCCACCGGCATGACCATGAATTCTTGAATGTCGGCCGAGTTCGAAGCGTGCTTGCCGCCGTTCAGGATGTTGAACATGGGTACCGGGAGCGTGACCGGCGCTCCAGCAGAAAGGTAGTGCCAGAGCGAGCCATTGGGGCTGCTAACCCCGGCGGCTGCCTTAGCAACTGCCAGGGACACCGCCAATACCGCGTTGGCCCCCAGGTTGCTCTTATCGGCCGTGCCGTCCAGTTCGCTCAGCCCTGCGTCGATTGCGGCTTGGTCCCTGGGGGAGCGTCCCACCAGCCAAGGGCCGATGGTGTCATTCACGTTGGCCACGGCCTTCAGCACACCGTTGCCGTCAAACCGGGCGGGGTCTTTGTCCCTGAGTTCCAAAGCCTCGTGGCTGCCGGTGCTGGCCCCGGCCGGAACAGCGGCGTGGACGGCCAGGCCCGTGGAAAGAATGATGTCCGCTTCTACGGTGGGGCTGCCCCGGGAGTCCAAGATTTGGCGGCCTCGGACAGTCGTGATTGTCACGCCATTGTTAGCGCTGCTCATAAAACCCGTTTGTTGAAGTTAATCGTGGAATCAGCGGTGGTTTCTGCTGGCAACAGCAGCCAGAGCTTTGTCAACCGCGTCTAATGGATTTTCGGCTTGAATGATTGATCCGTTGATGTCTACTCCGTCGCCATTGGTGGTCAGGGGCCAGGTCTTCAGGCCGACAACAGGGATGCCATCACTGAGGGCGTGGCCGATCTCCGAAAGGGTCCCGTACGCCCCACCGACGGCGATCACCGCCTGTCCGGTGTGGACCACGATCACGTTCCGAGAGTAACCCATGCTGGTGACGATGGGGATGTCCACGTAGCTGTTGGCTTCAGCGGCCGCCCGGCCCGGCAGGATGCCGATGGTGGTGCCGCCCTCGGACTTGGCGCCTCGGCAGACGGCTTCCATGATTCCGCTGAGTCCGCCGCAGACGACCATGATGTCCCGGCGTGCCAACTCGCGGCCCACCTCTTCCGCCATATCCACATGCAATCTGGTCGCTGGGTTACTGCTGCCGATCACCGAGATTATCATCTTAATTTAGCCTTTAATGAAGTAATGATCATGCCTGGTAGCCGGGTTAGCCGACGGAGCCCGATTATATCAGACCAATCCCATTCTCTATTACCATCCGGGATAGATTAGGACAAGAGGGCGCGGCTGGCGGCCTCGATGACTCCGATCAATGGCCGGGGATAGACGCCCAACCAAATCATCGCCCCGGCCCCAGTGCCTAAAACGGTCAACAACGAGAGAGACGGTATCTTCGTGAGTGCGGGGTGTTCGTCCAGCATGGCCGCGCCGCTTTCTTCGAGTGGGGCAGGCTCGATGTAGACCTGGCGGAGCACCTGCAGGTAGTAGTACAGGGAGATCAGACTGGCGAAGACGGCCAATGCAGCCAGCCAGAGGAATCCCTCGGCCGCCACCGCGGTAAAGAGATAAAACTTCATTGTGAAGCCGGCAAAAATCGGTAGTCCGGCCAGCGAGAACAAGCCCATGCCCAGGCACGCAGCCAGGAATGGCTGTCGGTCCGCCAGGCCGCCCAGGTCGGTAATCATCTCCTTGTCGGTCATGTTGAAGAAGGAGATTATCGCCGCGAAGACAACCAGGTTCGTGATCGAGTAACCCACCAGATAGAACATAACGCCATTGGATGCAAGGTCCGAGTCGAAGGACAGGGCGGTGATACCCGCCAGGATGAACCCGGCATGCCCGATGCTGGAGTAGGCCATCAGACGCTTCAAGTTCTTCTGCGCAAGCGCTACCAGGTTGCCGACCAGCATCGTGGCTGCGGCCAGCACCGCAAAGACAAGTTGCCACTGCTCCCAGCGTTCCGCAGCAGGAACGAACCCCTCTGAGACCAGGCGCAGTATCAAGGCGAACGCCGCCGCCTTGGAGCCAATCGCCAGGTAGGCTGTTACCGGGTAGGGAGCGCCTTCATAAACGTCGGGAGCCCACATGTGGAATGGGGCCGCGGAGACCTTGAACATCAGCCCCACAAGGATTAGGCCCACGCCCACCCAGAGCGCGGGGGAGACCTCTGAGGCCGACGCCAACCCAACGGCGATGTCTTCAAATTTAGTCACGCCTAGCGTGCTGTAGACCATGCTCACGCCGTAGAGGAGGATTGCCGACGACACCGCGCCGACGATGATGTACTTAAGGGCGCTTTCGTTGGACTTGGCGCTATCTTTGGCGTAAGCCACCAGCACGTACAGACTGAAGCTGAGCAGTTCCAAGGCGATGTAGGCCGTTAGCAGCTCCCGCGACTGGGCCATCACGTTCATGCCCAGGATGGAGAATAGCAGTAGACCGTAGAACTCACCCTGATGCTTGAGTTTGCTCTCCACGAAGTCAATGGAGCTCAAGATGATGAATATGCCCATCCCCAGGAAGAAGACCTTGAAGAAGAGGGCGAAATTGTCCACGGCCAAGAGACCATCGTAAAGCGATTCCTGCTCGTCCCATAGCATCACCAAGGACAACACGATGATGGCGATCAGTCCCACTATAGAGAGCAACGCCAAGTAACTTTTTTTGCCTTCCGGCAGAAAAAGGTCAATGGCAAAGACCAGGAACGCCAAGCCCGCCAGAGCGAACTCAGGTGTTAGCAGGTCTATATTTTCAGATAGCGAAGTCACTGCCTACTAAACTCCCGTTATGGTCTGGACGCCGACGTTTATCACCCGCAGCAACGGGTCTGGCCAGATGCCGACGAAAAGTATTATTCCAACGAACGTCGCGCCCACGCTCATCTCAATGGGACTGGAGTCGGTTAGGTCGTTCCATCGTTCATCCGGCTCGCCCATGAAGGTCCGCGCCAATAAACGCAGGATATAGATCGCCGTTAGCGCCGCGCCGATGACCGCCAGGATGGCCAAAGGCAAGTAGGTACGGAATGCCCCTGTGAACACCATGAACTCGGCGATGAACCCACTTAGGCCAGGCAATCCCAGAGATGCCAGACCGGCGATGGCGAAGAAGAAGGTGTTCTTGGGCATCCGCTTGGCCAACCCGTTCAAGACGCTGATGTCCCGGGTATGGGTCCGCTCATAGATCGCGCCCACCAGAAGGAACATGAGGGCCGTCATGATGCCATGGGAGAACATCTGCAAGACCGCGCCGCCCACACCGATATTATCGAGCGTTGCGATGCCCATGAGCACATAGCCCATATGGCTGACGCTGGAATAGCCGATGATGTACTTCAGGTCGCTCTGGGACATAGCTGAGACAGCGCCGTAGAGCACGTTCACCGTGCCCAAAGTGATCAACACGGGCATCCAGGCATCGGCGCCCTCGGGCAGTAGGAACATGCCGACACGGATGATGCCGTAGGCCCCCAATTTCATCAGCACCCCGGCATGGAGCATGCTCACCGCGGTGGGCGCAGCCACGTGTCCGTCGGGCGACCAGGTATGGAACGGCCAGAGGCCGGCCAGAACACCGAATCCCAGCATGAACAAAGGAAATACCAGCGTTTGGAAGTCACTGTCGAACTGCCCGTTTTCGGCCAGTTGAGCCAGACCTGTGAGCGAGAACGTCGCCGCTCCGGCCTCCGAAGCCTCGACGTACAACGCCAAGATGCCGATCCAGACCAGGATGCTCCCTCCAACCAAGAAGATGAGTAGTTTCATTGCGCCGTATTCTTTCGTGCGGACGAAGGTCTTGAAATCGGTGCTGCTGCCCCAGATACCGATGAGCAAGTACATGGGCAGAACGGCCAGTTCGTAGAAGAAGAACAGAAAGAACAGGTCGCGCACCACAAACACCCCGTAGACCCCGGCCGACAGAGCAAATAACAGGACAAAGAAATCGCGGGTGCGGTGTTTCACGGTCTGGGAGACCAGCACTCCGCCCATCAAAACGATGCCGTTCAGCAGCACCATGGGCGCCGAGATGCCGTCTATCCCCAATGACAGAGCAATGTCCAGCGGTCCAGGTAGCCATTCGTAGCTGGCGATGCATTGGAACCCGCCCTCGTCGTAGTCGTAATTCGCAAATACGATCAGCGCTAAGGCCAGAGACAGGGCCGCAATGAAGATGGCAAAGTACCACGACTCCTTGCTCTGGCCGCCAGGCATGAACATCATGGACAGCGACCCGAACAGGGGCACGACTATGAGGAGCAGTAGCGCTACGTCGTCGAATTCGTTCAACTACACCACCCTCAGCCAAACGAAAATCCCCAGCCCAACCGACCCCAGGGCCATCGCCAGGGTGTAGCTGTAAACGTGGCCGGTGACGTGGACCCGGATCATGATTCCGAACTTGCGCGTGGCGTCAGCCGGGCCGTTCACCAAGATGTCGTTGACGAACGCCCGGTCGAAATAGGCGATGAACCGGGAGAAGACCAGTACCACCCGGTCGATGGTCCATTGGTAGACCTCATCGAAGTAGTACTTGTTCTCAACAATCTTCAGGAGCCCGGAATTGCGGGAGCGGACACCTTCCAAAGAGATGCTTCGATCGACGTAGACCTTGTAGGCGCCAACGAAGGCCGCCACGGCCATGACGATAGACACAACGCCCAGCCAGACCTCGAAGTGGAACGATTCGCCGTGCCCGAAGAACACGAATGTCCCGATGCCGCCATAACTGCCTGGCCAGTTGAAACTGATCAGACCGAACCCCAGGGCCAAAACTCCCAGCAATGCCATCGGGAGAGCCATGGCTGGGGGGGCGTCGTGGACGTGCCTGTTCTGGTCCTTCAACGGCCCCCAGAACACCAGGAACATCGCCCGGGCCATATAGAGCGCGCTCAACAGGGCTGTGACCAAAGTAAGCACGATAAACGTGACGTTCCGGTGGTCGTTCACCGCGATCAATATCTCGTCTTTGCTCCAGAACCCGGCAAATATCGGTATACCACCCAGGGACAGCGCGCCGATCGAGAAAACGATGGCGGTCAGTGGCATGACCTTTCTCAGTCCACCCATCTCGCCGGTCTCTTGGGACTCGGTGCTGTGAAGGACGCTGCCGGCGCCCAGAAACAACAGCGCCTTGGAAAAGCCGTGGGCCATCATATGGAAGATGGCGGCGGTATAGCCAAAGGCGCCAAGGGACAGCATCATCAAGCCCAGATGGCTGATGGTGGAGTAGGCCAGTATCCGTTTCAGGTCGGTTGCCACCAGGGCGATGGTTGCGGCCCCCAGTGCAGTGACCAGGCCAATTATGGACACCACCATCAACGGGTCGGCATCGTAGGCCTCGAACAGAGGGAACGTGCGGGCCACCAAATAGACGCCAGCGACAACCATGGTCGCGGCGTGGATCAGCGCGCTGACCGGGGTTGGGCCCTCCATGGCGTCGGGTAGCCAGACGTGGAATGGGACCTGGGCCGACTTGCCCATCGCGCCCAGGAACAGCAGTATCGCGGAGGCCGTGGCCACTCCCTCGCTCATAGCGCCGGTACGGACGGCTTCGAAGGCGTCCAACAAGCTGAAGCTGCCCACGTCGCGCCAGATGAGCAAGATGCCGATCAGTAGACCAACATCGCCGATCCTGGTGACGATGAATGCCTTCTTGGCGGCTTCCCTGGCTTGAGGCCGCTCGTGCCAGAAGCCGATCAACAGGTAGGAGCAGATTCCCACCAACTCCCAGGCCACGTACAGCAGCAGGAAGTTGTCGGCCAACACCAGCGTCAGCATGGCAGCGGCGAACAGGGAATGCACGGCGAAGTACCAGCCGAAGCGCGGGTCGCCCTTCATGTAGGCCAAAGAGTAGACCTGGACCATCAGAGCCACGAAAGTGACCAGACCCAGCATGGCGATGGTCAGCGGGTCGATCAGGATGCCCCAATTCAGGCTGAGGCTGCCAACCGCCCCGACTACCCCGGCGTTGAACCAGCTCCGTTCGTAATCGCAGGTGAGGAGGCCGGTGTTCTCACTGGTGAAGCAGCCGCTGGTGCTCGTATTAGCGCCCAGCCAAGAGTCAAGCACGAACCAGAAGACCGTGAACCCGCCGCCGATAGCCAAGATCGACAGCACTGCCCCTTTTCCAGGCAGGTATTTGCCGAATAGGATAACCGCAGGCGCGGCGGCAAAGCTAAAAATAGGTGTGAGCCAAGCCCACTCCATCAGGTGTTCATCCTATGAGTCTTGGTTTCTACCATTTCATCAAGTTGATCTCGTCGACGTTGACGGTGGACTTGTTACGGAACATGCGGAGGATTATGGCCAGGGCCAGGCCTACCTCTGCCGCGGCCACGGTGATGACGAAGATGGCGATCAGCTGACCATCAAAGTTGGCGAATTTACCGGTGCCGTCCATGTGGGAGGCGGCGGCGATCAGGTTGATGTTCACCGCGTTCAGCATCAGCTCGATGGACATCACGATGAGCACCGCGGAACGCCGGGCCATCACGCCATACAGGCCGATGACGAACAGAGCCGCGCTCAGAAGTTGGAAATAGACCAGATCAACCATATCTAGCCTTCTTCCTCGTCCGACCGGGAGATGATTATCGCGCCGATCAGGGCCACCAATAACACCAGGGATGCAATCTCAAAGGGGACGGCCCAGGTGGTGAAAAGAGACTCGCCGATGCCGATGAATGACGCGTTGTGGGCCTCGGTGCCTTCCACCTTGTTTATGAGGAAAGATGGCACGAGAACGCCGAGAAAGGCCAGGGCGGCGACAGCGGCTAGGGGCCACTGTTTGTTGTCGGTTATGCGGGGATAATCGGAGCTCCGGGTCAGCATGATAGCGAACATGAGCACTATGATGATCGCCCCGCCGTATATCAGCACCTGCACCAGGGCCAGGAACTCAGCGAATAGGACCAGGTAGACTCCGGCCACGGCTATCAGGGAGACCAACAGAGCTAGGGCAGCATGTACCACATTGCGGGTAACCACCACGCCCAGCGCACCACCAATGGTCAACACGGCCAGCAATATGAAAACGAACCAGGCCATCTAAGAGGACTCAGCCTCCGAACCAGCCTTGGCGGCATCCGGTTCCTCGTCTTTCCCGACCTTGGCCCGCTTGGTCGGAGGTATCCAGGCCGTTTCCTTCTGGAACTTGTGACCTATCTCAAGCAGCTTGGGCAGGTCCACCCGGTCGCCGTTGCGGCTGAATGTGCTCATCTCGTGCTCGTGGGTCATCACGATGGCGTCGAAGTTACACACCTCTACGCAAATCCCGCAAAGTATGCACCGGTTGAGATTGATCTCGAAGCTATCAACGATCTTTCTACGACTACTTTTTCCCTCGGCTTGGAGGGGGTTGTCTTTCATCACCGACGACATGCATTGGGTCGGGCATTGGCGGATGCAGACCATGCAACTGGTGCAGAACGGCTCGCCGATCTCGTCGTCCCAAGTGAGCGACGGGAATCCCATGAACCGGTCCTTCACAGGAGTCGGCTCGGGGGTTCTTCGCATCAAAAGGTCACTGGTGTCAGGGTACTGCCGGGTCACCGGAGCACGAAGGCCTTTCACCGTTGACACGAAAGTTACGGCCAGGCCTTTCAGGCTATTGAACATCTAGTTTCCCTCCGCCCGGGCAGCGGCGCGGCGCTGGAGTTCCTGCCGGGCTTCCAATGCCAACCGTCTTTGCCGTACCTCGGCCACGATGCGTGAGGGCTCGGTCATTCGTTTGTAGATCATGAAGCCAACCACCAATAGTCCGGCGGAAGACATGAGGGTAAGCGTCCAGGCCGGCCACCCGTAGAACTGGTACACGGCGGTCATGACGACGGACAAGAAAGACAGCGGCACCATGACCTTCCAGGCGAAAGCCATCAGTTGGTCGATGCGCAGTCTGGGGAAGGTGCCCCGCACCCAGAAAATCACCATGATGACCAGGTAGACCTTGAACAGGAACCAGATGATTCCCCAGTCGCCGGACAGACCAGGGCCGGACCAGCCGCCGAAGAACAGGATCACGGTGAGCGCGGCGATGGCGAAGGTATTGATGTATTCAGCCAAGAAGAACACCGACCAATGGGCCCCGCTGTATTCGACGAAAGGCCCGCCGACAATCTCAGATTCGGCGAAGTAGATGTCGAAAGGCGTCCGGCCAACCTCGGCCAGGCCTGCGATGAAGAAGAGGACCAGTCCAAGAGGCTGCACCAAGAAGAAGATGTAGTCGTCTTGCTGGTTGACTATCTCACGCAAGTCCAGCGATTGGGCCAGCATGCCCACGGAGATGGCCACCATGATGATGGGAATCTCGTAGCTGATGAGCTGAGCTGCCGCCCTGAGTCCGCCCAGTGTTCCGTACTTGTTGGCCGAGCCCCAGCCCGCCAAAACCAGTCCCAAGATTCCTACTACCGAGAAGGCGATGATGTAGAAGAGCCCCAGGTCGAGGTTCTGTATCACCGCGTTATGTGTTCCGGGAATGGTTATCCAGATCATGAAGGCCGATACCACTACGATGATCGGCGCCACCCAGAAGAGGGCCTTTTCCGACGATGCCGGGATGATGTCTTCTTTGAGGATCAACTTTAGGGCGTCGGCCATTGGCTGCAATATGCCCATCGGACCGGTGCGGGTTGGGCCCAGGCGCAGTTGGAGCCGCCCCAGGAGTTTGCGCTCCAGCCAGGTGAGCGAAAGCACCACCCCTGATAGTGCGGAGAACATGATGAACAGCCCAACTACCGACCAGATGAAGTTGGTCAGGCTAATGGTCAACAGGATAGTGGCGGGCACTAGCGGTCCACCTCGCCAAGCACGATGTCCAGCGCCCCCAGGATCACCACGGAGTCTGCGATCCATGAGTCTTTCAGCATGTGTTTGAGCGCCGCAAGGTTGCAGAATGAAGGCGGGCGCACCTTTATGCGGTGGGGCCGG
The DNA here is from genome assembly GCA_002328185.1 of Dehalococcoidia bacterium UBA2158. Taxonomy (GTDB): domain Bacteria; phylum Chloroflexota; class Dehalococcoidia; order Lucifugimonadales; family UBA3495; genus UBA9611. The sequence goes on from DCWQ01000051.1 coordinate 61,817, forward strand.
TCGGTCCCATCGCTGACCAGATAGACGCCTATCTCGCCCCTAGGATTCTCAGCCCGCATGTAGACTTCACCGGCGGGAGGCCGGATCAAGCGCCGCCCCAAGGGCGAGGCAACCTCGCCGTCGGGGAGTTGGTCCAAGGCCTGCTCGACGATGCGGATGGACTGGTAGACCTCTTGGACCCGCAGGTAATACCGATCCCAGCAGTCGCCGTCTAGGCCGATGGGCACATCGAAGTCGAACCGGTCATAGACCGAATAAGGCGCCGCTTTCCGTACGTCGTAATCGACTCCTGACGCCCGTAGGCACGGCCCGGTCAGTCCATGGTCGATGGCGTCCTCGGCGGACATCACGGCGATGTTCTTTAGCCGGGCGAGGAAAATCTCGTTGAAACTGAGGAGTTTGTCCGACTCCTCCGTATCTATTTTGACCTGTTCCAGCACTTCTCTTACCTGGGAAACGAAGTCGTCGGGCACGTCTTCTTTGAGGCCGCCGATGCGGAAGTAGTTGTGCATCATTCGAGCGCCGGAAACGGACTCGAAGAGCCCTTGGATGCGCTCCCGTCCCCGGAAGCAGAACATGGATGGGGTCATGGCCCCGGCGTCCAGTCCCATGGTGGCGATGAACAACATGTGGCTGGCGATGCGGTTCAGTTCGCAGAGAATCACCCTGATGTATTCGGAGCGTTCGGAGACCTCCAGGCCCATGAGCTTCTCAACTGCCCGGCAGTAGACATGCTCGTTGTTGAAGTTGGCGATGTAGTCCATGCGGTCGAATAGCGTGATTATCTGGTGATACTGTTCGCCCTCGCACAGTTTCTCCGAACCCCGGTGCAGGTAGCCGATGTGGGGCACCACGTCAACGATCTTCTCGCCGTCCACCCAGAGCACCATTCGGAACACGCCGTGGGTCGAGGGGTGCTGCGGACCCATGTTCAGCAGCATCTCGATGGGCTCGCCGTTTGGCGTTATATTGGAGCCCGGGTTTTCAGACGTTTGGGTCATATCTATTCAGAAGCCTGTTCGGCCGGACGCCCGAGAAACCGAATCTTGGGCTCACCCACTGGCTCAACCTCGTTGCTCATCCAGACTTCGCCGTTGAAGTAAAATCCGGCCTCGATCAGGGTCTCTTCCAGGATTTCCAGCTTCTCGCAGTCCTCCAGATATTCCGACACCTGGCGGCGCAGCATGGTTTTGGCTTCCTCCGCAGTGTCGCCGAATCCGGAGATCACCAGCTCGGGACACAGCGCTTCATACCCAGCGCCGGCCGGAGATTCCTCGATCCGGTAGACGACTCGGTCAAAAGGCAGGTCCTTGGTTGGTTTTTGTTTCTTCACCATAGTAATCAACCGTTAGTCATCAACCGTTAA
>DCWQ01000051.1:63498-119072 GCA_002328185.1 Dehalococcoidia bacterium UBA2158
TCATCAACCGTTAAACAGGGTCCGCGGATTCAGTGGATAATGCCGCTTCGACGAACTCCAATTGCAACTCGGTCTCTTCTTCGACACCTGGGTATCCGGCATCTTCCAAGACCTTGCTCAGGGTGTCGGTTCCATCGTGGGACTCGATCCAGGCCCGCATGACTTGTATCAGGTCGTCTTGGGCGGCTTCCAGGGTCTCGCCTTCGCCTACCAGTCCCAGGTCGTCGATGCGCGCGACGTACTTGTCTTCTAACAAGTCAACTTTCGCCGTCAGGAGCACATTCTCCATGATTTCTCTAAAACTCCTGGTACTCGTTGAATGGGAATTCTTTGCGTCCGGGATACCCCTCGAAACCTTCATAAAGCAGTAGGGGCGAAAGGTCCGGATGGCCGTCGAAGCTGACACCGAACAGGTCGTGGGCTTCGCGCTCGTACCAATCGGCCGCGCGCCAAACGGAGGTCACCGATGGGATGGTGGCGTCGGAATATGGGATATCGGTGCGAAGGACCAACGTTCGCTCAGGTCTCAAAGACTGCAACACGTAGACCATCTGGAAATATTCGGTGTAGTCGACGCAGGACAAACAGAGCAGCATCTGGGCCCCGACGCGGGGGTCGTCCTTCATCAACCGGCAGGCATCCAGCGTGTGTTTCTTGTCGATGCTGACCTGAGGGATATCGTCCAATGCGCCGGCCTGGGGATCGAATTCCTTGAGCACGTCTAGGAAATCATCCAGCAACTCTCTTCCGGCAGGGGTCAGCGCTTCCAGTGGGTCGGCGGGGGGGGTCGGTTCGGCATGAGCAGCGGCCGCCGGGGTCTCACTAGACTCGGCTGGCGGTGACGCAGGTTCTTGATTCTCTTCTTGCTCAGCCACTATTTCCCGGCGTCCTTCATGATCTTTTCCTGGAGTTTGATGATGCCGTACAAAAGAGCCTCGGGGCGGGGCGGACAGCCTGGCACATACACGTCCACTGGCACGATGTGGTCGACGCCCATCACCACTGAATAGGAGCGGTAGTAGGGACCGCCGTTGGTGGCGCAACTGCCCATGGCAATCACCCACTTGGGCTCGGGCATCTGTTCGTAGAGCAGGCGTATGGGGTCCGCCATCTTCTTGACCACCGTGCCCGACACGATCATGACGTCTGCCTGCCGGGGCGACGGCCAGGTGACCACGCCGAAGCGGTCGAAGTCATAGTGGGCCATGTAGGTCGACATCATCTCAATGGCACAACAGGCCAGGCCGAATGAAAGTGTCCAGAGGGAGGACTTGCGGGCCATGGCGAACAGTTGGTCGGTGGATGCGGTGATGATGCCCGGCAGCTTTCCGCTGATAGCCTGGTCATACAAACTAGGGCCGGGCTGATTCCCCGATCCTACTATTATTTCTGCCATTCTAGTACTCTCTTCTTCCACGCATAAACGATGGCGAAGAAGAGGACGCCCAGAAACATCATCATGGCGTAAAACGGGAGCACGTTGGCCTCGTTTATCTTTTCCTGCATGAAGATCACGGCCCAAGGGAAAAGAAAAACCGCTTCTACATCAAATATCAGGAACAAGATGGCGAAGATATAGAAACGGACATTGATGTTGGACCAGGTGTACGGGGTAGGCGGTATACCGCACTCGTAGGTGGTTAGTTTCGCATCGGAGTGGCGGCGGGCGGAGAGGAACCTGGAGGCTGAGAACATACCGCCGATAGCCATAGCGGCGACAACCGCGGACAGGGCTACCGCGGTCCAGTTCTGCGTGAACAGTTCAGGGCTAAATGTTTCGAGTGTCATCTTCGAGGGAAATAACAGACCACCGGGATGTCGTTGGGGTATCGGTGGAACAGATAAAATAGGCTCGATTTATAGCCGAAATATACCATCGGCAGGCAAACAGTGTCAACGAATTTCGACGCCTGGCCGACGGGAAAATCAGTCACTATCCATTGCTCTCAGTTGGGTCGACGAGATATCTTCCCGAAACCAGTCTTCAGGCACATCTTTGAACAACCCTCTGAACCCCTGTGGCACCTCGACGTCCGCGAGGGTTTTGAAAACTCCGTTGTCCTCGCGGCCTGCCACCAGGAACTTGGTGCCAGCGGCCAGCATCTCTGCCAGCGCCATCATCATGGCGTCGGGATCGTCACCGTAATAGCGTTGGGCCACCAGGCGGATGGCGGTGTCCCAGCCGACCACGAACGTCCGCCCCGGAAATAACCTAGCTTTCTTGAAGAATATCTCAGCCCTGGTGAGCACCACGGTTTCGCCGTCCGTGAATTGGGACAATCGTTTCAGTATCTCCGATTCTTCCAGGGCCGGTTTATCCACGTTGGTCACTGACAACTCAAACCCTACCTCGGTCCCAGACATCTTGCCTGCGGCTTCAGCGAGACCACGGTGGCCCAGGTGCAACGGGCTGAACGAGCCAGGCAGTAGGGTACCTGGGGCTTCCCCTTCAACGCCCATCGACCCGCCACGGAAAACCACCCAGTTCGATTCCCCGGAGAGCAGTTGGGCCAAGGGCGCCGGATGATCTGTCTGCTCGATCTCAAGTGTGTCGCCGGAGGTAAGACCCAGTTCAAGATCGGACTCCAGACCAGAGAGCACCATCAGGGCGTGGACCAGCAGGCGGCTGACCACTTCTTCTTCGCCGGCCCGGTCCCGGAGACCTTTGTGTAGGTTCAGCAAATAGAGGGTATTACCAGTCTGGTCCCAGGCTGAGACGTAGGCCCGGTGCTCGCCCCGCTTCGGTCGGTCGGTGGCGATAGTTGCGGCGCAGGCCAGCCCCACCGGCGGGGAGTCGTCTTCAAGTTGGGACCTGGCTTTTCGATAGGCGGCCCTGGCCATGTCTTTAGCGGTTTGCGCCGAGGCCGATTGCTCCGGTTCAAAGCCCAAGAAGGAATTCATGGACTCACGGCCGTAGGGCACCAAAGCCTCCAAGATGGTCCTGGACGCGCCGGCCACGCCCAACAACCAAGCCACTGCCTGGGTGCCAGCTCCCGACACCGCCACCACTGCCTTTTGCGGGGTGGCATGAATTTTCTCTATGTGTGGGTGGGTTTCTTCCATATTGTAATGCTCTCTTTCCGGCAATTGTCCCCTCTCTCGCTTGCGGGGGAGGGCTAGGGAGGGGGCAAATTACTTGCTAAAGTCCAGTCTGGATCTGGCTGAAAGGGCTCCCCCATCCTAATCTTCCCCCTCGCGAGGGGGAAGAGACTTTCGATTGTCTCTAAGAACTTTACTGCCAGGGGATGTGGCTGATCTGGTCCATGGTGGAACGGGATGTTGCAATCTCAGCACTTTGTTTATTCTCCCACCGTTCCAGCCATTCCGAGGGCAGTTTGCGGCGAGCGTCCCTCCACCACAGCGGTTCGCCTTCAGACAGGGTCTGGCCGTCAATCACGTCGGCCAGGAAGCAGGTCATGTCCCCAGCGTCCATGGCGTTGATCACCCGGCAGTCCATGTAGCCAAAACAATCAGTCAGCAACGGGCTGCCAAACTTGCCGGTGGTCTTGCCAACGCCGTCCAGTTTGTCCTCGTCCCGGCCCGATACCAGGCCGAAATCGCCGATGAGGTCCAACTGTTCAGGTCTAAGGAAATTCAGGGCGAAGGCCCCGGCAGAGAGCACCATTGCATGGCTCAGATTGGTCTTGTAGAGCTGGACGACAACCCTGGGGCGATCGGGGACGATCGACGCCGCGGCGATGGCCACTGCCATCTGCACGTTGTCCTTGCCTTGCCAGTGGCTGGTGACCGCCGCCAAAGGCGACCACAGCCTCCCCATCATCGGCGCTATCTCGGAGTGTTCCATGTCGGTCTTCCCGATAAATCCCAGACTACTCTCAACCTGGAAAGTGTAGCACTGGGAAATGCCGACCACCAGCAAACCATCGCTGTGCGACCTACCAGTCGGGGGAGTGGTCTTCGGCGTCGTTGGTGGTTAAGCGGAGTTGGTTTTCGCCGTCGTCGTCCATGATAAAAATCTCGCCGGGGCCATACAGGTGAGAAACGAACGCTATCTGTTTTCCGTTCGGCGACCAAACCGGATCAAGGTCGTCGGCCTCGTTGGTGGTCAGCCGTAACTGCCGGGAACCGTCCGACTCCATGATGTAGATCTCGCCGTTGCCGTCCCTGAACGTCACAAAGGCGATGGTGTCTCCGTCTGGAGACCAGGCCGGGGCCAGGTCGTCTTCTTCGTGCTGAGTCAAACGTGTCAGTTCCACATCGTCCTGCCAGGTGCCGTCCTTGAGCCGGCTGGCCAAGTATAGGTCGGAATTGCCCTCGAACACGCGAACGAACACGATGTGTTTCCCGTTGGGAGACCAGACCGGGCTAAAGTCGTTCTCTTCGGTCAGGTGGACTAGGTTCACGCCATCAGGATTGCGCAGCCACAGACCGCGTTCCTCTTGAGAGCCGCCCCGAGCGAACGCCAGCCACACCCCGTCGGGGGACCAGGCGCCGAGGCGGTCATCGGGAGATTCGGCGGTGATCCGCACCGGCCGGCCGCCATCGGCAGTCATCACAAAAACATCGGCGCCGCCTTCCTGATGGGATATGTAGGCCAGGTTCTCGCCGTCAGGAGACCAGAGGGGGGTTTCGTCATTTCCGGCGGCGTTGGTCAGGCGTTCGATCTTTTTCCCCTTCCCGTCAACAAGGTTGACCTCTAGGTCTCCAGACCCGTCGGAGACGAAGGCCACTTGCTTGCCGTCCGGCGACCAGACCGGGTCAAAGTCTTCGCTCGTGTTGTCGGTCAGAGGAGTGGCGATGCCCGATTCGGGATCGATGACGTAGATCTCGGCATCGCCGTCCACTTCTGACACAAAGGTGATCTTGTCTGCACCTGAGCCGCAGGCAATCACCAGCGCCGTCAGCACAAGAGGAGCGAAGCCAAGAATTCTTGCCGGTAGGAAATGTCTCAATCCGCCCATCTCACACATCCGGTATCTATACGGAAGCGCCCCGTAGCCAGTGATTATAGCCAACACCGACCGCTCTTTGACCTTGCTGCGCCAGCCGGATTGGAGGAAAATTGAGCACTACGATGCGGCCGTAAGCGAGCCCTTGACACCGCCGCGTGCCTTGACTAGCATCAGCCCATCCTGCGAATTCGCCACATTCATAACTGACAGATTGTGAGGTAGGCCATGAAAGCATTAATTGGAGCCGACCTGATCGACGGCACCGGCGGGCCGGTATTGAAGGATTCGGCCATTTTGATCGACGGCGAAAGAGTCACCGAGGTGGGACCCAGAGGCGCCGTCACCCTGCCTCCAGGCACTGAAGAGATCAACCTCAGCGGCCTTACTCTGCTGCCCGGCCTGATCGATACCCACGACCATCTGGCCCACAAAAATTACAGTCTGGACAGCCGGTGGGAGATCGAGGAACCCGCCTCGGTGCACCATCTAAAGACAGCCAGGGCCATCGAAGAATCGTTGGTCGCTGGTTATACCTGCATCCGCGACGCCGGCGGTCTGGACTCAGGTTTCAAATATGCGGTGGAACAAGGCCTGCTGAACGGCCCTCGACTGCTGACATCGGTCGCCATCGTATCGCCCACAGGCGGTATCGGAGACCGGGTTGCCGGGTCGGGGCACCGAAATCCATTCAACAACGACCCCATGCACGTGGATGGCGTGGCCAACGGCCCTGATGCCATTCGTGCACTGGTCCGTGAGTTGGTTCGGGTGGGCGCAGATGTGATCAAGTTCGCCACCACCGGGGGCGCCAGTTCCCGCTCCGGACACGGCCCCAAGGACATCGCCTTCGGTCCCGACGAGGTCAAAGCGTTGGTCGATGAAGCCAAATCCCAAGAGAAGTACACGATGTGCCACGCTGTGGGCGGCCCGGGACTGCGCATGTGCATCGAGGCCGGGGTCGGCTCGGTCGAGCACGCCTGTTACCTGGCCGAAGACCCCGACTTGGCCAAGATGATGGCCGACAAAAACGTCTTCTTCACGCCGACGTTTGAGGTTTACGAATTTCATTCCACCATCAGCGCGCCGCATATCATCGAGCGGACCAAGCAATTGATGCAGATACATCAGGAAAGCCTGCATCTGGCCGTCTCCGCCGGGGTGAAGGTTTCCGCGGGAACCGACGCCGGCGGGTTCGTCCACGGCGACAACGCCCGGGAGATCGAGTTGATGGTCGAACGGGGTCTCTCCAACATGCAGGCCATCCAGACCGCCACAGGCTGGGCAGCGGAGTGCATCGGCGAAGAGAAGAACTTCGGCACCGTCGGCAAGGGCAAATACGCCGACTTCCTGGTCGTGGACGGCGACCCGCTGAAGGACATCAGCGTCATCCGCAACAAGGAAAGGATCAAAATGGTGATGAAAGGTGGGGTAGCCTACATCGACAGGCTGCCGATCGCGGAACCTCAGCTCGCAGATTAAATCAGCCAACCGGAAGAAACGAAAACGCATCGGCCCAGTGAGATTTTCTTGTATGATTGACCGATGCGTTTTCATGTCCTAACCCTGTTCCCGGACGCCTTCCGAGACCCCCTGGAATACAGCATGCTGGCCCGCGCCATTGAAAAGGGCCTGGTATCCATAGATGTCACCGACATCCGCGACTATTCCCACGACCCGCACCACACAGCCGACGACTACCAGTTCGGCGGCGGCCACGGCATGGTCCTGAAGCCCGAACCGGTTTTCGAAGCCACCGAATTCGCATTGTCGGGCTATTCAGACGTAGAACGAAAAGAGATACCGATCATCCTGTTCACCCCACAAGGCGAGATGCTGACCCAGCAGGTGGTCGAGGAACTTTCCCAATCTCCGGCCGTGGCCATGATCTGCGCCCATTACGCGGGCATCGACAACCGGGTGCCAGACTTCCTCGCCACTAGAGAGATCAGCCTAGGCGATTTCGTTCTGACCGGAGGGGAGCTACCGGCAATGGCGCTGATAGACGCTATGTCCCGGCTGGTGCCGGGGGTGATTGGTTCGCCGGAAAATGTGGCTGAGGACTCCATTTCTTCTGGCCTGCTCCAGCACCCGCTATACACCCGCCCCGCTGAATTTCAGGGGATGGAGACGCCAGAGATATTGCTGTCCGGCCACCATGCCAACATCGAGAAATGGCGGCGGGAGCAGTCGCTGCGGCGCACCCTAGAGCGTCGGCCCGACATGCTCCTCACAGCCAAACTAAGCCCCGCCGACCTCAACTACCTGGCAACCCTGGGGTACCAACCGCCGAAACAACCGGAGCAGAACTAGAACAACTATGGCCAAATCCGACTTTCGATTCATGACACCGGTCCGGGTCCGCTGGATGGAGTGCGACGCCCAGGGCATCGTCTATAACGGTGCCTATCTGGGCTACCTAGAAATTGGGCAGGCGGAGTATTACCGTAACCTGGGCTTCGCCATCTATATCATCCCTCAGAGCGGCTATTTCGACTTCGCAGTGGTCAAAAGCACCCAAGAGTTCAAGGCCCCCGCCAAGGTTGACGAGATCATCGAGCTTCATGTCCGGGTATCCAACATAGGCAACACCAGCCTGACCCTAAATCTAGAGATCTACCCAGAGGGCAGCGATCGGCTCCTTACTTCCGTAGAGACTGTCTACGTGGGCTACGACGCCGCGACCGAGACCAGCCAACCGGTCCCCGACGCCATCCGGCAGTTGGTCACTCACTTTGAGGAAACGGGCCAAGTCCTTCCGATAGAGCAGTTTCCCGAACTGGCCAGAGCAACCTCGTTCAATCAGAAGTAGCGCACGAATACCGTTGACCAAATCCGTAACCCTGGCTAGACTTGGGTACGCCCCTTCCGCGGCTAGCTGAACGCTGACCGCTGAGAGTTGATAGCTATCCATGGCTCGATTATTTGACCTCCATATCCACACGACCAAAGGCAGCAGCGATAGCAGCCTGACGCCCGAAGACCTGATCCTAGAAGCCGACCGTCTCGGTCTGCGCGGCCTCTGCCTCACTGAGCACTCCGGTCCCTGGGACCGGCACGAGTTCAAGAAATTCGCCAGCCTCCACAACGTGGTGTTGATCCGTGCCATGGAGGTGGAGACCGACTACGGTCATATGCTGGCCTTCGGTCTGGACCGCTATCAGGCCGGTTATAACAAGGCCGCGGAACTGCGGAAGGCTGCAACCACAGCCGGCGGATTCGTGGTCTCCGCCCATCCCTTCAGAGGCGTGCTCAGCGGCGGACACCGCAGCCGCGCTCTCATCTACCAGTCCATCCCCGGCCCCTTACCGGAGACTCCGGAAGAGGCTCTAGACCATCCAGTGTTCAAGCTGGCCGACGCCGTAGAAGTGGCCAACGGCGGCACCATCGACCGGGAGAATGACTTCGCAATGGCGGTGGCCGAAAAGCTAAAGCTGCCGGTGACCGGTGGCAGCGACGCCCATTCGACCCACGGCCTAGGCAAGTTCTTGACCGAGTTCACCGACGAGGTCAATACCGAAGCCGAGTTCCTCAAAGCTCTCCACTCCAAGCGGTTTCACCCCGTGACCGGCCTGCGGACAGGCAACCTCCAACCCTACGCCATTTAGAGACGGCCGGACCCAGCCCAAGATTTGTCCACCGTCAGTTACAAGAGCTGTAACTTTGGGGTCGAACCCGCGTCAGAACCGTGCTAAACTGCCCCAGTCATTGGTATGGCTGGCGGCGAACAGTATGTGAGGTTGTGACGGGAGTCAAATGGTACTTTTCAATACGGACATCTCCCCATTTGAGCAGGTCAATGTGGCCCTGGACCTGGAGACCACTGGCCTGGACTCCAACCGTCACCAGATTCTCGAAGTCGGCGCCGTGCGTTTCCGCGGCGACGAAGTTATCGAGACCTATCAGACCCTGGTAAACCCCGGCGTTGCGATCCCCGAATTCATCCAGCGCCTGACCCGCATCACCCCCCAGCAGGTCAAACGCGCGCCCTTCTTTTCCTCGGTGGCCGCCGAGATCGAGGACTTCCTCGGGGAAGACCCGATCATAGGGCACAATATCCAGTTCGACATCGGGTTCCTGACCAACAACGGCGTCCCGATCCACAACCCTTCCTACGACACCTGGGATCTGGCTTCGGTTTTCATGCCTCAGTCCCGGCAGTATTCCCTGAAATACCTGACCACCCACTTCCAGGTGGAGCATAACGACGCCCACCGGGCGCTGGCCGATGCCATGGCCACCAAGAACGTCTACATCAAGCTGCTGCGCCTCGCCGCCGAGCAAGATTCAGGCCTTTTAAGCTATCTATCCAACCTGGCCGCTCGCAGCCGGTGGTCCATCAGTGGCATCCTGGCCGGACTTGAAGGCACCGGTGACGCTCATACCTCCTCGGTCGGGTTAACCGGCCTCGACATGGAGCAGTTGTCCGCCAGGCTGAGTTCCCCTGAAAAACGCCGCGCCGACCCCGCCCTGAGCGATTTGAGGGAGGGGAAAGTGGCCGGTTTGCTGGCCCAGAATGGGCCTTTCGCCAAGGCGTTCTCCGGGTTCGAGCACCGCCCCGAACAAGAAGAGATGCTGACCACCGTGACCAAGGCGATGTACCACAACCAACACCTAGTCGTGGAAGGCGGCACCGGCGTCGGCAAGTCCATGGCCTACCTGTTGCCTGCGGCCCTGTTCGCCATCTCCAAAGGACAGCGGGTGGTGATCTCTACCAACACCATCAACCTGCAAGAGCAGTTGATGAATAAAGACATTCCCGCCCTCACGCAGGTGTTAGAGGAATCGGGCCTGGTCGATCCGGGAGTGCTCAAAGCCGCCCTGCTCAAGGGCCGGGCCAACTATCTGTGCCTGAGACGCTGGAACCACCTGGCCCGCAGCGAATCACCGACCATCGACGACGCCCGTCTCCTCTCCAAGACCTCGGTCTGGATGCAGAACACCGTGAGCGGAGACCGGGCCGAGATCAATCTGTCGGGCCGTGACTTTGGTTCCTGGAACCACATATCAGCAGGAGAGAAAGGGTTCTGCCCTGGACTGCGCGACGGCTCACCCTGCTTTCTCCGAGCTGCCCGGGAGCGCGCTGAGCAGGCACACATAGTGGTGGTGAACCATGCCCTGCTGCTGTCCGATCTGGCCCGGGGCGGCGGGCTGATCCCCGAATACCAACACTTGGTCATCGACGAAGCCCACAACCTGGAAGACGAAGCCACCCGGCAATTGGGTTTCAGCGTGTCCCAGGACAAGCTGGACGAGGCCTGGGAGCCTCAGATCAGGTTGACCACCCAGATCAGGCAGGCCACGGCCGCCGAGGGATTGGCATCCTCGATACGCCAAGAATCCGAGACGGCGGTGTCTGCCGTCGAGGGGGAGGGCGCGAAAATACGCCAGATATGGGCGCGCCTCTGGGTCGAAGTTGAGCGCTTCCAGGCCAATCAGAAGTCTGGCCCGTCCGACAACGGGCCCCAGATGCTGATTACCTCCCAGGTCCGGAACACCCAGAGCTGGACCGACCTGCACCTGGCTTGGGAGAACCTGGACGTGGGACTGCAGCAGGCCGCCAGGGACGTGGGAAGGCTGCACCGGTTCCTGGAATCGACCAAGCTGCCCGCCGCCGGCGACCAGCCGGCCCTGATCATGGAGTCCGCTAATCTGATGGACGACATGGAAACCCTGCGAGAGCAGTTCAGCTCCATCTTGGGCAACCCCATGGACGACGATATCCACTGGATCAGCAATGACCAGATCCGGGGCAACGCAACGGTTTCCCTGAACTCCGCCCCCCTGGATATCAGCAGCACTCTGGCCGCGGAGCTTTTCCAGCATAAAGATAGCGTAGTTCTGACCAGCGCCACCCTCAGCACCGAGGGCAACTTTGGGTATTTCAAGAGCCGCGTAGGCGTCGGCAGCGACTCCGAGGAACTGCTGGTGGGATCGCCTTTCGACTACCAGAAAGCGGCTTTGCTCTTGATTCCCGAGGACATGCCGCCACCCAACTCGGACCAATACGTCGACGCCATGACCAGGGTGTTGACCGACCTTGGCACCACCATGAAGGGCCGGACCATGGCCCTGTTCACGTCCTACGCCTCGTTGCGGGCGGTGGCCCAACGGCTGCGGGCCCCGCTGATGGGCGAGGGAGTGCAAGTGCTTGCCCAGAGTATCGACGGCTCAGCCCAACAATTGATGACCCGCTTCGCCGAGGAACCTGAGAGCGTGCTTCTCGGCACCGCTAGCTTCTGGGAGGGAGTCGACATGCCGCCGGGGCTGCTGAAAGCCCTCGTCTTGACCCGGCTGCCCTTCGCCGTGCCCACCGACCCAATCGTTAAGGCCCGCTCCGATCAATACGATTCCCCGTTCAACCAGTACTCCGTCCCCCAGGCCGTACTGCGATTCCGTCAGGGTTTCGGCCGACTGATCCGCAACAAAGAAGACAAAGGCACTATCGTCATCATGGACAACCGGATCACCGCGAAAAACTACGGCAGCTCGTTCCTGAAGTCCTTACCTCCATGCACCCTCAAACCCAGCAACATTACCACCATCGGTCAGGCCGCCGCCCAGTGGGTGGCCTAGCTTTCAGCGGTCAGGTCCATAAACCCGGTAGTCGTTTATGGATTTAGTCTTAATCGATAATTCGGTACTAGTCGGGCCGAATAGGAGTGAAGTGTGGAACTGACCATCGACCAGCCATTTGACCTGGGGGCCAGCTTGGAAAGTGGCCAGGCGCACCGGTGGAAGAAGGCCGACGATTGGTATCAGGGGGTGGTCCGCAAGGAGTTCATCCAAATACGCCAGAAGGGCCAAATGGTCGAGTTCTCGTCGGGTCCGTCGCCGGAGGCCACGGCGGCGGCCATGCTCCGGGACTACTTCCGGTTCGACGACGACATCGATGCCATCTACTCAGACATCAACCGCGACGACCGGGTCGCGGCCATGGTCGTCAAATATCCGGGCCTGAGGATTCTGCGCACCGAGCCCTGGGAATGCCTGGTAGCCTTCATCTGCTCCGCCAACAACAACATCGCACGCATCCACCAATTGATGGAACGCATGTCGGACGAGTTTGGCATTCCCCTGGCCCTAAACGGGCAGACCCGTCACACCTTCCCCTCCCCCGCCGACCTGGCCAAAGCCGGCGAAGGCGAACTGCGGAGGTTGGGACTCGGGTTCCGTGCGCCCTATGTTTTCGGGGCATCCCAAGCCGTATTGGAAGGAAGTCTTGACCTGGCGGAATTGGTCCAGCTGCCCTACCCAGAGGCCAAAACAGCGTTGATGGAGATCAAGGGCATCGGCTCGAAGATAGCCGACTGCATCGCCATATTCTCTCTGGACAAGCTGGAGGCCTTCCCTATCGACGTCTGGATCCGCCGGGCGTTGGCTGAATGGTACTTCCCGGACCAAAAGGTCCCGCCAGACCGAGTGCTGCTTGAATGGGCTCAAGAACACTTCGGCCGCTACGGCGGCTACGCCCAACAATACTTATTCCATGGGCAAAGGCTCAGGAAGAAAGCTGATTAGATGAAAGAGGGCTCCCGTCCCCCGTGAGAGGGGAGGGCTAGGTTGAGGGCGAGCGCTCGGTGCAAGTAATCCAGAATCGGCAAACCTGGCTTGCCTGAATTCCTGCTTTCGCGGGAATGACGAGAGTGGCACCAACAACGCCTCGGAAAGAAAAAACTGACGGCTGACTGGTGTTAGCTGATAGCTAATCCTGCGTCAGTATCAACTTCCCAAAAAAACTGGTCTCGTCCATGTATGTGTGGGCGGCGGCGGCTTCGGACAAGAGGAAAGTCCGGTCGACGACGGGTTTGACGGCGCCCCGGTTCAGCATCTCAACGATCTCCCGCATGTCCTCTTTAGTGCCCATGAACACACCGTAGATCTCTTTGCGCTGGCTGAAGAGCTGGCCCAGATGCAATTCCGTGCGCAGTCCGGTGGTTGCCCCGCAGATGCCGTACCGGCCTCCGTTCCGCAATGACGCGAATGCTGGGCCAAAGAAATCGGCCCCCACATGGTCGACCACGCAATCTACGCCGGCTCTACCGGTTATCGCCCTGACCCGCTCCCGGATATCTTCCTCATTGTAGTTGATGACCACGTCCGCGCCCAATTTTGTGGCTCGGGCGGCCTTTTCCGGGCTGCTGGTGGTGGCGATAACCTTGGCGCCGATGATGTCCTTGGCCACCTGTATGGCAGCGACGCCAACCCCCGCGGAGGCGGAAAGAACCAGAACCGTCTGCCATGATTTCAGTTGGAGCTTGCGCACCAACATGTTCCACACAGGCAGGTAGGTCGTCGGGGCGGCCGCGGCCTGCTCGAAAGAAACGCTATCGGCCAGGAGATGGGCGTTGACCGCTGGGACCGCCACAAACTCCGCATAGCTGCCGTCGATGGCGCTGCCCAAGAAGTTTTCATTGCGGCAGAGGTCATCCTGTCCCGCCAAACACGCCGCACACTGCATGCAACTGATACGGGGATTAACGACCACACGGTCTCCGGCCTTAAGCGTGGTCACGCCATCGCCGATTGCCACAATCTCGCCGGCGCAGTCTCCGCCCAGGATCAAGGGTGGCGGGAATTCGCGGTCCAGACCCCGGCCGCCAGCCCTGGTATAGAGGTCCAGCCGGTTAAGAGCGGTGGCTTTGACCCGGACCTTGACCCCACCAGCCTGCGCCTCGGGCTCCGGGCGATCACCGTAGGTCAGGACTTCGGGGCCGCCTTGGGCTTCGATATAGACTGCTTTCATCGCCGTGTTCTCCTTGGGACCGAACTTTCAGCCACCAGCCGTCAGCTTTCAGTTTTTTTCGAAAAATTGATGCCGAGGGGTTTAGGGGCGGCGTCCGTAGTAGCAATCGTCACAGAGGAATACTATGGCCAGGGCGTCCTCGTGGCTGCCTATACGGCCGCATTGGGGCACGTCGCTGTCCTGGCTCCACGGCTGGTGGAATTTACCGCCGCACATCTGACAGGATGTTTCTTGGATACCATCCAGCGCCTTGTCACAGATGACGCAGGACTCCAATTCGTTTTCGGGTGTTTCCAGGTTATCTGGGATGCCTGTCTGTTCTGCCATTATCAGGAGATCAACTCCCTCGCAAGATAATCTGATGCACCAGGGTTCTTTCGCCCTCTTCACCGCTGACCAGGCCGTCCAGTTTGGCCGAAGTCAATTCCCGGAGCGCCTCACCGACCATCGGGCCCGAGGGCACGCCCATCACCAGCAGGTCGTCGCCGGTCAATGCGGGACTCACCAGCCGCCATTCGTCCAGATACCGACGTAACCTTGCCGCAACCTGGGGATCATCCGTAAACCGGACCGACGCCGCGATGGCGTCCGGGTTCAGACCGTCGAGTGCCGCGCAAACAGCGGAGGGCATTACCGAACGTCCGGATATCGCAGACTGTTTTTCTCTCAATGCAATGGTATCACGTACCACCTGCGCCCAATCAGTGGGTAGGTTCAATCGGCGGGCAAATCCATCTCCGACGACGGCAGATAATGACCCAGCCAGTGCTACCAGAAAGTCGTTCGGACCCAAATCGCCTTCGCCAGCCAGTCTGGTAAGTCCCTTGCCATCGGTCAGCACCGGGTGAATCGCGGCCAGCGCCCCTAGCTCGATGCCGCGAAGCAGCATCTCTGCCGCCCGATCTTCTTCAAATATCTTCTGAAATTCCTGCCGCCAGCGGTCTCCTGAAACCGCGTCTGCATGGCCGCCGTTAATGGCCTGCTGCATCTCGGACAGGGCATCGGTGGTGATCTGGAAGCCCAGCCGTTGCTCGTAGCGCACGGCCCGCAGCATCCTGGTCGGGTCGTCGGCGAAACTGCTGGGGTGGAGGGTGCCTACTGACTTGCCAGCCAAAGCATCCAGTCCTCCGTGGGGGTCGATTACCTCGGGAGAATCCCCTGACAAAGGCAGCGCCATGGCGTTGATGGAGAAATCTCGCCGAGCCAGGTCGTCATCAAGGTTGCTGGCCGAAACCTCGGGCAAGGAGCCAGGGGATGGGTAGCTCTCCTTTCTAGCGGTGACCACATCCATCCGGTGGCCTTCGACTTCCACGGTGGCAGTTCCAAACCTAGGGTGGACGGTAGCCTGTCCGCCAAGCTCGTCAGCCACGTCCGCCGCCAGCGCCGGGGCGTCTCCGATCAAGACAAAATCCAGGTCTCTGGTTGGGACATTCAGCACCGCGTCTCGGACCGGTCCGCCAACCAGATAAACCGGGATTCCTTCTCCGGTGGCACGCCGGCGCATCGAGTTAAAAACCGCCAACTGTCCGCCGTTGACGCCGCCGGCGACTCGGTCCAAAGAGATGTGGGTTGGGGGCCGGGAATCAGGCGTGGGAGGGCCTCCTGTTGAGAACAGCGCGGGGCACAAATTATAGCATGGCAGGACCGACACTTAGGCGTGGTGGCATGCCAGTTATGTCGCATTGAATACGTTAAATTAGCTGCTTTTTGTACTTTGACAACGGGTGGCGCTGTGGATACAATTCATCCGTACGCAAAGGTCGTACGCAAAGGCTGAACGTGCGCATTGGCGCGCGGCCTAGCCAATTTTGGGAGGTAACACCATGGCCGATGTCCAGTTCACCACCTTTTACGATTTCCGTTGACCCTTTGTCTACAACGCGGCCGTGTGGCTGTCGAAAGTAGAAGAGGCATCCGGAGAGGCAATCAAGATCGACTGGCAGCCGTTCTCTTTGGCCCAGGTCAACAGCGACAATGCTGATAACGAAGTCAAGCTCTGGGAGCAGCCCGAGGTCATAGACGGGACAGATAAGACCTTCCTCGCCCATATGTCCGGCCTTGCCGCCAAGCGTCAGGGCGAGGAGGCGTTCCAAGGCTTCTTCATGGCTCTGCTGCGAGCCCGCCATGAAGACAAAAAAGACCTGCTAGACCCGGCCGTCATGGAAGAAGCTGCGGTCGCCGCCGGTCTGGACATGGCCCGCTTCCGCGAGGACGCGACCGACCCAGAACTGCTGAAAGACATCGCAGATTCCCACACCATCGCCGTGGAAGAGCATGGGGCCTTTGGCGTGCCGACCTTCGTTTCCGACGGAGGCAACGCCACTTTCCTCAAGATGTTCATACCCCCGGACGAACAGGCTGTTGAGATCTACGAGACCATGACCAAAGCCATGAGTGAATTCGCCCACGTAGGCGAGTTCAAGCGCCCGCAGCCCCCGTGGCCTCATGGGGTTATCTAGAGACCGTACCGAACCGTTTGGGACCTCCATAAAGGCCCTTGAATCAGCGCTGGGGTTCTCTTTCAAGAACCCCAGCCTGTTACGCCAGGCCCTGATGCACCTCTCCTACTGCAACGAGCACGGCCTGGAACAGTCTGAGTCCTATGAACGGCTGGAATTCCTGGGCGACGCCGTCTTGGAGTTGGCCGTTTCCACGGAACTTTACCTCCGCTTCCCCGACGCCAACGAAGGGGAACTCACCAAGACCCGCTCCTCTTTGGTTCGCCGCGAGACCTTGGCACAGGTTGCCCGCCGCATCGACTTGGGCAGCTATTTATTCGTGGGCAATGGCGTAGAGACCAGCAACGGACGCGAACAGGACTCTGTATTGTCGGCGGCCTTCGAAGCGCTGATCGCCGCCATCTACATTGATCAAGGCAACGAGTTTACCCGACAGGCCATCCTCCAGTTGTTCGACGCTGAGCTTGCCCAAGCCGAACAGACAGGCGGGCCGCCGGAGAACCCCAAGTCCCTTCTCCAAGAGATGGTCCAAGGCCAAGGATTGAATCCCCCCACCTATGACCTGGTGAGCAGCGAAGGCCCCGACCACGGCCCCGTTTTCACCGTGAATGTGCTAGTGAACGGGCAGGTGGTGGGCACCGGCGCTGGGGGAAAGAAGTCCGAGGCCGAAGGCGCCGCAGCCCGGGCGGCATTGGCCACGCTGACCGGCCAGGTCTAGATCGTAGCCCTTCACTTGCATCACTTAACTCCAGGACCATAAATGCTCAGATTCTTCAAACGAGACCGCAAAGAGGATATCGCCCACACCCAAGACGCCGTTCAACCCAGCCGGGACCGGTGGTTCGGGCGGATACTCAACGTACTCAGATCATCCAAGCTGGACGACGCCCTCTGGGAAGAACTGGAAGAAATTCTCATATCTTCTGACGTCGGAGTTGAAACGTCTCTCCGCATCATCGAAGAGCTGAAAGACACCGTGAAAGACCGGGGGCTGGAGTCGGGCGAAGAGATGTTCGAGTCGCTGAAGGACTCTTTGGTGGCAGGCATGGAGCCTGAAAACGCCGAATCTGTCTGGGTGGATGAGACTGACTTAAAGGGCCCATATGTGATATTGATGGTGGGCGTCAATGGAGTGGGCAAGACCACCAGCATCGCCAAGCTGGCTCACCACTTCACCCAAGAGGGTAAGAAGGTTATCTTGGGCGCTGGCGACACATTTAGAGCCGCCGCCGCTGAGCAACTAGAGATCCTGGGCAAACAGATCGGCGTAGATGTTATCAGGCACGAAGCCGGAGGAGACCCCGGCGCAGTAGCCTTCGACGCCTATCAGGCCGGCAAGGCCCGGGGCGCCGACGTATTGATCATCGACACCGCCGGTAGGCTGCACACCAAGTCCAACCTGATGGAGGAGCTCCGCAAGGTACGCCGGGTCCTTGGCCGGCTGGAACCCCGAGCACCCCACCAGGTTATCTTGACTCTGGACGCCACGACCGGCCTAAATGGTCTGGCCCAAGCCAAATCGTTCAAGGATGCAGTGAATTGTACCGGGATATTCCTGGCCAAACTGGACGGAACGTCCAGGGGCGGCATCGTTCTGGCCATCAAGCAGGAACTTCAGGTGCCGATCCTGTTCATCGGCACGGGCGAGGGCTTCACCGACATGGCGCCGTTCGACACCCGGGACTTCGTGGAGTCGCTGCTGGCGCCGGTCAACTGACCCTTACTTTAACTTCCGGTCCTACCCAACCTAGGCGATCGATAAGTGAGCCATGCTAGACGTTGTTAGCTGGTACATCGCCATCCAGACCCTGGGCATCCTGGCCTTCCCAGCCGCGTTCGTGTTATTCCGGCGGCTGCCTGACCGTGGGTTCACGCTGGCCAAACCCGCCGGCATGGTTTTCTTCGCCTATATCCTCTGGGTGCTTGGCCTAACCCATATCGCTCCCAACACCCAATTCACCATCGTCGTGATTCTCGCCGTGTCGGCCGTCCCAAACATCTACCTGCTCTTCCGGAACTTCGGTGAGATAGTAGATTTCGTGCGCAAGAATTGGACCGTACTGGTGGTTGCCGAGGCCTTTTTTATCGGGTTCTCCCTGGTCTGGCTGGCCATTGTCTCAGAAGTGCCAGCCATCAACCACACCGAGAAACCCATGGACTTCGGGTTCATGAACGCCGTGCTCCAGGCCCGGTTCTTCCCGGTGGAAGACCCCTGGTTATCGGGAAACAACATCAGTTACTACTACTTCGGCCATTTCATGATAGCCTTCTTGACCCAGTTGTCCGGCGTTACTTCCAACGTGGGCTACAACATGGGCGTGTCCTTGGTGCCGGCGTTGGTTGCCGCGGGGGCCTTCGGGTTGGTCTACAACCTAGTACGGCTGTCGGGCGGCACCCTCAGGGCAGGTCTTATCTTCGGCGCCGCCGGGCCGGTATTCATACTCCTGGCCGGAAACCTGGAAGGGATCATGGAGTTCGTTAACCTCCGAGGTTGGGGCACCGATGGGTTCTGGGAATGGGTTGGCATCAAGGGCCTAACGGGCGCGGAATCAGGCTCGGGCGCCTTCCCCGACAGCGGTTGGTGGTGGTTCAGGTCCACCAGGGTGATCGACACACTTGCCGGTTCGCAAAGCTTGGATTACACCATCACTGAGTTCCCGCTGTTCAGTTTCATACTGGGCGACCTGCACCCCCACGTGACAAACCTGCCCTTCGTCATCTTGGGACTGGGACTGACGTTGAATCTGTTCCTGTCTGAAAAGCGGATGGGACTGGACTGGCTGCAGGACAACGTCTTGGAAGCAGCGGCCATCGCTCTATTCATCGGGTCCCTGGCGTTCATCAACATCTGGGACCTCCCAGTCATCGCCGCCATATTCGGGTCGGCGGTCCTGGTGAAGGCCTACGGAGACTTCGGCGGAGACTTGGCGGAGGCTGCACGAAGCACGGCAGTCGTGGTAGCGCCCGTGTTGATCTTGGCCGTTATCTTGTTCATACCCTTCTATCTCGACTTCGACGCGGCAACCTCAGGCATTCTGCCGCTGCGGGGCGTAAACACTAGGCCCTTCCTGCTGTTCCTGGTGATGGGCCCGCTGATTCTCTTGGCCATTTCGTTCATGGTTCGGCAGATCACAGAATTGTCACGGCCTAATGACTCCGACAGCTCGGCGGCGGTGTTGGTCATGATCGTCGTGGCGATTCCGTTCCTGATCTGGATCGGGGCAGCCTTCATAGTGACCTGGATTGATGGCGGAACAAGCGCGGCCTTCAGCGAGATCGGCGGCAGAGCGATCTTGGTGGTGCCGGGTCTGGCGTTGGTGGCCTTGGCCGGTTTCAGCGCCCTACAACGCACCAGGCTGGAGAACGGACTGGCCACCGCGTTCACTCTACTGCTGGCAGGACTGGCCTTCTACCTGTTGGTGGGGGCCGAGTTGTTCTACGTCGTCGATCAGTTCGGCGACGGGTTCCGGCGCATGAACACGGTGTTCAAGACGTACTATCAGGCCTGGCTGCTGCTGGGCATCGTCGGGGCCTACGGCTTGTATTACCTGTGGTCGCTGCGTCCCGAAGCAGAGGATTTCATGGATATGGGCACGGGGTTGTTCAACCGGGTACTGGGCGCCGGAAAGGCCGTTTGGGTCGGCGGAGCGGTCTTGTTGTTAGTAGCTTCTCTCTACTACCCTGTTGGGGCGGTGCTGTCCCGGACCGGCGTGTTCCAGGACGGCCACACCATCAGCGACAACACCTTGGACGGGTTGGCGTTCCTGAAGCAGGACTCGCCGGGAGAGTACGCCGCCATCGAGTGGTTGCGGGACGATGCGCCCTACGGCCGCATGGTCGAGGCAGTGGGCGACGATTACACCGAATTCGCTCGGGTATCCGCAAGCACCGGTCTGCCGACCGTCCTGGGCTGGAAGGGCCACGAGCTCCAATGGCGGGGCTCATCATCGTCATTCGGGACTCGGGAGGACGACGTGAGGACCATCTTCAGCAGCCGGGATCCCGGCGAGGTGCGCCGGTTATTGGATTCCTACGAGGTGCGCTACGTTTACCTGGGCGCCCGGGAGCGTCGGACCTACGGTGGGGAAAACCTGGCTGACTTCGACTTTTTCAGCACATCCCACGAGTGGGATGGCGTAATAGTCTACGAGATGGTCCAACCAACAGGTCAGAACCGATGACCAGCGATAAGACGCCGGACCGAAGCAGATCGGCCCTTTCACCCATGACTTTAATCTCCCGATTTTGGGCCGGCCGCACCTTTGGCCGGTTGGAAGCCGGGTTCTTGGCAATCGTGATCGTGGCCCTGGTCATGCGGCTTTGGGAATTGGGCGGCCGCACCGTGCACTACGACGAGGCCATCCACCTGCATTTCGCCTGGCGTTTGTCCGAGAGCAGCGGAGCGTTCCTGGGCTGGCCCTGGGTATTTGGCACTGACTACATCCACTCACCTTGGATGCACGGTCCGTTCCAGATCCAGTTCACCGCCCTGATGTTCCGCATCTTCGGCGACACCGACGTCACCGCCCGGCTGGGTTACGTCCTATTTGGGACAGCGTTAGTGGCGGTGCCCTACTTCTTCCGCGACTACCTGGGCCGTACCGGCGCGTTCCTGGCAGCGCTGATGCTGGCTCTTTCGCCAACCCTCCTTTATTTCAGCCGGTTCGGCCGTAACGACATCATCATGGCCTTCTTTGCGGCCTCGCTTCTGGTGTTGATGTGGCGGTACTTGGAGGAAGGCCACCGCCGCTACCTCTACCTGGCTTCGGCGGTGTTGGGCCTGATGACCGCCACCAAAGAGACGGCCTACCTGGTGGTGGGAATCTTCGGGCTGATCATGTTGCTGCTGATCGCGGTTGAGCTGCGGCCTTGGTCGCTGCGCCGTTTCAAACTCAGCGAAGCAAGCCGGCCGGTCGGCTTATTCCTGCTGCTGGCTACCCTTTCTCTGCCCCAATGGTCGGCGCTTTCGGGTTTCTTCCAAGGAATATTCGGGCTGACGCTGGTCAACCCCGACCCGCAAACGGGTAGCAACGTGGCTAATGTGGACGGCACCGTCGGCTTAGTGGGAGCTCCTGCCTGGGCCGGTGAGACCCTACTCTTACCGGTACGATACCTTGGCCTTGGAGTGCACGCCACAGTGCTCCTCGTGGGCCTGGGCGTGTTGGCCTGGCTGCTCAGCCGGGGAGAACTGACGACCCGCCGAATCGCCTGCATCGCCGGAGCCCCTTTAGCTATGACCCTGGCAGTGGCTTTGCTGCTCTACAGACCTCTGGCGGACGTGATCGACACCCGAGGCGTGCCGGCCCTGGACCTGGCATTGGCTGTTCTTGTGGTCATTGCTGCTGTGTCGACGCTGGTCTACCACCGGTACCCGTTCCAGCGCGGCGGAATTTTGGTGTCCGTCCCAGCCTTGACGGCCGCCCTGTACGCCGTCTTATTCACTCCAGTTGTTGACCTGCAGGCGGTTGTGGATGGCATCCTGCCCAGTGAGGTGACCATCGGCGCCGCGGCCAATGGACTGCCCGTGAATTATGTGGTCGCCGTGGGAGTCTTATCTGGCACTATCATTCTGTCAGTGGTCCTGGGAGTGCGCTGGCTGGGCGGCGCTTGGTTCTTCTGCGCCGGTATCTTCTACCTGGTCTGGGCCGCGCTCTACACGACCATATTCACCCACATGTCGGGGGTGTTCAGCGGGTCTTGGCAGGGGATGGGCTATTGGGTCGCACAGCAGGACGTGGCCCGCGGCAACCAGCCCTGGTATTACTACTTCGTTGGCCTGCCGGTCTATGAACTGCTGCCGGCGGTTTTCGGCGTCGTGGGTGCGGTCTATTTCGTCAAGCGGGGCGACATGCTGGGCATGTCGCTGACTCTCTGGGCCGGCGTTACTTTCCTGGCCTACACCTTGGCCAGCGAAAAGATGCCCTGGCTGCTGGTGAACATCTCCCTCCCACTAATCTTCCTGTCGGCTAAGTTCCTGGGCGAATTGGCTGAGTCGGTCCGCTGGAAGCAGGCCCTGCGGCAGGGCGCGGGCGGACTGTTCTTCCTAGCGCCGATGGCGGCCCTGGGCGGACTGTTCTTCCTCTACGCCTACACCGGAAACGACGGCGCGCTGAGCGGCCAACACTGGAGCGTGCTGTCAGGTTCGGCTCTGGTGCTGGTGATCGCCGCCTACCTGGTGCGCATAACGTCTCCAGCCAAGGGTGGGGCCGTGGCGGCCTTGGGCATCGCCGCATTGCTGCTGGGGTTCGGCACTTGGAGCGCACTGCGAGCCAGCTACACCTTTGACGACTCCAACCGAGAGATTCTGGTCTATGCCCAAGGAGGCTCGGACTTGAAGGACACCTTTGCCGTCCTAGAAGAGCAAGTCTTCTCGGCGCCCGCCGGCGATCCCGACACCGATTTCACTCCACGCCGGGCCGTGGAGGTGGACTATGACATCTGGTACCCCTTCCAGTGGTACGTGCGTGACGCTGAGTCCGGCGGCCTGCTCAGGTTCACCTGCTTCAAGGATGAGGGAGACGACGGCTGGAACAGTAGCTGCAACTCTCTGGACACGGCGCCAGGGGAGGGCGAGTTCAAACCGGACTCGATTTTGCTGGCTTCGGACCACGCAGGCCGGAAAAACGGAGAGCTAGAAGGCTACGAGGAGAGCGAGCCGCTGCATAGTCTGCTGTGGTTCCCCGAGACCTACCGCCGCCCCTCGGAGGCACGCCAGGACGAGGAATGGAAGGACGAGATTAAGAAGGACTTGGACTTCTTCAAGGACGTGGCCTCCAGCCGTGGGGCCTGGCGCAGCGCGCTAAGTTATTGGATATTCAGAGACCTGCGGCAGGAATGGTTCACCGGCGACTATTACACCTATAGTCAATAGGCGATATTTATCGCCCGGCGACCAAAGCCACGGGTATACTGAATCCAGGCTTCTTTGGCCTGGTTTTATCCACGAGATGAGGACCCGATAAGTTGATCACCAATAAATGGCAGTTCTGGCTGGGCGGAGGCCTCAGCGTTGGTTTGCTGCTGCTCCTGCTTTACCAGGTGGACATGGGAGAGCTAGAAGACGCTCTCCGGAACGCCGACCATGTCCTTTTGGCGCCCTCCATCGTGGTCTATTTCATCGCGGTCTTCTTCCGGGCCCTCCGCTGGCGGTACCTGCTGACACCCATCGGTCTCTTCCCCGTCCGGCGGCTCTACCCGGTGGTGATCATCGGTTACATGGCCAACAACCTGCTGCCGGTGCGCCTGGGTGAGTTTGTCCGCTCCTATCTCCTGGCCCGCCAGGAGGACGTCAAAGCGACCTCGGCTTTGGCCACCATCGCCGTGGAGCGCGTCTATGACGGCATAACCCTGCTGGCCTTCGCCGCCCTGTCCGCGCCCTGGCTGTTGCTGCTAGGAGAGTTCGACGGCGCCGCCGACATTTCCCGCACCACTGGGTTGCTTTTCCTAGCCGGGACGATCGCCGCTTTCGGTGTGCTGCTGGCCGTATTCACCCTGCTGGGCAGCTCGCCGGCTTTCGCAGACCGTATGGAAGGTTGGTTGAACGTCGTCCCTGCCGGGCCCGGACCCCAGGCAAAAAAGCTTTTCCGGACCTTCGTGGCCGGTTTGGCGGTGCTGAGTTCGCCTTCCAAGCACCTGGCCCTTTTCTTCTACTCGCTGCCGGTGTGGCTGCTGGAATGCTCTATGTACTTCATGCTAGCCTACTCCTTCGGCATCGACGAACATTTCGACTCGGTAGGCGTGCTGCTGCTGGTGGTGCTGCTCCTCACCGCCACGTCCAACCTGGCGACGTCCGTGCCCAGCGCCATCGGTGGCATCGGACCTTTTGAAATAGTCGCCCAACAGACGCTGATGTCCCTGGGCGTAGGGGCTTCTCTGGCCGGCGCCTACAGCGGGTTCATGCACCTGGTGGCCCTGTGGCTGCCGGTGAACCTGGCCGGACTGGCCCTGCTGTGGAAGAACAACCTGTCCCTCCGCGAGATGAGCGCCGCCAGCCGGGCCGACAGCTTAAAATCTGCCTCCAGCCCGGCCGGAGACGGCGACTGATGCGAGTCGGGATCATCGGGGGCGGGGTGGCCGGATTGGCTGCAGCGTACCATCTGACCAAGCAAGGCCATTTCGCGGAGGTCTTCGAGCAGGCGGGCTTCCTGGGCGGCCAGGCTTCTACTTTCGACGTGTTCGGCGGCAGGCTGGAGCGGGGTTACCATCACCTCTTCGTCAGCGACACCGAGATCACCGAGCTGATCGACGAGCTGGGCTTGGGTGACAAACTGGCTTGGCTGGAGTCTAGCGTCGGCTTCTATCACGGCGGCACGATCTGGGACTTCGCCAGCCCCATGGACCTCCTGCGGTTCAAGCCATTGCCGCTACTCAGTCGACTCAGGGTTGGCCTCTGGACCCTGCTCTTGCAGAAAACCAAGTCCTACCGGAAGTTCGAAGGCGTGACGGCTAAGAACTGGTTGTCCCGCCGCATGGGACGTAAGGGCTACGAGGTTATCTGGGAGCCTTTGCTCCGGGGCAAATTTGGGGAATTTTACGACAAGATCGGCATGACCTGGATCTGGAATAAGGTGATCCTCCGGGTGGCGTCCAGAAAGGGGACCGGACAGAAGGAACACCTGGGTTACCCCATGGGCAGCTTCGGTGAGGTGATCGACTATTTGACGGCGGATATCGAACGGCAAGGCGGCGTGGTCCACACATCCGCAACGGTGACGAAGATCGTGGATTCCGACGGACCGGCTACCAGCCTCGATGTGCAGTTGATCGGCGGCACGACCGAACGCCGTGACTACGATGCGATCATTGCCACCACTCCGTCGTACGTATTCACCCGTCTTTCGCCACCCCTGCCACCGGCTTATCAAGCCCAACTCGATGGCACGGATTACCTATCAGCGGTGTTGATGGTGCTGGTGATGGACCGGCCATTCACCGACAAGTACTGGCTGAATATCGCGGACCCGGACATGCCCTTCGTGGCCCTGATCGAGCACACCAATCTGATCGACCGAGAGCTCTACGGCGGAACGCACATCCTGTACATCAGCAACTATCCTGTCAGAGGCAGCGAGTTGTACCTGAAGTCGGCTGGAGAACTAATGGACCTATTCTTGCCCCATCTGCAGAAGATAAACCACGACTTCGACCGTTCATGGGTGCTCGAGTACCATCACCACCGGGTCGACGGCGCGCAGCCCATCGTGGGCATCAACTATGGGGACAGCATCCCAGAACACCGCACGCCACTCCAGGGGCTGTACCTGGCCAACACAACCCAGATCTACCCCGAAGACCGCGGCACCAACTATTCGGTGCGCATGGGCCGCCAGGTGGCCCGCATGGTGGTCGATGACGCTTCCGCCTAGTCTGCGAAAATAAGACTGCCCAATAACCACCGAAACGATGTGTTGCAAATCCCCGCCTGTCTAGTACAATCTATCTGACTCTAGAGATACCAGCCCACGATTGGGCAGACCCCTAGGAGAATACCTTGGCCAACGAGATAGAACCGCAACAAAAATCGGGTCCGACCCGCCGCAATTTCCTAGCCAAAATGGGCCTGGGTCTCGGCGCACTCGCCATCGTGGGTGGACCGTTGGGAATGCTTGGCCGTTTCCGCGGCGAACAACAGAAGAAAGCCGCTACCCAAGACTTCCCCGACGAGTCCTCAATCTTCCACCCGGCCTCAGACCCCCGGCAGGACCCCCGCCGCAACAGCAAGCCTTCAACTGGCTGAACTCCCGCGACTCGAAGGGACGCCCTCATCTCCGACTACGTTGAGAGCCACGACTTCATCGGACCTAACGTTCTCTCGGCGGGGGAGAAAGGACTCTTTGTCACCGCTGACGCCACCACTTTTTCAAGTCCCAACCGTCTCCTTCTATCACCCCGAGCAAAGTGAGGGGTCTCATTGTTCTCGACCAGAGTTGGTTGTTTAGCAACGAGATTCTTCGGCTAGCGCCTCAGAATGATAGGCGTGCGAATAAATCACCGCACGAAATCGCACCCAGGCAACAGCTAACGCCGGCCGAACTCGCGCTCCATGTGAGTCGAGCTGAAATGCACCATGGTGGGCCGGCCATGGGGGCAGGTATGTGGATTGGGAGTGGCCTCCAGTTGTTCCAATAACGCGGCCATCTCCTGCTCGGTCAATGACTTCCCCGCTCTTATCGCCCCGTGACAGGCTATCGACGCCGCAGTCACATCCTCTTTCTGACGCACCAACCCCTCGAAGGCCGTCATGTCCAATACGTCCAAGAGCGATTTGGCCGAGTCGCCAGCACCGCAGATGGCCGGCACCGCCCGCAGCAGGTAGCTCCCATCTCCGAAGGGCTCGAACTGGAACCCGTAATCCTGCAGCGATTCCTCGTGCGACTTCAGTGTGTCGCCTTGGGAGGGAGACAGCTCTACCGACACCGGCTCCAATAGGGGCTGGGACTGAGGTTCTCGCTCCGAGGTCTTTTGGCGGATACGATCGAATAGCACCCGTTCGTGGGCGGCGTGCTGGTCCACCAAGAACATCCCGCCTGGCCCCTCGGCAACTATATAGGTCAACTTGAGTTGCCCAACCACCTTCAACGGCGGAGCGTCCTGACGGGGCGCGGCGGCGTCTGATGGGCCTCCACGAAACCCGCCCTGGTATTCGGGCATGCCCGCGCCGTTCCGTACGTCACCGAAGGCGCTCCTGGGGAAGAACGACGGCGCGACTGCGGCCGGGTAGTCGGAGTCCGGGGGCGGAGCCAGGTTCGGGACCGGCGAATCGGCCACCAAAACCGCACGGACGGCCCGCTGCACGGTGGAGAAAACCCGGTTTTCCTCCCGGAAGCGCACCTCCCGCTTCGAGGGGTGGGAATTAACGTCCACCTCGTCATAGGGGATGTTGATGTTCAGGGCGGCCATCGGATAGCGTTTCATCTGGAGCAATCCCGAGTAGGCCTCTTCCACGGCGAAGGACAACATCCGGCTCTGGACCCATCGGCGGTTAATGAAAAAGGTCATGTAGGTGCGGTTGGCACGGGTTAGGCTGGGCGCTCCTGCGAACCCGTCAACCTGGTAGCCGGAATCCGGGTCCTCGCCGTGGACCTCCAGCATGGCCGTGGCAGCCTGGGGCCCGTACACCGCCAGCAGGGCTTCCCTGTGCAGCCCGTTGCCGGGACTGGTGAATGAAACCTTACCGTCCACCAGCAACTGGAAGCGAATCCCTGGGAAGACCAAGGCATAGCGGTTGACCAGTTCCTGAATACGTGACGTCTCCGCCGAGGCCGACTTGAGGAACTTGCGCCGGGCCGGCAGATTCCCGAACAGGTCTAATACTTCCATTGATGTGCCAAGTGGGCAGCCCTGGCTCCCCGATGACACCTGTTCTCCCCAGAGCAGTTCCAAGCGGCAGCCGCCCGGGTACAGGGGCTGGCGAGTGATGATGACGGTGCGGGAGACGGCGGCAATGCTGGGCAGGGCCTCGCCCCGAAATCCCAGTGTGGCGATGGCGTCAAGTTGTTCTTGGCTGTCGATCTTGCTAGTGGCGTGACGCTGAAAGGCGATGGCGATTTCTTCGGTGGGGATGCCGTGGCCGTCGTCGATGACCTTGATCTGCTCAACGCCCCCGGCCTTGATCTCGACGGTGATCTGGCTGGAACCGGCGTCGATGGAATTCTCGACAAGTTCTTTCACCACCGAAGCGGGGCGTTCCACCACTTCTCCGGCGGCGATCTTGGCGGCCAGGTCTGGGGGTAGGACTTTAATCGACATCAAAAAGTCCTGTCTGGAAACGGATCAGAAAAGAGGGACGATCGAACCCTTCTTGCGGTATTGCTTGTCTTCCGATGTTCCTGTGGTATTGAAGTCGTTGACTATCCGGTAGATGCGCCGCATCTCCTGGTCGACGGACCGCTTGAAGAAGTAGGGCGGGACCCACACTCCGCCAAAGGCCGAGACCACTTCCGGGTAGTCGTCGATAACGAAATCGGGCTCGAAAGGCACGCCCAGCTCGTCTAGACGCTCGTGGAAGTGGTGAGTGGGCTTCTCGTATACTCCGCTCACATATGGGTTCAGTTCGAATTTGTTGACAACTTCCCAACGCTCACCCATCCCGGACCAGATATAGATCTTGTGCTCTTCATCCAATAACGCCTGGAAAGTTTCCTTGGTATCCGGCCTCAGGCTATTGTCTAACCCGAGGATGGTGTAATCAACATCAAAAAAGATATTCATCGGCTGCTAACGGGCCCTCTTTTTCATTATGTTCCAGAAGAATTGATCTCACGGATTAGGATTATAGCCCAGGCATCCCGTAGGTTTATTGTTTCAGATATGCCGATTATGTCCATTATTTAACCGGCTTCGGCGATGGCTGCTTCGACTGCGGCATTCCCGGCTCCGACCATCAATTTGTCGCCCACTTTAATCAGGGGACGGCGTATCAATTTTGGCTCCTGGAGCATCAGGTTGACCATTTCGTCATCGGAGAGTTCTTTGTCAGCCAAGCCCAGCTTCTTCAGGCTGGGGCTGCGGCGCGCGAACATGTTCTCGGTGCCAACCACGGCGCCCAGCTCACGGATCTCCGATTCGCTGAAGGTCTCTTTGAAGAAATCCCGATCCGCGACCTCAAGCCCTTTCTGCAAGAGCAACTCTCTTGCTTTGCGGCAGGTCGATCAACGGGGCCACCAGTAGAATTCGACTTTCTGGCTCAACGAACCTCCAAAACCCTTTGGGAGATTGGGTTATAAGGCCGGATTTCAAAATCCCCGGCGTATTTTATACCCGCAAGGGGCCTTGAGAAAAGAGGGTTATGTTTCTGGTTCATTGGCCTCAGGTTGGGATCTACTTCTAGAAACCTTGCACCCATGTCGCTCTTGGCCTAGTTAAAGGTCTGCTAAGATCATGCTTTGAAGATTCTTCGGCTGACGCCTCAGAATGACAGTGCAAAGGGTCTGAAAAAAAAGCGCGGACGTTCTTGACAACCGCACTTTTTTGCAGTTTCGAGTACGACTCGCACTGACGTCACCCTGAACGAAGCGAAGGGTCTGCCAAGGAGATGATTGGTAGATTCTTCATCGGCTTACGGCGCTCCTCAAAATGACAGTTTTAGGGCAACCTCTTTAGCATAAAGGAGAAGCTTAAACCCCTTCCTGGGCTTCTTTCTGAAGCTCGTAGAGCTTGTTGATGGCTTCCAGGGGCGTCAGGTTCGGGATGTCCAACTCTTGGAGCAATCCTTGCAGTTTGCCGCCGTCGTTGAACAGGGCCATCTGCTGCGCAGGTTCTATCTTCGCGCGGACCCGGCTGCCGTTTTGACTGCTCTGGGTCTCCAAGTCGGCCAGCACCTCCCAGGCCCGGTTGATTACGCCTTGGGGCAGCCCGGCCAGTTGGGCCACGTGGACGCCGTAACTCTTGTCGGCTCCGCCAGGCACGATCTTGTGCAGGAAGACCACCTTGTTGACTTCTTCTGTCACGGCAACGCTGCAGTTCCGCACTCCGGGCAGGCTGGCCGCCAACTGGGTCAGTTCGTGGTAATGGGTGGCGAACAGCGTCTTGCAGCCCAGCCGGGGGTCGTTATGGATGTGTTCGATCACTGAGCGGGCTATGGACAGGCCGTCGTAGGTGCTGGTGCCTCGGCCGATCTCATCCAGTATCACCAGGGAACGGGGCGTGGCCTGGTTCAAGATGGCGGCGGTTTCGACCATCTCGACCATGAACGTGGACTGCCCGGTTGCCAGGTCGTCTTGCAGTCCAACTCTGGTGAAGATGCGGTCCACCAGACCGATGATCGCTTCGGACGCAGGCACGAAACAGCCAATCTGGGCCATTAGGGTGATGATGGCCACCTGCCGGATATAGGTCGATTTTCCGGCCATGTTGGGGCCGGTCAGCACCATAACTCTGGTGTCGTCGTTGGAGAGATTAACGTCGTTGGGCACGTAGGCCCCGGTGTCCAAGACCCGTTCCACGACGGGATGGCGGCCGTTGGTGACCCGAATGGTGTTGCCCTGGTCCAACTTCGGGCGGACGTAGCCGTTCTCCACTGAGGCGTCGGCCAGACCTGTAAAGACGTCAAGCCTGGCGATGGCCGAGGCGACCCGGCTGATGGCGGCGGCCGATTCGGCCAATTGGCCGCAGACCCGGTAGTAGACGGCCCGTTCTGCTTCTTCCAGACGCTCTCTGGCGTTCAGCACCAGGGACTCGTATTCCTTCAATTCCGGGATGATGTAGCGTTCGGCGTTTGTTAGGGTCTGACGCCGGATGTACTCCTCGGGCACCTTATCGGCGTTCACCTTGCTGACTTCGATGTAGTAGCCGAAGACCTGGTTGTAGCCGACTTTGAGGCCTTTGATGTCAGTGCGCTCGCGTTCCCGCTGTTCCAGTCCGGCGATGAACTGCCGGGCATTGGTTGAAGAGCTTTTCAGTTTGTCCATCTCGGGCGCGAAACCGGGCCTGATGACGTTGCCGTCACCCACTACGCCCGTCGGGTCCGGGGCGATGGACTCTTCGATGAGGGCACACACCTCGGGCAGCGGGAGTAATTGGCTTTGGAGCCACGCCACGTGTGGGCCGTCCAGCAAATCCCGTAGGCTGGGCACGGCGGTCAAA
This sequence comes from Dehalococcoidia bacterium UBA2158, assembly GCA_002328185.1. Lineage (GTDB taxonomy): Bacteria > Chloroflexota > Dehalococcoidia > Lucifugimonadales > UBA3495 > UBA9611. The sequence goes on from DCWQ01000051.1 coordinate 94,197, forward strand.
CCGTCCTTCAAGGCGATCAATTCCCTGGGAGCGGCCGTGCCGGAACCGATGCGCCCGACGATACGCTCTAGGTCAGAGACCTTATTCAGAGCGGAGATGGAATTCATCCGCTTCAGGCCGTCCAAGTAGAAGTGGTCCACGGCGTCCAGGCGTCGTTCCAGCTCCGGCAGGTCCAAGAGGGGTTGGCCCAGCCACTGACGCAGCAGCCGGCCGCCCATGGGCGTTTTTGTGCGGTCCAGAGCCGCCAGTAGAGATAATTCTTTGCTTTCGTTGCGGCCGGCGGCAAAGAGTTCCAAGTTGCGGCGGGTCTGATGGTCCAGGGCCATGAAGCTACCGGTGGCGTAGATGACCAGATTGCCCAGTTTTAGTTTGGCGGCCTTCTGGGTGCGGGCCAGGTATTCGACGATTGTCCCGGCGGCGGCTATGGCCAGGTACATACCCTCGCAGCCAAATGACTCCAAGGTCAAAATCTCGAAGTGGGACAGGAGCGCTCGGCGGGCTTCGTCTGGGTGAAACATCCGGGATTCCACCGGCGTCAACTCGTAGCTAGGGCTGTTACCGTTGTTTTGGTCGGTCCAGAGTGGGAGGTCGCCGGTATCCCGGACAAGCACCTCGGCGGCTTCGATGCGTTCCAGTTCCAATGGCAATTCTTGGAGAGCTAGTTCAGTGGCCGAGAACTCGCCGGTAGTGATGTCGATGTAGGCCAGCCCGGCTCGCCCATCGTGTTCTGAAACGGCGGCCAGGTAGTTGTTGGTCTTGTGGTCGAGGAGCGCCGATTCGAGAACGGTGCCGGGGGTTACGACTCGGACCACGTCCCGGTCAACCAGACCTTTGGAGGTGGCGGGGTCGGAGGTCTGTTCGCAGATGGCGACCCTATGTCCCTTTTTGATCAGGCGGGAGAGGTAGCTATTCAGAGAGTGGACTGGCACCCCGGCCAGGGGGACCCGTAGGCCCTTGCCCATACTCCGGGACGTGAGGGTGATCTCAAGTTCTTTGGCGACGAGCACGGCGTCGTCGTCAAAGGTCTCGTAAAAATCGCCCATCCGGAACAGCAGTATCGCGTCCGGATGTTCGCCCTTGATCTTGAGGTATTGGCGGCGAATCGGTGTCACTACCCAACTCTTCCCGTTCGGTTGCGCTAGGGGATTACACCGGGAATTCTACTACCATTTTCATCCGGTGGGGGCATCTTGCGGTCACCGGGTGGTTATTCGTTCGCGGGTGGGAGGTTGCTTCCTCTAGTTTGGAAGGCCCTCACCCTAACCCTCTCCTGTGAGCGGGAGAGGGTATTTTTCTTTCTGCGTGGGGTTTAGAGGCTAGGGCTTCCAGAAGCGTTCTTCTATGAAATTCCAACCTTGCGAGGGGAGTTTTTCTTTCATCTCTTCGATCATGCCGGGGTGGCCGCAGGCGTAGACTTTAGTGTCGTCTTTGGGAAGATCGAATTTTGCCAGGTATTCCTCGGCGATGGCGTTGACCCGGCCGGTGACTCCGGTCCAACCGTTGTTCCGATCCTCGGTGGGGCGGCTAATGGTGGGCACGAACTTCACCACGTCAGGGTATTTCGCAGCCAGTTCGGCGAATTCAACGTCGTAGGTGAGCTCGTCGACATAGCTGGCCCCGTACATGATGTAGAAGACTTGCTTTTCAGAGGCGCCGTCGGCACCGCCTTCATGAAGGTACTGGCGCACCATACTCATGGACGGGGCCACGCCGGTGACGGTGGAGAGCATGAAGTGGTGGTGCATCTTCTGATCTTGGACGAAGATTCCCTTGGCCCTGGGGCGGACGGACATCTTGTCGCCTAGTTTAAGGGCCCACATCTTGGGCGTAAGTTCGCCGTCGGGCACCAACTCCACGAAGATTTCCAGAGTGTCTTCGTAGGGGGCCGAGACGATCGAATAGGCTCTTTCTATCTTGCCCAGGCCCAGGGTGCAGTACTGGCCTGGCTTGAAGTCGAAATGCTCTGAAGGCTGCAGTTTGATGACCATCAGGTCTTCAGTCATGTCCCGGCGCTCCACCAGCGTCGCCGTGGGGAAAGCCGGGTTGGGAGTAAGATCGGGAGCGCCGCCAGATTCCTGGGTTGTTACCTCTGCCATCGTGACTCCTTGAGCAAGTCGTTACCCGCTGATTATCCAAACTCGGCTTTTCTGGCCAAGTCCCAATCCAATGCTCTAGTCGCCCTTGTTCACGCGGGCCCGGCGTATATCTAGTCCCGGCACCCGGGATGCTGGCTCCATCTCTTCGGAACTCTGGAGGTCCACCGCCAATTGCCCAAATAGGGCCGTGGAGGCTACGACGCCCACGGGAACGGCCTCGTTGATGCGGGCCAACCCGGTAAGCCGTCCGATAGCCATCTCAACCACCACTTGGCCACCTTCCTCGATCGACATCGAGGCGGCGTCAGCGGGGTTCAATTCCACGATCTCGTCTCGCTGGATGCTGTTGCGCCGTCCTTGGACTATCTTGATCTCCCGTTCCTGCTGTAACAGGACTCGGCCAGGCACGAACCACAGCGGATAATCGGTGTCCGTCGCGTCGGCACCCGACACGAAGACCGGCGTGATTGGCTCTGCTCTCCGGTCCTTGAAACCATTTTCGTACAGGACCGACGAGCCGCTGCCGTCTTGCTGGACCGGCCACTGCAGGCCCCGGTCCTCCCGGCTGGCGTAGAGCATCTGGGTCGGCTGGGGGCTCTTCAGATCAGTCTTGAACACCAGGCCGCCCTGGTTGGACAGGGCCTGGTAGGAAACGTTTTCGTAAACCGGCGCGACCTTGGCTATCTCATTCATTGTCTCAGAGGGTGACGCCAGTAGAAAGCCAGGCGCTCCCATCTTGCGGGCCACGTCGCAGATCACTTGCCATTCGGGGCGCGCGCCGTTCTCGGGCAGGTCACGGCCCGGCTTGAGGCGCTGGATACGCCGCTCCAGGTTGGTGAAAGTGCCGTCTTTCTCGGCGAAGGTGGCGCGGGGTAAAACAACGTCGGCCCGCTGGGCGGCGGCGCTCAAGAATGAGTCGCAGACCACCAGAAATTCCAGGTTGTCCAGGGCAGCCAAGCCGTCGCCCAGCTTGCCGTTTATGAAGTTGGGGCTGTCTCCGATCAAAAACATAGACTTGACCCGGCCGGAAGCGGCGCCGTCGACGATGTGGGTCAGACCCAGTCCCGGTATCTCGGAGATGGAGGTGTCCCAGAGGGCCTCCAGTGCCTGCCGGTCCTCGGGGTTGGATACATACCGGTATCCGGGCAGCCGGTCGGGCACGCAACCCACGTCCCAAGCGCCCTGTTCGTTGGCGCCGGGGCGCATGGGGTAGATACCCGCGCCGGGTTTGCCGACGTTGCCGGTTACCAAGGCCAGATTGACCAAGGACAGAACGCAGTCGCGGGTCATATTCCGTTGGACATTGTCCGAGGCGTAGACCAGCGCGCCCGTTTCGGCTTCGCCGTAGAGGCGGGCCGCCTCGGCGATGTCGGCGGCGTCCACCTGGGTCGTCTTGGCTATTTCGTCTAAGTCCAGGGCGCTCAGGGCGTACTGGAAGGTGGCCGGACTCTCGCAGTTCTCGGCTAGCCAGTCGTCTTTCTGGAAGCCCTGGTCGATGACCGATTTCAGCAGTACGCCAAGCAGCAGTTGTTCAGTGCCCGGGGCGGGGCGCAGCCATACGTGGGCGTACCGGGTCAGTTCGACTTCCCGGGAGTCGATGACCACCAGTTTGGCGTTTTTCCGGGCGGCCCGTTTGATGGCCACTCCCACCACGTTGTGTTCCTCGGTGACGTTGCTATTGAAAACAACGATGCAGCCGGCCTGCTCCAGGTCCCAGATGGGATTGGTGGCCCCGGCGTAACCCAGCGACTGCTCCAGCCCCCGGGTCAACTCGGGCTGGGTGTCGGAAGTCTGGTCGACATTGTTGGACTTCATGGCCGTGCGGGCGAATTTCTGGGCCAGATAATGCTCTTCGTTAGTGCTGTTGGGCGAGGTCAGAAAAGCAAACGACTCACCGGAATAATCGGCCAGTCGCGCAGCAACCACGTCCATGGCCTCGTCCCAGGTCGCTTCAACCAGTTGGCCGTGGCGGCGGACCAGAGGGGTCTGTAGGCGGCTGACGTCGTTCACGAATTGGAGGCCGAACTTGCCCTTGAAACAGGCTTGGCCATGGTTGGCCGGAGAATTGATCTCAGGGATGGCCCTGATCAGGGTGCCGTCGCCGTCGTATTCAACGTTCATCTGGCAGCCCACGGGGCACAGCGGGCAGATGGTGCGCTCAATCTTGCGGGGTTTGTCCCATTTGTTGTCCCGCTCGACTAACGCGCCCACCGGGCAGACGTCGATGCAAGCGCCGCAGAATTCGCATCCTGACTCCAGCAGGGACGTGCCGAAGGACGTACCCACCAAAGCCTGTCCGCTGCGCTCGGTCATGCCGATGGCGTCGTCGCCGCGCAGTTCTTCGCAGGCGCGGACACAGCGTGCGCAAACGATGCACAGGTTGTAATCTCGGTCGTAGAAGGGGTCGGCTACTTCCAGGGGAATCTGCCGGTACTTGTACTGCAGCGGCGATTCCAGGTTCACGCCCAGGTAACGGACCGTGTCTTTGAGTTCGCACCGTTCGTTCTTGGGGCAGGTGACACAGCGGTCGTTGACCGAAACGTGACGCAAGCAGACGTTGGTGGGGCCGCAGATGTCGATGCGATGGCAGGTCAGGCAGCCGTTGGGGTGCTCGGCGATGAGCATCTCCATGACCGAGCGGCGCAGTTCGTTCACGTCCTTGGACTCGGTCTGGACCTTCATGCCTTCGGCCACGGGCAGGGTGCAAGCGGCGGGGAAGCCTCGCTGGCCCTCCACGCTAACCACGCACATGCGGCAAGCGCCGTAGGACTTCATCCCAGGGTGATAGCACAGGTAAGGAACGTAGACCCCGGCGTCGATGGCCGCTTCCAAGACCATCTTGCCAGTCTCGGTCTTGACCTCTTGGCCATCAAAGGTGATTGTGATTTCGTCGGCCATTCTACAGCCTCTATGTTCTTCCGGCCAGGTCGTGACCGGCCATTAGTCTGGTTAAGTTAGCGGCGGGACAGCGACGGTGAGAACCGGGGCTCCAAGCAAGTCCCGGTCGGACAGTTCCGGTCCGTTATATGGGTGTCGAATTCCGGTCCGAAGTAACGCAGGGCCGAGGACACAGGGTTGAAGCCCAGTTGCCCGTGGCCGCAGAGTGAGCCGGCCTGCATGTTCTCGCCGATGCTCCTCATGAGTGTCAGGTCTTCGGACGTGCCTTCCAGATTACATATGCGTTCCAAGACCTCCAGCAGATGGCTCATGCCCATCCGGCAAGGGAAGCACTTTCCGCAGGACTCGTACTGGCAGAAAGATATCAGCGAACGGGTCAGATCAACGATGCAAACGCTGTCGTCGGCGGCGATCAAGCCTCCGGAGCCTACAATCGCTCCTGCCGCCCGTAAGATTTCAAAGTCCAAGAGAATGTCGACATTGTCCGCGCCCAGCACGCCGCCCAAGGGGCCGCCGGTCTGGAGGAATTTCAGAGTTTTTCCGTCTTTCATGCCCCCGGCCGCTTCGTAGATGACATCTTTCAGGTTGATGCCCAGGGGCATCTCCACCATCCCGGTGTATTTCAGATTACCGGAGAGGCACAAGATGACGGTGCCGGTGCTGGTGTCGTGGCCAATGCCGGCGAACCACTCGCCGCCCTTGGACACGATCTCGGGGACGTAGGCCAGTGTTTTCACGTTGTTGATGTTGGTGGGTTTGCCGAAGAGGCCGACTTGGGCCGGGAAGGGCGGGCGGAACCGGGGCATAGCCCTCTTGCCTTCGATGGCCTCCATCAGCGCCGATTCCTCGCCGGCCACGTAAGAGTCGCCGGTCAGCGCAATCTCAATCTCGTAGCTGAAGTCAGAGCCCATGATGTTATCGCCCAGGAAGCCCAATTCCCGCGCCTGGTCTACGGCGGCCCGGCAGCGGTCGATGGGGCCTTCATGTCCGTGCCGAATGAAGATGTATCCCTTGCTCGCCCCAGTGGCGTACCCGGCGATGATGACGCCTTCGACGAGGGTGTTGGGGTCGCTCTCAAGGATGTTCTTATCGTTGAAGGCACCGGGGTCGCCTTCTTCGCAATTGCAGAGGACATATTTTTCGGTGGCCGGGTTACCAGCCAGGAAGCTCCACTTGGTTGCTGTCGGAAATGCCGCTCCGCCCCGTCCCCTGAGTCCTGAAGCCTTGACCTCATCCAGAGTTTGTTCTCGATCCAGGTTGGTCAGGGCCTTATGCAGACCCCCGTAGCCGCCGTTGGCCACGTACTGATAGATGTCCATCGGGTCGATATTGCCGGCGTTCCGGAGGACGATGCGGTTCTCCCAGATGCGCATGGGGTGTTGGTCCAGGTCGGGTATGCTGTCTGGGACCGGGGCATCGCTGCCCTCTTGGGCCAGGTAACCCAATGCCTTGGCGGCCACGGGAGTTCCGCCAAAGACGTGAGAATAAATAATCTCGGCCACGCTGTCTGGGTCGACATTGCCGTAGAAGATGCGGTGTTGGCCGGGAAGTTGCACGTCCAGCAGCGGTTCGGCGAAACAAAGGCCCAGGCAGCCGACGCGGCTGACCTCGGCTGATATGCCCTGTTTTTCCAACTCTGACTCGACAGCGTGGGCCACTTCGAATGCTCCGGCAGCCTCGCCGCAAAGGGCGGTGCCGATGCGTATCCAAGGGCGCTCGCCGGCAATTAATGCCTGCCAGCGGTTCCCGGCCTCGATGCCGATTTCCAAGAAACTACTAGGCATATCCCTCCTGGTCCAGGAGGCGGGCTACGTTGTTGGCGGCGGACTCGGGGTTGACCCTTCCGGCCAGGTGGTGGTCCATGGCCATCACCGGGGCTTGGGAGCACGCCCCCAGGCAGGTGTTGAATCTCACGGTGAGTCGTTTGTCCGGTGTGTCGCCCTCATTTTCCAGGCCGGCGGCTTCCAAAACGGACTTGAAAACGCCCATCGCTCCGACCAGATGGCAAGAAGCTCCCCAGCAGACCTCGACAACATGCTCGGCGGGGGGTTCAAAACGGAAGTTGGGATAGAAAGAGGCAACTGCCCAGACGTCGTTGACCGTTGCGTTGGAGAATCCGGCCACGAATTCCAACGCCTCTTTGGGTATGTAACCCAACTCATCTTCAACGGCAAGCAGGGACGACAGTACGGTGACGGTCGGCTGCGTTTGGCCGTGGACTGCGTCATGTATCCGCTGTTCTAGCCCACTCATGGTCGGGGCTCCTGAAAAATCGGGCTTGGGGCGGGTCCGGCTGGCGAGGATTTCACTACGGTTTAGTTGCCAGTTTTGATACGTGGTTTACAGTGGAAAATTAAGTTCGTGAAATCAGTAACAATCCAAGCGAAATCGTAACACAGGCCTGAGGGTGATTCAACCAGAAATAGAGCCCTAGATCAACGATTGAGAGAGAGCCAAAACCGGGTATGCAGCGGCAGAATACCTGGCGGGTCGCTCGGTGATAAGATTGCCCCATGTTTGATGACCTGAAGAACCGTAAGGGATTTCCGGTAGCGATCGGAATAATAATCGGTGTGGTGATTGGGGCTGTGACCGGTAGACCTGGCCTCTGGATCGCGGCCGGGATAGCGGTGGGCGCCGCCACGGAGTACGGAATAATGAAAAGAAGATCTAAACGGTGACCGGATCGGCGCTTTAAGATATAGCAGCTAGCGAACCTCAAAAGGGCGTCCCAGGTTGACTGGGACGCCCTTTCTGTTCCATTGGTATGCCCGTTATTTGGCTAAAAAGAGAGGACCGAGTCAATCTCGCCCCTCTCTTTTTAGTGCTAGTTCTAGATATTTAGTCGGACTTGGCGACGGCGCTCCCAACCAGGATGCGCTCAACGTCGGGGAAAAGGGTCTCGGCCCGCTCCCGGCACTCCTCGTCGGTCAGACTGGAGAGGGGATGCTCGGCCACGATGTACTCGAAGTCGGGCACGCCCATCATGCGGGTCATGGCCTTGGCCGTGTTGTTGAATACGTGGGTGATGATGGAAGCCGTGGGCAGGCCCAGGCGCTCCATCTCGATTCCGTCGTGCACACTGCACGAACTACAGGAGCCTCAATCGCCGATTCCGGTGATGAGAATGTCCACCTTGTTGATCATGTCTTGTATGACATCGGGCTTGGTGGGCAGGGAAGCCGAATGCTTATTGAACATGACGATGTCTTTGAGATCGTACTTCTCTTTAAGCATCTGGCCCAGTTCGTGGAGGACCTTGTCCGAGTTGGCCTTGGAGTTCTCCAGCAGACCCAGGGTCTTGCCAGAGAGGGTGTCGGGGCGCTCATTCAATTCAAAAGCACCGGACGATAATGACGTTCCGGTGGGGTTGACCAGTCTCATGTTTCTAACTGTAACGGTCTCAGCCATGATTCCTCCCAGATATTCTTAACTTTTTTCTGGCCGGTATGGAGATAGATACTATTACGTTCCCCTAATAATACACCTGAGCTTGCATTATACAAGACTCTGGCGGCCTGGGTTATCACCAGACCGCGCAGGAACGAAATTGTTTATTAAGCCTTTATGTTCTCGATCTTAGTGGTCCTGATCTGAAACCGGGTGGTGTCTATGATGGCGCTGTTTCTTCCGCCGGTGCCGCCGCCCATCATCACCAGGATGTCTTCGGGGTCTTGGGCGCAACGGCGAATGATCTTGTCGTCGCCCTCGCGCTCCGGTCCCTGGGCGATGCCCAGACGGATGAGTTCGCTCACCGGGCGCACCGCGTTCTCCATCATGTAGTCCTGAATGCCCTTGCGGGTCCAGTTGTCATCGTTCAGGGTGATGGCGTGCTCCGGGCCGATGACCAATACCCACTGAGAGGGGTACCGGAAGGCCATGGAGGCACTTTTAAGGGTGTCGGCGATGGCCATCAACACGGATTCTCCGGTGTGGCCGTATGCCGCATTCACGGTGACGGGGTTGTAGGCAACCGCCACTGTTACCGTGCTGTCTTCTTTCTTATGTCCGCGCGCTACGTGCAGGGGCTCCCAGGGCGAGTCCTCTTCGTTCTCGGCGAAGCACAGCGTGTACTTGCTGGGGTTGCCCAGGGTGCCGCGGTCCAGCGTGCCGGGCCGGGCGTCGAAGCCGTTCATGAAACAGAGACGTATGGCCCGCCCCAACACGGCGTTGGCCCGGTTGCCGGGCCCGAGAAGTCCGTCCTTGTAGTTGGCGCCGATCTCGTCCCGGATTGGCCCGTTCAGCAACATCATGATGGCCGGAGAACTAGTTGACGCTGAGGCCATGTGGACGAAGTTCTTCTCTTCTTCCAATGTCTTCAGGGTGGTGGTCAATACGGGGAAATACTCGGGCAGGCAGCCGGCCATCACGGCGTTGGCCGCCACGTTCTCGGAGGTTAATACCCGGTTCCGCATCTCCAGGGAGATGATCTCTTCTTCACCGGTGAGACCGGCCATCTCCAGCATCTCGCGGACTTTGTAGTCGACCGGCGGGACAACGGGCAGGCCGTCGCTCCAGCCCATCCTGTAGCATTCTTCGATGGCCTCGATGGTGTCGCTGGACTCCACTATCTTGGAGCGTTCCATATCGTTGGTGGTCATTCTTTGCCTCCGAAATAATTGTCAGCTTGGGAAGTTATATAACGCTTAGTCGTGCAGCCGCAACTGAATCCCCGATTTTTCTTCTTGAAGCTTGGCCACGGCGTCGGAGTCTTCGGGACCCCAACCACGGAGCAATGCCTCGACGTGCCGCTGGTCAACCATGTTTGAGAGTTCCATGGGAATCCCATACTCCCGGCCCAGGTCGGTGGCCAGGCGGACGTCCTTGGCGGCCAGGGCGGTGGCGAAACCGGGCTCGAAGTTGCCCTGGAACAAGAACCGGGGGAATTTATCGGCCAACCGTTTCGAGCCTCCGGTGCTGTTGTTGATGACGTCGGCCAGGGTGCCCAGGTCTACGCCGGCTGTGACGCCAAGTGTGAGGGCCTCCGCCAGCAGAACTCCGGTACCCATACTCATCAGGTTGTTGCAGATCTTGCAGACCGAGCCGTTGCCGATGTCTCCGCAGTAGACCACGTGGGTGCCGATGCCATCCAGCACCGGTTTGAATTTCTCAAAGGTTGCCTTGTCTCCTCCGACCATCACCGCCAGTGTGCCAGCGGCTGCGCCGTAGGTCCCGCCGCTAACCGGAGAGTCCAGCAGCGACACGCCCTTGGCGGCACATTCTTGGTGGAGCCGCCGTATCATCGTTGGAGAGTTGGTAGAAAGATCGAAGAAAACCTGTCCGCTACTTGCCCCTTCCAGGATTCCGTTTTCGCCCAGGACCACTGCTTCCACGTCCCTTGGCACCGGGAGGGACGTGAACACCACCTCGTTGCCCTGGACGGCTTCCTTTGGGCTGTCCACCCAATCTGCGCCCATCTCCAGCAGGTTGACTGCGGCCTCGCGCCGAAGGTCGTGCACGGTTAGCTGATGGCCTGCTTTGATCAGATTGGCGGCCATTGGATTCCCCATGTTGCCGGTCCCGATGAAACCTAACTTCATCGCGTTCTCTCCTAGTTTGGTCGGATGGGCGTCTCACCGGCCGCTGGGCCGACATTGGCGGCTGTCCCAGGGCCCGGAGGCGCGGTTGTTCTTCTTCTTGCTTGGCAGCAGGTTCCGGATCTTGTTCGGGCTTCGGCTCTGGGGGTTCAGGCGCCGGGGCTATGCCGTAGGCCGCGCCGTCTTCTTTATATTCGACCTTATTTTTCGGTTCGGCCTCGGGTTCGTCGCCCAGTCCGTCTGGAGACTCATCGAAGGCCTCTTTGGCCATGCGGAAGGCGTTGACCGCTGCGGGCATTCCACCGTAGAAGACCATCTGGGCGATGATCTCCGAAATCTCTTCACGGGTGACGCCAATGTGCAGCGCGCCGGAGATGTGCCTCTTGATCATCTGCGGACTGTGACCCAACACCACCAAGGCCGCGATGGTGCAGAGGCTGCGGGTTTTCAGGTCCACGGCAGGGCGGTTGTAGATCTCGCCGTAGATGACCGAGTCCACCAGGCGCATGACCTCAGGCGCCAGTTCGGCCATGGCCGCCGGAGGCACGGGGTTATTGTCCGGACCGTAATAGCGCTGCCGGAAATCTAAGGCAGCTTGGTCCAAATTTGTTGCGTCGTCTTGCGGGTTCTCTTCGGGACTCACGATATCTCCAGATTCTAATGCTGAAAGCTGACGGCTATTTTATTATCTGCCAGTAACGCTTGCCGTCTTTAAGGATAACCTTGCCTATGTGGTCGTCGGGATGGAAGTGGCCAGCTGCGATGACGATATCTTCGGTTTCGGCCCTATCAAGGATCATCTTGCGGTTGGTGCGGCTGGCCTCTTTATCGGTGTCGACCCCGGCGGTCCATTCCGGCCGCTCCACCTGCACCTTGCTGTGCAGCAGGTCGCCCACCACCATGGCTTTCTTGCCTTGCGAGGTGATGTCGAACACCATGTGTCCGGGTGTGTGGCCCGGCGTGGAGATGGCTTTGATATCGTCATTCACAACGTGGCCGTCCCCGATCAGCTCCAGCAGGCCCATCTTTTCCAACGGCAGGATGTTCTCGGCCACCCAGGGCGCGTCTTTGGCGAACTCCGGTTTGATGAAATGGTCCCAATCCAACTGCGGCGCCAGGTACCTGGCGTTGGGGAAGTATGGCTTGGGTTCCGAGCCGGTGTAGTCGATGTTCCAGCCAACATGATCGATGTGCATGTGGGTGATGAGAACTAGGTCCACGTCTTCCGGGTTAACGCCTGAGATCTTGAGTTGGTTCATCATGTCGCCGGTGCGGTTGTCGCGGCTTGGGTGCGGGCCGGGCCCCATACCTGTATCCACCATTATAGTCTGGCCCTGGCTGCGCAGGTAGAAATGCCCGTAATAAAGCTGTAGCTGGCAGTCTTCCAGTGCGTCGTGGTACGGCTCCCAATCGTGGGAGTCGGTGGTTGGAAACATTGCCGATGGGTCGCGTGGCGGCGGCAGCATGTCCAATACGAATGTGATTTCAACGTTGCCCACTTTAATATCGGCCATGTATCGCTCCTTTGATTTAAGCAACCGCGTACTTGTGTATCTGGTCAGTTTGGCGGCGAGGGGGAGCCCCTACCCTAGCCCTCCCCCATTGCAATGGGGGAGGGGATAATCTTCGGTCAGTATTGAATCATTGAGTAGACATCGTAGCCGGTCAGGTTTTTTCGTCCTTCTAAGAAGGAAAGTTCGATGATTACCCCGATCTCTGAAACGACGCCGCCGGCCATCTCCACCAGTCTTGCGGTGGCGCCTAGTGTACCGCCGGTGGCCAAAAGGTCGTCTATGATCAGGACTTTCTGCCCTTTTTCCACACCGTCCACATGGATCTCCATGGTGTTGGTGCCGTACTCCAACTCGTAGTCGGTGGAGAGGGTGTCGGCGGGGAGTTTACCGGGCTTGCGGACGGGAATGATTCCCTTGCCCAGTTCACGGGCCAGCGGCGCGCCGAACAGGAAACCCCGTGACTCGACGGGCACGATGGCGTCGAAATCGGCGTGCTTATAGCGCTCCACCAACTGAGCGATCGTAAAATCGAAAGCGCTGACGTCGCCCAAGAGCGGCGTTATGTCTTTGAAGATGATTCCCGGCTCCGGGAAATCGGGCACATCTCTGATGTATCCTTTCAGGTCCATATGGTTTGCACTGCCAGACACCGGTTGGGGCATGGCCCCTTGACCATTGTCCAGTCCTTTTATCGAGGTTCCGAAGATATTCGCGCCGGTTGCAGGGCTTGTAGGTAGGGTAAAGTTGTTGCTGGTCCGTGCCTAGGAGTGTAGATTACGACACTCGCGGCGTCAAGATGAAGCAGCTGAGGAAAGGCGCCGCCGAAATTCGTCAACCCTGGGCGTGAATTCGATTGACTTTCTCCAGTCGAATTTATATAATTTTAATTGATTCCTGGTTACGAAATGGCCCCACGAATGCGGGGCTATTTTTTAGTGTAAGGCATTTCGATGCTGAGCCCAGGGCTAGGCCCGGAACCGGGAGCGTCCGTGCCCCGGTGGCGCAATGGCAGCGCAGCCGATTTGTAATTGGCAGGTTAGGGGTTCGAATCCCCTCTGGGGCTTTTAAAATTCAATACCGCTGGCACCACTTCCGGCGGCATCGGGCTAGGCAAGACCGAGTTTACTTTTTACAGCGAATTTGATTGCGCCGATACCCGTTAATATGCGAAGATTCCTATGCCTGGAGGGGTGGGTGAGTGGTTAAAGCCACCAGACTGTAAATCTGGCGTCCGGAAGGGCTTCGCAGGTTCGAATCCTGCCCCCTCCACCACAATTGGCCAATTCGGACAAGAGTCTGGCCGAGGCACAGGAAGAATCAATTACGGTTTAAAACCCAATGGCGTCAGGCAGCCGTTAATCTATCAGCCCAGATAGCTCAGCGGCAGAGCGCGTTCTTGGTAAGAACGAGGTCGGCGGTTCAATCCCGCCTCTGGGCTCCAGAAAGAATCGGCCCGAATCTTAAAATCAGGGCCCGAGTAAGAGTAGTAGGGAGGACACCTAAAAGATGGCTAAGCAGCAATTCGACAGGACGAAGGACCACGTCAATGTAGGTACGATTGGCCACGTGGACCATGGAAAGACTACCTTGACCTCGGCCATCACCAAGGTGCTGGCGGATCAAGGTATGGCCAGTTACTTGGACATGGATAGCATCGATAACGCGCCCGAAGAGAAGGCCCGTGGCGTAACCATCGCTATTGCCCACGTGGAGTATGAGTCGGAGACCCGGCACTATGCCCACGTAGACTGCCCAGGTCACGCCGACTATATCAAGAACATGATCACCGGCGCGGCCCAGATGGACGGCGCAGTCTTGGTTGTGAGCGCCCCCGATGGTCCCATGCCCCAGACCCGTGAGCACATCCTCCTGGCCCGCCAAGTTGAGGTTCCCAGCATCGTTGTCGCCCTGAACAAATGCGACGTGATGGACGACGAAGAGCTCCTGGAACTGGTGGAGCTTGAGGTCCGAGACCTCTTGAACCGCTACGACTTCCCTGGCGACGACACGCCCGTCGTCCGCGTCAGCGGCCTAAAGGCAATCGAAGGTGACGAGGCCGCGGTAGCCGGGGTCCTCGAACTGGTTAAGACCATGGACGAGTACATTCCCAAGCCCGAGCGCGTAACTGACCGGCCGTTCCTGATGCCGATTGAAGATGTCTTCGGTATCAAGGGCCGCGGCACCGTAGTCACCGGACGCGTCGAGCGCGGCACCCTGAAAGTGGGTTCCCCCGTTGAGATCATCCGCTGGGGCGACGTTCGTGAGACCGTGGCCACCGGACTGGAGATGTTCCACAAGAACCTGGACACCACCGAAGCTGGCGACGCCGTTGGCATCCTGCTCCGCGGTGTGGATCGGGAAGAGGTTGAGCGCGGCCAGGTTTTGGTAGCGCCGGGAACCATGAAGCCCTACACTAAAGCAGAGGCCGAGGTATACATCCTTAGCCGCGACGAAGGCGGACGGCACACCCCGTTCTTCTCCGGTTACAAGCCCCAGTTCTACATCCGGACCAGCGACATCACGGGCGAGTGCACCTTGCCCGAGGGCGTTGAGATGGTCATGCCTGGGGACAACGTCAAGATGAACATCGAACTAATGAGCCCGGTACCCATCGAAGAGCAGATGCGCTTCGCCATCCGGGAAGGCGGACGAACCGTGGGATCCGGAGTTATCACTAAGGTGGTGGATTAAGCCATGGCCAGAAAAACAGTGGATGTCCGGCAGATCATCACCCTGCAATGCGGCGACTGCCGGGAGCGGAATTACACTACGAACAAGAACCGGCGCAACGATCCCAACCGGATGGAATTGCGTAAGTATTGCTCCAGGTGCCGCGAGCACAAGACCCACCGCGAAGTGAGGTAACCCCCCTATGGCTAGGGCATCAACGCGCAGTACACGGATCGTCGCCCCGTCAGGTGGCGGGCGCGTCGGCCCAGTTGCTTTTCTGCGGGAGACCTTCTCGGAACTGCAGAAATCGCACTGGCCCAGCCGGGAAGAGACTGCGCGGCTGACTATGGTGGTCATCGTTTTGGCCATCGCAGCCGGGTTCTTCTTGGGAGGCCTGGATCGGGTCTTCGCTGAAGCGTTCTCCCGGATAATCTTCCGTTAGAGCAAATCAATAAAGCAAACCGGGACCGGTATTAATAAAGCGTACCTGTGGGAATGAGGGGCGTCGTTAGGCGCTGCTCATTTCTGCTTGACCCAGCATCGGATATCGCATCATGACTACTAGCAACACATCGGAAACCGAGGAAACTCAAGGTCCTCGTTGGTACATAGTCCACACCTACTCAGGCCAGGAAGACCTGGTGGAAAAGAACCTCCGCCTGCGCATCCAGAGCCTGGATATGCAGGACCGCATCAACGAGGTTCTGGTCCCCACTGAGGAAGAGGTGGTCTTCAAGGACGGCCAACGCCGTTCGGAACGCAAGAAACTGTTCCCCGGCTACATCCTGGTCCAGATGACCATGGATGACGAAAGCTGGTATGCCGTTCGTAACACCCCAGGCGTCACCGGATTCGTCTCAACCGAGGACGAGCATGACAAGCGTCCCAAGCCGGTGCCCCTGGAAGACAAGCAGATGGAAGACATCCTCAGGCAGGTGGACTCGGACCCCACCCGCGTGAACATCGGCTTGGAGCGCGGCGAGACTGTACGGATCACCGAAGGCCCGTTCGTGGACTTCATCGGGTCCATCAACGACGTGGACGAAGGCAAAGGAAAAGTCCGGGTTATGGTATCCTTCTTCGGGCGCGAAACGCCTGTGGAACTGGATTTCCTCCAAGTAGAGAGAATCTAACCTTGGGGTTTAACCCCAGCCTGAAATCATTCAACAGAGAAACTTAAGGAGCACCCGTTGGCGAAGAAAGTTAGGGCCATCATCAAATTGCAGTTGGAAGCCGGAAAGGCAACACCCGCCCCTCCGGTAGGCCCCGCTTTGGGCCAACACGGCGTAAACATCATGGGCTTCGTTAAGGAATACAACTCCAAGACCGCCACGCAGGCCGGGTCTATCATCCCAGTGCATCTGACCGTTTACGAGGACCGTTCCTTCACCTTCGTGACCCGCACGCCCCCGGCGTCGGACATGTTGCGCAAGGCTGCGGGAGTGGAAAAAGGTGCTTCAGAATTCCGCGAGGGCGCCGTTGGCAGCATCAGCAAGCAACAACTGAAAGAGATCGCCGAGTCGAAGCTAGCCGACCTCAACGCCAGCGGCGTTGACGAAGCGATGCAGATAGTCGCCGGAACCGCCCGCAGCATGGGCATCGAAGTAGGAGAATAGCAACCATGGTCAAGCATAGCCGGAGGTTCTCCTCCGTCTCGGAAAAGGTGGACCTGGAAAAGAACTACTTGCCTCTAGAGGCCATGGAACTCCTCCAAGAAGTATCCACCGCCAAGTTTGACGAGACCGTTGAGCTACACATCAGGACCAACGTTGACCCGCGCCATGCCGATCAGATGATTCGTGGCGTTTGCAGCCTGCCCCACGGCCTGGGTAGGACCATCCGCGTGGTGGTGTTTGCCGGAGCCGAAGGCGGCGCAGAGGCCAGGGCCGCAGGAGCTGACTTCGTTGGCGAAGACGACCTCATCGAGAAGATCGAAGCGGGCTGGGACGATTTCGAAGTCGGACTGGCAACCCCTCAGGTGATGCCTAAGATCGGTAAATTAGGTCGAGTACTGGGCCGCAAAGGCCTGATGCCCAATCCCCGGAACGGCACCATGGTCCAACCACAGGACCTGCCCCGGGCAATCCAAGAAGCCAAGGGTGGACGAACCGAGTACCGGACCGACCGCACCGCAATCATCCATTCGTCAGTCGGAAAGGTCAGTTTTGACGCCGACAAACTGGTGGACAATCTGGCCGCGCTGGCCAGTGCTATAGTCAAAGAACGACCCGAGAGCATCAAGGGACCGTTCTTCCGATCGGCCTACCTCACGTCGACCATGGGTCCCAGCGTCCAATTGGACCTGCCGGCCCTGCAAGCGCTAGAATCGCCGGAATAGCCAGGCAACCGGCCTAACCAGCCGGATTTACAATCTAGGCATCAACACGCCAAAGACCGCGGGTCCCCGAGGGGGATAAATGCGCAAGCCGCCCGCCCAGGCGCGACGGATAGTAATTCGGAGTGACCGACTCCCTACGCCGCGTGTTTGTCGTAGGGATTTTTTTATTTCTGGAGACCATATGTCTCCGGAGATTTACGATCAAAAGCTTATAAACGAATTTTCACAGAGAGTGTTGGAGGAATGAGTTGCCCACCCAGCAGAAAATAGACCGGGTCCAGGACATCAAGGATCGGCTGGAGCGCAGCAGCATCGTGATGACCGCCAGCTATGGGGGCATCCCGGTGAACCAGATGGTTGAACTACGCCGGGCCATGCGGGCCAGTGGCGTAGAATTCACCATCGTCAAGAACACCTTGCTCGCTCTGGCCGCCGACGAAGCCCAAAAACCCCAATTGAAAGAGATCGTCAACGGCCCCACGGCCATCGCATTCGGGTATAACGACCCAGTGGAAGCCGCCAAAGCCATGGCCGACTACATCCGCACCGGTGGATCTTCGCTGGCTGTTCTCGGAGCCATCATGGGTGACGAGGCAGCGATGTCCCCCTCTGAGTTCACCAGGCTGGCCGCGCTTCCGCCCAAGTCGGTTTTGCTAGCCATGCTCTTGGGCCAGATGCAATCGCCTCTTGCCCGGCTGCTCACCATCATGAATGGTCCACTGCAGAGCATGGGCAACGTGCTGCAAGCCCGCGCGCGCCAGTTGGAAGAACAAGCCCCAGCCCCCGCGCCAGAACCTGAAGCCAGCGCCGAACCCGAAGCCGCCCCTGAGGCGGAAGACGCGCCTGCTGACGAAGCCTCTGCAGAGGAAGAAGAAGCTGAAGCGCTCGTGGGCGAGGCGCCTGCAGAAGAAGAACCAGAGGCTGAACCAGTACCGGAAGCAGAGCCCGAAGCCGAGCTGGCTGCGGAAGCTGCTGAAGAAGCCCCTGGTGAGGAAGAGTCGGGGTAACCGGCTAGCAGCACATTCAATAAAGAGACCAAATTTACCAAACGCACCAATCAGCCCAATAGGAATAGAGGAGATATTTTGACTAAGGACGAGATCGTAGAAGCTATCAAGGGAATGAACGTGGTCGAGTTGTCCGACATCGTTAAGGCCCTGGAAGAAGAGTTCGGCATCAGCGCCGCAGCCCCGGTGGCCGTTGCCGCCGCACCCGCTGCCGGTGGAGCACCCACCGAAGGCGCCGCCGCTTCCGAAGACCAGTCGGAATTTGAGGTCAGTCTCAGTGACATCGGCCCAAACAAGATCAACGTGATTAAGGCCGTTCGTGAAGTTACTTCCCTGGGTCTCCGCGAGGCGAAAGAGCTGGTTGAATCCGCTCCCACCGCCATCAAAGAGGGCATCGCCAAGGAAGAAGCCGACGACATCAAAGGCAAGCTGGAAGAGGCCGGAGCCTCTGTCGAGGTTAAGTAACCCGCCTTTGCTAGCCTAGGAGGACCAATTGGGCCGAAAGGACCGGGAGCGCTTCCAGCGTTTACAGGAATGCAACCCCGATTACGTTGGGTACCGCGGGTTGGACACCGTGACCGTCACCCAGGTGCCGCCACCACAAACGGAAACGGTTGTCTGTTCGATGTGTAACCGTAAGCGCAACGTGGCCAGCGACAGCCTCTCTGGGGACGTAAGCACCTTTGTGTGCTTGCGTTGCCAGGAAGACGCCGCCTGCGCCTGATCCCCCGGTCAACCAGCAAACAAACTTAGTGCAGTCAATGAAAAAGACCTCTCCAAATGGAGAGGTCTTTTCTATTCAGGAGAACGATGCCAGTCTTAACGGAACGGCGGCAACTGTTCGTCTAGGAACTCATAGGCGCGGTTGAACTGACTCTCGCCGCCGTAGCCTTCTTCCTCGGCCACGGACAGGACTTCAACGTCGGGCGTCACTCCGGACCTTGCCAAGAGCCGGCCCAACGGTGTGTACCTCCGCGACACCGGCAGGTACATGGCCGACCCGTCACTTAACTCCACGAACTCATAGGCGGATGCGTCTCCAAAGGTCGTCGTGCCGAACAAGGTTGCCCGCCCGGAGTCCTGCAGGGCCGCGGCCAGTGTCTCTGCTTCGTGAGAGGTTTGCTCGTTGACCAACACGGCTACCAGCAGGTCGTCCAGATTCAAACGGTCTTCGTTGGGGTCGATTGTCAATCCGACTCGCTCTCCATTCCGATCCTCCACATAACCGAAGACCGATCCGTCGGGCAGAAACTCTCCCGCGGTCTCCTTGGCTGCGGCAGATGAGCCACCTGGGTTGGTCCTGATGTCCAACACCAAGGCCAACAGGTCGAAACGGTTTAGATTTTCCAGGGCGGTAAACACCTGCTCGCCCGTGTTGTCGCGGAACCGGGAGATGCGCACGTAACCGATGCCCCCGGGGATGAGTTGGCTGGCCACCGACTGCAGTTCGATATCGCCGCGAAACACCTCAAGGGAGACGGGTTCCGGTTCGCCCACCCGCAGGACTTCCAATGTGACTTTAGTCCCTTTCGGTCCTGACACCTGGTCGACCACTTCCTCAACGCCTTGGCCCAGTACGGAAACCCCTGCAACCGACGACAAAACGTCACCCGGTAGTACTCCCGCGCTCTCGGCCGGGGAACCAGCGAACGGGAAAAGTACGACCTGGCCGTCCTGTGAGACCACTCTGGCGCCGATGCCCAGGTAGGTGCCTTCTATGCCGCCTTCCAGGCTCTCTTTGGCCAGGGGATATTGAGTAGAGTTCAGGAACACCGCAGAATTGTCGCCAAGGCCGGCAAGCATTCCGCCGACTGCCGCCTCGGCCACCGTGGATGGTTCGAAATCCGGGTTTGCCGCCTGATGTTTGGCCACCGCGCGCCACAGGTCGACCATCTCACCAGGAACATGGGCCGGCGGTTGGCCGCGCATCCGCCCTATTTCAGTCAAGAAAGGATAAGGCGTGATGTCGACCAGGTCTAGTACCCTAGCCATAGCCCCCGAGACCACAGTCTCAGCGTTCAGGGCTTCGGGACTCGCGTAACTGAGGTTTATCTGCTCCCAAGCTTCCCAGACCAACGCCAAGCCATCAGAGGTGTCTTCTGTGGGTAGATCAGACTCGGAGGAGCCGGAACAGGCCACCAGGGCAAGGACAGCTATCAAGGCAACGGTGACGACGGCCACGCGAGGGAACCTGTTAAGTAAGAAGGGTAATCTTTGAAACATATCTTTCTTGAATGCAGGGCCGCGGTCACGTCGGATGCCCCTAGGCCGGAGACGCCTAATTGTATCAGAAGCAATCAGAGGTCTCCGAGCGCCTGGAAGCGGGTTTCAACTAACCCGGTATTGCCAGCCGACACCGAGCCTAGTAAACTTGGTTGAGCAGTCTCAAAACGTGCGGAAATCCTCGATTTGTTCAAGGTAATCAGGAGCCTGGATCATGATTAAAGTCTCAGTCCTATACCCCAATGAAGAAGGCAAAACATTCGACCATGGTTACTGGACGACCACGCACCTTAAACTGGTCCAAAGTTTGCTGGGCCCCATGGGCCTGGTCAACGGCGAGATGGAAAAGGGTGTCTCAGGCACCGACCCCAACGCCCCCGCGCCGTACGTAGCTATAGCACACCTCTATTTCAACACCGTCGAAGATGTCCATGCGGCATTCACGACTCATGCCGGCGCAATCATGGGCGACCTTCCCAACTATACCGACATCAAGCCCCAGTTCCAGATCAGCGAGACCCTAGTCTAACCGAGGCGGGTATCTGGAAACCAAAGGCGGCCCGCCATGGGCCGCCTTTTTGATTTTAGGAGCAATATGGCGCAGCAAGAAACGGACGCAGCATTCCAACAGTTGTCCCAGAAGCTGATCAAAGAGCACTGGGATTTTTACCCAACAGCCGGTTCCCGTATCGGCCAACACGAATATGATGGCCGGTTGCCTGACCTATCGCCGTCCCAGAACTCACGCCGGGAAGCCGAACTACGCCGTGGCCTCACCGAGCTGCGCACATTGGACGCCGGCAGCCTGGACGAAGCCGGCCATATGAGCTACCGGATGATGGAACTGTTCCTGCGCCGTGAGTTGTTCATCTTCAGCGACCTAAAGCCCCTGGAAAACAACCCTATGCGCCTGACCGGGTACCTAAACGTGAGCGGCTACATGCGACGGGACTACGCCCCTCTGGAAGACCGGCTGCGGTCGGCGGCCGCGGCCATGAGGCAAGCTCTCGACTTTCTAGACGTGTTGGACCAAGCTCTGTCCGGCAGTCTTTCATCCCACGTGGTGGACATGAGCGTGGAGAGTTATTCGGGCATGGCCCGCTTTTACCGGGTCGACCTGGCGGAAGCAGCCAAAGGTGTGACCGACCAGGAGATCGTGGCCGAATTCAACCTGGCCCGAGAAGCAGCCGCGGCGGCCTTGGACCGTTTTGTGGAGAGCCTGAAAGGCCGCGGGAAGAGCGGACCGGAAGGGTTCGCCATCGGACCGGAGCTCTATTCGGGCATGTTGGCCACCGGAGAAGGCCTGGAAGTCTCTCTAAGCCGGATAGCGGCCATCGGGCAGGCCAACCTCGAAGATAACCTGGCCCGCATAAAAGAGCTGGCCCAGAGCATCGCGCCGGGCCGTCCTGTCGCTGAGATAGTCGAGGAGATCGGCCGCAACCACCCCCAGGCCCAAGAACTGATACCGGAGACCCGCGACATGCTGGAGGACATCCGGCAATCGCTCGTCGATTTCGATGTGATTAGCGTGCCGTCTGAGGACCGTTGTCAGGTCATCGAGACCCCTACGTACATGCGATATGCCTTCGCCGCCATGGACACCGCCGGCGCGTTGGAGACAAAGGCCACCGAGTCGTTCTATTACGTGACTCCGGTGGAGGAGGAATGGGGCTCTCAGCAGGCTGAAGAATGGCTCTCCAACTTCAACTACGACACCCTCAAGATAATCTCGATCCACGAGGTCTACCCCGGCCATTTCGTCCATCATCTACATAATCGCTACGGACGGGACCTGCCCTTGATCAACCGCGTGGCCACGGCCTATTCGTTCACGGAGGGTTGGGCCCACTACACCGAGCAGATGATGCTGGAGACGAAGTACGGAGACGGCCAGCCGAAGTTGTTATTGACGCAACTATTGGAGGCGTTGGTCCGCAACTGCCGGTATATGTGCTCGCTCCGAATGCATACCGAGGGGATGACTCTGGGCGAAGCTACCAAGTTCTTCATGGAGAACGCCTACATGGCCGAGCTACCGGCCCGGAGAGAGGCGCTGCGAGGGACTTTCGACCCGGGTTACCTGAATTACACTCTGGGCAAGCTGATGATCCTCAAGCTGCGTGAGGACTACAAACAAGAGCAAGGTAGCAACTACAGCCTCAAGGAATTCCACGACCGCCTGCTATCGTTCGGCGGCCCGGCTCTGCCGCTGTTGAGGCCGGCGCTACTTAATAACCCAGGCGATTTAGCGCTTTAAACCCGGAAAGCAATCTTCCGGAACTCCTCGACGAATTCTTTTCCGGAGCCCCCTTCAGATAGTTGGGCACGTTCCTTGATGAACTCTTCGATCTCAGAAGGGCTGCGGCCATTCATCTGGCTGGTATGGGCTGCAACGGCCTTAATCTTGGCGTCCATCGAGCCTGTGATATCTATGCTGGTATCGGCCTGTTCGGTGCCCCAGAACAATATGGTCGCCGTTTTGTGTGGCTCCAGGCCCTCGTCCCGCCATAGCTCCACAAAATGGAGGTGGTCGCGGGCGCAGGGGAATACCGCGTCCAGCGTGACCTGCCCGGTTATGCGGTGATCACGGTGCCAGGCCAGGTTCTTGCGGTACGGCTCTGGGCAGAGCACAACGTCAGGCTGCACCTGGCGGATCTGCCGGACCAGCTCCTTCCGAAACTCGTCATCGTCCTCGAGTGAGCCGTCTGGGTGATGCAGCAGCACCAGCTCCTGAACTCCCAGGGATTTCACGGCGTCCGCCTGCTCCTGCTCGCGTATCTTGGATAGGTTTGCCGAAGAGATATCGGGGTCTGTGGTGCCTTTGCCGCCGTCGGTGCAGAGCACATATCGGACTGTCGCTCCGTCGCCCAACCATTTGGCGATGGTACCGGAGCACCAAAAATCAGCGTCGTCAGGGTGCGGGGTTACTACCAAAACTCGTTGCGGGGTCTCATCCATCTTCCCGGGGCCTCCTGAAATCTTTGGTCTTGGAGCCGGTTTAAGAAAATCCCAGCCGTAACCAAGGAGTCAAATCGATTTGGTCTATTTTACGAAACTCGCCATGTTTGTGCATGATTACGGAAAACTGTAGCATTCACCCAAGGAGTTTTCTCTTGATACAAGCGTAATCAACTAGCGTTGTGAACGGCGGGATACTCTGCTACAATCGGCCAAAGCTGTCAGGCACGATTTACCTCACTTTGACCGCTCTAATTTCCAACTGCCGCATGCAGCGGCGTCGAAATCCATCAGCCTGAATCTCGAACACCCAGTTTCAGAGTTTACCAGCCTGGAAGACCTGTTTGCCAGTCGTTAACTACACAAACAAGCACAATCCGGCTCTGGCCGAATTCGTCGCCTCCCACGACAACACAACCACCGAGATTCACGACCTTTGCTTGAGCACGTTTCAAGGCGTTCTTGGCCAGCCGGACCTTGATCCAACGGTGCATTGTCTGGTATTGGAAGATGCCGGCGAGATCAAGGGGTTGGCTCTGGTCTTTCGAGAGTTCCCCATCGGCCGCTCGATCATCGAGATCATGACCGCCCCGGAGTTGGCCGACAGCCCAGATGAGGTGGAGTTGGTGCGGCGGGCGCTAGCGCTAACCGAAGCCGCGAAACTGACGGTGGCCCACGTATGTGTGATGCCTGACTCGGGCAGGAACAAAGTGCTGGAACAGGTGGGTTTCACCAAGGTCCGCACCTACCTGGACATGTTGTGGAACGAGGACCAACTGCCGAATTTGGAACTTCCTCAGGGCTTTTCTGTGCGATCGTTCCAGAAGGGCGACACGCCGCTGCTGACCCGAGTCCAGAACGACGCTTTCACAGGCAGTTGGGGTTTCTGTCCCAACACCGAAAACCAGATCGAATACCGCACCCAAATGCCAAACACGTCCCATGCCGGTATCGTGTTCATGTTCGAGGGCGACAATCCCGCCGGTTATTGCTGG
Source organism: Dehalococcoidia bacterium UBA2158 (assembly GCA_002328185.1). GTDB lineage: Bacteria > Chloroflexota > Dehalococcoidia > Lucifugimonadales > UBA3495 > UBA9611. Next base: position 118,433 of record DCWQ01000051.1, read on the forward strand.
ACCGTGCTGGTGCCCGGAGATAACGGGATCCGGGGGATCATCGGCATGATCGGCGTGGTGCCTGATTACAGGGGAAAGGGTGTGAGCCGCCACATCCTACATGCGGGGATGAAACATCTGCGTTCTATCGGGTTGGCTGAGATCGGCTTAGAAGTGGATGGGAACAACGACCCGGCCGTGGGGCTCTACAAATCCGTCGGGTTCAAGGTCATGGGCGAGCGTCACTGGTTCGAGCGAGTTCTCCCCGGCACCTGAAAACCTGATTGCTGGAACACGTTATCCAGCCGAATACCCCCGGATATTACCGCCCTCATGGCGTCTTCTACGCTCATTTCAGTTTTCGTTACTTCGGACGCCGACACGAAGACCAAGAACCCGGATGATGGTATCGGCGTGGTGGGGATGTAGACCGATAAGACTTCTTCCCCATCAGTGTCCAGCATGCTGGATGTGATCAGTCCTATGGACTTGATGCCGGGTCTCGGGAAATCGATCAGGACCACGCCTGCGTACTGTCGGCTCTTGTCGATATCGCTGTTCCCGTTGCCATTTTGGCTGTGGGTAAGAATATCGATCGCCATCCGGGTGGTGCCGTAGATGCCCTTTACCACCGGAATCACTTCCATTAACCGGTGTCCGA
>DCWQ01000023.1 GCA_002328185.1 Dehalococcoidia bacterium UBA2158
GCTCGGCACGGGCAGCAGCAAAACCGGGCGGGTTGGAAACCCGCCCCTACAGTCACGGACTTGTGCCAGCCTAAGTAAGCGCGCCGAAACCGTCCGGGGTCTGGACCTCTACCAGGTGGGTCTTGCCCGAGGCGATGGCGCTTTCCAGGGCCTTGCCCAGGTCGTTAACGTTGGTGACTTTGGTTCCCTCGAAGCCGTAGGACTCGAAAATCTTTACGAAGTCGGGGTTGACCAGGTCGGTAGCGAACCGGCGGTTGTCGCCGAAGCGGTCGCTCTGGAAGCCCTTGAGGACGCCCCAGGCGTTGTCGTTAAACATCAGCACCACCGGGTGGATACCGTACTGGGCGCAGGTGGCCAGTTCCTGGAAGTTGTACTGGAAGCCGCCGTCGCCTGTGACGCAGACGACTGGGCTGTCCGGCTTGCCCACCTTGGCGCCTATGGCCGCCGGGAAGGCAAAGCCAAGTCCCAGCCAACCATGGGGGTGCATGTAGGTCTTGGGCTCGTAGATGTCCAGGCAGCGGGTGGCCCGGCTGGCGCCCACAGTCGGGTCCAGCGAGAAGATGGTGTTCCGGGGCGTAACTGCACGCACGGTCTCGAAGACCTTGAGTTCGTTGCTCCAGGTCTCTTCCAACCGGCTGCGTATGTTGCCTCTGATCGACTTAATATCGTCTTGGAACGCTGCGCCTTTATGGACGTCCTGATCGCCGATGGCGCCCAGCCATTGCTGCACCACGGCCTGGGAGTTGGCGACGATGGGCACGGTGGCCGAATAGTTCTTGCCGATGGCCTCGCCGTCCAGCAACACGTGGACCATGTCATTGGGCAGTTGCAGCCCGATGCCGCTGGTGGACCGGTGGGGCATTATGGACCCCAATACAACCACCAAGTCGCAGGTGCCCAGCCATTCTTGCACCGGGTTCTCACCCCAGATGCGCCGGCCCATGATCTGCCCCAGGGACTGGGCATGGTCTTCAGGGAACGCCCCCTTGGCCCCGTCGCTAGTGACTATCGCCGCACCCAGTTTCTCCGCCAGTTCTACGATCTGCTGGGTGCCGCCCAACTGTTGGACCTCTTCGCCCACCAAGATGGCGGGACGCTTGGCCTTGAGTAGCATCTGCAGCGCCTTCTCGACCTGGTTTGGGTCGCCCTGGGGGATGTTGGGCTGCCGGGCGGTCAGCATCTCCACATCGGCTTCAGTCCCCAATAGGTCGGTAGGTATTTCCAATTCGATAGGCCTGGGCCGACGGGTCTGGAAGCGGTCGAAAGCCTGCGTGATGTTGTCGGGTATGGATTCCACCTCGGGGATGCTGGTGTTCCAATCAGTCACGGCCTCAAACATTCGAAGCTGGTCCTTGGTCTCGTGGGTTGCCAGCTTGCCGCTGCCGAGGAACTCTTGCTCAACGTTGGTGGTGATCTCCAGGATGGGCGAGCCCGAAAAGTAGGCCTCGCCGATGGCACCCACCGAGTCGGCTGCGCCGGGGCCGGTGCTGGTGAACAAAACGCCTGGCTTGCCGGTGGCCCTGGCGTAACCGTCGGCCATGAACCCACAGCCCAACTCGAGCCGGCCTCCGACAAACTGAATGCTGTCCTGACTCCCAAACAGGGAATCGAACAGGTCCAGATTGTGGATGGATATGATGCCGAACACAGTATCCACGCCCTGGGTTTTGAGGGATTCGACGACGGCCTGACCGCCGGTTAGTTTAGGCAAAATGCTCTCCTTTGTTCTGTTCAAGCGGTCAGCCATCAGCTTTCAGCGGTCAGCTTGGAATCGTCGGGCCTTTGGCCCATCAAATAGCTGAATGCTGACCGTTGAATGCTGATAGCTCTAGATTACTAAGCTGATCGGGTTTTCCAGGAGTTTCTTGATCTCCACTATGAACTGGGCAGCCTCCGCTCCATCGGCCACTCGGTGGTCCGTGGAGAGGGTGGCTTTCATGATTTGGGCTATGGCCAACTCACCGTCACGCACCGCCGGCTGTTCCTTGACCGTCCCCACCGCCAATATGGCCGCGTGGGGCGGGAAGATGATGGCGGTGAAGCTCTCGATGTCGAACATGCCCATGTTGCTGACGCTAAAGGTGGTGCCGCTGTACTCGTCGTTCCGCAGTGAGCCGCTGTTGGCCCTGGCAGCCAGGTCGCGACTGGCGGCGGCAATCTCAACCAAACTGATATTCTCGCAGCCGTTGATACCCGGCACGATCAGCCCCGATTCCAGGGCGATGGCGATGCCCACGTTGATGGACGCGTTCATCTGTAGGTGGTCGTCCCGGAAGAACGAGTTGAACTTCGGGTGACGGCCAATGGCGATGGCCGACGCTTTCACGATCAGGTCGTTGACGCTGACCCGTTTCTCGGCGTCCAGCTCGTTGTTCACGTCCCGCCGGAACGCCATGGCCTTGGTCATATCGATATCGACCGAGACATAGAAGTGGGGCGCGGCTCCCCAACTGTCCGCGGTCACCTTGGCAATGGCCTGACGCATCCGCGTAAGTTCAACGTTCTCAGAGGTAGATGTCGCCTGCGTGGCGGTGTCCCTTGGATCTGCAGGGGCTGCGGCCGCCGCGGGAGCAGCATGTTCCGGGACGTCTTCTTCGGTTATCCGCCCGCCAGGGCCGGTGCCAGAGAGCGTGCCCAGGTCGATGCCCCGCTCTCTAGCCAACCGCTTGGCCAGGGGAGACGCCTTAATATAGCCATTCACTGATGCGGCCGCGGCTGCCGGGGCGGACGCACCCTGCTCCGGAATGTCGGCTTCAGTGACGCGGCCGCCCGGGCCGGTGCCGGTGATGGTGGAAAGGTCTACGCCGCGCTCTTTGGCCAAGCGGCGGGCCAGGGGAGATGCCCTTACTTCACCGTCGCTGGTTGCGGGAGCCGCTCCTGCAGGTGGCGCTTGGGCCGAAACTTCTGGGGCAGCCGCAGGAGAACGAGCCTCCGCAGGCGCGGCCAGAGCAGCATTCGTCAGAATGTCTTCGGAAATCGCTTCGCCGGGGTTCGTTATCACCGCGATGAGCCCGCCTACCGGGATGGTGGCTCCTTCCTCGGCAACGATCTTTGCCATCACGCCGCCGGTGTAAGCTTCATATTCAACAGTGGCTTTGTCTGTCTCAATCTCGGCGATGACCTCACCCCGGATCACTTCCTCGCCTTCCTTCTTAAGCCAACGGACCACCTTGCCCTCGTGCATGTCGTAGCCCATCTGGGGCATAACCATTGATGTGGCCAAGTGTGCCTCCTGGGCGAGCCAAGGTCAGTCCGCCTCGGCCTACGCTGGATAGATATTAATGCACGGCAAGAAGCGGGGCAACCGCCAAAAAACGGAAGCGGACAATGTCCGCTCCCGTGATGGTTCCAAACTGGAGTTTGGTGTGCCGAGACTAGGCCAATTGAAGGGAGGCCATCTAACTATTTCCAACAAGGCCGATGAGCCTTATGTATCAATATCAATACTCATCGGTCTTAGGTCTGCTATTACGGAGGGGAGCGTCGCAGCAGTTTGGACTTCCCCGCCACCTGATCTGCGGACGGACTCGTTCTTGTAAAGACATCTTGGCCCACATGGGTAGCGGATCAATGTTGGCTAGGAAAGATCCAACTGTGAGTAGCCAAAACGGATTGATCTGATCTGCGCCGTTAATATTTTGCGCTTGACCAGATTATGTGGTAACCGAATAGCAAGGTGCATGGGTATTGTCCCAATTGACAACAAACGCGATTCTGTCTCAAATACTATCCGTTTCAATAAGTTCTACCAAGTCATAGCTCCCTTGAGCGCAACCGTCACTGGAAACGGCTGTCGTATAACTGTCCACAAGCTGTCCATCAGAAACTGTGGTTATTTCCATCGTTGATCCTAGTTTGTTGTACCAAAGCCCTCGAACGTTCTTCGGTTTTCTCCTTCTAAATACCTAACACTTCAATTCTGGCCGATCGAGGAAGAGACCGGCATGTGACGCGCTTGATTAGGCAGGAGCAAGTCACTGCGCTTTCGGGTATTATTTTTTATCAATTCGGTAATATCATCGTGTTTTAACAAGCCTCCGCAACACTCCATGCCGTAATCGGAATATTCCACGTGAAATCAGGGCAGCGAGGGCCAGGATCAGCCGCCCATCAACTCAGTTATGGTCGAGGCCAGCCGCCGGGCATGGCCAGAATCTTTGGATCAGCTCTCAACAAATAAAAAGGGAGCCCCCCTTTTTCATCGGGGCGCTCCCTTGGCTGGTTTCCTTTGTGATTCCGGAACACCGAGTGACCCCAGAAGGCGCCAGCCTTTTTCTCCGGCGAGGACTACATCATCCGGTCGATGATATTCTGGGCCTCTTTTTTGCCCAGCCCAAGAGGCCGCAAGGAGAGAGGTCCGCCTTCTTTCAAAACGGGCTCCACGTCCTCCAGCGCTGAACGATCACTCTCGTAGAATACCCCGGTGTAGATTGTGTCGCCGAACACCATCGCCTTCTCGCAGGCCAACTTCCAGTCGGTGGTGTTGTGTTCCTCATCCTCCAGTTTTTTGACCCGCTCCTTGAAGAAGTCGTGGGTATTGTTGAGGTTGAAGGTCACGCAGGGGCTGAACACGTCGATGATGGAGAACCCCTTGTGATTGATGCCTTGTTGGATGATGCCAGACAGGTGCCTGACATCCCCGCTATAGGCGCGGGCCACGAAGGTCGCGCCATTCATTATTGCCGAGGTTAGAGGGTTGACCGGCTGCTCCACGTTACCAAAAGGCGTGCTCTTGGTGGTCATGCCCAGGCTGCTGGTAGGGGAAATCTGGCCGGTGGTCAGCCCGTATATCTGGTTATTCATCACCACGTACGTCAGGTCGGTGTTGCGGCGTGCGGTGTGGGTGAAGTGGTTTCCGCCGATGCCGTAGCCGTCGCCGTCGCCGCCAGTGACGATCACGTTCATCTCGTGGTTGGCCATCTTGACCCCGGTGGCCATGGCCAGAGACCGGCCGTGGAGGGTGTGCATGCCATAGGTGTTGATGTACCCAGGCAGGTTGGAAGAACAACCGATGCCGCTGACCGTCATGATCTCATGGGGACGGAACCCCAATTCAGCAACAGCCCTCTGTATGGCGTTCAGAACGCCAAAGTCGCCGCAACCGGGGCACCAGTCGGGGTCCGACTTGCCTTTGAAGTCTCTTGGCGTAAGGTTAATCTCTGTGGTTGCCATGGTCTCACCTCACTCAACACCGGCTAATCAACGTTGCCGGTTAACCGTTATATCTCTAGACGGTTATCTCTTGATAGGGGATGTATTTGTCGGTCTCCCCATTCACCTGGGCCTTCACGCCGTCGACTATGTGATGTGGCATGAACGGTTCGCCGTCGTACTTGCGGATGTGCCCGTCGGCCGCAAACCCGGTCTCGCTGCGCAGATAGCGGGCGAACTGGCCCGAGAAGTTGTTCTCTACGATTATGGTTTTCTTAGCCTTGGAGAGGATGGCCAAAATCTTATCAGCATGGAACGGCACCATCCACTTTACCTGGACGTGGTTGGCCTTGACCCCGTCAGCGTTCAACGCGTCCACCGCTTCGGCGATCATCCCTTCCGTGGAACCCCACCCGATCAGCGTAACATCGGCGTTGGGTGGACCCTCCAGCACGGGAGCAGCTATATCACCCAGGATGTTATCGAACTTCCTGGCCCTCTTCTCCACCATCTGACGCCGTTTGTGGGGGTTGGTGAACTCGTCGCTGAGCAGCGTCGAGTCCTCGTCATGCTCGTCGGTGGCGGCCAGATGGACGTAGCCTTCGAGCCCCGGCAGCGCCCTGGGCGAAATGCCGCTCTCGGTGTGTTTATAACGTAGATATCCATCGGTATCGGAAGGCTCGGTGATCAGCTCCCCACGATCAATGTCGGGATGCATGTTTATCAGGTCCGGGTCAACGCTGAAACGACCCTCTGAAATATACAGGTCGGAGAGGATGATTGCAGGACATTGGTATTTGTCGGTTAGGTTGAACACCTCGGGCATGGTGTTGAAGGCGTCCAAACAATCGGTGGGTGTGACTACGATGCGCTCAAAGTCTCCCTGACTGGCGCCCAAGGCCTGCCACAGGTCGCCCTGCTCGGTCTTGGTCGGGACGCCGGTTGACGGGCCGGCCCGCATTACATTGATGAAGACCACCGGGACCTCCATCATGGACGCCGCGCCGATGGCCTCGGTCATGAGGGCAAACCCTCCGCCTGAGGTGGCGCACAGAGACCGGGTTCCAGCTTGCCCAGCGCCCACTACCATATTGGCGACGCCGATCTCATCTTCAACTTGCCGGACCATGATGCCCAAGTTGCGGGCGTTGGCGGCCATCCAATGCAGGACTCCGGAAGCCGGGCTCATGGGGTAGGCAGCGTAAAACTTGACGCCTGCCGCAGCCCCGCCCATGGCCAGGGCGTCGTTGCCCGACCAAACGGCCAGAGGCTTTACGCCTGTGGGAGGCGACTGGTCGAAGGGATTGAAATGCTCTTGGGAATAATCGTATCCGGCCCTGGCGACTTTGACGTTCTCGTCGACCATCTCCTGGCCGCGCCGCTGGAAACGAAGCGTCAGGCTCTCTTCCAGAACAGCGAAATCGATGCCCATCAGTGACGAGATCGCGCCCATCCCAACCGTGTTCTGGACCAGCCGATTCCTGCTGCCTTCGGTCAATTCTCCCACCGGCAGGCCGCATAGGTCCGCGCCCTTGTCTTCAGTGCCGGGCTCGATAGTATCGCTATTGTAGACGATCCGGCTGCCCGGACCCATCAGGCGCTGGTGCCGGTTCATGGTGTCTTGGTTCAGGCACATGAGAAGGTCCAGCTTGTCACCGTGGTTGTTGACCTCGACATCGCTGATGCGCATAGTCAAGAAGATGTGCCCGCCCCGGACGATCGACTGGTACGAGTTATACGTGCTCAGGTGCAATCCACGGCGGACGATTATCCGAGCCAGAATATCTCCGGGCGTAGCGATCCCTTGTCCCGCTTCTCCGCCTATCGCTAGTGCGAAATCATACGTTCCCAACCCCATTTGGTCCGCTCCTTGCCTTCTTGTTATACCAGGCGTGGGTAGCGCCTTCAATCAGTCTAGATTCAGAGTCATCCGCAGGCGCCGTCCGTGTCATGGGAACAAGGCCCTGCGGATATTGTAATCGTTATGTCTGTTAACCGTTACAGGAGAGAGCTACATGTGGATCGTCCGCCCTTGGGCGCCCAACGCAGCCTCTTTAAGCATCTCCGATATAGAAGGGTGGGCATGCACCGCCCAGCCCAGTTCAAGCACCGTGCCCTCCAGTATTCGGGTCATGGACAATTCGCCCAGCAACTCGGTAACCTCGGGGCCGATCATATGACCGCCCAGCAGTTCGCCGTACTTGGCGTCAACCACCAGTTTAACCAGGCCGAAATTCTCTCCCATGGCCAGGGCTTTGCCGTTGGCTTGGACGTTGAACGTCCCCACGTTGATTTCTTTGCCCTGCTCCCTGGCCTGGGCTTCGGTCAAGCCGAAACTGGCGATCTGGGGCATGCAATAGGTGGCCCTGGGCATATAGGTATAGTCCAACGGCAGGGTCTCGAGTCCCGCGATGGTTTCAACAGCCACCATCGCTTGGGCGGACGCAACGTGAGCCAAAGGCATCTTGCCGTTGACGTCGCCAATGGCATAGATGCCGGTCACGTTGGTGGACATTTTGTCGTCCACTATGATGCCGGTCCGGTCGGTTGCGATGCCAACGGTCTCCAACCCCAGGTCTTCAATGTTGGGCTGGATTCCTATAGCGACGAGGACTTTGTCGCATTCAAGGGTCTGAGCTGCGCCGTCTACGTCGACAGTGACCTTGACTCCAGGACCCGACGTGTCTACTCCGGTGACCCCGGCGCCAGTCATAAAGTCGATGCGGGCGCGCTTGAAGGCACGCTCCAGTTGGACGCCGATGTCTTCATCTTCATTGGGGACCAACCGGGGCAGCATCTCGACAATGGTGACCTGGACGCCGTACGTCTTATATATGTAGGCGAACTCCACCCCTATGGCCCCGCCGCCTACGATCACGATTGATTCCGGCAGGTCGCTCATCACTATGGACTCGCGGCTGGTGATGACCTTGTCACCGTCTATGGGCAGGGGTGGAATGCTCCGAGGCCGGGCCCCAGTGGCAACGATGATGTTCTTGGCTTCGACAATGTTCGATTCAACACGGGGCGCGTTCGCGGCTGGCGCAACTGCCACTTTTCCAGCGCCGACTATCTTGCCAGTGCCCTGGATGTGGTCGACCTTATTCTTGTCAAGCAGGAAGGCCACACCTTTGGTGTTGCGGTCGACGACCTTTCGGCTGCGTTCTATCGCCACTGAGAAATCGACGCTGAAATTGTCCATCTTCAGACCAAATTCGTCGGCCCGTTTGAAGTAGGAAACAACCTCGGCGTTCTTGAGCAGGGACTTGCTGGGGATGCAGCCCCAGTTCAAGCACACGCCGCCCAGTTCCTCTTTCTCGATGATGGCCGTCTTCATGCCAAGTTGACCGGCCCGTATAGCGGCCACGTAGCCGCCCGGTCCTGAGCCGATCACCACCAAGTCGTAGTTAGATTCCATTTTCACTCGCAGGTTATGTTATGCACGGGCTGCGCCAAGCGTGTTTCACCAAGGCGGATTTACACGTAAGTCAGAATTATAGCGTTGGTACCTGCTCTGCACAATATATATCACTGCCATAGTCTGCGCCTATCACCGAGCTTGACCGCGGCGCACGCTTCAGAAGACCCTACGAGCGCCGTATCTGTCCAGGCGTGCTGAAATAGGCGTGATTCATTGTCGTGGCAAGCCGTATCTGCTAATATCTAATCGTTTAGATGCACCGGCCCGCCATAAGGGCCACTCCGCCGTAATTAACGGGAGGAAGAGACATGAGAGTTGGACCTTTGGGAATCCCTGAACTGGCAATCATCGTGGTCGTGATACTCTTGATCTTCGGTGCCCGCCGCCTGCCCGAGATTGGCACGTCCATGGGCAAGGGAATACGCACGTTCAAAACCGCCCTCATGGGTGAAGACGAGAAAGAAGAAGCTGTAAAGACCGCGGCCGGCAGCAAAGACGACAATAGCAGTTAGGCCTCAGGGTTGAAATCCAAAAGGACCGTCCTTCAGCAGAAGGACGGTCCTTTTTTGTTGCCTTGGATATATCAGCCTTTAGGCTGAAGTTATGGCGCCGGACTTTCTCCGGCTGCGCCCAGCGACGCGGGCCATCAGGATACCAAATTCATAGAGCACCAGCAACGGGCCCGCCACCAACGCCTGGTTGAATGGGTCCACCGTAGGCGTGATTATGGCCGCCAAGACGAATGAGACCACCACCCAGTAGCGCCGGAACCGGGACAGCGACCCTGCCGTGACGATGCCCAATTGGGCCAGCAAGTACATCACCAGCGGTGTCTCGAAGGACAGCCCCATCCAGAACAGCAGCCGGACCATCAGGTTGACGATGTTGCTGATCCGGATCAGCGGTGTGGCAACGTCGCCGCCGAAGGTAAGCAGGAAATGGAGCGCCGGGGGAGTGAGGATGTAGTAGGCGAAGGCCACCCCACCAGCAAATGTCAATATTACCGCAGGCATGAAACCAAAGAGATAGCGTTTCTCCCGCCCAGTGAGTCCGGGGGCAACGAACATCACCCCTTGATAGACCAGTACCGGCGAAGCCAGTATTAGCCCAGACACAAACGACACCTTGATGGCAGTGGTCAGTAGCTCGGTGACTTCCGTGTAGATCAGCTCACCGCCAGTGCCAAGATTCAAGTCACGGGCGGGCTCGACCAGGATGTCGATGATCTGCTCGAAGAACGCGAACGAAACGGCGCTGCCCACCAGCACGGCCACCACGCAGATGGAAACCCGGCGGCGCAGTTCACCCAGGTGCTGCAGTAGTGTTTGTTCCCGGGACCTCATCCCTTTCCCTCAGACTTGGGCTCTGAATCAGGGCCAGGTTCAGGGTCCGAATGTTCGTCCGCCGGAGGAATCTCTGCCCGCATGGGCACGCCCGGCTCCGACTCTGCCGGAGCGCTTGATTCCGGGTTCCGCGTTGGGAGTTGCTCCAGCGATTCCATAGTCATGGCGTTGGTCACGTCGCCGAATGAACGCCGCAGGTCACCCAAGATCTTTCCGGCGCTGCGGGCCATGTCGATGGCCCGGCCTGGGCCTAACACCAAAAAAGCCACCAAAAGGATCACACCAAGCTCGGGGATGCCCATTCCCATGAAGTTCATGGGGTGTTCTCTCCCTGGCTAGCGGCGATGGTCGGACAATCCTCTCCACAGGCAATCTCGTCGGAAATCTTCCATCCCATAGGCAGTTGGTAGCCCAATTCCTGCAACATTTCCAGTAGCCGGCAGACGGGCAGGCCGACGATGTTGTTATAACAGCCTTCCCAGTCGGACGCGGGCCTGAGTTCGGTGTCCTGGACCGCATAGGCCCCGGCCTTGTCTCTGGGCACTCCCGACGCAATAGATGCCTCGATCTCCTGTTCCGATAGTTCGCGCAGGGTGATCTGGCTGGTCATGGCGTCGCTTAGGGTCTTGCCCGACGCCGCATCCACCACGGTGATGCCGGTGCTAACGTGGTGGGTGGTGCCGCTCAACTGCTGCAGCATCCGCCGGGCGTCGTCATCGTCCAAGGGTTTGCCCACGGCCTGGCCGTCAAAGACCACCGTGCTGTCGGCCCCAATCACCAGTCCCGATTCCATGTCGGCGGCCACGGCTAGGGCTTTTTCCGCAGACAGCCGCCGCACCATATCGACGGGCGATTCTCCGGGGATGGGCTCCTCGGCCAGGTCGGCCGGGGTGATCGCGAACTGTAAGCCCAGGATGTCCATCAGTTCCTGACGCCTGGGCGATGCCGATGCCAGTGTGAGGCGAGGCGATGCAGGTTTATCGGAGGGCTCACTCAGGGACAGCAGCGCCACGCACTCTACGTGGTGGGTCTGCGGGAACATGTCCAGCGGAACCACCTCGTCCAGCCGGTAGCCGCCCGCGCACAGAATTTTGAGGTCTCGCCCCAAGGTCTCGGCGTCGCAGGAAACATACGCCACCCGGGACGGGGCCATCGCAATAAGACTCTCTAGAGCCCGTGGCTGACAACCGGAGCGGGGCGGGTCCAACACCACCACATCGGGCGTGACCGGCAGTTTTCTGAGTACATCTTCGGTGCGGCCCAACACGAAATCGACGTTCTGAAGCTCTCCGGCGTTCTGTTTGGCGTCGGCCACGGCGGCCGAAGACTCTTCCACGGCGATGACCTGCTTCACATGTGGGGCCAGCAGTATCGCGAAGGTGCCTACACCCGTATAGGCGTCTAGAAGCACATCTTCAGGGCCCAGTTGCAGGTGGTCATTCACCGCTTCAGCGGCGGCAGCGGCCTGGTCGACGTTCACCTGGAAGAATGACGGGGACGACACGAGAAAATCGACGCCGTCAATCGACTCGGTGTATTTTTTCTGTCCCGTGGTGACACCGATGTCGGGGTGGACCAAATAAGGTTGGATCAGGAAGTCCCCGGAGTATTTGCCGGCCCGGATGGAAAGCTGAGTGGTCTCGCCACAGTGGTCTTGCAGCTCTTCTAATAGGTTGTTGACGCCATCGTGCATCAGCATGCATTTGTCGATGCGCACGAACTGGCGGGTCTCACGGTTGACGAAGCCCAACGCGCCTTCGCGACTGATGGTGAACCGGGCGTGGTTGCGGTAGCCGTACTGGTTGGGAGAGGGCCTCACTTCGGATACCGGAGGGTTTACCAGGTCGCCGACGCGCTGTAAGGCGTCGGTCACTTTCTCGCGTTTGGCCTTCAGTTGAGCGTCGTAGGAGAGGTGCTGCCATTGGCACCCGCTGCAATCGCCGTAGTAGGGGCAGGGCGGCTCCACCCGATCTGCTGACGCCTCAAGCACTTCTACCACTTTGGCGGAAACATACTTGCGGTGGACTTTGACCGCCTCAACCACCACTTTTTCGCCGGGGACCCCGCCGGCTACGAACACGTTATGTCCGTCAAAATCGGCCATGGCCTCACCCAGCCGTCCCCATGACGTCAGGGAAAGGGTGACCCTATCACCTTGTTGCGTCATGCGCTCAGTTATTTCCACTGAGGTATTTCCATCAGCAGTTGACCACGATGATTCCATTGTTGGATGATGCGTTCGGCTATCTGAATAGGCTCGTAAATACTATAATTCAAGGTGGGATAGAATCCAAGGAGGCGGCAGCAGGCTCTCAGGCTCAGACCAAGCCTGGGTTGGTCAGACCTCAGATAGCTGACCGGATAATCACACCGGCAAGTCTTGGACCCGCAAAAAATGGACCCGTGCTGGTTGACCTTGGTGTATGTGCCCTTTAAACTGAGTCGCAAGTGACCCGGCCTCGTTTCTGGCGGCCGTAGTCCCTGCGAACCCTGAAGCGGCGAAAAGCATCAAAGTTACTGTGCGAGAAAATCGCGAAAGAGATTCCGGAGGATGGAAATGGCAGAACCATTTGAGGTAAATGACAATACTTGGCAAGAACTGGTATTGGACTCGGACACACCGGTCATGGTGGACTTCTGGGCAGAATGGTGTGGTCCGTGCAAAATGATTGCCCCCGCCGTTCACGACATGGCTGAAGACTATGACGGTCAACTGAAAGTGGCCAAATTGGACGTGGATGCAAGCCCCAACACCGCTATGCAGTACGGCATCCGCAGCATCCCGGCCTTGCTCTTCTTCAAAAGCGGCCAGCCGGTCGACCAGATCATCGGCGCCGTGCCCAAGGGCGCACTCAAGAAAAAAGTAGACTCCATACTCGAGAGCTAAAACCTTCTTCGAAAGGTAAAATAAAAGGCGCCGCCTTCCGGCGGCGCCTTTTATTTGCTAAATCAAGGTGACCCCAAACCAGGCACTTATGGGAGTGGATGGGGCCCGGTGGCTCTTGCGGACTTCAAATCCGTTATGCCTCGTGACGAGCGGGGTAGGTGGGTTCGACTCCCTCGCACTCCCGCCAGACATATTTAGGCACGAAATCACC
>DCWQ01000017.1 GCA_002328185.1 Dehalococcoidia bacterium UBA2158
GCTGATGCGGGTGCGCGGCTTCACCCAGGACGACGCCCATATCTTCTGCACCCCGGACCAAGTGGAAGACGAGGTCGGCGGGGTACTGGAGTTGACCTTCGAGTTGCTGGACGCCTTTGGGTTCGAGGAATATTCCATCGCGCTATCCACCCGGCCCGAGAAGTACGTGGGCGACCTGGACTTGTGGGAACATGCCACGCAGTCGCTGCGAGGGGCGCTGGAGAAGCGTGGGTTGCCCTTCACCGTGGACGACGGCGGCGGAGCGTTCTACGGCCCCAAGATCGACATCAACATCACGGACGCGCTGGGCCGGGCCTGGCAGTGCACCACCGTGCAATTCGACTTCAACCTGCCCCAGCGGTTCGACCTGACCTACCAGGATGCCGAAGGCGGCCGCAGCCAGCCCTACATGGTCCACCGGGCCATCCTGGGCTCCATGGAGCGGTTCTTGGGGGTGCTGATCGAGCATTACGGCGCCGCGTTCCCGCTGTGGCTGGCCCCAGTGCAGGCCGTGTTGATCCCCATCGCCGACCGGCACATCGAGTACTGTGAATCAGTGATGACCAAGCTGGAAGCAGCCGGGTTCCGGGCCGAGGTGGACACCCGCGGCGAGCGCATGAACCAAAAGATACGCACGGCCCAGATGCAAAAAGTGCCCTACATGCTGGTGGTGGGAGACCGGGAGCAAGAAGCCGACGCCGTAGCCGTCCGCCACCGCGACGGAGAAGACCTGGGCGCCATGCCCCTAGACGACTTCATGAGCCGCTTAGGCGAAGAATCGCAGATTCCCAAGGGGTCGGCGGCTTAGGCCATCTACTCAACTTTCCCGCAAACGGCAGCCCATTTCTATCGGTCGCCATACGCGGTTTACATATAGGTGCATCATGCCCAACCGGTTAAGCAGCGAGACCAGCCCCTACCTCTTGCAGCATGCCAACAACCCCGTGGACTGGTATCCGTGGGGCGACGAGGCGCTGCAGAGGGCCAAAGACGAAGACAAGCCCATACTGCTCAGCATCGGCTACTCGGCCTGCCACTGGTGCCACGTCATGGAGCGCGAGTCCTTCGAGAACGAAGGCATCGCTGGATTGATGAACGAGCACTTCGTCAGCATCAAGGTCGACCGTGAAGAACGCCCCGACCTGGACGCCGTGTACATGGAGGCGGTGCAGATGCTGACCGGCAGCGGCGGTTGGCCCATGACCGTGTTTCTCACTCCCGACGGCCGGCCCTTCTACGGCGGCACCTATTTCCCTCCGGTGGACCGCCACGGCATGCCCGGCTTCCCTCGATTGCTGGCGTCGGTGGCCGGTTTGTACCGCGACAACCGGAGCGAGATCGAGCGGGTGACTTCGCAGATCACCGAGCAGATAGGCCGCACCGGCCAGATGCCCCAGGGCGACGCCCCCCTGACCGTGGAGACCCTGCATCAGGCGTACACGACGCTGGCCACCAACTTTGACTATCAGAACGGCGGCACCGGCACTGCGCCCAAGTTCCCCCAGGCCATGAACCTGGAGGTGCTGCTCCGTTACTACCGCCACGGCTACAACGACCGCGCGCTAGAGATGGTGGACCTGACCCTAGAGAAAATGGCCATGGGCGGCATCTACGACCAGATCGCCGGCGGGTTCGCCCGCTACTCCACCGACGCCTACTGGCTGGTCCCCCACTTCGAAAAGATGCTCTACGACAACGCACTGCTGGCCCGGCTCTACCTCCACGCCCACCAAGCCACTGGCCGGGGCATGTACCGCCGCATCGCCGAGGAAACCCTTGACTACGTCCTGCGGGAGATGACCGGCCCCGAAGGGGGATTCTTCTCGGCCACCGACGCCGACAGCGAAGGCGAAGAGGGCAAATTCTTCGTCTGGACGTCGGCTGAGATCGAGGCCGTGTTGGGTGATGAGGCCGGTATCTTCAGCGGCTTCTTCGGCGTCACTGAACGGGGTAATTTCGAGGGCAAGAACATCCTGAATATCGCCAAGAAAGCTTCGGAGTATGCCCAGCAGCAAGGGATTTCGCTGGAACGGTTGGTGGACGTGGTCCAACGCGGGAAGAAGGCGTTGTGGGCAGAACGGGAGAAGCGGATACACCCGCTATTGGACGACAAGGTTTTGGCGTCGTGGAACGGTATGATGCTCCGCAGTTTTGCCGAGGCCGGAGCGGTGTTGGAGCGCCAGGACTACCTCGATGCAGCCATCAAGAACGCTAATTTCCTGATGGATACCATGCGCTCAGAGGGAAGGCTGCTCCGCACCTACCGGGAGGGTCAGGCAAAACTGCCCGGATACCTGGAAGATTACTCGTTCGTGTCCGACGGCCTCCTCGCCCTGTGCGAAGCCACCCTGGACAGCAAATGGCTGACGGAGGCAACCAGCCTGGCAGACCGGATGATCGAACTGTTCTGGGACGACGGCGTGGGCGGCTTCTATGACACGAGCACCGAACACGACCAGCTTGTAGTTCGGCCCCGGGACGTATTAGACAACGCTCAGCCCTGCGGCGGCTCGGTGGCCACCGACGTGCTCCTCAAACTGGGCGTGATCACAGGGAACGAAGACTACCGCGTGAAGGCCGCCACCCCACTGAGAACCCTCAGGGAGTTGATGGGCCGCTCCCCGGCGGGCACCGGACATTGGATCGCCGCCTTAGACTTCTACGTGTCCTCGCCCAAGGAGGTGGTCATCATCGGCCCCAAAGACAACCCGGCCACCGCCGCCCTGTTGCAGACGGTCTACGGTGGCTTCCGCCCCAACAAAGTCTTGGTGGGCGCCGACAACGCCGATGCCGCCGAAAAACACGGCCTCCCTCTGTTGGAAGCCCGCGGCATGATCGACGGCAAACCCACGGCCTACGTCTGCCAGAACTACGCCTGCCAACTGCCCGTGACCACCCCCGAGGATTTGGCGGTGCAGTTGGAGGGTTAGGGACAAGCAGCATTTGGCTAACCATCCGTTGGTTTAACTTCCACACCCTGGTAAAATCGGGCCAGTGTTTACATCTAAGCCCGTAGGCCATAACCCGGCAGGAGACCTCAAGTTGACCTCTACTAATAAAGACCCCATCTTGGTCGTGGTCCAGTTGACCGGCGGCAACGACTACATCAATACGGTCATCCCATACCAAGACCCACTGTATTACGACAGCCGGAAAACAGTCGGCGTTGCCCAAGGTGAAGTTCTGCCGATTAATGATGAGCTGGCGTTCAACCCAGCCCTGGCGGCGGTGAAAGACCTCTACGACCAGGGTAAAGTGGCCGTCATTAACGGAATCGGTTACCCCGGACCCAACCGGTCCCACTTCCGCTCTATGGACATCTGGCACACCTGCGAACCAGCGAAGGTCGGCACCGAAGGCTGGCTGGGCCGCGCCATCCGCGACCTGGACCCCAAGGCCGAGAACGTGCTGACGGGAGTGAATTTCGGCCGCGGCCTGCCCCGGGCCATGGCGCTGACCGGCGTACCGGTGGCCTCGGTGGCGGTGCTGGAGACCTACGGCGTCCTGACCGGGATCTCCGGCGAGCAGGAGCGCACCCAAGCTCTGGACCTATTCTCCCGGATGTACTCGCCGATCGTCGGCACCGGCCATGTGATGGACTATCTGGGCTCCACCGGCCTGGACGCCCTGAAGGGCGCGGATATCTTGAAAACCGTCCCAGCCCAGTACCAATCCACCGTGGAATACTCGGATTCGGTCATCGGCCGAAACCTGCAAGGAATCGCCAAGGTGCTGACGGCAAACCTGGGCACCCGCGTGTTCTACACCCAGCAGCCGGGCTACGATACCCACGCCAACCAGGGCCCGGTGCACGGCGTTCTGTTGGAGCACCTGTCCCAGGCTATCGACGATTTCTACGCCGACCTAAGAGAGCACAACACTTCCGAAAACGTCCTGATCTACCTCTTCACTGAGTTTGGGCGGCGGGTCAAGGACAACGGCTCGGGCACCGACCACGGCGCCGGCGGGCTGGCCATGGCCATCGGCGACCCGGTTAAGGGCGGCATCTACAGCGAATTCCCATCCATGCGCCCAGAAGACCTCGAAGAGGGCGACCTAAAGTACAACATCGACTTCCGGGGCGTCTACGGGTCGGTGGCCGAAAAGTGGCTGGGGCTGGACGCCACTTCGATCGTGGGTGGGCAGTTCGAGCGACTGGATTTC
>DCWQ01000052.1:0-2125 GCA_002328185.1 Dehalococcoidia bacterium UBA2158
CGGGAAAGGTCGTCCCGCTCCTTCTGCAGGCCGGCCTCATCTTCATCCACTCGGCGTTGCCGCACGGCGCGGACGTCGGTCAGTTCCTGTTTCAAGCCTTCCAGTGTTTCACGCCAGGTCATGGGTTTATCTCCCCGGGAGCTTTGTTATTCGAAGACTTGGGCCGCGCTGCCTGGTAGGCCAGCTCGTCGATCTCCCGGAAATCGTGTCTCCCAGACCGGGCCCGCACCTGATTCAGGGCCTCCAACAGATCAAGGTACCGGATGCCCATGGGGCCGCGCTTGATGCCGGCTGAAAGAAGACCCGCCCGCTTCAGCAGCCCCTCAGCATTGGCGTTCCACACAGCGAAAAGCCCAGGGTTGCTCAGGCACAAGAGGTAGGAGGGAAATTCCTTGCCGGCTCCCGCCATCCGGTAGGCTCCCTCAGTGGCGGCGCACTCGTCAAAGCGGCCTTCCAGCTTGATATTATCATAGAGCAGGAAGTCCACACCGTCCCGGATTTCTTCGATGCTGTTGGACTTGAATCCGGCGGCGTCCCGGCCCCCGGAAGCCCGGTACAGGTCCATCGCTTGTTCCATCTTCAATTCCGGCAGAGTATCTTCTTGCAGCCATTGGTGGAACTCGGCCGACCGCGACCACTTCTTGCGGCGGTACGCTAGGTTTCGTGGGTCATCCACGTCCAACGTAAATATCTCTTGGACCTTTTGCATCGGCTAGCCGGTTGCCTGGGCAGCGCCTTGGTTCGCCGCGGAGCTGATATCCCGCCGCCACTTGGCGCCCTCAAAGCTGATGTGCTCCAGTCTGGCGTAGGCGCGTTCCCGGGCCGACTCGATGCTGTCGCCGCCGCCCACCACGGTCAGAACCCGGCCTCCAGCGGAGACGGGCTTGCCAGAGGCTCCAAACTCGGTGCCGGCTTGGAAGACCATGGTGTCTTCAAGCCCATCTTCATCCAACCCCGATATCTCAAAACCGGTCTCGTACTTGTCGGGATAACCTCCGGACACCATGACGATGCCCACATAGTTCTTGGTTTCCCAGCGAACTTGGAACTTATCGAGAGTGCCCTCAGCGCAGGCCAGCATCAATTCCAGCGGGTCTGAAGCCAATAGGGGTATCACCACCTGGGTCTCGGGGTCGCCCAAGCGGCAGTTGAACTCAAGCACTTTGGGCCCGGCTGCTGTCAACATCAAACCCGCGTACAACACCCCTTTATAGGGAGAGCCCCGTTCGGCCATGGCCCGCAACACCGGTAGCATGATCGTCTGCTCGACCTGGGCCGCCAGTTCGGGAGTCCAGAAATCCGGTTGGGCGAAACTGCCCATTCCCCCGGTGTTGGGGCCGAGATTGCCGTCTTCTAGCCGTTTGTAATCACAGGCGGCGACTAGGGATGAAAGATGCTCACCGTCGCAGAATGCGAATACGCTGACCTCAGGCCCGCTCAGATACTCTTCCAAGACAACCGTGTCGCCAGCCTCGCCGAAGGCCCGGTCGGACATGCATAGCTTTACCGCTGCAAGCGCCTGCTCAGAATCGTTGCAGAGGAGGACGCCCTTGCCCGCGGCCAGCCCGTCGGCCTTCACGACCAGCGGTCCTGGGTGGCTCTTGATGTAGGCGTGGGCGTTGGCTTCGTCCCTGACACTGGCGAAAACCGGACAGGGCACCCCCGCTCCTCTCATCAGTTCCAGGGCGAACCCCTTGCTGGCTTCTATCTGGGCGGCTGCCTGACTGGGGCCGAAAACGGGTATGTGCAGTTCATCCAGCCGGTCGGCCAGCCCTAGCGCCAGGGGAGCCTCAGGCCCCACGACCACCAGATCGGCGCCGATCTCTTTTGCCGCCGTAACCAGGCCATCAACCTCGTTTGAGCGGATGTTTAGGTTCTCCGCCAGGCCTGCGGTGCCGGCATTGCCGGCGGCCACCCACAGCCGGGTCAGGTTGGGGCTCTGGTTGATCCGCCAGGCCAGGGCATGCTCCCGGCCCCCGGAGCCGATAATTAAGACCTTCATGAGTTTTTCGCTTCGGTAAACGTAGTGGTTGAGAGCGGGGATGCCACCACCATAGCCCTCCCC
This sequence comes from Dehalococcoidia bacterium UBA2158, assembly GCA_002328185.1. Classification (GTDB taxonomy): domain Bacteria; phylum Chloroflexota; class Dehalococcoidia; order Lucifugimonadales; family UBA3495; genus UBA9611. The sequence continues at coordinate 2,066 of DCWQ01000052.1, forward strand.
CTTGCGAGGGGGAGAGGACTGCTGTCGTGGGTCTTTTCTAGAATCAAATTACTCTGCACT
>DCWQ01000052.1:2533-3735 GCA_002328185.1 Dehalococcoidia bacterium UBA2158
GAGAAAACCCGGCTACTCCCATTCGATGGTGCCAGGGGGTTTGCTGGTGATGTCGTAGACCACCCGGTTCACGCCTGGGACCTCGTTCACGATGCGGTTGGAGATGCGGGCCAGCACTTCATAGGGCAGCCGCACCCAGTCGGCCGTCATTGCGTCCTCGCTGGAGACGGCCCGGATGGCGCAGACGAACCCGTAGGTCCGGTAATCACCCTGCACGCCCACCGTCCGGCTGTCGCTGAGGACGGCGAAGCTCTGCCACAGTGTGTTGTAAAGGTCGGCGGCTTTTATTTCGTCGATGACGATCCAGTCGCATTTCCGCACCATCTCCAGCTTTTCCCTGGTGACCTCACCGATGACCCGGATGGCCAGGCCGGGACCGGGGAACGGCTGGCGGTAAATCATTTCGGCGGGCAGACCCAGCGCCAGGCCGACCTCGCGGACCTCGTCCTTAAACAGGTAGCGAAGGGGTTCCACCAGTTCCATCTTCATGTTCTCCGGCAACCCACCCACGTTGTGGTGTGTCTTGATCCGGGCTGATGTCCGGTTCTCTGGAGACTCGCTCTCGATCACGTCTGGATAGAGGGTGCCTTGGGCTAGGAAATCGGTCTGCCCCAGGCCCGTAGCTGCGTCCTCGAACACGCGAATGAATTCCTCGCCGATCACCTTGCGTTTGATCTCCGGGTCAATCACGCCTTCGAGCTTGTCCAAGAACCGGTCAGTGGCGTCCACGTAGGTCAGGTTCAGTCCTAGACCGCGCTTGAACGTGGCCTGCACCCGCTCAGCTTCTTCCAGCCGTAGCAGCCCGTTGTTGACGAAGATGCAGGTGAGCTGGTCGCCAATGGCCCGGTGCAGCAGCCCGGCAGTCACCGCCGAGTCCACCCCGCCGGAAAGGGCGCAGATAACCTTGCCGTCGCCGACCTGTTCCCGGATGTTCTTTATGGAGTCGTGGACCACGTTGCCGGGCGTCCAGTCGGCCTTGCACCCGCAAGCCTGGAACAGGAAATTGTCCAAGATGTCCTGGCCCAGCGGCGTGTGGTTAACCTCTGGGTGGAACTGGATACCATACATGTTGTCGCCGTTGCCGATGGCGGCCACGGGTGAGTTCTCGGTGTAGGCCATGCCCGTGAAGCCGGGCGGCAGGGTTTCCACCCGGTCTCCGTGGCTCATCCAGACTTGAAATTCAGTGGGAAGTTCTTTGAATA
>DCWQ01000059.1:759-34689 GCA_002328185.1 Dehalococcoidia bacterium UBA2158
CGTAGTTAGCCGGAGCTTATTCCCGAGGTACCGTCCTTCCTCTTCCCTCGGAAAAGGGGTTTACAGCCCTAGAGCCTTCATCCCCCACGCGACGTCGCTGGGTCAGACTTTCGTCCATTGCCCAAAATTCCCTGCTGCTGCCTCCCGTAGGAGTGGGGGCCGTGTCTCAGTCCCCCTCTGGCTGATCGTCCTCTAAGACCAGCTACCCGTCATCGGCTTGGTGGGCCGTTACCCCACCAACTACCTGATAGGACGCGAGCCACTCCTCCGGCGCCCGAAGGCTTTCATCCTTCCCCCAAGGGAAAAGGATCGTATGCGGGATTACCCTCAGTTTCCCGAAGCTATACCCCACCGAAGGGTGTGTTACTCACGCGTTACTCAGCCGTCTGCCACTTGCCCGAAGGCACGTTCGACTTGCATGCATTAAGCGCGCCGCCAGCGTTCACCCTGAGCCAGGATCAAACTCTCTAAAAAATTCGAACTTTACCTAGCTTCCTTCCACTATTCAGTTGTTAACGTACTGCGTGCCTTCTCAAAAGAGGGCTTGCGTAGTATAGTCCCGCGCCTGGGGCGTGTCAAGGGTGAATCGCCAATTTTAGGCACGAGTTCCGAACTTGCTGAAATCCGGTCTATAATCCAATGGATATCCTGGCACATTTTACCTGATTCTCACCTGACCCCTATATCATTTGAATATGCAGATCAAAGACCTGGGCGAATTCGGTGTCATCGACCTCTTAACCCGCATGGTTGTCGACCAACGGGCCAGTTCTAGCAACGGCAAGACGTTCTCGTTGGACCTAAGCGTTGACACCGGCGACGATACAGCTGCGTGGAGCGCAGGCGCCAAGGCCGTGACTGATCTGTTCACCACCGACACCATGGTGGAAGGCGTGCATTTCACCCGAGAGACCACCCCGTGGGAAGACCTGGGTTGGAAGTCGTTGGCCTCCAACATCAGCGACGTCGCGTCCATGGGCGGGCTGCCCACCTACGCCCTGGTCACCCTGGGGCTCCCTCCGGAGACTGAAGTTTTAGACCTAGAAAGCCTCTATAAGGGAATGCTCCAGATAAGTAACGAGTACGGCCTGGCCATCGTCGGTGGCGACATGGTGCGGTCCCCGGTGGTATTTATCACGGTCGCTTTGACCGGCGCCATGCAGGGCCAACCCATGATCCGGACCAGCGCGCGGCCAGGCGACCTGGTGGCGGTGACCGGCCATTTGGGAAGCTCGGGAGGCGGCTTAAAGTTGATGCTTGAAAACCCATCTGAACGAGGCGAAGCGGCCGACTTCCTTATGAGGAGTCACCGCCGGCCCCGACCCGCCGTGACCGTGGGGCAATCTCTGGTCGAATCAGAGATAACTACGGCCATGGACGTGAGCGACGGCATGGCCGACGACCTGTCCAAGTTGTGCCGGGCCAGCGGAGTGTCGGCAAAGATATTCGCCGACCGGCTGCCGGTGCACCCTATATTGAAGAACCGGTTCCCGCATGACAGCGTGGACCTGGCTCTGGGTGGCGGCGAAGATTACGTGCTGTTATTCACCGGTAGCCCGTCCAAGGTCAACCATGTCGTATCCGGACTTACCGGCGGGGCCGCTGTTGTCGGGGAAATCACGGATGGGGAGCCCGGCAAGGTTACGGTGGTCGACGCCCAGGGCATAGAGATACCGGCCGGAAACCGGGGTTGGGACCATTTCGGCCCGGCCCAAGCCTAATCCATGACCACATCGCTGCACATCCAATCGACCGACGCCGAATTCACCCAGGATCTGGGCCGGACCATTGGAGAACAGGCCTCGGCAGGAGATGTGATCCTGCTGACCGGGGAATTGGGCGCGGGAAAAACCTGCTTAACGCAGGGGATCGCTTTGGGACTGGGAGTTGAAGGCTACGTGCGGAGTCCCACCTTTGTGCTGATGACCCGGCACAAAGGCCGATTAACCCTCCACCACGTCGACCTCTACCGTATAAGCAGCCCCGCCGAGGCCTGGGACCTGGGCCTGGACGAGCAGCTCTTCGGTGAAGGCGTCTGTGTCATCGAATGGGCCGATCGGGCAACCGAGCTATTCCCAACAGACTGCCTCTGGATAGATCTAGACTACGGGCAAGACGCTTATAGCCGTGAGATTACCTTAGAACCAGGAACAGACATGGAAAATTCGCGCTTCAAGAAACTGCTAGACCTACTGGCCCAAAAAGCCCCCTTTTCATAAGGGGGGGTTTGGGGGATTTCGCCTCCAACGAATCTATCGCCAAACAAAACCACCGCTGCAACTGAGAAACTAACCCGATGCTTCTGGCTATAGACACATCAACCCGATACGCAGGCGTGGCCCTAGTTAATGAGGACCGGGTCGTTGCATCGCATGCTTGGCATGCCACTTATAACCACACCGCCGAGTTGATGCCGGCCGTGGTGAACATCTTGGAGCACAGCGGCCTGTCTGCGTCGGAACTAGACGGGGTAGCCGTGGCGTTGGGGCCGGGCGGTTTTAGTGCGCTCCGGGTAGGAATCAGCGCGGCCAAGGGTCTCTCTCTTGTGGCCAAGAAGCCGATCATCGGCGTGGGAACCCTCGATCTTGAGGCACACCCGTACCTCCATACCGGTGTCCAAGTCTGCGCCTTGATAGAAGCCGGCCGGGAGGAATGCGCCACCGTCCTATTCGGTCCGGGCGGCGTCAGGACCAGAGAGGACCGGGTCTGCACCGCGGTCGAATTAATGGCTGAGATTAAAGGTCCGGCAATCTTCTGCGGCGAGGGCGTCATGGCATGGCAAGATCACATTACCGGGGCTAAGGGGGCCGACGCCCAGATAATCAGGCCGGTGCCGGCGGCAAGGGTGTGGGCGCTGGCTGTGTTGGGGCAGGAAAAGCTGATGGCCGGGGAGACCGATGATCTGGCAAGCCTGCAACCCGAATACCTGCGCATGCCCAGCATCGGAGTTCGCAAGCAGCGGGGCCGCCTTCTCCAGGGACGCAGACCGATTCCAAAACCCGCCCGAAGGCCGGCCCGCTAACGATGCCTGACCGAACCGCCTTGGTCCTGGGTTGCGGCGCCATGGGGGCCGCAACCGCCCGCCTTGTAGTAGAAGACACCAGGTTTAAGAACGTGGTGGTTGCAGACCGCGACCTCCAGCGTGCCGAAGCCTTGGCTGAGACCTTGGGCAGCCCAGTGACGGCGCTGCAACTGGACTGCCGCCAAGAAGACCGGGTGACCCGCTCTTTGGGCGGAATGTCGGTGGTCTTGAACACCACAGGCCCGTTCAGCCGAGACACCCTGTCGCTGATGCGGACAGTCGTCGAGGCTGGAGTCCCCTACGCCGACATCAACGACGATGTGGAAACCCTTCAGAGCGTCTTCGATTCCGAATACTTGGATTCATTGGCCAAGCACCGTGGCGTGGGCGTGTTGCCGGGTTTAGGCGCCAACCCCGGGCAGACGAATGTGTTGGCCGGGCACATGGCCAGCCGCATGGATATCGTGGAAGAGGTTCGGTTCTTCATGGTGAACAACGCCACCTACCATAACGAGGCAGTCTGGCGTCACCGGCTGGCCCTCTTCTCCAAACCAGCCCTGCTCTTCGACCGTGGCAGGTGGACAGAGACGCCGGGCATGGCTGAATACCAAGACGTTGCATTCCCGGCCCCCTGGGGTAACATTCGTTGTTACAACGTGGGACTGGAAACGGTGACCATTCCGGCGTCTTTCGGCGGACTGCTCCACGCCTCTCTATGGCGTGGGTTTTCCGACCCGGACACAACCGGAACACTGAAAGCTCTGATCGACGCCGGATTCGCTTCCGAGGAACCTTTAGAGGTTGATGGCGTTTCATTGACTCCGGCGGCGATGACGGCGATGGTCATGGCCGCAGCCCAGCCTCCGGCTCAGACTGAAGTTGAAGACGGCGGCCCTGGCAGGTTGCCCCGGCAGGTCCGCGTGTCAGGGGTCAAAGACGGACGGGAAGCCGAACTGACCATGACCTATTCGTTTCCACCGGGAGACATCGCCTTGGCCACCGCATCGTGCCTGGTCGTTGGCGCTGGTCTCCTGGTCGACCGAGCGCTGCCCGGCCCCGGAGTGTTCCCGCCCGAGGCCATGGACCCGGCCCCGTTCATGTGGGATATGGAGTCCAGGGGAGTACATTTCAAGCTGGAAAACTCCGCCAGCACTCGGACCTAAACATCTAGCAAAGAATCAATTTAATGCGGGCAGAGGTCCGCGGAGGAAGATATGGAGTGCACTTTGGTGCTGGTAAAGCCTGATGGGGTACAGCGTGGGCTGATCGGAGAAATCATCAGCCGTTTGGAACGGCGGGGCCTCAAATTGGTGGGCATGAAATTAATGAAGGTGGATGATGCTCTGGCGCGTCAGCACTACGGCGAACACGTGGACCGGCCCTTCTTCGCCGGGTTGGTGGACTTCATAACGTCCAGCCCCGTGGTGGCCATGGCCTGGGAGGCGGAAAACGCAGTGGAAGCCGTCAGAAGCACCATGGGCCAGACCAACCCCACAACCTCTCCGCCGGGGACCATCCGGGGAGACCTGGCCTTGGACATCGGACGGAACCTGGTGCATGGGTCGGACAGCCCCGAGTCGGCCCAGCGGGAGTTGGCCTTGTTCTTCACCGCCGCGGAATTGGTGGACTACACCCGCGCCAACGACGGCTGGATGAAAGAGTAAAGACTCTAGCCGGGCGGAAGCATGGTTTAGGCAAGCCAGGGCGGATTAGAAACACCGCCCCCACGGAGAACGCCAACGGTGACCAAGGACATTGCACCACCGTGTTCGTGAGGGCGGGTCAGAGACCCGCCCTTATTTATAGCCGGTAATGGTCGTAAAGAGAAGGGCATCCCGAGTTAACGGGATGCCCTTCTCTTTAGAAACGTAGATAAACCACCTGGCCGTTACAGTATCCGCACCACCTGGGGCGCGCGGGCCCAGAGCCTTTCCAGGCCGAAGAACTGCCGTTCCTCGGGGCCGAAGATGTGGACGATCACGTCACTGCAGTCCATGAGCACCCATCCCGACGCCGCGGAACCTTCGCGCCTATGCATGGATAATTTGGACTCTTTCAGCGTCGAGAGGATGTCGTCTTCCAGGGCTTGGATCAGCCGGGAAGAGTCAGCCGACATAACTACGAAATAGTCGGTGAAAGAGGCCAGACCGCGCAGGTCCAGCATCACGATGTCGGAGGCGAGTTTCTCTGAGGCGACCTCGACAATCAACTGAGCGATTTCCGATGCTTCTAGTTGCTGTGCCTCCAGCTTCGTACTTTCTGTATTTTGATCTTTCGCAGTTGTCTTCATGGGTCTCATTCGAGTATAGAACAGGCGTGGAACTGGGTCAAATAAAGTCGATGGTAATTGCATCGGTCCACACCGTTTGGCCTGAAACTGGATTGTGTTAACCGCTGGCGTTCGGTAGCCTGGAAGTTAACCCAAGATAAGGAAGACTCTCCTCTAGCGGGACCGTCACAATCCGGAAGATGGCCGCGTTTGTATGATTCCAAAACCGTCAGAAAGATTAATGGGAGGAACAGATGAGCATCTCCCAAGTGCTTCTCCGATTATCTAAAGGGGCCGTTCTGGCAGCCGGTCTATTACTGCTGGGTCTGGCCGCCGCCTGTGGCCGCAGCAGCGATAGCAGTAGCGATTTTGGCAGTTTAGTCCCACACCGGGCCTCCGTTGTTGGGAGTGTTGCCATAGGTGAGGCCCTGGGCGCGATCGAGCTGAATCAGAATCAGTTTCTTGAAATGCTTTTGTCGGGTTCGGCGGAGGGCCAAGACGGTCTCGTCGAATTTTTGGACATCGACGACTTCAGGGCCGGAGGGCTATTTGGCGACGTGAGCCGGGCCGATATCTTCGGCGAGATCACAGACGTGGCTGAAGTGGATGACATGGAAGATGTGGAATATTTCGGCGCGTTGCTTCACGGCAGTTTCGACGAGGCTGCTTTGATCGCCAAATTGGAGTCCAAAACCGGTACCAACCTTGTCCAAAGAGCCTACAAAGGCAGTAACGTCTACTCGCCGGAAGACGACGAGGACGATTTCGAATTAAGTGTTCTGGATAGCTCGATATTTGTGGTCGGGACAGGCGGCGCAGTTAACGACATAATTGATCTTAAGGCTGGCGACGCCGACCCGGCCTCGGGCGCCTTGATCGATACTTTCAACGACCTAGATGACGGCTTATTCGGGTTCGCGGTCAAAGTGCCCCAAGGTATCGCCGATGAAGTGGATCTGGACTCCGTTCCCGGATTTGGAGGCTTGCCAATCTCCCTTGATTTCATCTCCGCTCTCGAAATCGTGGGGTTGGGGGGCGAACTGAATGGCGGGTCATTGGACCTGGTTGTGACCATGGACTTCGCAGACGAGGATTCCGCCGAGTCGTTGGGCAATTTCATCGGTGGAATCGTTACTCTGGCCTCCGGATTCTTGACCGACCCCAACACCGCGGGACTGCTTGAAGGCCTCCGGGTTGACCGTGAAGGAAGCTTGCTGACACTAGAGATTGGGATTCCTTTGGCGGATATTCCAGAGCTGTTCGGCGACCTGATCACACCGACAATCACCGAAACATCCGGCGATCGCCCTCCGGAGACACCGGAGAAAAGAGTCTTACAAGGTGTGATCGGAGAGGCAATGCCGGTCCTGGTCAACATCAACCACGTCCCGGAAGGACAGAGAGTCGAATACCAGGATGCGCCGCCATCGTCCGGGCAGCACTGGCCCACGCCGGCGAGATGCGGGTTTTACAGAGAGAGCCTGCCCGACGGCCGGGTCGTGCACAACATGGAGCACGGCAACGTTGTGGTCAGTTACAACTTCACCAACCCGGCGCAGACCACTGAATTGTGGGAAGTGCTGGATGATTTATTCATGTTTGAGGAATGGGGCGTGGCCCGGCCTTATGACCGGATCCCCGACGGCCAGGTGGCGCTTACAGCCTGGGGCCGCGTTCACACCATGACAGGCGTGAATCCCGAAGAGATCAATCTATTCTTCAAGGCATTCGCCGGAATATTGGGCCCGGAGCGGTTCACCTGCTGATGTAATCCCGGAAGATCACAGGCTGAAAATGAAAAGGACGTCTCAATTTCGGGACGTCCTTTTCATTTTCAGCCTCCACAAGAAACATAGTCTAGCCGTAATTTGCTAACCATGGCGATGATGTTACTAAATTATTCTAATTTTTCGAAAGTTCTCAGTGATTACGGCGAGTCAAGTACACTTCTGTAGTTTCCAGGCCCGATTCAGCCATATATAACAATATCCTCGGCGTAAATAGTTGCCGCCTAGCTGTTTCGTATCTATGAGACGCCTGACCCAATGTCAGGCGTGAATCCAAGACTGGGCCTTGTGCCATTTGGATATTGTGATATATTTAACAAAATAGTTTCTCAGCCCTGTCTTTCAGGGAAGGTTGTTCTTACGCCGCGCCTAGCGGCGGTTTGGTGTTTCCCGATTCGTTAGCGTTTCCACATCACGCTTGGTGGCCGCGCTGTCATTGATTTAAAGGTTTTCGGCTGATGGACCCATTAAAAGAACTGGCTAAGAAAGGCCTTTACTCGCCGGAGCAAGAACATGATGCTTGCGGCGTAGGCGTTGTCGCCAACATTAAGGGTCAGAAGACGCACCAGATCATTGATGAGGGTGTGCAGGTGCTGATCAACCTGGGCCACCGTGGTGCCGCCGGGCGTGATCCGGACACCGGTGACGGGGCCGGCATGTTGATACAAACTCCCACCAAATTATTTGAACGCGAAGCCGCCGCTCTGGGCATCGACCTGCCCGCTGCCGGCGAATACGGCGTGGGCATGGCCTTCATGCCACCCGAGGCCCAAGACAATTGCCGAGACCTGATCGGCGAGACGATCCAAGCCGAAGGACTGAAGGTCCTCGGCTGGCGCGACGTTCCCGTTGATCACTCCAAGATAGGCGAAGACGCTCGGGCTGCTTGCCCCCGCATCGCGCAGGTCTTCATCGGCATGGGACCCGACATCAAAGACGCTGCCCATCTAGAGCGCAAGCTCTTTCTGGTCCGCAAGGTACTTGAGCATTCCGCGGGGGATTCAGGACTGACTGAAGACCAGGTGGACCGCTTTTACATCTGCAGCATGTCCTGCAACACCATCGTGTACAAGGGATTGCTGTTGGCCCATCAGATATCCGATTTCTATCTTGACCTGCAAGACCAGGATGTGGTCAGCGCCTTTGCGCTGGTGCACTCGCGGTTCAGCACCAACACCCTTGGCAGTTGGCGGCTGGCCCACCCCTACCGGTACCTGGCCCACAACGGTGAGATTAACACCCTCCGGGGTAACGTCAACTGGATGAACGCCCGGGAGGCCCAGTTCCAGTCACCGTTGTTCGGAGACGACATGGCCAAGATCGCCCCGGTGACCAACCCAGGCGACAGCGACACAGCCAGCCTGGACAACGCTCTGGAGCTGCTCCAGATGACGGGCCGCGACCTGGACCATGCGCTGCTGATGCTCATTCCCGAAGCTTGGGACCAGCATGAGACCATGTCTCAAGAGAAGAAGGACTTCTACGAGTACCACTCCTCTCTGATGGAACCATGGGATGGTCCGGCCATGGTCGTGGCCTCCAACGGCAGCAGCATCTGCGCCCTGTTGGACCGGAACGGACTGCGCCCCTTCCGGTACTTGGTCACCAACGAAGACAAGTTGGTGATGGCCTCCGAGACCGGCGTCTTGGAAGTCCCGCCCGCCGACGTCAAATTCAAAGGACGGCTACAACCGGGGCGCATGTTCCTGGTCAGCTTGGAAGAAGGCCGGATCATCGGCGACGAAGAGTTGAAGCACAGCCTGGCCTCGAGTAACCCTTACGGCCAGTGGTTGAAAGACAATAAAATCACCCTGGACGACCTGCCTGCTGCCACGGAAGCCCCGTCCATGGACTCGGCGGAACTGGTTCGGCTCCAGCAGACGTTCGGTTATAGTATAGAAGAGATTCGCATGCTCACCACGGTCATGGCCGAGAGGGGTACCGAAGCTATCGGCTCCATGGGGAACGATGCTCCTCTGGCCGTTCTTTCCGACCAGAACCAGGTCCTCTACAACTACTTCAAGCAGCTTTTTGCCCAGGTGACCAACCCGCCTTTGGACGCCATTCGCGAGGAACTGGTCACTTCGTTGGGCGCGTTTGTTGGCAGCGAGCAGAACCTGTTCGATGAGACTCCGGAACACTGCCGCCAGCTGAGACTGAAATCGCCCATCATCTCCGACTTGGAACTGGCCCAGATCAAAGCCATGAACCTCGACGGACTTCGCACCGGCGCCCTGTCGGCGCTCTATGACACCGAGGCTGGAGAAGGCGCACTCAAGAAAGCATTGGACGGACTCCGGAAGCAGGCCTCCCAGTCCATTGAGTCCGGCTGCTCGATAATCGTACTTTCGGACCGTGGCGCGGACAGCCGCTGGGCGCCAATACCCAGTTTGCTCACCGTTTCGGCGGTCCACCATCAGCTCATCCGGCAAGGCACCCGCACCAAGGTCGCTCTGGTCTTGGAGTCGGGCGACGCCAGGGAAGTCCACCACTTTGCATTGCTCGTCGGATACGGCGCCGGCGCCATCAACCCATACCTGGCTTTGGCCACGGTCCGGGAACTGGCTGAGACCGGCCAGATAAATGGCACCGAACCGGAATACGCTCAGAAGAATTTCATCAAGGCCAACGAGAAAGGTCTGTTGAAAGTGATGTCCAAGATGGGCATCTCCACGGTCCAAAGCTACCGTGGCGCGCAAATATTCGAGGCAGTGGGCCTGAACCAAGAACTGATCGACGAGTATTTCACCTGGACCCCGTCGCGGGTGGGTGGTATCGGCCTAGATGGCATAGAACGCGAAGCTACTGAGCGCCACAACCGGGCCTTTGGGTCAACCGAGATACCAGCCGAGCGTGGCCTGCAACAAGGCGGCGCTTACCAGTGGCGGAGAGGTGAGGAAGTCCACCAATGGGATCCTGAAGCCATCTCCGCATTGCAATATGCCGCCCGGACCGAAAACTGGAACGCTTATAAACAATTCAGCCGCCATTCCGACGACCAGACCCGGAGATTGGCGACATTGCGCGGCCTGTTGGGATTCAAGCAGGACCGGATCCCGGTGCCCATCGACGAGGTGGAACCGGCGACCGAGATCGTGAAACGGTTCGCCACCGGCGCGGCGTCACTGGGTTCCATCAGCCGGGAAGCCCACGAAACCATGGCCATCGCCATGAACCGGATGGCCGCCCGCAGCAACACCGGAGAGGGCGGGGAGGACTATCGGCGTTACTGGCTGGATGAGAACGGCGACGACCGCAGCAGCGCCATCAAACAGGTGGCCTCGGGCCGGTTCGGCGTTACCGCCAACTACCTGATCAACGCAACAGACCTGCAGATCAAGATGGCCCAGGGTTCTAAACCCGGAGAGGGCGGACAGTTGCCCGGCCACAAGATCGATGAATATATCGGTTGGGTGAGGAAGACCACACCTGGCGTTGAGTTGATCTCGCCGCCGCCCCATCACGACATCTATTCCATCGAAGACCTGGCCCAGTTGATCCACGATTTAAAGAATATCAACCCCGACGCGAGGATCCACGTGAAGCTGGTAGCGGAGGTTGGCGTTGGCACCATCGCGGCCGGAGTTGCCAAGGGCCATGCCGACGTTGTGCTGATCAGCGGCCACGACGGCGGCACCGGTGCGTCTCCTGAGTCGTCCATCAAGCACGCGGGACTGCCCTGGGAACTGGGCGTCGCCGAGACCCAGCAGGTGCTGGTGGCCAACGGACTGCGGAGCCGAATCGTGCTCCAGACCGACGGCCAGCTCAAGACAGGCCGGGATGCAGTTATCGCCACCCTTTTGGGCGCGGAAGAATTTGGATTCGCCACCTCGGCTTTGGTGGTCAGCGGCTGTATCATGCTGCGGAAGTGTCACATGAACACCTGCTCGGTGGGCGTCGCGACCCAAGACCCGGAGCTGCGCAGGCAGTTTGCCGGCAAACCTGAGCACCTGGTCACCTACTTCACCTTCGTGGCCGAAGAGATGCGGGAGATCATGGCCGAACTGGGCTTTCGGACCGTCGCCGAGATGATCGGCCGGACGGATGTCCTCCATTACCAGGACGCGGACGACCACTGGAAGGCTGAGGGGTTGGATTTCGCCCGACTTCTGCACCGCCAGGAATCCAGCGACCCCAATGAGCCGGTCTACTGTGACCGTGAGCAGGATCATGGCTTGGACAAGGCCCTCGACCACCAGCTGATCGCCCAGACCAAACCGGCTCTGGATGAAAGAAAGAGCGTCGAGATTGACCTGCCGATACACAACTCGAACCGGACCGTCGGCGCCATGCTCAGCGGTAAGGTCGCCAAGGCCTTCGGCGAGGATGGGTTGCCCAACGACACCATCAACATCAAATTGACCGGGTCAGCGGGACAAAGCTTCGGCGCTTTCCTGGCCCGGGGCATCAACGTTAACCTAGTGGGAGACACCAACGACTATATGGGCAAGGGGATGTCGGGAGGCCGCATAGTGGTCTGCCCCCATCCTGAAGCGTCATTCGTGCCTGAAGAGAACATCATCATCGGCAACGTAGCCATGTACGGGGCCACCGGCGGCGAGGTGTTCATCCGCGGCATGGCCGGCGAGCGGTTCTGTGTCCGCAACAGCGGAGTCAAGACCGTGGTTGAGGCCGTGGGAGACCACGGTTGTGAATATATGACCGGCGGCGTGGCAGTGGTTCTTGGGCCCACCGGCCGCAACTTCGGCGCTGGAATGAGCGGCGGAATAGCCTTCGTTTATGACAAAGATGACTGTCTGGGAATCTCCTTCAATGACGGAATGGCCGACATGGAGCAGGTCACCGACCCCGGAGACGTAGCAATCCTCAAAGGGCTGATTGAAGACCACAAGAAGTATACCGGCAGTACCCCGGCGACGGAGATTCTCGCCGATTGGGATGCGGCTTTGAAGCGGTTCAAAAAAATCATGCCCAGAGACTACCGCCGGGTATTGGAAGAGCGGAAACACAGGGCCGAGGAGGGTACGGAACGGGAACTGGAAGCGGTCGGCAATGGGTAAACCGACAGGCTTCATAGAATCCGGCCGGCAACCCCCCGAACGGCGCCCGGTAGCAGACAGAAAAGGCGACTACCGCGAGTTCTACCAACCTTGGGGCGAAGAGAAAGCCAAGGAGCAGGGCTCTCGTTGCATGGACTGCGCCGTGCCTTTCTGCCACATGGGCTGTCCCCTCGGCAACGTCATCCCCGAGTTCAATCACCAGGTCTATAAGGGCGATTGGCAAGGGGCGCTTGAGACGCTGCTTTCCACCAATAATTTCCCCGAGTTCACCGGACGCGTTTGCCCCGCTCCCTGCGAGACCAGTTGTGTCCTGAGCATCAACTCGGACCCGGTCACCATCGAGTACATCGAGAAAGAGATCGTCGAGCGTGGCTACGAAAATGGCTGGATCAAGGCAGCGCCGCCCGCCAACCGGACCGGCAAGAAGGTTGCCGTGGTTGGGTCAGGCCCCGCCGGTCTGGCGGCCGCCCAGCAACTGAACCGCGCCGGGCACTTGGTGACGGTCATCGAGCGCGCCGGATATATCGGCGGACTGCTCACGCTCGGCATCCCTGAATTCAAGCTCGAAAAAGGCGTTGTCCAACGCCGCGTCGACCTCATGGCCGAGGAAAACATCATCTTCCTCACCAACACCAACGTCGGCGTCGACTACCCGGTGGACCGCCTGCTCGCTGAATTCGACGCGGTCTGCTTGGCCATTGGTTCCACTCAGGCCAGAGATCTGGACGTTCCTGGACGTGAGTTAGCGGGAGTCCACCTGGCTATGGACTACCTTGCGCAACAGAACCGGGTTTTGTCCGGCGAGGAAATTTCTGGTGATGAGCGCATAGAAGCAGAAGGCAAACGGGTGGTCATCCTTGGCGGCGGCGACACTGGAGCCGACTGCCTGGGCACGGCGATTCGGCAGGGCGCCGAGGTGGTGCACCAACTGGAGCTGCTGGACGAGCCCCCTGAACAGAGACCCGGCAATAACCCATGGCCCCAGTGGCCCAAAGTCCTCAGGTCGTCTCCGGCCCACGAAGAGGGCGGCATCCGAGACTATTCCGTGCTGACCAAATCGTTCACCGGAAGCAACGGCAAATTGGAGAAGCTGCACGCCGTGCGGGTCGAGTGGAAAGAAGGCGTCAACTGTGGGCGTCCGTCCATGGAAGAGATCCCCGGCAGCGAGTTTGAGATCGAGACTGAATTGACCCTGCTGGCCATGGGGTTTTTGCACCCGGAACAGGGCGGAATACTGGCTCAGATCGGCGTTGATCTGGATGGCCGAGGCAACGTCGCCGTTGACGGCAACCGCATGAGTAGTGTCCCCAAAGTATTCGCAGCTGGTGACGCCGCCAGAGGTCAATCGCTGGTGGTCTGGGCCATCTCCGAAGGCCGGGAAACCGCCCGGGCCATGGACCTCTTCCTCATGGGAGAGACCTCCCTACCCCACTCACTGCCGGAGCACGGTTAAGCCCGCCGAAAGACCGGTAAGACCAGGGATCCCAACCTTCATCTCCGATTACGTCGAGAGCCTCGACTCCGTCGGGCCTAACCTTCTCTCTCCAGGGAGAAGGAACAGCAGCCCCTCCCCCAACACAGTTTTCCTTATCGAGTTGGGCCCATGCGCATGTCACCCTGAGCGAACCGTGGGGTCTCTTCGCCCTCGACCAGTCATTGCGATCTGGCAACGAGATTCCTCGGCTGACGCCTCGGCATGACAGAATTGAGAAAAGGAGCTGGCGCGAAGGAAACGGACAACAATATCAGCCCTAACAAGGCCCTAATTCGAGCGCCCATCCCCATATGTCACCCTGAGCGAAGCGAAAGGTCTGCCAAGGCGATGATTGGAAAATTCTTCGTCGGCCTTCGGCGTTCCTCAGAATGACAGGGCTTGGAGCCTGCCGCCTTGCGATGAGGAAGGGTGCCGGCCCTACGTTCCCGGTATGCGGATCCTGCAGGCCGACTCAGGGGAATTGAGGGCTAACTGTTGGGAGAGAAAAGCCGGAACACTTCAGTGGACTTGGAGACGTTGACGATCACTCGCACTCTCAAGTTACCGTCTTCCTGACGCACGCCTAGGTCTTCGAAATCGTGGGAGCTACTCAGGTCCTCCAATGCCTCGATAGCCCGCTGCATGACGGATGCGGCTTCGTCTTGGCCGGTGAAGCCGATGAGGGAGTGGAAGACCACCAAGTCGCCGGACAATATATCGGCGGTGACCACGACTCCGGTGCAGCCAGGCAACCCTTGCATATCGGTGAACAATGGCAGCGTCTCGCATTCGGACAGCACCACACCCGCGAAGCCCGATGGCACGTCTCCTAGCAGATCGGCTAGGCCAGCCGTGTCGAGTAGTGCGGAAGACCAGCCATCAAAGGCGTCTATAGAGCCTTCTACCACCGCTCTCACCTCTTCTGCCGAGAGTCCTTGGCCAGAAGCCGCGACGCCGGTCGACTCATCTGCCGTTGCCATAGCAAGAACTGTTCCCAGAGCGTTGATCCTCCAAACGTCGTGCCCTTCATAGGTGGTTGGGCCGTCTCCGCCCAGTTGCAGGCCAAAGCCGCCGGCCAGCCGGAGAATATCCCCGATGGCATAGTTGCTCTGGAAGGGAGAGATCACGCTGAGGGTCTGAAAGTCCGTGGCCACGGCGATGCTATCGACCAGTCCGGCGGCAATGGAAGGCAATGCCCTGTCCATACCCAGAATCTCGGGGCTGATCAGTGAGACCAGGGTGTCGTTGGACCGCAAGAACTCCATGTCCAGGAAGATCGTGGAACTGAAGTTCTCCGGGACCAGCGAAAGCAGATTGGTCAGTTGGGCCAGACGCTCCGGGTTAGCCGGAGGGACCATCGCGCCGGCGAAGTCTTCATACGGTATGGGAGTGGGAGTGGGAGTGGGAGTTGGAACGGCGGTCGGCTCGTCAGTGGTCTGCGGGGCCGATGTTTCGAGCACGGTCTCTGAGGCGCATGCAGCCAGAATGAAGACCGCCACTACAGTCGCCAAGACGCCGGCAGCGCGCTTTTTGTTCAAGAGCCTAAATCTGAGTAACGGCGGCGCGCTCTTCTTTGTCGTGGGCCAGGTACTCCCGCATGTCCAGCACCTGGACGGCGTTGGTGGTGCCCGATACCCCCGGCGAGAAGCCGTGGACAATCGTTACCACGTCGGTCTCCTCGATGGTGCCGCCGTCCAAACCAGCCTGAATGACTGAAGCCACCAGTCCGGCTACGTCTCGTTGCGGCGGAATAACGCCGCCCGGGCGGATGCCCCATCCCATGCAAAGTTTCTGAAGCACGGCGGCGTCGTGGGAAAAAGCGATGACGTCGGCGTCGGGACGGAACCTGGCAAGTTCAAAAGCAGCCCTCCCGGTGCTGGTCACCACCACCGGTTTGGAACCCAGGGAACGCACCAGCCGCGCCGCGGCGGACGTTATGGCCTGGGTCCGGTCTCTGGACCCCAGGTCACTGAAGTAGGGGTAGATGGTCTCGGTCTCTTTGACGGTGGCGTCGGCCATGTCGAAGGCTTCCAGAGGGTGCTGGCCGACGGCCGTCTCATCGGAGAGCATGACGGCGTCGCAGCGGTCCAGAACGGCGTTGGTCACGTCGGAGATCTCAGCCCTAGTCGGCGCCGGAGCAACCACCATTGACCAGAGCATCTGAGTGGCGATCACCGAGACTTTGCCAGCCTCGTTGGACTTGGCCACCAATTGTTTCTGGACGATGGGTACCCGTTCCATGGGAATCTCCACACCCAGGTCGCCCCTGGCCACCATGATGCCGTCGACCTCGGGAAGGATGGAGTCGATATTGTCGACGCCCTCGCCTCGTTCCAGCTTGGCCATGACTAAGGCCTTGCTGCCGGCGGCGTTCAGGTGCTCCCGGGCGTAGAAGATATCTTCGGCGGTGCGTACGAACGAGAGGCCCACCCAATCGACGTTATGCTCGACGCCGAATTGTAGGGCGACTTTGTCCCGCTCGGTCAAGACCGGGTCGTCGATGGGAACGCCGGGAAGGTTCACGCCTTTGTAGGACGAGACAACACCGGATGAAAGGACCGTGGCATCCACCCTCGTGGGACTGGCTGCCGTGACGGCCAGGCGGACCGTGCCGTCGGCGATGAAGATGTTGTGGCCCGCAGCGATGTTTCTAAATGCCCCAGGCTGAGGAAACGGCAACATGCCGGGTTCGTTGGTTTCGGCCTCCGGGACCAGGCTGATGTTGTCGCCGGGGTTCAGCAGTACCGGTTCTTTCAGTGTGCCCAGTCGCAACTTGATGCCGCCCAAGTCCTGGAGGATGGCCACCGGCCGCCTGTGTTTCTGGGAGATGCGCCGGATGTCGGAGATCACTTTGGCGTGTTCATCCAGTGTCCCGTGGGAGAAATTCAGGCGGGCGCAGTCGATGCCCCTGTGGATGAGCTGGTCCAGCATTTCCGGCCTGCTGGAGGCCGGGCCGATGGTGACCATTATCTTTGTCTTGCGCATGGTGACTGCCTCATTTAGCTTGAGCGGGGTATACGACAAGGCTCAAACTGCGACGCTACGGTGTTAATTTTTTCACTTATTGAAATATAACAGACCGGCAAATAGTCTACGAACCGATAGCCCTCAGGGATTCACAACAAAAAGGGCGTCCCAATTCATCGGGACGCCCCTAACTGAAAGCTGATAGCAGAGTGCTGACAGCTAATTGGCTACTTCCTACTGGCGTCGAACCGGTCGGTGGCCGCCTTGATACCGACGTAGCGGTTCTCTTGGAGAGCCTCACGGCGTTCGCTGGCCCACTCGTTGGAGACCTCGATGCCCTTCAGGCTTCCCTGGAAGCGGGGCATCACGTAACGCGCCAAGAGTTCGTAGCTGCGGTGGATCTTGTCGCGGGGGGCCCAGTCTTCAACCCGCATCATGAACTTGCCGAACCCACCGGTGAGCTCCTGAAGCCGCTCGATTCCGGCGATGCAGTCGTCGGGCGTCCCGACGATCCACTGGTTGTGGTCCACCATGTAGTCTACGATCTGGTCGCGGGGTACATCGGGCACCGGGTTGCCCAAGGTGCGACCGAAGTATTCGGTGACCACCCTGGCGCTGCCCTCACGGATGTCCTTGATGGCCTGCTCTTTGGTGTCGGCCAAGTGCATCCCCATGACCACGCCCCAGTCTTCGCGATGCATCTCTTTGTCATGCTCGGCTGCCGTCTCCTCGGCGATGGACCAGAGTTCGGCCAGCGATGTCTTGCGGATGGTGTCCCGGGGCACGCTAAGCGACAGGACTGAAGCTCCGTGCTTCCCGGCCAAAGTGACGCCAGCGGGGGATTCCACCGAAGCCACGGCCACGGGGACGATAGGGTCTTGGTAGGGCCGCAGTTGGAGCACGGCCTCATTCATCTCGAACCAATCGGTCTTGACCGAGTAGGGCTCGGTGTCGGACATGAGCCGCATGATGGCGTCCAAAGACTCCTCCATCATCGCCCGCTGTCGCTCGGGTTTGATTCCCAGCATCAGGGCGTCCGACGCCAAAGCGCCGGGGCCGCAACCCAGGATCACCCGGCCCCTGGTCAAGTGGTCTAGCTGGACCATGCGGTTGGCCACCATGAACGGGTGGTGGTAGGGAAGGCTGGTTACGCCAGTGCCCAGCCGGATGTGGCGGGTGCGCTCGGCCGCAGTGGCCATGAACAGCTCAGGCGACGCGATCGTCTCCCAGCCGGCGCTGTGGTGCTCGCCGATGTAGGCTTCGTCAAAGCCTAGAGTGTCCAACCATTGAAGAAGCTCCAGGTCCCTTTCCAGGGCCAATGTGGGGTTCTCGTCCACCCGGTGGAAAGGAGCCATGAAGACGCCGAATTTCATGCGTTTGGGGACTGCCATGCTTATATCCTCCGTGAGTGCTCTAGAACGTTTTAGAAAGCGGGCCTATTCTAACACGCAGCCTGATAGCCAGCGGGATAGTAAGTATCAGACGCCGGGAGAAGGCCCAGCAAGGTCAAATGGGAGACAGCGCTAGGCGCTAGCAACATCGCTGCGGCCTTCCATTAGCGGGGTGTCGCGCCAGCGGCCGTGCAGGCGGCCGATGCGTTCTCTGGTGCCGACCTTCGGAACCCGCAAGCCGAGTGGAGGGAGATGCTCGCTTCGTTCTCAACCGGGATACTGGCTTGGAGCGTCCAGACTCCAGCCGATTCCGATGCTGAAACCAGGGAACTCAACAGGGCCTTCCCGACGCCTGTGTCCCTAAAGCACTTGGCTATGTAGACGCTGTCCTCAACCACTCCGGCGTAGACATCCCGTGACGAAACTGGGCTCAAGGCGGTCCAGCCGATCACCTGGTCGCCATCTTTGGCCACCAGACGACAGTCCGGCCGGTGATTGCTGTTCCAGCGTTCCCAGGGTGGGGCACTTGTCTCCACGGTGGCGTTGCCGGTTGCGATGCCTTCTTCGTAGATCTCCCTAACCACCTCCCAGTCCTCCGCCCCCATGCTTTAAACGAGCAGTGTCCTGTTTTCATTCTGGGTTGCAATTCCGTTTTTTGGCATCCCCGGGCCCCGAGTCAGCAAAGGCCGCAGGCACAAAGTATCTTCAAGAGACGATATTGTAGGCTCAGCGGGCTATGGTGTAAACCGACCGTCAGCGCCAGGTCCGATCTAGGCATAGACCAGACTTAGATCCGGAATGTTGGCCAAAGTGACACAAAACAGGCAAACGTGGTATCGTTGCTGGCACTGATCCCGACGTCTGGGATTACCAAATCAAATACCGGCAGGAGGGGTTGCGAGATGCCCAAGATTAAGCACATCGCCATTGCCACCCAGGACATCGATAAGACCGCAGGTTTCTACAAGGACGTCTTCGGGCTGCGTGAGATCGCCAAACTGGAGAGCGCCAACGCCAACGGCTACTTCCTCAGCGACGGCAACGTCAACATGGCCATTCTGGACTTCCAGAACGACGCCGTTGCTGGAGCGCACGGCAAGGACTACAGCGGTATCCACCACATCGGCTTCGAGGTCGAGGACTTGGAAGACGTTGAGAAGAAATTGGCCGCGAATAACTCGTCTCCTATGGACTCAGTCAACAAGGCTCTCGGCGTCGGAATGGGCGGGCCCCGTCACGAGAATGTCGAGATCAAATACGCCGGCCCCAACGGCGAAATGATTGACGTCTCCCAGCACGGCTGGGTTGGCACCCGCGGCTTCGATTAAACGAAGACTTTCAAACTAGACCTAAAAAGACCGGGCCTTCCACATGTGGAGGGCCCGGTCTTTTGTTTTGCCTGGGATTGAGAGAGCCTGCTAAGCGGCTTTGAAGGCTAAGGCCGGCGATTTCGCATCAATGTCGTCGACGTCTAAGACCATGTCCATCCCGGTCTCGATGCTCTGGGGGTTCGTGCCGTCAACGCCGTTGATCATGGCGCTGATGCGGGGACCCTCTTCAAGGTCTACGATCCCGGTGCAATACGGCTTGTCCCGTCCGTAGCCTTTCGCGGCCATCTTGACGGGAACGATGAATATGCAGGTGAAGGTGCTCAGCTTGGCCTTGCCGCTGAACTCGTGCCATTCCATGTTGAATCCGTGGCACTCTGGGCACATGGGTCGGGGCTCCGGAGACAGGTGGCCGCAGTCCTGGCACTTTACGCCGATAAGTTTCTTTTCTTCTTTCAGCTTGTTGTAAAAGGCGGTTGAGGTGAATTCGCTGGCCATGGCTACGACTCCCGTCGCAGCACGTTGACCACGCAGGTCCCGCCGGTGCCGCCCACGTTGTGGGTGACGCCAACTGTTGGGTCGGTCTTCTTCACCTGGCGCTCCCCGGCTTCACCTCGTAGCTGATGGTAGATCTCAATGACCTGACCAACGCCCGATGCGCCGACGGGATGGCCCTTGGCCTTGAGTCCGCCGGAGGTGTTGATGGGGTGGTCGCCGTCCCGTGCTGTGCGTCCCTCGTCAACAGCCCTGGGGCCCTCGCCCGGAGCGAAGAAGCCCAGGTCTTCGGTTGCCACGATCTCGGCGATGGTGAAGCAGTCGTGGACTTCAGCCAGGTCGATGTCGGCGATGGTGATGCCGGCCATGTCGTAGGCCTGCTGAGAAGCAGCCTTGGCTGCGGATAATGAAGTCAGCTCTTCGGAATCGTGGAGGGGCTTGCCGGTGGCCTGCCCGATGCCTGCGATGCTGATGGGTGTGTCGGTGAAGTTATGGGCGATCTCTTCTGAGACCAGCAGCACACAGGACGCGCCGTCGGTGATGGGGGCGCAGTCGTAGAGCCGCAGAGGCCAGGCGATCCAGGGATTGGCCGCCTCGTCGTTCAAGAAGTCCAAGTCGGTCTTGTAGTCCGGCACAGTCTGTCCCCGTTCCTGGGCGCGGACCATGCGGCGCTCGGCCATCTGGGTCATCGTCTGCTGGAACTGGGCCTTGGGGTTGAGGGCGCCGTTATTGTGGTTCTTGATGGCCACCTTCAGCAGGTGGTCCAGGTTCGTCTCGTATTTGTCCATGTGGGCCTTGGCGATGGCGCCGAAGATGCCGGGGAAGGTCAGCCCGGCCGGCACCTCGTAGAGACCGTCAGCAGCCGACGCCAAGACGTCGGTTACGCCATCGGTGGCGAGGTTGGTCATCTTCTCTATGCCGCCCACCAAGACAACGTCGTACATGCCGCTGGCGATGGCCATGACGCCTTCTCTGAGGGCGCTGCCGCTGCTGGCACAGGCGTTCTCGATACGGGTGATAGGAATGGGGGTGATGCCCAGCCAGTCGGCGACGATGGGTGCCGTGTGGCCCTGGTGCTCAAATAAATCGGAGGAGTAGTTGCCGACATAGGCGCATTCGATATCCTGGATATCGAACCCGCGGTCCATGCTCTGGACCATGTCCTGGAAGGCCTCTACGAATAGGTCCCGGCTATCTTTGTTGGCGAATGCCCCGAATTGAGACAATCCTGCGCCTACGATAGAGACCGGTCGGCCCAGTTGGCGCTTCTTATTGATGGTGGCCATTGGAAAACTCCTGTGGGTAAAACATGGAAATGCTGGACCGGCGTCAGTCTCGAATGCAATTCCCGCCGATCGGCTCTAATGATACCAAACAAGATGGGAGCAGGTCGAAGGCACTGCCGTGACTAAGACGGCCGGTCGATCCGCTCTTGTTCGGGCTCAGCCGCTTTGTCCCTCAAGGGTCTCCCCTTCTCAGGGCGCGGGTCTTGAATGATGCCGTACGAATCAAGCGCTTCGTGGCCCTCAGGCAGATATTCAGTATTCTTATCCGGATAGAACCGGCAAGGGCACAGCGGCCGACCGATATCGTCTATGTTCGGGGCCAGTCCATTGACCACCTGGTCCGTTACCCCTCAATAGGCGAAACGTAAGTCCCAGGTTTTTCCGTGTATTTCTCTACAAAGATCTTCATTCGCCGGATGGCGTTATCGCTAGGCATGTCTGCCATGGGAATATTCCTTCCGGCACGATGGCCGTTAGTTTTTGACCGTGGGCTTGGATGTCGTTAATGGACAGTGGATTCGAGTTTGGGCAATGATATCCCATATCAATACGCAGATTCACCGACGAACTGGACTAGCTTTCGCGGTTATGAGCCTCGGACAATGGCCTCGCACATCTGCGCGCCTTGCAATACTTCTGCGATGACCGCGGTCTCCCAGGTGGTGTGGAAATTGCGGACGCCAATTCCCACCGGGATGGCCGCGATTCCTTTCTCGATGAATACGTTGGCGTCTGAACCGCCTCCGGTGCTTCCCAAAATGGGCTCCAAGCCCATTCCAGACAGCGCCCGACCGATCACGGCGACCGCCTCATTCTTGGCGTCGATGTTGTACGCCTGGTAGGTGTTTACGATGTCCAGGTCGATCTTCGCTTCGGGGTATCTCGATGCAACCTCTTCAAACACTCCCCGGAACTTGCGCTCCACGTCGGCCAGTTTCTCGTTGCTGCGGCTCCGGAACTCGCCGTCCAGGAAAGCCTGCTCGGGGATGATGTTTCGCTTCAGCCCCCCTTCCAGCCGGCCGATATTAGCGGTGGTCTCCTCGTCGATACGGCCGAGGGGAAGCCGGCTTAGAATGTCGGCGGCAATGAGCAGGGCGGAGATACCCTTTTCCGGCTCCAGACCGGCATGGGCGGCGCGTCCGGTGATCTGTGCGGTAACCACGTTCTGGGACGGGGCCGAGAGGATGATCCGGTTGGGCGGGCCTTCGCCGTCGAAGACGACTCCTTCTTTGGCCGCAACCATGCTGAAATCCAGGTGATGGGCCCCGACCAAGCCCCCTTCTTCGTGACGGGTGAACACCACTTCAATGGCCCGGTTACCGTTGTTTGATTCCATCGCGGCGATTAGGCCTTCAAGGATGATGGCAACTCCAGCCTTGCAGTCTCCGCCCAGGATGGTGCTCCCGTCGGACCGCAACACCCCTCCGTCGACCAGGGGTTCGATGCCCCGGCCCGGCTCAACCGTATCCAGATGGGCCGACAGCATAATGGGCGCGCCTTCTCCGGACAGGCGGGCGATGACGTTGTTAAATGAGTCATGGGACACTTTCAGTCCGATAGATTCCAGGCGTGAGCTGACCTCAGCGTCCATAGCGTCTTCTTCGCCACTTGGACTGTCGATCTGGATCAACTCCATCAGGGTTTTTACTAGCCGTTCTTGGTCGGCCAAATTATTCCTCCGGGTCCTGAAATACGGACGTTAGTGTGTTAAGGGAGCGCCGCCACGGCTTTGATCTCTACGAGAAAATCCTCATTGACCAGGCCGCCCACCACAAGAAGGGTGTTGGGCGGAAAATCGCCGTTGGGATAAATGTCTGGATAGACCTCGCCGCGGCCTTGGATGTATCCCTGCACCGACGGGCGGCCCACCACGTAGGTGGTGAACTCTACAACGTCGTTGAAACTGGCGCCGGCTGCGGCCAGTACGTGACCGATGTTCTGTAGCGCCTGGCGAGTCTGAGCCACAACGTCGTCCTTGCCGACCAGCTTGCCGCTTGAATCAACGCTCACCTGTCCGGCGACATAGACCAGTTTCCCTGGGCTTACGCTCATGCCTACGGAGTATGCTCCCAGGGGTTGGGGCGCCTGGTTGCTGGTTATAACGGTCCGGTTTGTTCCAGCCATCGGTGTTCCTCCAGGGGCTTGAATATGAGAAATATCGGCCCATTATAGGGCACGTAATCAAGCTGGGCGAGGCCTGCTCATGCTTCCCGGAAAGGATCCCATGCTATACTCGGCGCCATGGCGGCTGAGTCAGGTAGACCCCAAGTTGGTGTAGGCGTGATCTTTGTGCGTGAAGCCATGGTTTTTCTGGCCAAACGCCACGGTGCTCACGGCGAGGACACCTGGGCGTCCGCCGGAGGACACCTCGAAAATGGCGAGACCCTGGAGGAATGCGCCCGACGAGAGGCCATGGAAGAACTGGGCGTGACGGTGAGAGACCTCAGGTTTCTCTGCGTGAGCAACATCATCGCCTATGGCAAGCACTACGTGGACATAGAGTTCATAGGGGACATCGACGGGCAAGAACCAAAGTTGATGGAACCAGAGGCGTTCATCGACAGTGGCTGGTATCCCCTGGACGCTCTCCCGGAACCCGTCTTCCACGCCATGCGCTACGCATTGGAAAGCTACCGGACTGGCGAGCACTATTATCCGGGTGACTGAAGCTGGAAACCACATGAGAGGGCAGAACCTGTCCCTTCTCCCGTCACAACGGGGAAAGGTTAGGATGGGGGATTCCGGTTCATGATCAAGCTAATCTGGTCAATGGAACAGCGACATATAGAATCGAGTCATTCATGGAACCAACAAGGGAGTAACGATGGCAGCGAAAAAAGGAAACGGCCTGCTGTTGGTCTACAGCGATGTGGCGGCCGAGCATGATGAAGAATACAACCGCTGGTACAACGAAGAACATATACCGGAACGCTTGTCCATCCCGGGGGTGCTGAACGCCGCCCGCTACGAGGCGCTCCAAGGCGGGCCCCGGTATCTGGCCTGCTACGAGCTGGAGTCGGCCGACACTTGGCATTCGGATGCTTGGCAGAAGTGGCTGAAGGAGCCGACCGAGTGGTCAAAGCGTATGTCGCCCAGCGTGATCGGCACCGCCTATATCAGGAACCTCTACACCCGCATCTACCCGGACAACGTGTCCGAGGAGACCGCCGGATCGGACATGGCGGCGGTTTTGTTGGTGGGTCGGATGTCAGTGCCCAATGAACTGGAAGACAAGTTCAACAAGGCCTACAATACCGAACGGCTGCCCGAAGCGTTGAAGATTCCCGGGTACATCCGGGCACGGCGATGGGAAGTCGTGATGGGCGCTCCGAAGTACAGCACGGTCCACGAAATGGAGTCCATGGACGTGGTGAACGGGGAAGGATGGAAGGCCTGGAGCCCCATGGTTACACCCGTGTGGAGCACCGAAGTCAGACCACATATGGTCCACGAGGAAGGTTCACCGGGGATTTTCAAGCGAATATTCCCAAAATAAACACAAATCAGACCTAGTTTTGACCAGTTTTAATGAGCGCCGACCAGTGTTTTCCGGTCGGCGCTCAATTTATGTCACTGACAAGCAAGTATTGACCAAATTTCGACGGCGATAAGAAATAGATTAGGCTATTCGCTCTAAATCCTCTTGCAATCAAAACATAACTGATCGTTGGCGTTTTCGATGGCCAGGCACAATATTCTCAGCACGGTCCAATTCGAATGTTGAGATGATATAAAACCGGGCTCGGAGAGGCCTATTATTGAGGCTATTTAGCCTCAAATCTGGTATAATATGTCTAGTCTGCACAGCTTCGGAACCCACTGTTTTAAACTCCCTTTCACGTGTGTGAATTTTTGCGTGCCCGCCCAACGAATTGCAATGGTGAAATAACAATATGACGCAAACCCAAACAGGCGAATATACAGCCAAAGATATTCAGGTCCTGGAGGGCCTGGAAGCGGTGCGTGTCCGCCCTGGAATGTACATCGGAAGCACCGACCAACGGGGCCTCCACCACTTGGTCTACGAGATCCTGGATAATGCAGTGGATGAAGCCATGGCCGGCTACTGCGAACGCGTGGAGATCTCAATCTCTGAAGAAGGCTGGATAACGGTGGCCGACAACGGCCGTGGTATCCCCATCGACAAACACGCCAAGACGGGCAAGAGCGCCTTGGAAACGGTGATGACCACGTTGCATGCCGGGGGCAAGTTTGGCGGTGGAGCTTACAAGGTCACCGGTGGTCTCCACGGTGTGGGCGGCTCGGTGGTGAATGCCCTGTCCGAGGAACTGCGTGCCGAGATTCGCCGCCAAGGCTGGACGTACAGCCAGGAATACGAACGTGGAAAACCTAGCACCGGGCTGTTGAAGGGCGAGAAGACGAATGAACACGGCACCACGGTGTCTTTCAAGCCCGATTCGCAGATATTCCCGATCATCGAATACGATTTTGAGCTGCTGATCTCCCACTTCAAAGAGATCGCCTACCTGAATAAGGGCCTGGAGATCGCTTTCACGAGTCCCTGGCATAACGAAAGACGCAAGGGTGATGTCGAGCGCACCTATTTCTTCGACGGCGGAATCGCCAACTTGGTCCGGAACGTTAACCGCAACCGCCGCACCGTCCAGTCCAGCCCTTTCTATTTCGAGAAAGTGCTTGAAGAGACCTCTGTTGAGGTCGCCGTCCAATATAACGACACGTTTACTGAGACGGTGTTCTCCTTCGCCAACTGCATCAACACGGAAGAGGGCGGCACCCACATGACCGGCTTCCGCACCGCCCTGACCAGGGTGATCAACGACTTCGCCCGGAAGCAGGGATACATCAAAGACGACCAGCCGAACCTGATTGGCGACGACGTCCGTGAGGGCTTAGCCGCTGTCATCAGCGTTAAGCTGACCGACCCCCAGTTCGAAGGACAGACCAAGACCAAGCTGGGCAACGCTGAGGTCCGCGGTATCGTGGACTCGGTGGTCAGCGAGGGCCTGAACCGATACCTGGAAGAGAACCCCACCGACAGCAAGCGGGTGGTCGAGAAATGTCTCACCTCTCAGAAGGCCAGGGAAGCGGCCAAACGCGCCCGCGACTTGGTGATACGCAAGAACGCCCTGGACGGGTCGTCATTGCCCGGAAAATTGGCTGACTGCGCTGAGCGCGATCCAGCCAAGTCCGAGTTGTACATCGTTGAGGGTGAATCAGCCGGAGGCTCGGCCAAGATGGGGCGGGACCGGCACTTCCAAGCCATATTGCCGCTCAAAGGTAAGATTCTTAACGTCGAACGCGTGCTGCAACAACCAGACAAGATCCTGGGCCACGAAGAGATCCGGGCCATGATCGCGGCCTTGGGCGCCGGGGAAGGTGAGGAATTCGACCCGTCGAAGATTCGCTACCACAAGATCATCATCATGACCGACGCCGACGTGGACGGCTCCCATATCAGGACGCTGATCCTAACGTTCTTCTACCGCCGGATGCTGCCACTGATCGAGCAGGGATACTTGTACATCGCCCAGCCGCCGCTGTACCGAATACAGACCGGCAGAAAGGTCGATTACACCTACACTGAAGAAGAGAAGGATGAGTACCTGGCCAACCTGAACAGTAGCCGCAACCCGCAGATCCAGCGCTATAAAGGCCTGGGCGAGATGAACCCCGACCAATTATGGGATACCACCATGAACCCGGAAACCCGGCACATGTTGGAGGTGACCGTCGATAACGCATTTGGTGTTAACGACACTTTCACTACCCTGATGGGCGAGGAGGTCGCTCCCCGAAAGAGCTTCATTCAGGCCCATGCCCGTAGCGTGCAAAATCTGGACGTTTAGCCCAGAATACGAACAGAGACCGGCCATCCTTTGGAAACTGGCCTAACTTGGTTTATAATAGGCGCGTCGGCATTTTTTAAACTCGGATTCGTGCCTATTATTTTTTGTGAACCCGAGCGCTGGCGGAAAAAACAGCAGGAGGCACAAGTTGCCCGCAAAGAAGGCAGGCCGTCAGCAAGTAAAGAGGGCCGTTCGCACCAGGGGAGACCGAACCGAGACTAGGTCCGCGATGACCAAGGCGTTGCGCTCTGTGGAATCGGGTGATGTGGCCGAGGCTGAGACCGCCGTCCACGAAGCGCTAAGCACGTTGGATCGGGCCGTACAGAAAGGCATATTGCACAAGAACAACGTCAACCGCCGCAAGTCGCGGATGGCAGCACGTCTCAATAAGATGAAGGCCGCCGCCGAATAACCTCGGGCGCTTAACTGCGAAACTAGACCCGGCCTTCTACGGAAGGCCGGGTTTTTGTTTGGTGGGTTCGAATCGAAGGCAGCGCCTCTGTCGTCATTCCTGCCGAAGCAGGGATCCACGAACACCAAATCTGAGATCCCCGGCATGGCTTGTGCAAGCGCGTTACCCCACCCTAACCCTCCCCCGTTACGATGCGGGAGGAGATTCTTGCAGACTTTCACCAGAAAGTCTGGTTCTGCCGCCAACCCGTTGGTACCGTGACATAGAATCGTTGACAGTCGGCGGGGCCTTTGCTAGCCTATTTTCAGAACAAACGTTTGCATGTTAAGTGCATCAGAGTAGATTTAAAGCCGACTGGACGCTAAGAGGAAAACATGGTAACTAAAAAGATGCCGCCCCGGAGACAACGCATATGGGCGTTCCTCCAAGAGTTCTATCAGGACAATGGCATACCGCCCACCGTGCGGGACATCCAGAAAGCCTGCGAGATCAGCTCCACCTCGGTTGTGGACTACAACTTAGAGAAACTGAAGGAAGCCGGGTACATCAACCGACGCCATGACGTTGCCCGCGGCATCGAGGTACTGGACCAGGAAGGCGAGCCGATCTCCAACGCCCCCCGGGTGCAGATCATGGGCCTCATCGCGGCCGGGACACCTATCCCCGCTTTCAGCACTGAAGATTCGGCGTCCAGCCAGGAATTCGACACGGTGGAGGTTTCACCCGAACTCCAGCGCCAGCATGGAAAGCTGTTCGCTCTGAAGGTGAACGGCACGTCGATGATTGACGCCCTCATAGACGACGGCGACGTGGTCATCATCAAGCCCTCCAGTGTGGCCAGCAATGGCGAGATGGTTGTTGCATGGCTCAAAGAAGAGGAAGAGACAACGCTGAAGAAGTTCTACCTGGAAGGCAGCCAGGTCCGTTTGCAGCCGGCCAACAGCACCATGGACCCCATATACAGTCAAGCAGACAATGTGGAAGTCCAGGGGAAAGTGGTTACGGTGATCCGTAACCTGGGTTAGTAGATCGACGATCTACCTGTGAAAACCAAAGGCCCCGTACTTCCGCGGAAAGACGGGGCCTTCTTCGTTGTACCTGAAGCCCGAACCCTCTGTGATTTAGCGACGGCCGTTGCTCAGAGCCCCATAGCTGGCGACGCAGAAAGGCACACAGTAGGTGAGGGGAATCTTCCAATACATGGCCATCACCCAATCTCTTGCGAATAGTATGTCGCCTTGGTTCAGCAAGGTGAGCATCGACCCGACAACGAGTGCGACCGATAAAGAACGGCGCACCATCGGGCGATGGCGAATGGCACAACGGGAGCATTTGACGACCATACCTATGTCTTCAACTCCATCGACGAGCGGTTTCTTGAAAGCGAAAGACCAACCCTTTCCCGATTCGCGTCCGCACCGGTCACACGTGGTGAGTTCGCGGGCGTCTTGGGAACCGGTCTCCAAGGATTCTGCCATACTTGAATCTCCAGGGATCAGGTTCGCGTGTCCGGGCTTGAAGCTGCGTGCCTGAGTAATTGTAACGGACGAAAAATCGGTGTCAACGAATATGCACCCGGCGGCAAGGCGATACCGGCTGGCGATTGTTGTTAAAACCCCCGGCCGGATTCTATACTTAGACAGGCCCGGTAAAATGTACGGACCGGGAATAACCTTGGATGGCCGGAGCAGCTTGGAGCACTCAGATGTACGATTTCCACACCCACACTTTTCTCAGCGACGGCGTATTGTCGCCGATCGAGTTGATACGCCGGGCATTGGTGCGTGGCTACAAGGCCATGGCCGTGACCGACCATGTGGGTTTGGGGAATTTGGAATACGTGGTTAAGACACTGGTGATCGACTGCGAACAGGCCACCAAGCGCTGGGACATATTGGCGCTGCCCGGTGTGGAGATCACCCACGTGCCGAAGGACGACATCGACCAGGTGGCACGGACTGCGAAGGAGATGGGTGCCAAGCTGGTTGCGGTGCATGGGGAAACCCCGGTGGAACCCGTGGAACCGGGCACTAACGAGGCCGCGCTACGGTCAGACTTCGTGGATGTGCTGGCTCATCCCGGGCTCATCACCTATGAGGAGGCCCGGATAGCCGCGGAAAAGGGCATCTATCTAGAAGTTTCAGCCCGGAAAGGCCACAGCCTGGCCAACGGACACGTGGTAAAGATCGCCAAGGAGGCCGGAGCGGCGACGGTGTTGGACTCAGACGCCCACGAACCTGACGACCTGCTTACGCCTAACATCAGGCAGAAGGTAGCCAAGGGTGCGGGTCTCAATGATGATGAGATTCACGCGCTGTTGGAGACGAACCCGCAGAAACTTCTGGCCAAGCTGGGTTTCCCGGCCACTCATGCAGCCTGACCGCTAAGAAAGCCCTAAGAAGACTTGCCGATACGGAACACCTTTGTCCCACACTCCGGGCAGACACCCTGGGTGGCCGGGCGCCCGTTCTTCAGTGTGACCTGCCGAGGACTGGATATCTCCCTCTTGTTCCGGCACTTGAAGCAATAGGCTTCCATGTTGTCCTCCCCCAAATGTTCGATACGGTTGCAGTGTCAAAGTGCGTCGTTACGAATCCCATTCAGCTACGGGGTTTACGTAACGCCAACAACTATACAATTTGAATGGCGTTTGTCAAGAAATGAGCCCTAAATCATACCGAATTGATAAACGGCTGTCGCTAATATCGACCAATTTCCTTATCGGCGCCGAAAAGTATGCCTGGAGCGGACGCTTAGACCGAGGCGGGTGCATAAGGAGAAGGGGCGTCCGTCTGAAAGACCTTGACCGGCTGCCAGCTGTTGGTTGGCCGGTCAAAGCGCACCAGGGCCATGAACACGCCGTCGGAATTGTAGGCGCGGCATTCTTCCAGGTATCCCGTCTCAAGCTCAGGACGGCCCAGACTCACGGATTGGCCATGACGCAGATGTTCTTCAGCCTGACGCCCAAGAGAGATACTTTTCAGGCCCATCAAGACCCGGTCCACTGGAAAAAGGTATTGCTGCCAACCGTCCGGGCCGTCGACGGCTTCCTCAATCTGTTCCAGCGTAACGGCCTCTTCCACCGGAAATCCTCCGCACAGTAGACGCTCTAAGTCGGCGACATGGCCTCCGCAGCCCAGGGCCTCGCCGACGTCATCGGCCAGGGAGCGGATATAGGTCCCCTTGCCGCATTCCACTTCCAAAACCAGCTTGGGAGTATCGAACTCAATGATCTGGATGTCGTGGATCTCCACAGAGCGAGACTCACGCTCCACCTCGATCCCGGCCCGGGCCAGCTTGTAAAGTCTTTTCCCGTCTATCTTGATGGCGCTGTACATGGGTGGAGTTTGCTGCACTACGCCGATCCAGGGCTCCAGGCTCTCTTCGACCATGCCCCGAGTGACGCTTTGAGGATTGTTGGTCTTTGTTACCTCCCCTTCGGCGTCATAGGTGGAGGTCGCAACGCCTAGGGTAATCTCAACGCGGTAGCGCTTAACCCCGCCGACGATGTGGTCCATCAACCGAGTAGCCTGTCCGAAGCAGACCGGGAGAACGCCCCGGGCCAGCGGGTCCATGGTTCCGCCGTGCCCGACCTTCTGACGCTGTCCGGTGATGCGTTTGATCTGGCGCAGGGCGTCCATGGAGGTGATGCCGGGAGGTTTGAATAGGTTGATGAAGCCGTTGGCCACCGGCGGCTTTGGCTTGGGCTGCGCATTCGCCATGTTATGCGCCGCCCGGAATCTCGTAGTTGGACGCTTCTGATCCAAGCGTCTCAGGTTCAGGCTCATCAGGCTTGACCAGGTTCATCACCTCAGCTTCAGGTTGATCAGGCTTCACCCGGTTCATTAACCGGAGCAACTGGTCCGCCTCGTCCAAAGAAGCATCCAACTCGTAAGACAAGAACGGGGTGTGCTTCATGTTGATGCGGTCGCGAAGCTCGCGACGTAGGTACGAGGCGGCCGATTGGATGCCAGCCAGGGCCGCTTGCTTGGTTTCCTGGTTGCCCATGACGCTGATGTAAACCCGGGCGCTGCGCAGGTCGCTGCTGGAGACCACCCTGGTAATGCTGACCACAGCGTTCAGGCGAGGGTCTTTTATCGAACGGGTGAGGAGCAAGCTGATCTCCTCGCGCAACTGTTCATTGATACGGTCGGTGCGTCGAGACATGGCAGGTTTACCTTTGAGAGGCTAGGCTTTGCCGGACCGGGGAGAGATGAAAGGCCTAGCGGCGGCCCCGCTCCTGACGGTGGACTTCCAGCATGTCGCCTTCCTGGTAATCGTTGAACCCTTGGATGACGATTCCGCATTCGGTGCCGGCGTTCATCTCGTTCACCTCTTCGCGGAAGTGGCGTAGGCTGGTTACGGTGCCGTCTTCCACGGAGGCGCCGTTACGTATCACACGCACGTCGCTGTTCCTGACCATTCTGCCCTCAGTGACGCGGCAGCCGGCGATCTGGGTGCCACGGCGGCCTTCAAATATTTCACGCACTTCGGCCCGGCCCACAATCACTTCAGTGTAGACGGGGTCCAACATGCCGTGGAGGGCTAGGGTCACATCATCAATCAATTGGTAGATGATGTTGTAGTGGCGAATCTCAACGCCCATCCGGTTGGCCAGTCGTTCCGCGCTGGGCTCGGCCCCGATGGAGAAGCTGATGACGATGGCCTCAGACGCGCTGGCCAATAGAATGTCTGACTCCGTCACCGCGCCGCTGCCGGCGTGCAGTACCCGCACTGTGGCGTCTTCGTCCACCAAGCGCTCCAGGGCCCCTCGAACGGCTTCAACGCTGCCCTGGACATCGGCCTTGACCACCAGGTTCAACTCTTTTATTTCGTCTACCTGGTTGACTACTTCTTCCAAGGTGAGCGCACGGCCCTGCCCTGACTGGGGTCCTTGAGACTTGCTGGCCTGTTCGGCCGCCACGCGGCCCTCTTGTTCGCTGGTGGCGACGCTCAAATTGTCGCCGGCCTCAGGGACGGACCCAAATCCCAGGATCTCTGCAGGGTAGCCGGGCATAACAGACTGCACGGGTTTTCCCTGATCGTCGTTCATTGCCTTGACCCGGCCGTACGCGGCGCCGGCGACGATGAAATCGCCGATGTTCAAGGTGCCTTCCTGCACCAAGATGGTGGTGCTGGGTCCTCGTTTGCGGTCCAGTTTAGCTTCAATGACAACGCCCTGGGCTGGCTTGTTGGGATTAGCTTTGAGTTCGCCGATCTCCGCCACCAGCAGCAGGTTTTCAAGTAGGCTGTCGATGCCGTCGCCGGTCTTTGCCGAGACATCGACAGAGATGATATCGCCGCCCCAGTCTTCCACCAGGAGTTCCTGTTCGCTAAGCTGGCGCTTCACCCGTTCTGGGTCGGCGCCTGGAAGGTCCATCTTGTTGATGGCGACTACTATGGGGACCTCGGCCGCCTTGGCGTGGTTAATGGCTTCTAGGGTTTGGGGCATGATTCCGTCGTCTGCCGCTACGACCAACACAGCTATGTCGGTTACCCGCGCTCCCCTCGCCCGGATGGCCGTGAACGCGGCGTGGCCAGGCGTGTCCAAGAAAGTTATGGGGTTGCCGTTGCTTTCAACCTGGTAGGCCCCGATATGCTGTGTGATGCCGCCGACCTCCCGGTCGGCCACTTTGGAGCTCTTGATGGAGTCGAGTAGAGACGTCTTTCCATGGTCCACGTGGCCAAGAACGGTGACCACCGGCGGGCGGACCACCATATCTGGGTAGTCTTCCTTGGTTGCGACGCCTGACGAACCCTTGGCCGCGGTGGGGGCCTCAGCCATGCTGGTGCGGATTCCTAGAGCAGTGGTTACAAGTGTAGCGACCTGATAGTCGACCGCCTGGTTCATAGACGCCATGATCCCGTTGCGCATCAATTGCTTGATCACATCGATGGGATTCTGGTTCAAGACCTCGGCCAGATACTGAACGGTCATCGTCTCTGGCAGGACCAGGGCACGGGTCTGGGTCCGCCTCTCCGTGGTCTTGCCAGATTTTGGAGTTCGGTCTGCGTCGTCCACTGTGGTGGGTCGTCTGTCAGTCGTCATTTACACGTCCATAAAGAATCTAAAGGTTATTGCGTCGCAGTTTGTGGGGCGATGTTCGCCTCGTAATAGGTCCGTACTGGCTCCAGGTCTTTGACGGAGAGGTCTTTCTTGAAGCTACGCTCCAAAGCCCTTTTGCCGATGGCCTTTTCCCAGCAATCAGGGATGCGGCAGAGGTAGGCCCCTCTCCCGGCTTCTTTTCCGGTGGTGTCAACGATGATTGGACCCTGGCTGGTCCGAACAAACCGAATAAGTTGGGCCTTTGGCGTCTTAGCACCACAGGCAACGCAACTGCGTTCGGGGACGTGACGATTCTTTGGCAAGACCGGCCCTCCAGAGACCTGCCCACCGGGATCCTTTGGTGGAAGGCGATTCAGGGAAGGATCTAGCGGCCTCCGCCGGCAGCAGCTTCGCCACCGCGGGCTCCACCGCCACGCGCGCCTCCTCTGGCGCCACCGCCGCCCCTTCGGCGCCGGCCACCGCGGCCGCCACCTCGGAACTCTTCGACGATATCCTCGGCGAACCGGATCTTTCCGGCGTCGGGAATCAGTACCGGCAAATCATCTAATTCGGGCAATTCGCCTTCTTCTTCCTCTTCGTCGTC